>NZ_JBITMD010000047.1:0-50540 GCF_044465905.1 Nonomuraea sp. NPDC049480
GTCCTCCAGGTCGATCTCCGTCGATGCCTGGATCACAGTACTCATCAGGTGCGTTCTCCTTGATCAGGAGTTACACCGAAGACCGTACAGTCCCGACGGCCTGACCTTCGCCCGCCGAGGGGCACCATGAGGCATCAGAGCCCCCTGGCTTACCGTTCAATCCTGCGCGGTTCCTCTTCAACGTTCGGGGCGCTCACGGGTAAGAACCCGCCATTCGGAACCGGCAGGGAACGCGTGGGAAGCACAGAAGTACCACCTCAGACGCCATTTGGCGGCTCATCGCATGGTTCTTAACGGCACGCCTACTCGGCACGTCTCCGTGATCGCTCATGTACGTGATAACGATCCGCCATCACGTACTTAGGTCAAGACGTTCTGGGCCCGATTCGGAGTCGGTGGGTGGCTGCTCGACCGGGAAAAAGATCGGCTGAGCCGGCGTTGGCTGGTTGGTCAACAGGGGCAGGATCACGCGACGGACGCGCGGCCACCGTATTCAGGTGGCACCCTCCAGGAGGCGCCGGCCCAGCGGCCCAGGCGGTAAGGCAGGCGGTATGGAACACCCACCTTGCCCGGCCTGGCCGACGACGGCCACGCCGACTTGGTGCGAGAGCTGACTTCTGTCATGCGGGACCTGTGACACAGCGCACTGACCTCCGCCGAGCGGAGGGCTCATGCTGGGCGCCATGACCATTCGTCGATTCGGCACGCTCGCCTCGCGGCTGGGAGCCGCGACCCTGGCCGCCGCGCTGCTCGCGGCGGGACCCGTGGCCGCCGCTGAGGACGGCGGCCTCGACCGGCAGCGGCTGCGCCAGACGCTGAACGCCGTGCACGAGGCCGGCATGTACGGCATCTATTCGAACGTCGTGGACGGGGGGCGGAGCTGGAAGGGCGCCGCAGGCGTCGCCGACGTCGAGAGCCGCCGCCCGATGCGGCCCGAGATGGTGCACCGGGCCGGGAGCATCACCAAGTCGTTCGTCGCCGTGGCCGTATTACAGCAGGTCGGCAAGGGCACGATCGAGCTCGACGCGCCCATCGGCCGCTACCTGCCGGATCTGATCCCGGGTGAGCGCGGGCAGCAGATCACCGTACGCATGCTGCTCAACCACACCAGCCACATCGCCAACCACACCGAGGTGCTCTTCCCGACGGTCGAGAGCCTGGACGCCAACCGCTTCCGCGCCTTCCCGCCGGAGGAGCTGGCGCGGGCGGGGCTCGGCGCCCCCGCGACCGGGCAGCCGGGGGTGACACCCGGGGCGTACTCGAACACGAACTTCGTCATCGCCGGCCTGCTGCTGGAGAAGGTGACGGGCATGAGTGCCGAGCGGTACATCACCGACCACGTCTTCCGGAAGGCCGGGCTGCGGCACACGTCGTTCCCGCGTACGCCGTACCTCCCTGGGCAGAGCTCCAAGGCGTACGAGGCGCTGTTCGGCTACTTCGACCCGCCCAAGGACTACAGCGTCTACAACATGTCCTGGGCCTGGACGTCGGGTGCGGTCGCCTCGACGATGGAGGACCTCAACCGCTTCTTCCGGCTGCTGCTGCGCGGCGAGCTGCTCGACGCGACTCTGCTCGCCGAGATGCAGAAGACCGTGCCCATCCGGTCGTTCTCGGGCGCCGTGGTCGACTACGGTCTCGGGATCTTCCCCCTCGACCTGCCGTGCGGCAGGTTCTGGGGGCACGACGGGAGCATCCCCGGCATGCAGACCTTCGCGTTCTCCAACACCGACAGCGGCCACCAGTTCGCCTTCGGCACCAACCTGAGGAACTACCAGCAGCTCGACGAGAACGGTAGTCCTGTCGCGCACCCCATCGACTTCGCGATCGGGAACCACCTGCTGGAGGCGGCGTGCGGGCCTGACGCGGGGGCGGCGACCAGGGCGGCACGGCCGCTCCCGGCGATCGGCGTGGACGGGGGTACGGCCACACCGTGACCGGCGGCGCGGCGCGGGCGGGTCACCGATCGGCGGCCCGCCACAGCGCCGCCACCGCTTAGAGCCCGCCGGCCATGAACGACCTGGACTACTCCGTCGCGCTCGAACGGTCACTGGCCGCTCGATCAGGCACTTCCACGGCCTGGCCACCCGTTACGACAAGACCGCCACTTCCTACGTTGCCGTCGTCACCATGGCCTGCCTCCTGCTCTGGCTGTGATCATTTGAAGACACGTCTAGGCTGGCGGGGATGACGAGATCGGCGGCGGGCGTGCGGACGCAGGAGCAGATGCGGCAGCGGAACCTGAGTGAGGTGCTGCGGCGCGTCCATAAGGACGGGGCGGTCTCACGGGCCGCGCTCAGCCGCCGGATGGGCCTCAACCGCAGCACCATCATGGACCTGACCGCCGAACTCGCCGCGGCTGGGCTCGTCCGCGAGGGCGTCCCCACCGGGCGGGGCCGTGCCGGGCGGCCGTCCATCGTCGTCATGCCCGAGCGAGGGACAGTGTATGGGCTCGCATTCGACGTCGCCGTGGATCGGCTGCTCGCGGCCCGTGTCGGGCTCGGCGGCCGGGTCCTCGACCGCCGCGAGGCCGTGCGCACCCGCGCCGGGGTCGACCTGGAGGACGTCGTCGGCGTTCTCGCCACCTTTGGTCGCGAACTGGTCGTCGGGGCCGGTCCGGGCGCGTTGTGCGTGGGTGTTGGCGCGTCGTATTGCGGGTTGATCAGGCGCGCCGACGGCACGGTCCGGTACGGACCGCACCTCGGCTGGGTGGACCAGGCGTTCGGCGCGGAACTCGCCGCCGGGCTCGGCCTCGGGCTTCCCATCGAGGTGGGCAACGAGGCGCACCTGGGTGCGATCGCCGAGCACGTGCGCGGCGCGGGATGCGACGTCGACAACCTCATCTACCTGCACGGGGACGTCGGCGTCGGCGGCGGGATCATCGTCGGCGGCAAACTCCTGGACGGCGACGCAGGCTACGGCTGCGAACTCGGGCACATGCTGGTCAACCCGTTCGACGGGCGGCCCTGCCTGTGCGGGTCGCGCGGCTGCCTGGAGGCCGAGGTGGGGGAGGAGGCGCTGCTCGACTACGCGGGACGGTCCGACGAACTCGTCGGACGCGACGGCGTCCAGGCCGTCGTCGCCCTCGCCGGGACCGGCGACGCCCGAGCGCGGGACGCCCTCGACCGCATCGGCGACTGGCTCGGCGTCGGCGTCGTCAACCTCATCAACCTGTTCAACCCGGCGCTCGTGGTCTTCGGCGGGATGCTCCGCGATGTCTACCCGGGCGCCGCGCCACGCGTCCACGCCCGGATCGACGCGCATGTCCTGCCGGTGTCGCGCGAACGTGTCCGCCTGGCCGTGACGGCCCTTGGTGACGACACCACGCTCGCCGGGGCTGCCGAACTCGCCTTCGCCAACCTCCTGGACAACCCCCTCGGCACATTGGCCACCCTACGCTGATGACACTGGGGCCTGTTCTGAGTTCGGATCTTCAGGCGGGCCCAAGGTCCCCTTCTTTCATGAGTGACTCTTGGTGATCGTATGGTATCGTTCTGACATCAGCATGCCCCATGCCCAGGCGACGCGGGGCACCCTCCTCGGTCCCATAGCCGTGCACGCTGGACCGATGGCGTCCGAAAGGACGTGCCACGCGGGCCGGGGGCTTTGTCCACCGGCACCAGGACACGAAGACGATCGGCGCATGCCCGGCATTTCGCCGTGCACTGTTCCTGGGGATTCCTCAGGATCGCCAAGCCGATCAGAGACGCTTGGGATCCAGTAGGTGGCGCCTCGTACGGGTACAGCCCAAGTAAGCCGGAAAGGGGCAGTCTCCGGGTCTGGCACGATGACTCCGCCCGCCCGACAGTTACGGTCGAGCATGGCGGGATAGTCCCGGCGCGATAACGATCAGCAGCGCCTGTCAACCCTCCGGCCCCGGGGTCGGCTCCGGGACCGGCCTGCACCCGGCCGCGGCGGTCCCCTCCGCGCCGGACGCCAGGCGCAGCGTCTGCCACCCGTCGGCCGTTTCCTCCACCCGCCACCTCGGCGGCCAACTCCGCGTCACGCCCTCGGCCGGTGCCACACCCACGCCGTCCAGCTCAGCTCTCTCCAGGCCGGCGGCCCCGTCGAACCTGGCGTCGCGGATGGGAGCGCGCCGGTTGGCCAGGTCAAGGTCCTGGACGTTGTGGCGAGGACCATCGCGGCGAGTGAGCCTCACCGAGCAGAGCGTCCTTCCTGATCGGCGTGCACCTCCCCAAGCGGTGGGTGACCTTTACTCCAGCGGCAAGGCGTGCCGTCCGGCAACCTGACGGATCTCCTCCAGCGGGTACGGCGTCTTCCTGCTCTCACTCTGCAGATCGTGGTAGAAGTCGTTCAGCACGGTGGCCAGCGGGCTGTGCCGCGACAGCAGGGCCGCGACCCCGCCCGGCACGCCGGCCGGCCGCTGGCCTGCCGCCCATTCCTTCACCAGTTCGCGCCGCCCCTGCCAGTCGGCGCCGTGGAAGGCGCCGGCCAGCCAGTTCACCAGGTACGTCAGTGTGTAGGTGCGGTCGAAGGTGAGGTGCCGGCGATAGAAGGCCTGTTCCTCCTCTGACAGGTCGAACCGGATCGACACGGCCTGCCCGAAATCGGTCAGGTAGAAGCGCCGCCCGTCGGTGAGGACGTTCTCGAAATGCGCGTCGAAGTGCAGTAGACCGCCCGCGTTCATGAAGGACACGGCCTCACGCAGCCCCTGGTCCGCCAGGGCGCAGGCGCGGTCGGCGTCGCCCGCGCGCACCCGCTCGTCCAGCCACTGGTGCAGGTTGTAGGGGAAATACTCCAGGAAGAGCGTCAGGCTCGCTGGAGCCTCTGCCAGCGCTTCGAGGCGGCGGCGCACGCCGGGCGCGCCCTCCCAGAAGGTGACCGCCCGATCGATGTCGGCCAGCTCTCCGTACAGCGGGGCGGGCTCGGCGTCGGGCAGCACCCGCCAGTGATACAGCAGCGGGAAGCCGGGGAACCGGCCGGTCAGCACCCACTCGGTGGTCATCGTGTGCGCGGCCAGCTCGCGCCAGGCGCCGAAGCCGGGCGAGCCGATGCCGTACTGGCAGAAGGGCGGCAGCCCGAACAGGTCGGCCGTCGACTGCGGGTGGCGCAGTTCGGGCTCGGTGAGGGGCACGCGTTTGACGAAGACCGAGGTGCCGCCGACCTCGAGCCGCGCGGACGCCCCGCCGATGCCGGTGCCGAGGGGCACGGCCTCGCGCTCCAGCAACTCGGCCAGTTGCCGGTCGTCGTAGCGGGCCATGGCCGTGGAAACGTCTCGGTGGGTGGTCAGCCGCGTGTCCGTCATCGTGATCACTTTACTGGCCGATGACGGCCGCCCTTGCCTGGCGGCCACCCTGCCGCACTGCTTGCCGAGCTGGTCGTTGACCTCTTGGCGGCCCTAAACTGCGCCGTTCCAGCGACTGGTGCCCAGCATGTTGCGCGCCTGGCGGTACTTCCAGCCCTTCTTGTGCCGCCACGCGGGCCCAGGAAGCCCTTACGGGCGTTTCGGTCGAAACGCTTGCCCGGACAGGCTTACGCGCCTACGTGCCTGTAAAGATCATATCTCTTTGACCTGCTGAAATGAGGACAGGAACCCAAGATGACTGCGGCTCCAGCCGGTGCAGTTCCGCTCGGCCTCGGCCTCGGCCGCCGGCTCGGCGGCGGTGAAGGACCTCTTCAGCAGCCCGATGGCCACCGGCGCCGCCGCCAGTTCCGCCGGATCCGCCATCGTGCCCAGGCCCTCTCGAGTAGGAAATGTCCGGCGAACCGGGGTTACTGTCACATTTGTTAACACCGGTCGGTTGACCAGGTCAGTCTTGCTGGATGGCGGAGTTCGAGGGTGTGGCGTTCATCCGGTCGGATGTTGAGCGGTTCTGTGCCGAGCTGGTCGGGTTGGCTCCGGCGATCAGGTTGTGGCGGCTCGCGGAGTTGCGGGTGATGCTGGACGGCGTGGTCGCGGAGGCGTCGACGGCAGCGATGGCGGACGCTCGGGGGGAAGGTTGGGGGTTGCGTCGGCTCGGTCAGCATGCGGGGATGTCGCACGAGCAGGTACGGCGGCTGTTGGCGGATGCTCCGTCGGATGGCACGGCGCATGGGGCTTTGGATCAAGCCCCATGAGCGCCGGTGCTCTCGCCGACTTCATGCTGGCCCGGCTGCTCAAAGAAGAGCAGTTGACGACTGGCGCAGTGCAGGCGGTCCCCCGCCACGGCGAGTTGTCAGCGGCTGCAGTAGGCGCGGTTGAGCAGGTCGACGTAGGCCGTCCCCGCCGCGGCTTCCAGCGACAGGGGATCCTCGTTGATCATCAGGACGGTTTCGTGTCGGGTGTCTGGGCTGATCCAGGTGTAGATCAGGTATCCGGGGCTGTTGCCGCTGTGGCCCCAGGCGACGCCGCACGGGGTCCATCGCTGTACGCCGAGCCCGGAGCGGCTGGGCAGGTCGCTGTCGTCGACCTCGATGGTCGTCTTCATCTCGGCCATGAGGGCGGGTGAGAGCAACCGGCCGTCGAAGAGAGCACGGAAGAACGTCGCCGAGTCGTCCACGGTGGTGGTCAGACCGCCCGCGGCCCAGGCGAACGGATACAGGTAGGTGATGTCGAGGTCGGCCGGCGGTTCGCCCACGACGATGTAGCCGTGTGCGTGCCGGCCGGCGATGCCGGGCACGGTGGGCAGGCTGGTGTCGCGCAGGCCGAGCGGGTTGATGATGCGCCGGCGCAACTCGTGGTCGAAGCTGTTCCCGGTGACGGCTTCGACGACGTACGCGGCGAGGAAGTATCCGGTGTCGGAGTAGGAGTATCGAGCGCCCGGCGGGAACAGCGGCGCATGCTCGAAGGCGATGTCGATCAGTTGCCGGGGCGTCCACACGTGGCCGAGGTCACCCGCGAAATAGGGTTCGAGCACCCGGGGGTCGTCGCCGAAGTCGAACAGGCCGCTGCTGTTGTGCAGCAGGTGGCGCACCGTGACGCCGGCGCCGTACCCGTGCGGTATCACGCCTGGTAGCAGGCCGTCCACCGCATCGTCAAGGCCCAGGCGGCGCTCCTGAACCAGTTGGAGGACGACCGCGGCGGTGAACGACTTCATCTGACTCGCGGCGCGGAAGCGGTCGCCGGCTCGCATTCGCCGGCCGGTGGCCATGTCGGCCAGGCCGCTGGTCATCCGGGTGGTGCGCCCGTCGTGACGGTCGAGCAGGATCGCACCGGGCGCGCCGGCGGCCACGACCCGGTCGAGCGCGGCCTGTAGCTGCCGGTCGTTTCGGCCCGGTGGCGACGATCCGGACGCCGCCTCTGCCGGAAACGCCCCCGCGAGCACCAGTGAGACGGCGACCAGCAGCAGCACCGTCAGGCGGTGTCGGGCATTTCGTCGCGTGCGTACGGCGGACCGGCGGCCCGCGTCGAGACGGTTCATGGGGTTACTCCCTGTGCGGATGTGCGTGCGGTGCCGAGGTAGTGCTGGGTGAACCGGGCCACGAATGTGCGCTGGGCGGCCAACGCGCGGTGTCCGGCGCGCAGGTCATCGGCGGTGCCGGTGCTGAAATACCCTTCGAGCAGGGCACCTGTCGCGGGGTCGGCTCGCGTCGCCTGCGGGTTGAACACCACCCAGTCGGTGTAGCCGTAATGCAGGATCGCCAGCTCGCGAACCGGGTGCGGACCGCGCAGGTTTCCCAGGAACTGGGCGAGCAGCGCGTTGCCCTCCAACGGTTGCTGGGAGCTGAGCATGAGGCCGAACGGCTGGTCGAGCCCGGCCAGGAGTACCTCGCCGCGAGGGCTGCCGTCCAGGTCGACGCCGGCGACGATCTGCGGGTGGTGGAGCATCGTTTCAGCCGCCGCGGCGCCGCCGCGGGAGTGCCCGATCATCGCGATGGGGGTACGGCGGCCGGCCTCGGGCACCAGCCGCGACAAGGCGCCGAGCACAGTCGCGGCGTCGAGGATCCGCTCCTGGAAGGGGTGGGTTTCTGGGTCGGTACCGGAGATGAGCCTTCCGTCGGGTTCCTCCACCACGAGACTCTCATGCGGGTGGTCCATGGTGACGACCGCGTAACCGCGGCTGGCCAGGTCGATCACCTGCCCGGTCTGGAACGCCGCGAGCAGGCCGCCGCCGTGCTGGACGATGACGATACCGGCGATGTCGCGGCGCGGGCGGACATCCGGTGACGCGTGGGTGTCGATGTCCAGCAACCCGGCCGGCAGGCTGAGGCTCCGTTCCAGATACGCGCGGATGGCCGGCGACACGTACGGCGCTGATGGGCCGGGCCCGCTGTGTACGGCCGGGTACCAGATCCGCACCGGCAGACGTCGGGGCCTGCCGGTCTCCTCGTCCATCCGCGCCGGGTCCGTGACCGAATCCGATCGCACGCCGACGGGGTGTTGCCCGGTGGGCCGGGGCAGGCTCAATACCGGCACCGCCGCGCTCACGGATGTGCTGATCATGGCGGGAGCCGCGTACCCAGCTTGGGCCCCGAACATCACCACCGCGAGCAGCGCCGCCGAACGGATGGCGGCCTTGACGGCCTGGTTGGTGTGAGTCATGGCGTAGCCCTTCCTGGGCTGGCTCGTCTTGACCCGATCTTCGTCGGGCCTCCCTGGCGGGTTGCTCCTCACGTTGGCAGACCGGGACGCAGGGGATAAGGCGGGCTTCTAGCCGGTTCGGGGCCGGTTTTCTGGTATCTCACCGCCAGGCACGCTGCGGACCGGCGTACCTGCGCGACGAGTTGCGCGCACCAGCCCGGCCAGCAGGCCAGACCGGGGGCAGGTAGCGGTGCAGCATGGGAACACGCCGGAAACCGGCCTGGAAGCGGTGTTTCGCCCGAGGCGGCTCGCTGTTACTGCGGCACCCACGCGGGAGAGTCCGAGACCACGTTGATCCCGATCCGCCTGTAGATCTCCCCGAACTCCCTGTGCACCGGCGGCGCCTCGGGATCGTGTGCTCGCCCCGGCCAGAATCCCGTGACCATCCCGGTACGACGTCGCGCCGAGCAGCAGCGCGAACGGCTCACGGCACGACGGCGGGGTCGTCGTCCAGGGCCTCGGTACTGGGTGATCCGGCGGGCGGGTGACGCGGCCCACCAGAAAACCGGCCCCCGCATCAAGGGGTTTCCCGGCTTATCGTGTGCGATACCGGGTGCGACGGTGGATTTGTCGCTCACTTGGAGGAGCAATGACAAATCAAACCGAGCCTGTCGCCGCCGCTGTCGCCACCGGCCAGACACTGCCGTTAGCGAGGGCGGCCGGTCCGCTCACACTGGCCGCGGGCCTAGCGCTGGTCCTCACCCAACTCGTCCAGATCGCCACCTTGGACGTCGGCGACTGGGCGGCCACCCTCGCCGACCCGCTCTACGTCGGCAACGCCATCGCCCAGTTCATCGCGATGGCCCTGCTCGTCGTCGCCGCCGTGGCGATCTACCAGCGGCAGGCGGCGCGGGCGGGCTGGTTCGGCGTGACCGCGCTGATCACCGTCCTGCTGGGCACGGTCCATCTGGCGGGAGACTACTGGTTCGAGGGATTCGCCAGCCCATGGATCGCCCAGACCGCGCCGCAGATCTTCGGGCAAGGAACTTCGGGCGTGCTGCTCGCCGGCGGACGCTCGGCATACGTGCTCTTCGCGGTCGGATGGGTGCTCTTCGGCGCCAGCTGCCTGCGCGCCGGTGCCCTGCCCAAGGCCATCGCCATCACCGTCATCGCCACAGGGGCCGTCGCCGTCCTGATGGGACAGCCTCCCTTGGGCGTGCCCTTGGGGCTGGCCCTCACCTGGGCCGGCCTGTGGACGATGCGGTCATGATGCCCAGGCCACCTGGCACACCGGGAAGCCAGGCGGCCCCTCCGTGCCGCGTAAGGCGATGACCACGGCGCACGCACGTGCCGCCGTACCGCTTGGGCGTCCTGATCGGCCGGCTCCGGCGGCGGCGCGGGGCCGCGCCGCCTTGGCCTTGCAGGCGCTGGTGCAGGAGGGAGCGTCGGCGCGCTTACGGCCTTGGCATCGCGTGACCGCAGTGACCGCATCGGGGCAGCGCGGCGACCAGGGCCAGGTGCGCGGCGTCGGCGGCGCGCTTGCGCACACAGCGCCTGAGCGGCGATACCCGCGTACTGGCGGCCAACCGCTTGCGGGCCTGGTGCACCTGGCCGCACAACCCGAGCTCCAAGCCGAATCCCGGCGCACGAGGAGTGCCGCCGGACGGTTGGCTAGCTGACGGCCAGAGGGCGTGTCATGGCATGGCCCCTTCCGGGTCTGGTCTCAGGTCACAACCGCCCTGAGCCGGAGATGTTCAGGTCTTGCCGCTCCCGGATGGACGATCGTCCGCTTCTGCCTGCTGCCCGGTGGGCTGGGCGGACTGGGAGGGCGTTGGGTCGCCGGGGGGAAGCGGTGGGTCGGGCTCCTCGCACTGGGCTTCTTCGAGGGCGAGCGGTGGCTCGTCGTCTGGGTCGTCTTGGATGACCCGGGTCTTCATTGCGGCTCCCTGGCGGTTTCTCGTTGCTGTTCACGCTGGCAGGCCAGGGGCGTGGCGGGTAAGGCGGGCTGCTGGCCGGTTGGGGGGCGGTTTTCTGGTATCTCTTCGCCGCCAAGAGCCCTGGCAGGCGGTCGCCAGGGGGCGTAGCGTGTGCGCGACGCCTCCTTTCATCCTGGCCGTCGCCCTGCACGACCGTTGGGAGAGGGGTGATGGATGCCAGTAACCCCCCAGCGGGCACCGGGGCCTCTGCTGGTCGTTCTCGCCGTCGCGCTCATGGCTGGCTTGGCCGGTTCGATCGCTCTGGCGGTGGCCGTCGGCGCCAACCCGTTGAACGCGACACTCCTGTGTGGAATCTCCTTGTCGTATACCGTCAGCGGCCTGATCGCGTGGCGGCGCAGGCCGGCCAACCGGCTCGGCCCGCTCATGATCGTAACCGGCTTTTCCTCACTTACGTCGATGCTGTTCCCGTCCGGCAACGCCGTGGCGCACACCATCGGGCAGGCGTTGGACCTGCTGCCGCTGGTGCTCATCGTGCACGTGTTCCTGGCGTTCCCGACAGGCCGATTAGCCGGGCGGCTGGAGCGGGCGCTGATCGGCGTCGGCTACGTGGCGGCGACCGGCGTGCAGCTCGCCGTGATGGTGCTGGGCGGCTTGGAGCCGCACGTACTGCGGCTCGTCGAGGCGCCGGTCCTGGCGCAGGGGATCTACCAGGTGGAGCTGGTCCTGATCAGTGGGGTCGCCTTGACGGGGGTCGCGCTGCTGGCCGGGCGGCGCCGAGCGGGGGAGCGGCCGCCGCGACGCCCGCTCGCGCTGATGACCGGTATCTCCGCGCTGGCGCTGGTGATGATCGCGCTCCTGCTCCTGGTCGGGGTGTTCGCCGAACTCTTCTTCCCGACGATCCAGCAGATCTGCCTGGCGGTGCTCGGCCTGGCCCCAGTCGCTTTCCTGGCCGGGTTGCTCCAGGCGCGGCTAGCGCGGGTGTCTGTGGGCGATCTCGTGGTCGAGCTGCGGGCGGAACCCGCGGACCTGCGTGGGCCGCTGGCCAGGGCGTTGCGTGATCCGTCGTTGTCGCTGGTGTACTGGCTGCCGAAGTTCGGCAGCTGGGCAGACCAGGACGGCAAGCCCGTGGAGCTGCCCACCGACCGGACCGGGGTGACGCCGATCGAGCAGGACGGCAAGCAGGTGGCGGCCCTCATCCACGACCCGGCGCTCATCCACGAGCCGGAACTGCTGGAGGCGGTCTCAGCCGCAGCCGCCCTCGCCCTGCACACCGGCCGGCTGCAGGCCGAGCTGCGGGCCAACGTCGAGGAGCTGCGCGGATCGCGGGCCCGGGTCATCGAGGCCGGCCAGAAGGAGCGGCAGCGACTGGAACGCGACCTGCACGACGGCGCCCAGCAGCGGCTGGTCGCCCTGTCACTCAACCTGGGCATGCTGGAGACCAGGCTCGAGGGTGACGCCGACGCCAGAGCCCTGCTGGCCCAGGCCCGCGACGAGGTCACGACCTCCCTGGCAGAGCTGCGCGACATCGCGCGCGGCCTGCATCCGGCCGTACTCACCGCCCACGGCCTCGCCGTGGCGCTGGAGTCGCTGGCCGCGCGGGCGCCGGTCCCGATCCGCCTGACCGTCGATCTGGACGGCCGGCTCGCCGAGGCGGCCGAGGTCGCGGCCTACTACGTGGTCTGCGAAAGCCTGGCCAACATCGGCAAGCACGCCCGGGCGAGCTCGGCCACCGTGGACGTCACCCGGGTAGACGACCAGCTCGTGGTCGAGGTGGTGGACGACGGCGTAGGCGGCGCCGACACCGAGAGCGGCAGCGGCCTGCGCGGGCTGGCGGATCGTGTCGAGGCACAGGGCGGGCGGCTGCGGGTGTGGACCCCACACGGCGACGGCACCCGGGTGAGAGCGGAGATGCCATGCGGGTAGCGATCGCCGAAGACAGCGTGCTGCTGCGGGAAGGCCTCGCCCGGTTGCTCGCCGACGCCGGCTTCGACGTAGTGGCCCGCTGCCGCGACGCCGACGAGCTGCGCCACGCGATGCGCGTCCAGCTCCCTGACGTGGTCATCGTCGACATCAGGTTGCCGCCCACGCACACCGACGAAGGCGTCCAGGCCGCCATGGAGATCCGCGCCTCCCACCCCGGCATCGGGGTGCTGGTGCTGTCGCAGTATGTCGAGCTCGGCCTGGCCATGAAGCTCCTCGCCGACTCCGCGGAGGGCGTCGGCTATCTGCTCAAGGACCGCATCAGCGACGTCCCTGACTTCCTCAATGCCGTACGGCGGGTCGCGGCGGGCGGCTCGGCCATCGACCCGACGATCGTCTCCACGCTCCTGTCCCGGCGGCGCAGCGACGACCCGCTCGCCCAGCTGACGCCACGCGAACGCGATGTGCTCGAACTGATGGCCGTCGGCACCTCCAACCAGGGCATCGCCGACCGGCTGGTGATCACACTGCGCGCGGTGGAGAAGTACGTGTCCAGCATCTTCGGCAAGCTCGGTCTCCCGGCCACCGGCAGCGAGTCCCGCCGGGTGCTGGCAGTCCTGCTGTTCCTGCGCACCTGAGCGGGACACCAGAAAACCGGCCCCCTCAGCGGCCAGCCGCCCGGCTTACCCTCCTCGCTTCCCGCTGCGAGCGTGATGGCACGGCAAACAAGCCGTTCCAGCGAGGAGCCGCCGACCATGACCATCAGCGAGGCAACACCCACGTCCCGCCCGATCAACCGCCGCCCCCTGAGCGCAGGCCGCATAGCCGTAATCCTCATCGGCATTCTGCTCGCCATGTCCGGCCTGACCACGTTGGGCGGCGCCGGCGTCGCACTCGTGGTGGACCGGCAACAGGACGACGACGGATTCTTCACCGCCGGACCCGGACGGTTCACCACTGACACCTACGCCATCGCCGCGCCGTCGCTGGACTTCCGCACCGTCCCGCCGGACACCCTCTTCGGTCAGGAGATGCTGGGCAAGATGCGCATCCAGCTCGACCCCCTCGACCACGCCAAGCCTCTGTTCGCCGGCATCGGCTCCGCCGACGAGGTGGCCGCCTATCTCAGCAAGGTCAACCACGACGACATCGGAGACCTCGACTTCGGGCCGTTCGGCGTGAGCTACACCGAACGCCAGGGCGGCGCGCCGGCCACAGTCCCCGCGGAACAGAACTTCTGGGTCGCCTCCGACACCGGAACCGGAGCGCGAACACTGACCTGGCAGATCGTCTCCGGTGACTGGGCCGCGGTCATCATGAACTCCGACGGCTCGGCGGGCGTGCGGGCCGATCTGCGCGCCGGCATGAGCGTTCCCGCCGTCAGCGTCGCCGTCACCGTCACGTTCGTGGTCGGCGCCCTGGTGCTGCTCGTGGGCACCGGGATGGTCGCCCTGTCCGTCGCCCCCCAACGCCGACCGAGGCCGCGGCGGATGCCGCAGTCCGGTAGCGAAGGCTGATCGAAAGCCCGCGATGGCCATCCACGACAGCCCCGTGACCGTGGTCGGCGGCGGGATTCGCGGACTCACCGTCGCCCTGCTGCTGGCCGCGTCCGGCGCCCGCATCACGCTGATCGAGCGGGTGCCAGAACCCCGCGAAGCCGGGGCCAGGCTGCTCCTGCAGCCCAACGGCCTCGCTGTCCTCGACGCCCTGTTCCTCGCCGAAAGTCTGGAACGTCACGGGCACCGCTCATCGGCGCGGTCGTCCGCACCGCGACCGGCCGGATCGTTAACGCGACCCTGCCGCACTTCGGTCCCGGCCAGGATCACGCCCTGGCCGTACGGCGCGGCACCCTGTATGCAAGCCTGTTGCACGCGGTCCAGGCCGACCTCCCGCGCACGATCGAAGCCGAACTGGTGGTGGGCGCCGGCGGCACTCACTCGGTCGTCCGCGAGGGCGGCGACTTCGGTGCCGTCGCGCGCGACACCGGCACCGTCTACGTGCGCGGCATCGTCCACGGCGACGATCTTGGGCTGGAGGGCGAATACTGGACGCCGCTCGGCCTGTTCGGTGGCGCGCCGATCGGCGCCGGCACCTACTTCTACGCCGCCGCCCACGCTCCGGCCATCGCCGAGGCCCTGGCCCGGCGCGACCTGGCCGTCTTCCTGCGACACTGGACGCAGGCCCTGCCGCCGAGCGCCGCGCCGCTATGACGATCGCCGCCGTCCCTGGGTACGCAAGGTCCAGGATGTCGCCGACCGGCTCGCCCGGCTCAGCGCCATGACCAGCCCAGCCGGACGGGCCGTACGCGATCGCGGACTGCGCCTGCTCGACCGCCTGCGCCCGCTGACCACCCACCGGGCCCGCATCGCCCAGCAGGAGGACCCCCGCCTGCTCAGGGACGCGCTGGTCCGATCCCTTGAAGGACGTGACATGTCATCAATCGCTGAATGGGTCGACGCCCTCGGAACGTGGGCGTGGGACCGCCATCACAACATCCTCAGCTGGTACGTCCGGCCGCTGTTCCTGCTGCCGTTCTGCTACTTCGCCTGCAAACGCAGCCTCATCGGGATCGTCCTCACCTTGGTCGCGCTGGCGACCAGCATGGCCTGGTTCCCCGCGCCCGACCGGCCCGACCCCGCGGTCGTGGACATGTTGCGGGCCGAGCGCGACTACCTGCTCGGGGAGTGGACGGCCGCGAAGGTCGCCATCGCCCTGCTCGTGCCGCTTATGTTCGCCGCCCTGGCGCTGGCCCTGTGGCGGCGATCGATCCGATGGGCGCTGGTCGTCATCAACGGAGCCGTGCTGTTCAAGATCGCATGGACGTTCTGGTTCGGTGACACGCAGGGCGCCCTGGCCCACCTCACACCTGCCCTGGCCGGGCTCGCCGCCGTGAACGTCGCCATCGTGGTCGCGGGCCGCCGGCTCAACCGGCGCCGGTCCGCTCCGGCCCTGCCGGAAAGGACGGCCTGACATGACCACCGCATCCGGACTGCTCCGCGACCGGTTCCCCTATGTGCGCTTCGGCGCGGGACCGCACACCCTGGTCCTGCTGACCGGCCTCGTCCTGGACAACGAGGTGCCCGGCACGCTGACCGCGCAGGCCTACACCCACGGTTTCCGCCGGTTCGCCCGCGCTCACACCGTGTACATCCTTCAGCGCGGCCACGGGCTTCCCGACGGGGCCACCACCCGCGACATCGCCGGCGACTACGCCAGGCTCATCGGCGACGAGATCGGGCCCGCACGGATCATCGGGATGTCCACCGGCGGGATGGTGGCCCAGCACCTGGCGCTCGATCATCCCGGCCTGGTCGAACGCCTCGTCCTCGTCGTCACGGGGGCCCGGCTCGCACCGGCCGGCGAGGAGATCTGCCGCCGCTGGCTCGACCTGGCCGCCGACCGCCGATGGCGGCGGCTACGCGGAGACCTGGCCACCGCCGCGGTCGACGGTGCCACCATGCGGCGCCTCGCTCGGCTGGCCGGATCGCTGACCGGAGGCGGGACGCCGCCGGCCACCCGCCAGGCCGACTTCCAGACCACCGTCGCCGCCGTGCTGGGCCACGACACCCGGACACGGCTTCCCTCCTTGGAGATGCCGACGCTTCTCATCGGCGGCGCCGAGGATCCGTTCTTCCCTGCGGCGTATCTGCGGGAGACCGCCGCCGCCATCCCCGGCGCAACCCTGTACGTACACGATCACAGCGGCCACGGCCTGCCCAAACAGCGGTCCGGCCTCGTGCAGGATGAGACGCTCGCCTTCCTGGACCGGCATGCCTGACCTGGTGGCCGAGGTCACGGAACCGGGCTGCTCGGCGTCGCCGCGGATCTGGAGCGCCTGCGTGCTGCCCTACATCGAGATCACGGACCTGCGCCGGACCGGCTTCCGCACGGTCGCCGCGCCGCCGAGCTGCTCGAACGTGGCCGCGGCGTGGGAGAGCAGCTGATGCGGGCCGCCGCGGGAGCCGCCAGCGGGAAGCTGATCCGCTGGGAGGTGGCCGAGGCCAACGTGGCCGCGCAACGGATAGGACAGCCGGGCCTGAAATGGGCGATGGGCGAACCCCTCGAGCAGGAGACGTTGCGCGCATCGAAAACGGTGCACGGCCCGGCCCTGCACCCCGACGTGATCATCACGACCGGCGGCGAGGTTTTCCGGGACCTCGCCGCCGGCCGCTCAACCCTCGCCGAAGCGATCAACAACGGCGCCGGCTCCGCCTCCGGCGACCAACATGCCCTGCGCCGACTGCACCAGCTGTTCAGCCTCCCACGCCCGCAAACCCGATCAGCGGCAAAAGGCCCCGCGTCATGAAGCCGGCCCTGCGACATTCCCAGGCCCTCGCGCAGATCCCGGATGAGCTCTGCGATCCGGCAGTCACCCCGACCTGCGCAAAGGGGCCAGAAGGGGGGCCAACATCATCCTCGCCCCGCTGACGAGGTCGTCGGCTGCCGCGGCACGGTGGTCTCCTTGTTCAGGTGTCCGCGCAACCGCCTGCAGCAACCGATGACACTGCTGCTCGCCCAGCCCACCGACCCGCCGATTCTCCGCCACACCACACATCGCCATCAACGCGGCGACCTTCGCCGGCCCGAGCCCCGGCAGTGCACGCAACAGCTGAGACACCCTGGTCTTCCTCACGATCTCCTGCTCGTCGGCTCGGGCCAAGACCTCAGCGAGACTCGTCGTCCCCGACCGCAACTCGGCGAGAAGCTCGCCACGCACGCACCTGGCCTCCGCGGCTTTCGCCAAGGTGTACGCCCGCTGTTCAGGGGTCAACGCCGTCAACGCCATCAGACGCCCCCTCCTCATAGATCAACTACTGTGCGGCGGACAAATACCCCTGTGCCACGCTCCGTAGATCACTATCAGCCGGTATGTCAAAAATCGAGGCCGGCTCGTTCTGCATCTCCTGCCGTGATCCGCGATGCCCTCCTTTGCCACACGCCGGCACTCGGAGGCTTAGCGGGAATTTCCGGCCGGATATGACCGGGACCCCGAGACGCAGGTGTAGAGCAAGCTCGTGCTGGCGTGCTCGTGTCCGCCTGGGAACTGGACGAACAGTGGGCCGCGGCCGGGCCTTGATGAGGTGGGTGGCGTAGATCCGCCTGAGCCCGTGGACGTCCAGGCTGGGGGTCGATGTCGAAATCTACAATGTAAAGGCGGCTGCTTCCAGCAGAAACTACCGATAGGGAGAAGCTGCCGCCTTTCCGCAAGAGGAGGAAGGGCCGAGGGCGGATCGACAGCCCTTCTCTACCATCTGTCGAGCGGCCGGTTCGTTCAGCTCCAGCGTGGTGCGGTTCGCTGAGATGTCACTACCGAGCCCGGTCTTGTCCGAGTGCCTCGCGCAACTCGGTGGTCACAGCGGTCTCGTCGGCTTGGGACGGCACGAGCCACTCGTCGGGGCGGCCAGGCGACCGTGTGGGGGCCGGGGGAGTGGCGTCCTCGAAGTCTTCTCGATGTGGCCGGCCGCTTCGGAAGCGCGGTCGGCGCGCAGGTTCGCCATGGTGATGAACGGCCTCTCGGTCAGCGCGACGCCGCGGGCGCCGGTGAGGGATAGCGGCGCTCAAGGCCAACTCCAGACCGCCGATGTTGCTCGTGCTCGCTGTAGGAGAACCCCAGCAAGATGATCTTGCCGGGATTTCCTGTACGCACCTACTCACGTTCGGTGTCAGGGACGCTCGCCGGGCTTGTCGACGAGCGCTGAGCCCAGCTGTGCCGACCAGCCCAGCACGTCGCCCTTTTTGATGTGGACGGACGTGTGCGAGTCGGTCTCTACGTTCTTGCCTGGAGGCGGGACCGTGTGGTCGCTGATGGAGATCCGGCGGTTGCCGAGGTAGCGGTAGGTGTCCCGATCGAGGATGATCTCCTGCCGGATGTAGCCCTCGCTGATGACATACAGCGCCAGTCCGTGCCGTCCCTGGGCGTCCACGGAGTCGGGGAGCATCTTGACGCCGGGCATGCGGGCCAGGGCGCCGTACAGGGTTGCCTGCAGTTGAGGAGGCACGTGGTACGACTTCAGGATCTCCGAGACCAGGTTGAACGCCGCGATGCCGCGTGGTGTGTCGATGATGCCGTTGCCGATGAGGACCGGCCCGTCCTCGGCCTGGCCGGTGCCTCTCTCTTTGATCCGCTCGACCTCGGCGTACAGGGCGGCCAGCGCGGCGTCGGGGTCCTCGGGCAGGTCGATGAGCACTTTCGCGGTTGGCTGACGCGTGGGTACGAAGACGTTGTCGTTACGGGGCGGAACCTTCCCGTCCACGGTGCGCCATTCCTCGTACGAGGTTCGCTTGCTGCCGGGGCCGAGCACTCTTCCGTCGATCTCGACCATGAGGGTCTTGACGTAGACCCATTCGCCGGGCGTCAGTGTGACGGCGGGCTGGTTCCGGGCCGCTGCCTTGGCGTGCAGGGCGACTTCTTGTACGTTGACGACGGCTCCGCCGGGACGGTTTGCCCGCATGTCGCTGGGATGGCTCGTGGACGCGTCGTTCGGATGGTCTGCGGGTGGGCCGTCCACATTTTGAGCGATGGTGATGCCGATCGCGACGGCCGCGGTGAGGGCGCCGACCACCGCGACGGCGCCCACCAGCGGAGGGGAGAATCGCGGTGCGCGCGCTCGCCGCGGCTCGTTGATCTCCGACAGTAACCGGGCTCGCCCCTCGTGTACGGCTGTGCGGCGAGTTGGTGTTACGTCGCGGCAGAATTCTTCCAGCAGCTTCAGTTCATCCATGGTGTGGCTCCTTCAGGGTCGCGCGCATCTTCGTGCGGCCTCGGTTCATGCGGGAGGAGACGGTTCCGATGCTGACGTCCAGTGCTCGGGCGGTCTCCTTGTAACTGAGGCCGGCGGCCAGTAGGAGGAGGACGTCGCGCTCGCCCGCGTTCAGGTGTGCCAGGGCGGCCGCGAGTTGCTTCCGCATGCCCTGGGCCGATAACCGGTCGGTTACGGCATCGAGGGTCTCGGCGGCCGGATCCACGCCGGTCCGGGCGATGGCCTTGAAGAACCGGACCTCGGAGCGGCGATGGCGGCTGATCAGGTTCGTGGCGATGCCGTACAGCCAGGGGCGGGCATCGGAGAACGTCGGGTCGTATCGCTCACGTTGCCGGAACGCCCGCAGGAATGTTTCGGCCATCAGGTCGTCGCCGACGTCTGGGCCGAGTCGTCGGGCGATGTAGCGGTGTATCTCTGCGGCGTGCCGGTCATAGAGTTCCGCGAACCGTTCCGGTTCGCTGCAGGACGCCTCGATCAGAGCGGCGTCATCGGTCGTGGAGAGGGGGCCGGGGATCATGCCGGTTTCGGCTTTCTCATGGAGCTCCTTGGGGAAATGACTTCAACTCCCTTTTCCCGGACGCATCCGCCGTCTTCCAAATCCTTCCGGCTGCTGCCGCTGGAGCATCAGCGGTCGCACTCCGGCCAGGCGCAGGTTTTCGTCGCATCCTGGCGCGAGTGATCGTCAACAACATGTCCGTAGGTTCTGGCCCCGGCTGGCGGCTGTGCGGCGCGGCTGGGCTGGATCGTGGTGCTTCATGTCGACGGCCTTCAGCTTGCGATGTCGGTCACGGTGGAGGTCGGGGTGTTGAGGATGCCGTCGAGGGCGGGGTGTGCGGGTAGGCACTCTGGATCTGGATGTGGTCGGGGCCGGGGGGCAAGGCCGGCGCCGACGGAATCCTCCGTACGCGCCTGCCGGAAGGCGCGGGCATCGCCGGCGTCCCGCTGATGCTCTTTCCCTTTCTGAGCAGCGCGTTCGTGCCGATCGTCGAAACTCTGGGCGGGTTGCTGACCGGCACGCCATCGGCGGGCTCGGCCATTATGGCGATCGCCTGGTGTGTGGGGCTGGCGTTGGTCGGCTATCTGTGGGCTCGTGCGACGTTCATGAAGCGAGCGTGATTTCGGCCAGCTCACGCCAATCCCGCTGCTGTCCGTCGCGGGTCGCCTGGGCGAACACAGTTTCGCCGAGGCGATTTCGGGTCTCCGCGGCGATCCTGGATACGTCCGGCTGCGAACGATCCGGCGTACCGCGTACGGCGTCGCTCGCCGCGAGCAATCGAACGGCCTGCTTGTACTGTCCCTGGCGCAGCGCGAGATCCGCGATCCCGATCAACACCTCGGCGATCGTCGGTGGATGGGTGTGCTCCATGGCCGCGGCCGCGCGGAACGCCTCGGCCCGATACGCGCGGGCCTTGTCGAGATCCTCGGTGAGGTAGGCGTACAGGTGCATGGTCGTGGCACGGACGGAGTCGACCATTTCCGCGTCGCCCAGTACCGCCCGCATCGTGGCCAGGTGCTGGTGTGCCTTGTCCGGCTCGCCGCGCCAGCGTGCCAGTTGCGCCTTCGAGAGTGCCAGGTCGGCAAGCGCGTCCGGCCAGGCGATCCCGTCCGCGCACCGCTGTGCTTCTGCCATGGCGGACGTGCTGGCTGGCTCGTCGCCGAGCAGCCAGTACAGCTGAGCCTGCCGTGCCCGCACGCCGACCACGTCCTCGGTCGCGCCTACCTCGGTCAGCACCGTGGCCGCCTCTTCGTAGTGCTCACACGCACGTGCGAGCTCGCCGCGCATGGTGAGCCGATCGGCCAGGAAGGTCAGCGCGAACGAGATCCCCATCCGGTCGCCCAGCGTGCGGAACTCGGCAAGGGCGATCTCGGCGTCGATGTCCACGTCGGTCTCGTCGCCGCCGAGCGTGAGCCGGAATCGGCCGCGAGTGAGCCTGGCCTGCGCGCGCACCCACGGATCGTCGCCGGCGATGAGCGGCTCGAATGCGGGCAGGAGCTTCGTCGGGTCCTGCAGCGTCAGCTCCAGCAGCCCGGCGAACCCGAGCAGCGGGTGGCGGGACCCGCTGCGCTGGGCGAACCGGTGCGCCTCGTGGATCCATTCCCGTGCCTGATACTGATCGCCGCTGACCCCGGAGGTCACGAAGATTGTCACCATGAGGTACGCGATGGCACGCGCCTCATCGGTCGCCTCACCGTGCAGGGAGGCCGCCGCGATGCTCAATTCGGCGCCCTCGGCCCTGTGTCCGCTGAGGTACCAGTACCAGCCCGCGGCCGCGACCAGCCGCATCGCCTCCTGGGCCCATCCCTCGGTGATCGCCCCGCGCAGGGCCGTACTGATGTTGTCGTGCTCGGCCTCGAGCTTGGACAGCCACTCCACCTGCTCGGCCTTGCGTAGGTGCGGATCGGCCGTCTCGGCCAGCTCGGTGACGTAGGCAAGGTGCGCGCGGCGCGCCTGCTCGGATTCCCCGGCTTCGGAGAGCCGGTGCGCCGCGTATTCGCTGATGGTGTTGAGCATGCGGTAGCGCGGCGTGCCCTTGCCGTCGGCGAGCAGCAGCGACTTCTCGATCAAGGCGGTCAGCACGTCGAATACGTGCTCGCCGGCGACTGTCTCGCCCCCGCACACCTGTTCGGCAGCTTCCAGGCTGGCCCCGCCGGAGAAGACCGAGAGCCGTCGCAGTACGCTGCGTTCGGCCTCGGTCAGCAGGTCCCAGCTCCAGTCCACGACCGCGCGCAGCGTCTTGTGCCGGGGAAGCGCTGTACGGCTGCCGCCGGTCAACAGGTGGAATCGGTCATCGAGCCGGCGTGCCAGCTGATCGATGGACATGGTGCGCAGCCGTGCCGCGGCCAGTTCGATCGCCAGCGGCATCCCGTCGAGTGCCCGGCAGATCCGCGCCATGGCCGACAAGGTGTGCGCGTCGGAGCCGATGTCCTTGCGCACCAGTTCCGCGCGGTCGCGCAGCAGCCGCACTGCGGGGGAGGAGCCGACGTCGGCGGGGTCGGCTCCTTTCGCGGGCAGCGTGAGTGGCTCGACCTGCCACAGCACCTCCCCGGTGATGCCGAGCGGTTCCCTGCTTGTGGCCAGGATCCGCAGCCTCCGGCACTCCCCGAGAAGCCGGTGCGCGAAGGCCGCGGCCGCCTCGATCATGTGCTCGCAGTTGTCCAGGATCAGCAAGATCGCGCGCTCCCGGATCGCGGTGATGAGCCGATCCATCGGTTCGCCGTCTCGCGCACCACCGAGCAATGCCTGGTCGCGCAGGCCGATCGCGGTAAGGGCGGCCTGCGCCAGCTCACCGCCCGCCCGTACGGAGGCCAGTTCGACCAGCCACGCCCCATCGGGCAGTTCGGCGAGCATCGTCCGCGCGGTCTCGGTGGCCAGCCTTGTCTTGCCGGAGCCGCCCGCTCCCGTCAAGGTGATCAGCCGGTGCTTGATGGCCAGGCCGGCGAGTGTGGAGATGTCGTCGTCCTTGCCGACGAAACTCGTCAGTTCGGCGCGCAGGTTCGTCCTGTGGTTCTCCGTGCGCTCGCCCAGTTCGCCCCGCAGCAACGCGGTGTGCAGCGCGGACAGCTCGGCCGATGGATCGGTGCCCAACTCCTCGGCGAGCCGTTCGCGCGTCCGCTGGTACACGGTCAACGCCTCGTTCCCACGCCCCGCCTCGGCGAGTGCTCGCATCAAGGCTGCCACGAACCCCTCTCGCAGCGGATGTGTGGCGACCAGCTCGGTCAGCTCGGAGACCAGCTCCGAGCCCCGGCCGAGGCGAATGTCCGCATCGACCCGATCTCCGAGGGCGGCGACGTAGAGTTCGTCCAGGCGCGCGGCCGTGGCGTCGAACGCATCGCTGTCTCGCAGTGCGATGTCCGCCATGGCTGTACCGCGCCACAACGCCAAGGCCGAGCGCAGCAGATCCGCCCGCGCCGCGGGCTCGGCGGCACGGGCTTGACCGACCAGGTGCTCGAATCGGCACACGTCCACGGCATCAGGAGCCACGGCCAGGCGGTACCCGCCGGAATCCGCCTCGATCACACCGTCCGGCAGCACCCGGCGCAGTCTGGACACCAGCGCCTGTAAGGCATTCGCTTCGTCCGCGGGCGGTTGTTGCCCCCAAATCCAGTCCACCAGCCTGGCACGCGTGACGATCCGGCCAGGTTCGAGGGCGAGTGCGGTCAGCAGTGCGCGCAGCCGAATCCCTGGAACCTCCACCACGGCCCCATCGCGGTTTCGGACCTCGAACGGTCCCAGCAATCCGACTCTCACATCAGTCATTGTGGCCGAACCGTGGTGATGATCGACCAGTCGCCGCTGCGCGCACACTGTCGGCCTTCATCGGGTCATTATCATCGCAGGTGGGGCGGATGTGGTGGATTTCCGGCGGATGCTACGGCGACCCCGTCGAACATCGAGAACGGGACTGCTGTTGCAGGGTGTATCAGAAAAGATCGATTTCGTACAAGATCAACAGCGGAATCGCTGACACTAGGTATTCTCCTGGTCTTGGTGCGCGATGCCGGTCGCTTTCTGCCAGAACCCCAACCTCAGGCCGTCGCCAAGCAGCTCGCGGGTCCTTCGACAGGGGGCTGACGGTCGCCCTGTGTCGCCATCGGATCGCCCGTAGCTGTGCATCGGTCCTCCGAGCCGTTATCCATACCGTTCGACATGCTCTGGAAGGTTTCGATATCAATCCGATCGTCGCTGGCTTTGAACCGCTCGACGCCCGGCTGAGAAACGATCGGACCGTCGGGTCGTGCCGGTGTCGACGCTGAAGCAGCTGGTACCCGGGTTAGGTCCGGGCTGGTGGAGCTTGCTGAGCCAGCTCACGCGAGATTTCAGATCGCCGATCTGCGCCTCGTCCGGCTCCGCTTCCGAGATCCTGATCTCGCAGTTGGGATGCTCGTCCCGAAGGCGGCGCAGCACGGTGGGAAGGATCATGTTGGAGACGCTCTGCAGGGTGCCGACGTCGATTCGGCCATCGCCGGCCTTGAATCGATCAACCGCATGTCCCAGCGCTTCGGCTTTCGACGGCAGCTCCCTGCCTTGCTCGGGCACCACGGCTCCGAGAGGAGTTATCCGCACCGGCCTTGGACCACCGGGCCGGTCAAACACTGAGCCGCCAAGGGTCTTCTCCAGTGCTGCGATGTGCTGGCTCACGTTCGACTGGGTGTAGCCCAGTCTGTTCGCCGCTCGGGAGAACGTCCCCTCCTCCGCGATCGCGATCATCGTCTTCAGCTGCCGCAGGTCGACGTCGGCCATAGCTCCATATATCGCATATTGCGATGGATATGATCGTAAACATTCGCTTTTTTCGATCGCTCATCGCTTCTAGCGTCGACGGCATGACAGTCTCCACAACAACAGTCGACACCGGTGAGGGGAACCGCACACGCAGGCCACCGTTCGGGCTACCAGTCCTGGCGTGGATGGCTCCGACGGCGGCGGGTGCCGTGGTGGCGGCTGCGGGCATCGGCGAAGCGGATGGGCTGGACCGTGCCCTGGTACTCCTCATATGGCAGCGAGTTCAACCACGCCTCCACGTCACCGGCGACGAGTCCGTCGCGCCGGTCGAGCACAACTGCCGCTACCAGCCGAACTCCTGGCCATGGGCGACGACGGCACTGGCGAAGGCCACGGCCTCAGCGCCTTCCTCCGCGGCGAGGCAGACGAAATCGCCGCCCTGGGTGACGTCTCATTCGATGCCGTCCGCCGGATCCCATATCCCCCATCACACGGTCAGGCGCTCGTCAGAGATCCCCGGCGCCCGGCTCTTCCAACTCCACACGCGATCCACGAACACGCCGGTGAGGCGCGATGAAGCCGGCCGCGAGGCTGTAACGGAGCGCCGCCGGCGGGGAATCGCAACATCGAAACAAAAGGAGACACGTCAATGACGACAATGACCGACAACGAATGGCGATCCTTCCTCACAGCGGGAACAAGGCTTGCCCACATAGCTCTCACCCGCCGCGACGGGCGACCCCACGTCACCCCGGTCTGCTTCATCCTCGACGGCGACGAACTCGCCTTCGCCCTATCCCCTGGGAGCGTCAAGGGCAAAAGCCTGGCCCACGACCGGCGAATCGCGCTCTGCGTCAGTGATGAGCGGCAACCCTACAGCTTCGTCTCCATCGAAGGAGAAGCACACGTCTCGGCCGAGCCGGACCAGGTCAAACACATCGCCGCACGCATCGCCAACCGCTACTACCCCTCCCAATCCGCCGAGGACCTCGCTGAATCATTCGTGCAGGAAGGCTTCACCGCAGTTCGCATCAGCATCACCAACGTCATCGCTCGATCCGGGCTCGGCTGACACGCCCCACGCCCGAAGAGTCCGAGAACCATGGACGCCTTCGCGCACTCTGCCGTTGACGAGGAGGGGCGGCGACCGGGGCGGCGGTGCTGTTTGGGGATGAGGTGCCGCCAGCGGTCCCGGTCGAACTGGCGGCTGATCGCGGCGGTCTCGCCGAGCTGCGGGAAAAGGTGACCAGACCGAGCTTGCCCGCCTCGAAGACGGCCTGGTCGGCGAGGTCGGTCACCACCTGGGCGGGATTGGACCATCCGTCGGACATCTGGTTGGAGCGGAATCGGGTCACCACTGATGCCGACCGGGCGGACGTGTCCTACCGCTCGCGGTCGTAGTCGCGCTGCGCTGCGCGCACGTCGTCGAGGTGCTCATCGGACCATGTGGTGAGCGCCTGAAATACCGGCACGAGCGTCTGGCCGAGCGCCGTCATCTCGTACTCGACGCGCGGCGGGATCTCGCGGTGGTACGTGCGGGCGATGAACCCATCGCGCTCGAGCTGGCGCAGTCGCTCAGTGAGGACCTTGGGAGTGATTCCCTGAACGTGACCTTGCAGCTCGTTGAAGCGAAGCCGGCCGTGGTGCCCGAGGGTCCAGAGCACGTGCGTGGTCCAGCGGCCGAACACGAGGTCGACGACGGGCCCGATCGGACACGGCCCGACCGGCTGTTGAACCTGCGACATCGATAGTCACTTACTCCTTGGTAATTACTATAGAAAGAATAGTAACGTCGGTGAAGGCCATGTCAAGGTCACTGAGTATCCAGAAGGGAGCCGTCATGGCAGCCCAGACCGACACCGACGTCGTCAACGAGAACCGCCGGCTGATGAAGCAGGCCGACGACGCCTTCAACAGCCGCGACCTCGATGCGATGGACGCCCTCCACCACCCGGAGGTGGTCGCCTACACGACCGGCGCCGCCGAGGCGACGCGCAGCGTTCCGCCGCACCGCAAAGTGATCGAGGACGTGATCCGCGCATTCCCCGACGTCCACATTCACAACGACCCCTACCCGATCCAGTTCGGCCAGGGGGAGTGGCTCACTGTCATCAGCAAGATGACGGGCACCTTCACCGGCGAACTGATCGGTCCCGGCGGGAAGCCTATTCCGCCGACCGGTAAGTCGTTCGAGGTCAAGTTCACGACGATCGGCAGGTGGCAGAAGGGTCGGCTCGCCGAGGAGTGGGTCTTCTGGGACCAGCCGCTGCTGCTGCAGCAGATCGGGCTCGCGGGCTGAGGCGGGAGGACGACAAAATGACGGCGCTGATCAGGAACAAGCCGCTCGAACTGCCGGCCAGATCGGGCAAGCGGCCGACGACCGGCCCGGAGATCCCGCACCAGCAGCTGGACCAGACCGCACCGGCCAAGCTTCAGGAGGAGCTCTGGCAGCGGATGGCCGGGCTCGACGGGGTCCGGACCGGGCGCAGCGGCATTTCACTGCCGCAAACACGGGCGCTGCATCTCGACCCGGCACGCGCGCTCGGGCCGCGAGAGGCCTTCATGGTCGGCGACGAATTCGCCCACCTGCACGGCGCTTCCGACGGCAGCCTCCACGTGGCGTTGCCGCCGGACGTCGTCGCCCAGGCGATCGAGACAGGGTGGGCCGAGTTCCACCCCCTCGCGCGCCGCGGGATGATCCCGGCGACGCACGTCATGGTCTATGGGCCGCGCGACGAAGCCGAACTCGAGACGGTGTGGCACCTCGTCGAGATCAGCTACGCGTTCGCGTGCGGCGGGGAACGTTCGTAGCCGCCCCCAGTCCCCGCGCGCGGCCGAACGACGACAAGGAGCCACAACCGATGACCACCACATCCACCACTTTCGCACTGGGCGGCGACCTTCAGGTCGACCGGCTCGGGTTCGGGGCCATGAGGCTCGTCCTGAACGGCTTCAACGGCCCGTCCCGGGACCGTGAGACCGCCCTGGCGGTACTCACGCGCGCCGTCGAGCTCGGGGTGAACCACATCGACACCGCCGGGTTCTACCGCGGGCGCGACGGGGGGCCGAGCGTCAACGACCTCATCCGGGAGGCGCTGCACCCCTATCCGGAGGACCTGGTGATGGCCACGAAGGTCGGTCCCGTCTTCGGTCCCGACCTCGGCCCCACAGGGTACTCCGAGGCCGGGCCCGGTGACCTGCGCGCGCAGGTCGAGGCGAACCTGCAGGCGCTTGGCCTGGACCGCCTCGACCTGGTCTATCTGCGGATCGGCTACCTGCAGGTCCCGCACGGCGACTCGCTCGCGCAGCGTTTCGAAGCGCTCGCCGCCCTGCGCGAGGAAGGGCTCATCCGTCACCTCGGGTTGAGCAACGTCGACGCCGGGCACCTGGACGAGGCCCAGCGGATCGCCCCGGTCGCCGCGATCCAGAACCTCTTCAACCCCACCGACCCGGACCAGGCCGCTCTCCTGGAACGCGCCGCCACGCAGCGGATCGCCTTCGTCCCGTTCGGGACGCTCGGCAGCGGATACGGTGAGCGCGACGCTGCGCGTGACGCGCGCTACGGGCAGGTCGCAGCCCGGCACGGCGCCACGGTCACCCAGGTCGCGGTGGCACAGGTGCTGGCCCTGTCACCGGCCACGCTGACGATCCCCGGCACGGGGTCGGTCGCGCACCTGGAGGAGAACGTGGCCGCCCGCTCGCTCACCCTCACCGAGCAGGATCTGCGCGCGCTGCGCTGAGCCCCGGGAGACATCGCTGGTACCTCTTCCGCCGATGAGCGGATGTTCGGGTTCACTCGAGCCACCGAGCGTGGGGCCGCCCGGTGTGTTCGAGGCGACGCCGGGCATCCACACTCGGCCTAGAGATCGTGCCGGTGGGATGGTCCAGATTCTCATGCCCGGTTCGACTTCGCCTGGGCCCGAGACGACCTGAGCGCCTCGGCGTCGTGCCTCTCTCGGGGTCTCCCGCCTGTTGTGTGACGTTGCGCTGATCACTGCAGGCGGGTCCGTGCAGTGCCGCGCCCGAACGCGACCTGGACGGCAGCCGAGCTCGGGAATCAGGACCGTCGAGGTCCGACCAGGGCGGCGAGTTCGGTGTCGCGGACTTCGGCGGCGTAGGGGCGGCGTCCGGGATGATCGGGCGCACCAGGGCGAACACCTCCATGGACACCAGGCCGTGGAGGTGTTCGAACAGGTCGAGCTACGAGCGCCTGGAAAGCAGCGATCAGCGGAGCCGGCTCCTCTCCGGCATCCACGCGAGCCTGGTTCTCGGTCGCGATCCGGTCGTACTCTTCATCCTTCGGCCGATCGCCATGGCCGGGCACGTCCGCCGCCGCAACCGCGAAATCACACTCGGCCACGATGCCGGGGGCCTTCTTGTGCTGGCCACCGCCGTGTCCCATCAGGTGAGGGGACGAGTACCGGCGGCACCTTCTGGCGTCCACAGCACGCTCGAATCTCATCCAGGGTGAAGAGCTGTTCGGAGACGCCGTCGAATCGGATCAGCCGACGGCGTAGGCTCGGGTGATCGTCTGGGTCACCCGGTTGCCGGCGGTGTCGGTGACCATCGCGCGGAGGGAGACGAACCCGGCCGTGCGGGGGTTCGCCAGTATGGCGGTCCAGCCGGAGCCGGTGCGGGTGACCGGGACGCCACGCCAGGTGGCGCCGTCGTCGGCGGACATCTCCAGCCGGACCGATTTCGTCTCCACCTTGGTGGAGCCGGGGCTGCGCTCGACCCACACGGGCAGGCGGGTCGTGCTGCCCGGCCTGGCACGGTTGGAGTCGTCCAGGCCCTCGGGGCTGTAGCGGGCGGCCATCAGGGGCAGCGGCTGTGGCTGGGCGGTGGTCGCGGACATGAACGTCCAGACCGATTTCACCTCCGTGGAGAGCGTGGCCTGCCGGCGCATCGACGCCGTCAGCGTGTAGGCGCCGGACCCGGCGGGCAGGTCGGCGCGCAACTCGCACCCTCCCGGCTGGTAGACCACGCAGTCGACGAGGTCGGCCGCGGCCAGCACCTTGCCGTTCTCGGCGAGGGCCCGAGCCAGAACGTGCCCGAGGGCTCCTTCACCACGCCGGGCCCGTTGTCTGGCTCCCCTCTGCTCCACCGCTGCCCGTCGCGCGTGGTCCAGCTCTCGCCCCAGAAGTGCCGGCTGTCCTCGCTCTCCCGCTTGATGTGCCAGTAGGTCCCGGAACGCTGTGGCGTACGCTCCGCGCTGGCGGCGGCCACGAGCAGGACGTTCTTGGCAGAGGTCAGCGGCAGGACATCACCGGCGGAGGGCCGTGGCCCGGCGGGCTCGGCGGCCGGACCCGGGGACGCCACGACGGCGACGGCCGCCGCGACCGCGACCGCGGCGGCGGCAAGCCCCGTGACGCGCACGGTCAGAGGCCGCCGGGAGCGCCGAGGAGCCGACGTGCGGGCCATCACGGCCAGCAATCGCCCCCGCGCGCCGGTCAAGGCGTCCGGGTCGCTTTCCTTCACCTCCGAGCGCAGGTTCTTGATCAGCTCAAGGTCGTTCATTGATCGTCCTCACTCGTCTCAGCCGGATTGACGCCGCCCAGGGCGTGCGCGACCTTGCGGCGGGCACGCGACAGGCGTGAGCGGACCGTGCCGATGGGCACCTGTAGTGCCTGGGCCGTCTCCTCGTACGTCAGATCGCCCCAGGCGATCAGCAGCAGCACGTCCCGTTCACCGCGGCCGAGTTTCGCGAGCGCGGTGGCCAGGCGTTGCCGGGTGGCCGACGCGGAGACTCGGGCGGCCACCCGCTCGTCGAACGCGGCGACCACCGGGTCTTCGCCCGTCCGGGCCATGGCCCGGTACCCGCGCACTTCGGCACGCCGGTGCAGACCGATGACGTTCGTGATGATGCCGTACAGCCACGGCAATGCCTCCGTACGGCCGGATTCGTACCGGTGGCGCGTCTCGAAGTGTAAGTTCCGGCAGTAAATGGCCGGGAATCTCCGGAGCTACTCGGCCGGACATGATCTCTTGACGGCAGGAGTACAGCCCTCAGGACCAGTCCTGCCAGAGAATCCTGCCACCGGTGCTGGACCCGAAGCGTTAGCTGCCGGGCGGCAGCGGGATCAGTGCGCACGGCTGACCGGGCCCTCGATCAGCCCGCCCGAGAACGCCCAGCCCGGACCGCCCATCATGATGACGTCCACCAGCAGGGTCCGCCCATGACCGAGGAGCCGCGGGTCGCGGTTGAACGTATTTCCTGCTGGGATTGAGGAGTTCACGTGGTTTGAGGTGAATCCGCTTTCCCTGCTCCGGGTCGCACGTCTGGCCGCGCGGGACAAAGCTGATGTCGGCGTTCACCCCGAGGTCCTTCAGATCCTGTTCAAGCCACTCGGACTCTCTGAGCTCCTCGAACTCCGTCGCTGACGTTCCACGAAAGCGAGCTGGCCATTGCCGGCTGTGCCAGAGCGAAACTCGATGCGATCGCGATGGCGCCGATGGCGGCGGTCTTGAGCAGCTTCTTCATGATGCTCCTTCTGTCGGGGCGGGTTCTGGTGCCCCCCGAGAAGGAGCATGGGTCAAGGGTTGAGTCAGGCGACAGATCCCTTGGACACAGTTCGGCCGGCAGCCGTGCGGACTTTGGTCGTCGGCTGCTTGGTCGTCGAAAACCTAGCGTCTGACTAGCGTCCCACTAGCGCGCTCCGAGTGGTCTGATTGGGACATACCTCCGCCATACCGCGTCTCCGTATGGTCTCACCTCGACGGGAAATCAACGGAGGGAACCATATGAAGATCATGCGTACCGCGGTCGTCGTCGGGGCCATGGGGGCCGTGGCCATGATGGGCGCGCCCACGCCCGCGTCGGCGTCGGTGACCGCGTCCGCCTCGGCGTCCGCGCCGACGGCGTCGGTGACCACGTCGGCAGCCAAGGCCCTCGTCGCGACCTGTTCGAAGGGGTCCTACAGGCTGAAGGTGACCGTCACCTACATCAACACGACGTTTGGGCACCGCTTCAGCCGTGTCCACTGGACGGCCTCCGGAGGCCCCACCACGGTCAAGGTCAGCCTCGTCCAGGATCGGGGCGGCCTTCCGGACGCCGAGTTCCTGGCGACCGTGATCACGGGCAACAACGGCAACAGGGCGATCTCGGCGACCCGGCCGATGGCGCATCGGGTCTTCGTGAAGCTGGCCGGTAGGAACGGTGTCACGAGCTGCGTCGGGCAGAGCGGCGTCATCTGATCCGGACCGCTCGGCGCCCGCCGTCGCGAGAGACGGCGGGCGCCGGAGGTCAGGGCGAGGGGTGGGGGAGTTCGAGGTCGGCCACGATGGGGAAGTGGTCGGAGGCCTCGGTGCCGATGACGGCCACCGAGGTCGGTTTGATGTCGCGAGAGGTCATGACGTAGTCGATGCGCTGGTACGCCTGCTCACGCGGTAGGTGAAGCCGTCGCCCGCACCGGCCACGTCCCAGGCGTCAAGCAGCCCCCACCAGCCCAGAGGTCTGACAGCGTCCTCGGCCGCCGCCCTGCAAATGCCCCTCGCTCGTGGCCTGTCCGGCAAGGGTGTACTCCAACACCACACCTGGGACCGCAGGTGAAAGGCGTCAAGATAGGGTTCATTCCCGAGTTTATTGACGTCTGTCTGCTCGGTTCAGAGTTCAACCTGACATTCTGAGGCGTGGAAGGAGTTGCGCCGGTGCGCGTGGGCTACATCAGGGTCTCCAGCGTCGATCAGAACACCGTCCGGCAGCTGGACGGAATCGAGATCGAGCGGACCTTTACTGACAAGGCGTCCGGCAAAGACACCACCCGGCCGAAGCTGGAGGAACTGCTGGCCTTCGTCCGCGCCGGTGACACAGTGATCGTGCATTCGATGGACCGGCTCGCGCGCAACCTGGACGATCTGCGCCGCATTGTGCGGACCCTCACCGGCAAGGGCGTCCGAATCGAGTTCGTCAAGGAAGGCCTTGTCTTCACCGGTGAGGACTCGCCGATGGCGACGCTCCTGCTGTCGGTCATGGGCGCCTTCGCCGAGTTCGAACGCGCGCTCATCCTGGAACGCCAGCGTGAGGGCATCGCCGCCGCCAAGCAGCGCGGCACCTACAGCGGACGTCGGCCCGCTCTCACCGCCGAGCAGGCTCGCCAGCTGTGCGAGCGCGCCGCCGCCGGCGAATCCAAATCCGCGCTTGCCAGGCAGTTCGGGATTAGCCGCGAGACCGTGTACAGCTACCTGCGGACGCAGCCGAGCGCCACTTGACAGTTACTGCCGTCGACCGCGCATAGCTCCTTCACTGTCGGCGAGTTTCGTGGGTGGAGCGGGAACACTCCGAATGGGGCCAGCGCGGTCAGGGAGGGACGGCTTATGGAAGCAGCCGCCCGGGACTGTGACCCCGCCCCGCTGACAGGCTTCAGCGACGCTCAACGCCTGGAGGCGATCGAGCGCTGGCGGCTGCTGCGGCCCCACCTTGAAGAGCAGGTTCCGCTGGCCCAGGTCGCCGCGTCCTGCGCGATCCCCGAGCGGACGCTGCGCCGTTGGCGTTCCGCTTACCAGGCAGAGGGTCTGGCCGGGCTGGTGCGCCGGCCGCGCTCGGACCGCGGCCGGGTGAAGATGCCTGAGCAGTTGCGTCTGTTGATCGAGGGTCTGGCGCTGCGCCCGCCGCGCAGAAGCGTCGCGGTGATTCATCGGCAGGTGGTCAGCATCGCCACCGCACGGGGATGGCCGGTCCCGGGTACTCCACCGTGCACGAGATGGTCCGAGACCTTGATCCAGGGCTCGTCGCGCTCGGGCTGGAGGGCACGAAACGCTACCGGGAGGTGTTTGAGCTGGTGCATCGCAGGGAGGCGTCCAAGCCGAACCAGATATGGCAGGCCGACCACACCGAGCTGGACCTGTGGGTCGTGGACCCCAAGGGCCGGCCGGCCCGGCCGTGGCTGACCGCCATCGAGGACGACCACTCCCGCGCGATCGCCGGGTACGCGGTCAACCTGGAAGCCCCGTCGGCGCTGTCCACCGCGCTGGCCTTCCGGCAGGGCGATCTGGCGCAAGGCCGAGCCGGGCTGGCACGTGTGTGGCATCCCCGAGGTGTTCCACCTCGACCACGGCAGCGACTTCACCTCCTCTCACCTGGAACAGGTGATGGCCGACCTGCGGGTGCGGCCGATGTTCAGCAAGAAGGGCCAGCCGCACGGCCACGGCAAGATCGAACGGTTCATGGAGACCATGAACCAGATGTGCCTGGCCCACCTGCCCGGCTACGCCCCCAAGGGCAGCAAGGATCGTGCCGCCCAGGCCAAGCTCACCCTCGCCGAGCTCGACGCCGCGATCGGCAGGTTCATCCGCGAGGTCTACAACCTGCGGCCGCACCCAGAAACCCGCCTCCCGCCGCAGGCCCGGTGGGAGGCCGGCGCGTTCATTCCGCGCATGCCCGACTCCCTGGAGCAGCTGGACCTACTGCTGTGCACCGTCGCCAAGCCGCGCAAGGTGCACACCGACGGCATCCAGTTCCTGGCCCTGCGCTACATCGACCCGGTCCTGGCCGACTACGTCGGCGAACAGGTCACCATCCGCTACGACCCGCGCGACATCACCGAGATCCGCGTCTACCTGCGCCACCTCGACGGCACCGACGCCACCTTCCTGTGCCGGGCGATCTGCCCGCAACTGTCCGGCGAGACCGTCAGCCTCAAGGAGATCACCGCCGCGCGCAACGCCCGCCGCAAACAGCTGCGCGGCCGGCTCGCCACCCGCAGCACCGTCGTCGACACCCTGCTGGCCCTGCACGACGAACCGCTGCCAGCCGCCTACCCGGCCACGACCGAGCTGCGCCAGTGGACCACCTCCGACCAGGCCGGCCCCGCCACCACCCACGACGCAGGCGGCACTCCTACCCCTGCTGACGGTCCGCGACTCAAACGCTACTGAAATGAGTGACCGGCGCTCCGGCCGGAAAGACACCCGGCGTGGATGAGCCCGCCTCCCTAGGTGACAACCCGTCCGAACCCCACCCAGTCCCGCCCCCGACCAGCCCGTCCAGCACTCCCGACCCCGCGGCACGCGCCTACACCACCGACCGTCCCGCGCCCGGCCCCGCTCCGGCGAACCGATCCGAACGCGCACCCGCGCCGCTCATGGTGACCAAGGAGCACCGCAGATTCGGCGAGTTCGCCGAAGCCGTCCGCCGCAAGCGCTACATCGGCCTGTGCTACGGCGGCCCCGGCGTCGGCAAGACCGAATCCGCCCGCGCCTACACCCGCTGGGACCAGCTCGCCCCGAACCTCAACGGGCAGGGAGCGGCCGCCGCGCCCGAGGCCGACGACGTCCTGGCTGTGCGCCGTCATGTACACCCCCAAGGTCCACAGCACCCCGGACAAACTCGACAAAGAGATCTCCCTGCTGTGCGACCGGCTCGGCCGCACCGTCGACCTCATGCTGCAGACCGGCCGGGGCAACGGCGACAACCCTCCACCCGGAACCAGCTCCACCGGCGCCGAGCTCCTGATCGTGGATGAAGCCGACCGGCTCAAAACGGCCGGGCTCGAACAACTTCGCGACCATCACGACCGCACCGGCATCGGCGTGATCCTCATCGGCATGCCCGGCATCGAAAAGCGCCTCGCCCGCTACCCCCAGCTCTACTCCCGGGTCGGCTTCATCCACCACTACAAGCCCCTGTCCATCGATGAACAAGCTCACGTCCTGGACCGCAAGTGGCCTCACCTGGGCCTTGGCGCGAGCGACGATTTCGCCACCACTGGGGCCATCGCCGCCATCACCCGCATCACCAGCGGGAACTTCCGCCTCATCACCCGCCTCGTCGACCAGATCGAACGCGTGCTGGAGATCAACCAGCTCACCACCGTGACCAAGGAAGTCGTCGAAGCCGCCCGCGAGAACCTGATCATCGGCGTCATGTGAGGCTCCCGCCGCTTCCGCCTCGAACCCGCGACCCACCACCTACACCGACCACCCCGGCCCCGCCACGGCGGGGCCGTCCTCGTTCCGTTAAGAGATCACGTCTGGCCAAATACCGCCGGAGCCCGGCCATTTACCGCCGGAACTTACACGCGGGCAGCTCGGCGAACTGGCCGACCGCGCCCGCTACCTGGATGAGATCACCTACCTGACCAAGCACCGTTGTGCTCGAGTTCCCGTAGGGGGGCCGGGCTCGGCGCTCGGGACGCCGAGGAGGGTTTGTGAATGTCGGCGACTTTCGTGATGCACTCCGGCGGCTTGGGCCAGCGCTTCGAACTCCTTGCGCGCGATCGAGCGGTAGGTGTCAAAGTCAAGTGCGACAGGGACTCTGCCGAGGCGATCGCTACTGTTTGGGACTGATTTCGGCGTCCAGGTCGGCTTGGCGCATCCGGCAGAGCTTTCTCGATCATTTACACAACTGGCCGGATCCGGTCAGAACTCACCTCTGGCGGCGAGAGTCGGCCTACCGGATCATGGAAGTAGCTGCATCGGCAGCAGCGTCAAGGAGGTCAGCATGAACGAGACGAAGGCCGGTCACGCCACACGGAGACGATTAGGAACGAGGCGGCGATGGGGCGGCCGCATCGGCCTGATCACCACGATCGCCATCGTGCTCTCCGGACTACTCGTCCCCGCCCCCGCGCACGCGGGCGACATCGTCCCCTGCCCCGCGACGATCACCCAGTGGAGACGACTGGGCTTCGGCGGACGCCCGCCGGTGACCACCTGGGAGGGGTACCGCTTCACCACACTCTCCGTCGCCCCGCAGTTCTTCGTCAGCGACGGGCGCACGCTCGACAACACCACGGACCTGTCCGTCAGCTACACGGTGTCGTCCTCGGTGTCGCAGACGTACTCCGTCTCAGCCACGGTCGGCATCACCGCCAACCCCAGCCCCTACCTCTCAGCCAACGTCAGCTCCACCATCGTGGCGAGCCGGACCACCTCCATCGGGGTCTCCCTGACGACGACCGTACCGCCCCGCACCCGCCTCATCGCCGAGTATGGCGTGGAAGGCTACAACGTCAGCTATGCCGTCGAGGCGTGGCGGGTCAGGAAGGCCGGCAGCGCGACGCCCGTGACCGGCGACCGGTGCGAGGAGTGGGGCTGGTACCCACAGAACACCAACGCGCCCACCTACATCGAAGGATGGCGCCTGAGAACGGCGTGACCGGCTGCAAGTGATCGTAACGGGCGCGCCAGGCCGCCGTCTGCGTCCACTTCCCGCCGCCTCCCCGGGAAGGGCCAGCAGCTCGACTACGGTCGGCGAGCCGGTGGAGAGCGTGCCGGAGCCGTTTTTCCAGTTGCCCGACCAGCGCGAGGTTCCGGTGACTCGCACGTGTGCCTCCAATATTGATGTCGCTGCAGCGCCTGCCGTGCGGCAGGTCTCGGACTCAGGGTCGGGCGGTGTCGCGCTCGATTTGCTCCGCGAGCGTCCCGACGACCTCGGCGATATTCAGTTCGGTGTCGCCGTCGCGGTTCCAGCCGAGGCTGTTCATGGCCGCGAACTGTGGTTGCGCGCCGGGCCAGGAGAAAGCGTCCAAGATCTCCCGGAAGGACTGCAGGAGCTCGCCGGGTGAGGGTGGCGAGACGCGGGAGTTCACCAGGCGTTTGATGCTGCTCAGGGCCTGTTTGTCGAAACCGGCCAGGCGACGCGCGGCGCGGTCGACGAAGGCGTCCAGTTCCGTGTCGGGCACTGCACGGTTGATCCAGCCGTATTGCGCGGCGGTGACGGCGTCCAGGTCGTCGCCGACGGTGAGGATCTCCAGGGCCCGTGAGCGCCCGAGTAGGCGGGGCAGCCAGTCGATGGCGCCGCCACCGGGGACGACACCGAAGCCGACTTCGGGCTGGGCGAACAATGCGCGCTCGGTGCTGGCGAAGCGCATGTCGCAGGCCAGCGCGAATTCGCTGCCGATGCCGCGGGTGCGTCCCCGGATCGAGGCGATGGTCAGCACCGGCGCGTGCGCTATCCGGGTGACGGTGTCGTGCCAGGTGTCGGCCAGCAGTGCGGCGCCGGCGATGTCGGGGACCTCGGCGAGGCGCTCGACGTCCAGGTGGGCAATGAAGTAGTCCGGGTCGGCGCTGTCGAAGACGACGACCTTGAGTTCCGGGTCGGTGTGCATCCGGTCCGCCAGCAGCCGCAAGGCGTCGTGGAGGTCCGGATCGAACAGGTTGATCGGCGGGTTGGCGAAGGTGTAGCGCAGCAGGCCCGCGCTTTCCTGAGTGATGGTGACGGGCGAGTCGAAGCCTGAACTGTCATAGCGAGATGTCACGGTCTGCCTCCTGCATACCAGTGATGGAAGCGCCGGGTGTCGGCGCAGGCCACGCCCACGGGCCGTGGGCCGGCGACAGCGCGATGCGGATCACCGCCCGCGCTGGGGCACACCGAACTTCCCGTCAGCCCGCTAAGGGATAACGGTCGGTGTACTTTCTTGGGGTTCTCGCGGCCGCAGCGGTATGAACGTCGCGGCGGGCGAGCGTGACTACATGCCGTAGGCGCTAACTGACGTCAGCCGACGACATCCGAGCCGGATCGCTGCCGCGGCCGCTGGGTGCGGCCGGGGCGTTTCAGGATCGCGACGGTGATCGCCGGGCGGTGAGGAAGTCACTGAGCCCGATCTGTGGGCGTCCGGTCAGCCGTTCGATGTCGTCGCTTGCGGTGAACTCGCCGGCGGCGTTGGCGCCGAACCAGGCGCCGAGGAATTCCGCGGCCGGTTCGGGATAGCCGGTCGCGACAAGGCCCTGGATGTAGTCGGCCATCGGGATGTTCTGGTAGGTGACGGCGGTGCCGGTGATCTCGCTGAGGATGCGGGCAAAGTCGTCGACGGTGAAGGTTTGTGAGCCCGAAAGGGTGTAGTCATGGCCCGCGTGGCCGTCGGTGATGAGGATCTGAGCGATCGCCTGGGCGATGTCGTGCCGGGTGGCCAGCGCGGTCGGGGTGTGCCCGGCCGGCACGCGGATGACGCCGTCCGGCGGGACCTGGCCGATCATGATCTCGTCGAACGCGTCCAGGTAGTGGGGAAGTCGCAGGACGGTGACGTCGAGTCCGGAGGCGGCCAGCTCGGTCTCGGTGTACGCGTCGCACTCGGTGACCCGGGGAATCGTAAAATCTGACCCGGCTCGGTGCTGGATCGCGGTGTAGAGGATGTGCCGCACACCGGCCGACTGCGCGGCGCGGATCGTGTTGCCGTGGGCTGCCTTCAGATCGGTGAAGGCGGGCGCGGAGATCAGAAGCAGTGTGTCGACCCCGGCGAAGGCCGTTTCCAGAGCGGCCGGGTCGAAGTAGTCGCCTTGGCGCACGCTCACGCCCCGCTCGGCGAACTCGGCGAGCGACTCGGGCTTACGGGCCAGCGCCGCGATCCGGTCCGCGGGCGCCCGGTCGAGCAGTGCCCCCAGAACCTCGCCGCCGAGGTGACCGCTGGCACCTGTGATCATGACGAGTCCATTCATACTCTTACTCCTTCGAAAGGGGCCAGGCATTCGCCCGCGTGTGCAGGTCTACTGCCGGTGATTCCGGTTGGTCGGCGAGCGGTCAGGCGACCGGTAGGGCCGGGCGGCGGAAGCGCTCGGTGTCGCCGCCGAGCACGATCGGGGTCTCCGCGGCGATCACCTCGTGCGGCTGCCCCAGCGCGACCGCGCTCGCCTGATCGAGATGCCGGTAGAGTTCGGCGTCCAGCCGCAGATCGAGCGCACCGAGATAGTCCTCGAGCTGCGGCAGCGTCCGCGGGCCGAGCACAGGCACCAGTGGAGTAGTGAAACGGTCGGCACGTTCGCGGACCCAGGCGACCGCGACCTGCGCCGGGCGGGCGCCGACCTGCTTCGCGACCTCGAGCACGGCGTCCACCACGACACTCTTCTGCGAGGTGTCCTCGGTGTGCACGACGCGGCCACCCCAGGCGGTCAGCCGCCCCTCGTTGCTGGTGCGGTATTTGCCGGTGAGCAGCCCACCGCCCAGCGGGGACCACAGCGCCCCGCCGAGCCCCAGAGCTTCGGCCATCGGCAGGATCTCTCGATCCGCGGTGCGTTCCACCAGGCTGTATTCGAACTGGACGCCGATGATCGGGGCCAGGCCCCGAACCTCGGCGAGGGTGACGGCGCGGGCCGAACGCCACGCGGGAAAGTTCGACAGCCCGCCGTGCAGGATCTTGCCCTGCCGTGACAGGTCGTCCAGACCGCGCAGGATCTCCTCGATGGGTGTGACCGAATCGGGGAGATGCACCCAGAGCAAGTCGATGTAGTCGGTCCGCAGGCGGCGCAGGCTGTCCTCAAACGACGCAAGGTCACCCGGCGTCGGCCGGGCGCCCGTACGCGGTCAGTCCTGCAAGGCCGTGGCGAGGCCGAGCTTGACGGCGCGGCTCGCGTCGTCGGCGAGGATCTCGGGTCGGCCGGCGGCGACGCCGTCGAGGGCGAGCCGGGCCACCTCGGCCGGGTCCATCTTCTGGTCGGCCGGCACGAAGTCGGCCATGTCGGTGTCCATGTAGCCGACGTGCAGCGCCGCGACCGCGATGCCGCGCGGCGCGAGCTGTTCGCGGACGGCGTCGGTCAGCGCCCACGCGGCGGCCTTCGCGGCCGTGTAGCCGCCGACCGCGCCCGGATGCAGCCAGGACAGCACGGACAGCACGTTGAGGATCGCGCCGCCGCCGTTGCCCTCGATGACCGGGGCGAACGCGTTGGTCACGGCGAGCGTGCCGAAGTAGTGCGTCTCCATCTCGAGCCGGATGTCGGCCAGGTCGCCACCGATCAGGGTCGCGCCGGTCGAGATACCGGCGTTGTTGATCAGGAACGTGGCGCCGGTCGCGACCTTGGCGGCCAGGGCGACCGACTCCGGGTCGGTGACGTCGAGCCGCAGCGGGATCGCGCCCGGCAGGTCGACGTTGTCGGGGTTACGTGCGGCGGCGTACACCGTAGCGCCACGCTCGAGAAGCTGGGCGGCGAAGTGCCGGCCGAGTCCACGGTTCGCGCCGGTGACCACGGCGACTGACGTTGAAATGTCCATGCCGATAGATTATGGGCATCATCCATGCGCCGCAAGGTGATAGATGACACCAATAATCTATACTGGGGGCATGGGACGGGTGTCGCAGGCGCAGGCGCAGCAGAACCGGAACTCCGTGGTGGAGGCCGCCGCTCGGCTGTTCCGCGAGCGCGGGGTCCAGGCAGTGAGCGTGGCCGACCTGATGGCCGAGGCCGGGCTCACCCACGGCGGCTTCTACAAGCGGTTCGCCTCCAAGGACGCGCTGGTGGCCGAGGCGACGGGCCGGGCGTTCGAGGAGCACGACGCCCGGCTGCGGTCCCTCGACGAGAACCGGCCGGACGACCACGCGGCGGCCCGCGCGGCGCTCGTCGAGCGCTACCTGTCGGCCGAGCACCGCGACGACGCCGGCGCGGGCTGCCCCACCGCCGCGCTGGCCGCGGACGTGGCCCGCGAAGCGCCCGGCAGCCCGGCCCGCGAGCGGTACGCCGACGGCGTCGAGGCGTTCGGCGGATGGCTGGCCACCGGCGACGACGACGAGGGCCTGGCCGCCCTGTCCACCCTGGTCGGCGCGCTGCTGCTGGCCCGGGCCACCCGCGGCACCGAGCTGTCCGACCGCATCCTCGCCGCGTCCCGCGCGGCCCTCGGCGGATGAGCCGGCCGGCCCTCATCCGGCCGCGGCGTCGTCCGGGCTCAGCGGCAGGCCGGACCGCAGCAGCGTGAACGCCTCGTCGATCCGGCCCAGGTCAGCGATGCCGTAGTCGGACATCAGGCCGCCCGGCGTCGCCGCAATCACGGCTCCGATCACCGCGCCCACCAGCACCCGGGCGGAGAAATTGCCGGCCGATAGCCCCATTAGCAACGCCCCATCTACGTCCAGCTCGGCGAGGAGACTTCCGCCCGCATCACCGCCGAGAACGACGAGCACCACCGTCGGCACCGGCGCTGACGTTCGCGTCCCACCTACCGGGATCAAGGAAAACGGCCGAAGCAGCTGCCCGGAAACCCCAGCTCGAGTAAGCGACCCCCAGGTGAGAACCTAGATCAACTGCTTACCGTTGTTTTTGGTCTGGAAACTACGGGCGGGCCGAAGCTGGTACGCGACGCCTTGATCACCCTGTTGATGATCATGCGGCCGGACTGGGGCAATCGCCAGGCGGTGGCCAGCCGGGTGCAGTTGGGCTGCCAGTACTACACGAACGGTGAGCCGGGGCTGCCGTCACATCGTGTGACACCGAGACTGTGAGGTGCTTGCTGCTGCAAGCGACCAATCCGGGCTAGGTTGATGTAAAGGTACTTACTGGGCAGCACCACCTGCAGAAACGCGCTGTTGATCGCTATCGTGGCGATGCCTGCCGGACTCATCCCCTGGCGTCCCGACCGAAACCCGCACACTTTGCTCCGTTCCGCGTGCTCGGGCCAGCGCCACACCGTGATCCACCGCTGACCTGGATGAAGATCCAGAGCGTCACAAGATGCGATGGTAACCCCGGCTCACCGGTCCGTTCCTACTCGGAGGCCGGGCTCGTGGGGATTTTGCTCGTCGCTGGGCGTACTGAACGCCCCGGAGGGTGGGGAGTCCAGGGCACGGTCAAGGGCACGGTCAGGGCGATCGACTTCCCAGCCCTCAGGCCGCGTCGCCTCACCCGAAGATGGCGAAAATGCCAGCGATCATGGCAGCCCGTTCAAGCGGAAGGCGGCCGGGCCCGTGAGCTCCGGGATTGAGGAACGGGCGGACAGCCGTTGGCGGTGAAAAGGATCTTGATTGCGGTGAGGTGAGGCTGCTCTTGGCAGCTCATCATGGGCAAGACGCAGCACAAGAACCCGCGCACCGCCATGCGCTATGTCAAACCCGGCGCCGAAGCCATCGCCAAGGTCACCGAGGTGCTGGCGTCCCGCCGCTGTACCCACTGATCAGCGATATCTCAGGCAGGGCAGGACCCTACCCCTTTTCTCGTACTTGGTCTGGCCCCCCAGTAGGGCGGGTTGTGCGGGTGGTGGTCGCCGATGCCGTCCGGTGTTCGACGTGGACGCTGAAGCCCAAGGCTTGACGTCCATGCCCGATCATGGTCCATGATCGGGGCATGAACGCCTTAATCCGGGCGGCCCTGGTGGGGGCCGTGATCGGGATCGGGGAAGCCGCCCTGGCGCAAGTAGTGGATGACAACATCCTCGTGTTCCTGGCGATGCTGGCCATGCCCTTGCCCGCGGGCACGCTGCTGACCCTCTGGGGCAGGCTGCCCTTGTGGTGGCTGATCTCGATCCTGGGACCGGTCTTCGTCGTCATGGGCTTCATCGCGGCTCCGGTCCCGCCCGCCGGGATCGCGGAGATGGGCGGGTGGGGCAGCCTTCTGGCCTTCATGGGGATAGGAGCGGTCGGCTACCTGCTCGCCGGGGCCACGGCGCTGCCGCTGCGCATGGTGACGCGCCTGGCCACCATCGGGACGGTCCTCGTCCTCGGCATCGCCGCCGTCCTGGGAGAGAGACCCCTCTCGGCGCTGGTCGCCGCACAGACGATGGCGCGTGAACAAGTGCCCGTCATCGCCACCGACCAGCCGGAATACCGTCTCGACTCCGTCGACGTGGAGGAAGGGATCCTCTTCCTCCACTACGAGCGCCGGCGCGATGGTCTGGAGGTGGCCGTCACCGTCCAGGCACCTTATGGGCTGACGGCCGAGCAGGCTTGCGGCTCCGAGGTGCGGGGCGCGTGCGGGGAAGTAGCCCCGGGAATCTGGGGCGATCATGTGGACCTGGGCTCGACGCTGGTCACCGTGCGGGGGAACGCGCTCGCGGAGGTGACGGGCGAGCTGGCGACGAAGGACGACCTGCTCGCGGTGCTGCGGGACGTGCGCCCGATGGACGCGTGGGAGCTGGCCTGGCTGGCGCTGAAGGACAGCTCCTACGACCAGGGGATGATCGTCGCGGAGTGAGGCGTCCGGGGGCGTCCCGCGCGGCGGTGTCGTAGGACGGCAGGACGGCCCGGGCGGCGGGTTCGACGACCGCCGTGCCGAGGTCGTCCCCGGCGAAGGCCCTGATCGAGTCGAAGGACTCCCAGAGCGTGATGACCTGCAGCTCGACGTGTTCGTCCGTGTCCCGCCGGAGCACGTACGCGCCCCGGTGCCAGCCGGTCCCGCGCAGCTCGGGCAGCACGGCCGCGTGATGATCCTTCTCGGCCTGTCGTTAACGAAGCTGTCACCAGGTACACGCGATTGCGTTATCCCTGCTCAAAGCAGCCTGAATCGGAAGAGGCCAACTGTGCGATCAATGCGCGGCTCGGTCGCGGCGGCGTCGGGCGGCGCGGATCTCGGTGTCGGCGACCTTGTCGTCCAGCAGCGCGTACAGCTGCGTCGTTTCGGTCGAGGCGTGCCCGAGCCGGCGGCGGACGGCCTCGATGGACACCCCGGCGTTGATGAGCTCGGTGGCGTGGGCGTGGCGCAGCTGGTGGATGTCGATCTCGACGCGGGCCTGGGCGCAGTAGCGCTGCCAGCGGTGGTGGGCGGCGTCGTAGGACAGCGGATCGCCGCGGCCGTTGATGGAGGCGCGAAACAGCGGCCCGGCGCTGTAGCCGGCGCGGGCCAGGTAGAGCTTGAGCAGGGCGACGTAACTGCGGTCGTCGAGCAGGACGGTGCGCACGCTGCCGCCCTTGCCGTGGATGCGGACGTGTTCGTCGTCCAGGCGCAGATCGAGGTCTTCGACGTACAGGCCGCACACCTCCGAGGCGCGGGCGCCTCCCACGTAGGCGGTCTCGAACAGCACCCGGTCCCGTAGCCGGTCCAGTGGCGTCTCCTTGCGCGGCCGCCGTGAGCAGATCACCGCCAGCACCTTGGCCACGTCGGCCGCGCTGGCGGGACGGGGCAGCGCCTTCGGGACCTTGACGGTGTCGATGCGGTCCATCGGGTTGGCGTCGAGAAGGTCGTGCCGGACCGCCCACTTGGTGAAGGAGGCGACGGCGGCGCGCTTGCGCTTGCGGCTGGCCGGCGACAGCTCGGCGAGCTCGGCCAGAAACGCGCGGACCGGCGTCGCGGTCAGCTCGGCGAGTTCTTCGCCGTGGTGGGCGGCGAACGCGATCAGGTCGCCGCGGTAGGCGCGCCGGGTGTGCGCCGACTTCCCGGCGTTGGCCAGGTCAGTGAGGAAGTCGTCGAGGTGCCGGGCGAGCGGGTGGGAGCTGCCGAGCTGCTCGGCGATGACCGGATCCACCGTGCCGACCTCTACCATCCGCGAAGTTGCCAGATAACCGGCAAACGAAGCGTGCGCGCCGGACGGCGGCGGCCCAGCTCGCGCTCTGCCGGTGATCGCTATCTTGCCAGATAACGAACGTTATCCCGCAACCGTGGTGACACTGCAGCAACCCAATGGCTCCGCCTGCATCGGCTCGCTGGAAGGAGGTAACCCTGCCTGCCCTGCCTCGCTATCGCCACTGACCACTCGACCTCAACCTCGATGATGCATGGCGCACCAGCCCCGGCTTGGATAAATCGGGCCTAGCCGCCGAACGTCACCTCGGGATAGTGGGCGGACGGCTTGTCCAGCAGGGGCTGCGGCTTCCCGGTGAGGTGGCGGGTGAAGAAGGCGGCGACGTAGGTGCGGGTGATCTCCACGGATCGGGCTCCGGTCATGGCGAACCCGAGGTCGATGCCGAGCTGTTCGGCCAGCAGCGGGACGTCGGTGAAGGACGCGTGCTCCGCTCCGGTCACCACCAGCCACCGCTTCCAGCCGGTCAGCTTCTTCCAGTCGCGTCCCCAGCTCCCGTCCTTGCCGCCGGGGCTGTGCATCGTCGGCGATCCCATGAACAGGAACGGCCGGGCCAGGCCGCGCTCGGGGATCGGGGCGAAGGTGGTGCCGTCCAGGTTGACCCCGGCGCGGATGCGCTGGTCGCGTACCATGGCCGCGATGCTGCTCGCGCCGCCGACGGACTGACCGGCCATCCCGATGCGCGACCGGTCGATCAGCGCGGCTCCCCGCCATTTCGGCTTTGCGCCGGTGAGCTGGTCGAGGACGAAGGAGACATCCGCCGCGCGGCTGCGGACCACCTGCTCCCCGAAGTCCGGGTCCTTGTTCCCGCAGGCGACGCACGTGGTGACCCGCCCGTCGGGGAAGGCGGTGGCGACGCTCTCGTAGGTGTGGTCGATCCCGACCACCACGTTGCCTCTGCTGGCCAGGTCCTCGGCCAGGCTGGTGAGTGAGCTGCGCGGGGAGCCGAGGCCGGGGGAGAGCACCACCAGGGGCAGGCTGTGCTTGCGGCCTGCAGGCACGGCGTCGGTGAAGGCGTTGGTCCGCACCTTGCTCAGCGTGTCGGGCGCGATGGGCAGCTCCGCGTCCTTGATCAGCAGTTCGGACTCCTTCGGCGTCACGTACGGGGCCTGCTGTCTGCCTCGCGTCCCGGCTGCTGGGTACCACAGGGAGACCATCAGCTCCCTCGACTTCGCCGCCGGAACCCATGGGTCGCTCCGGGAGGCGTCCTTCAGGTGAAGGGAGGTGACGCCGACCGCGTGGGAGCCCGTCGGCGCGGGCAGCCGCGGTGCCGCCGGCGCCGCAGCGGCGGCGGGAGTGGGGGCCGTGAGGGTGAGTAGCCCGGCCAGGGCGAGGGCCGTCGTTCTCGCAAGATGCATCAGTGTGTCGCCTTTTCTCGGGAGGCCGCGGTCGTCCGCGGACGGGACGACGCTAGGCGCGGTCATGCGGCGGGCGCGTCGGCCGTCGTGCCGAATCTGGGTAGCTCCGAGGAACGATCCGAGCCCGATGTCATCACTGCGATGTAGTCCCGGCGGACGGCGCTCCCGTCATCGGGACGGATGCGTGGCCGGTCGCGCAGCCGTGACAATGTCCCGATGACGGTGGAACGAAGGTGGCGGATGTGGCGGCAGTATGTGCTGGAGGTGTTGCGTCCGGAGGAGGCGCGCGCCCGGCCGTCACGCGGAGCGCTGGTGGCCGACGTCGTGCTCGCGCTGCTGCTTACCGTGCTCGCGGTGGCCGCGGTGGCCGATCTGCACGACGCGTCCACCGAGGGACGGCAGGGGCCGGCGGCCGTGTCCCTGCGGCTGCGTCCCGATCCACCCGCCCGGCCGGTGAGCCCGGCCCCGCCGAGCCCGCGGTCCGGCTCAGAGCAGGGGCCGCACCCGCTGCTGGTGGTCCTGACCGCGTTGCCGCTGGCGGTGCGGCGCCGGTACCCGCTGGCTGTCTTCTGGACGGTCCTGCTCGCCGCGCTGGCCACCCACGAGGCCGCGACGTGGATCACCGTGCTCGCCTGCGCCGTCGCCGCCTACGGCACGCTCGCCTACAGCCGTCACCGGCTGGCGGCGGCGGGCGGGCTGGCGGCGGCGGCCGTGCTGACCGGCGTGGTCTTCCAGGACGTCGTCCCCGCGCTGCCGTCCTGGCTGGGCCCCATCGTCGTGCTGGCTGCGGCGGGGGCGCTGGCGGTGGCCGTCCGCTTCTGGCAGGGGCGGCTGCGGGCCGGCCGGGATCGCCTCGACGCGCTCGAGCGGGCCCAGGCGGAGGCCATGCGCGCGGCCGTCGACGAGGAGCGAGCCAGGATCGCCGCCGAACTGCACGACATCGTGACCCACAACGTGAGCGTGATGGTGATCCAGGCCGGGGCGGCGCGCAAGGTCATGGACGCCGAGCCCGCGGAGTCGAAGCGGGCGCTGCTCGCGATCGAGGCGGGCGGCCGGGCGGCCATGTCCGAACTCCGTCACGTCATGGGCCTGCTGGCCACCGAGAACGAGGCCATGGGCCACGGGGGCATGAAGAACGAAGTCACGCAGAGCGGGCCGCCCGGTCCGCAACCCGGGCTCGATCAGCTCGACGCGCTGGTCACCCGGATCCGGGCCGCCGGGATCCCGGTCGACGTCGAGCTGTCGTTGCCGACCGGCCCGCTGCCCGCCGGGGTCGATCTGGCCGCCTACCGCGTGGTCCAGGAGGCCCTGACGAACACGATCAAGCATGCGGCGGGCGCGGCGGCGTCCGTCTCGATCCGCCACGAGGGCGACCGGCTGGAGATCGAGGTCACCGACACCGGCGGTGCGCGGCGCGGCCCGTCCCACCCGGGCGGGCGCGGGCTGATCGGGCTGCGCGAACGGCTGGCCGTCTACGGCGGCACCCTGAACGCGGGACACACCCCTGCGGGAGGCTACCGAATCTTGGCCCGTGTACCGTGGCGAGCCTCATGAGCCACTCTCTCCGCGTGATCATCGCTGACGATCAGGCCCTGGTACGCACCGGGTTCCGGATGATCCTGGCCGCTGATGGCATCGAGGTGACGGCCGAGGCGGCAGACGGCGCTGAGGCGGTGGAGGCGGCCCGGCGTACCAGGCCGGACGTCGTCCTCATGGACATCAGGATGCCGCGCATGGACGGCATCGAGGCCACCCGGCGCATCCTCGCCGACGACGCGGCCGGCGGCACCCGCGTGCTCATCCTGACCACCTACGACCTCGACCACTACGTCTACACCGCGCTCGCCGCCGGGGCCAGCGGCTTCCTGCTCAAGGACGTCACCCCCGAGCACCTGGTGGCCGCGGTGACCCTGGTGCGCACCGGCGACGCCTTGCTCGCCCCGGCCATCACCCGGCGCCTGGTCGAGCGGTTCGCCCGCCGGGACGACGCCGGTCCTCCGGCCCCGCACCGTGACCTGTCGGAGCTGACCGCGCGGGAGCTGGAGGTGCTGCGGCTGCTGGCCACCGGGCTGAGCAACGTCGAGCTCGCCGAACGGCTGACTCTCAGCCCGGCGACGGTGAAGACCCACGTGGCCCGTATCCTGGCCAAGCTCAGGCTCAGGGACCGGGTCCAGGCCGTCGTGCTCGCGTACGAGACCGGGCTGGTATCCCCGGGCGCGACGTGACGGTGCACGGAGGCGGACCACCGACTTCAAGCATGCTCCTGATCACAGGACGTGACAGCCCCTGACAGGGAAGGTCTTTTGCACCGTCCCAAGATCGCTTAGCGGGATCGAGACACCTTCTCGCCAGCGGGCACTTCACGTCACCGGGAGGCGAACGGTCCGCGCTTCAGACGCCGTCCTCATCCACGACAGTGGCATTGGCGGTGCTGGCATCGGGCAACGCCGCCGTGCCGAGTGGCCGCAGGCCCTTGTCCGGGGCCGAGGAGGCGATCGCGTAGCGGCCCAGGCAGTTGAGGTGGGCGTGGCCCAGCGGGGATAGCCGCGCCACGTCCTCGTCCTTGACCGGCACGCTCTGGGCGCGCAGCTGGTCCACGATCGCCGACAGATAGCGTGAGTTCCACAACACGACGGCATTGAGAACTCGGGATCACGCTGGTTTGGTCGCTCATGCAGGGCATCGACACCCTGATGCGCCGGCACGCCGACGACCCGGCCGCCCTCGGCCCGGCCCTGGGCGCGCTGTTCCACGAATGGGACCACGCCGCCGACGCCGGGTACTGGGAACTCCCGGCTGGTCGCCACCCCGCCTTCCAACGCCACGGGATACAGGAACTGGGCTTCGAACGGTCGCGGCGGGAGCCGGAGTGGAGCGCGGCCTGCCGGGTCGCGGGGCGGCAGGCGGAGGTCGACCTGCCCAGCCTGAACATCGGCGGCTGGTACGACATCTTCTGCCAGGGCACGCTGGAGAACTTCGTCGAGAGCCGCGCCGCGGGCCGCCCGGCCACGCTGATCATGGGCCCGTGGGCCCACACGAACAGCGCGGGACAGATCGGCGACATGAACTTCGGGATGGCCGCGAGCGCGAACCTCCTCGGCTTCCGCGGCCCGCTCGCCGATGTCCAGACCGCGTGGTTCCGCAAGTGGCTCACCCCCGACGCCGACGCCGCTCCGTCAGGACCGGAGCTGCCGCCGGTGCTTCTGTTCGTGATGGGGAAGAACGAGTGGCGTGAGGAGCAGGAGTGGCCACTGGCCCGCGCCGTGGACAAGGACCTGTTCCTACGCGCGGACGGTGCCCTGGCCTTCGAGCTTCCGCAGGGCGACGAGGGCGTGGACACATACGTGTACGATCCCGCGGACCCGGTGCCCACGACGGGCGGCGCGACCCTGATGTCCAGCGAGTACCGGCCCGGTCCCCTGGACCAGACGCGGGTGGAGGCCCGGGAGGACGTGCTGGTGTACACCACCGAGCCCCTGGTCGAGGACCTGGAGGTCACCGGCCGGGTCCGGGCCTTCCTGCATGCGGCGACCGACGCGCCCTCGACGGACTGGGTGGTGCGGCTGTGCGACGTCGACCCCGAGGGCGTGTCCCTCAACGTGGTCGACGGGATCGTAAGGATGGAGACAACCACGGCTGAGTTTGCCGAGCACGCCGTGGACCTGTGGTCCACCAGCTACGTGTTCCGCGCCGGTCACCGTCTGCGCGTCCACGTCACCTCCAGCAGCTTCCCGCGCTGGGACCGCAACCTGAACACCGGCGAACCCGTCGACAGCGGTACGGACTTCCGCCCGGCCCGGCAGCAGATCGCCCACGACGCCGCACGGCCCTCACGTCTGGTGCTCCCGGTAGTCGGATCCTGAATGCGTTCTGGCAAACCGGATCTCGTTCGAGGTGCACGGCGTGGGTGATCATCTGGACAGAGGTACGGATGAGGCCGCGGGCACGAAAGAACGGGCCCCTCGGTAGTGACGCGGTTACGACACCCAGCACGACCAAGGAGCCCGTTGCCTGATCAGTTGAGCAGTACCACTGTGCCTGCGTCCACCGCGGTCACCCCTGAGTGTTACTGCTACGTGCACCGGTTCGGTTCGATCGCTCCGGGGTTGCGGGCAGGCGGCTATCCGAGTGACATGACGGATGCGGAGTGGGCCGAGGTCCGCTCCGCGATGCCGGTGCCGGCTGACCGACCCCCTTCTGACCAGGCCTCGGGCAAGGTCCGGTTTATGAAACCGGTCGTGAGCTGGGGCGAGCAACATGCGCGAGGGAGCCCGGGTCATGTCTGGCTGGGTATGGCGGTAGAGGGGAGGACGGCTTCCCACGGAGTCGTCGATGAGGAGTCGCTGGAGGTCCTCACTATAAGGATTCTGCGTCGGGCTTGAACTCTGGACTGTACTTCGAGAACAACCTTCTTGAATCAACAAGATCGATTGCCGCGCATGTCCGCATCTCGGGGGTCACCTCAGGGGTCACCTCAGTGGTGGCTTCGTCAGTTCGTGAGGCCGGTGACGCCGTTGATCGTCATGGTCAGGCCGAGGAGGGTCACGACGCATGCGGACAGGACTGGGAGCCAGGCAATGAACCGGCTGTGGCGGGGGTGGCGGAACCTTTTCAGCGGTGCGCGGGCGCTGACCAGGATGAGGCCTAGTACTCCAGTGACATTTCGCGATCATGGTTGGGATCTGCGCTGGTAGTGGCAGCGTCGAGCGGCGGCTTGATGACGGCGGCGCCATTGT
>NZ_JBITMD010000048.1:0-45953 GCF_044465905.1 Nonomuraea sp. NPDC049480
CGGAACATCGCCTCACGCGGTGAGACGGGCTGGGCAGTGAGTCACGCTGCCTGACGCGGACCGGACCGTCGAAGCCATCGACGGCGAGGAGCTGCGAGCTCGGTCCGTTTACGGCCGAGAAGCTGACCACCTGCTCGACGAGCTCATCGCCGTAGCGCACCGGCGTCGCGCCCAGGGACTCGATGAACGCCTGGCTGGCCTCTGAGCCCGTCCCGAGCACCCGTACGCCCTGCGCTATGGCGATCTGGACGGCGAGGTGTCCGACGCCGCCCGCCGCCCCGTGCACCAGCACGGTGTCGCCGGCGGTCACCTGGAGGCTGTGCACGATCGCCTGGTAGGCGGTGAGCCCGGCGACCGGAAGCCCGGCGGCCTGGGCCCAGCTCAGGTTCTTCGGCTTGCGGACGAGCTGACGCGGTTCGGCCGAGATCTTCTCCGCGTAGGTGCCGTAGTGCATGGCCTGGCCGCGAACGTATCCGATCACCTCGTCGCCCGGCCGGAATCCCGCCGTCGCGACTCCGGTCTGCTCGACGACCCCGGCCAGATCCCACCCGGGCGTCACCGGAAAGAGAGAGTCCACGAGAGGGTCCACGGCTCCGCTCTGGAATGCCAGATCCGCCGGATTGAGCGCCGCTGCCTCGATCGTCACCAGAACGAGATCAGCGAACATCTTCGGATCCGGAACATCCACGACTTCAAGGACCTCGGGTCCGCCGTAGTTCCGGTATTGAACGGCTTTCACAGCTCTGCCTTTCGTATTGCGTGCAGTTCGGCGTGAACACTTCATGGCGCCGGGGGCTGGAAGGCGCACGGTCAAGCTGACCAGGGCTTCTACGGCGGAGCAATGACTGTCTGGGCAACAGGTAATACCTTGGAAGCATGAATCAGCTGGAGACCCGGGAACTCGCCTACTTCGTGGCCGTGGCCGAGACGCTGCACTTCGGCCAGGCCGCGGAACGCCTCGGCATCACACAGCCGCCCCTGTCCCGGGCCATCGCCCACCTGGAGAGGCGCGTGGGCGTTCCCCTGCTGGAACGCACCACGCGACACGTGAAGCTGACCGCCGGGGGCGAGGCCTTCCTGGCCGAGTGCCGCACGATCCTGGCGGCGATCGACACCGCCGTACGCAAGGCGCGCAAAGCCGCCGAGCAGCAGCGGGTCACCATCGCGGCACGGCCCGCCGCCGGCCCCGGAGTCCTGCCCGCGCTGCTCGCCGCCGGCGCACAGGGTGCGGACGGCGTGCTCACCGACGTCGTCTTCACCTACGACGAGGTCGGCGCTCTTCGGGACGGCACCGCGGACGTCGCCCTCATGTGCCAGACGGTTGCCACCCCCGGTCTCGAATTGATGGAGCTCGGCCCGGAGCGGCCGGTCGTCCTGCTCCCGGCGGGCCACCCTCTGGCCGACCGTCCCTTCCTGACACTCACCGAGGTGGAGGCGCTGCCGGGTTACGAGGCGCAACTGCCGAATGAGCCGCTGGACGTCATGGTCGACCGCGTCGCGCTCGGACGGCTCGTGGTCGTCGTCGGCGAAAGCGTCCGCGACCGCCTCGGCGGATTTGTACGGACAGTGCCCGTCCACGGATACCCAGTCACCCAGCTCGTGCTGGCCTGGCTCCCGGACGCGCACTCGGCCGTGTCCCGCCTCACCGCGACCGCCCACGCCGTGATGGCGGCGAACCCTGTTGCTCAGCCCGCCGCGTGAGCGGCCCGGCCAGCCGGAGTACGGCCGTGCACCACGTCCGAATCCGCCATCACGCATCAAGTGTCAGGCGGGGACGGGCTGGAAACGGGCGGGGACGTGTTTGTGCCAGGGGTTCAGGCGATGGGGTCGCGCCAGGTGAGGTCGGTGAGGGTGTTCAGGGCGACGCCGACGCGTTCGGTCCCGCCGTCCTCGGCCGGCAGGTCCACCTGGAGCCGGAACCAGGGGGCGGCGGCTACGGTCCTCAGATCGTTCGACAGAGGCGGGCCGCATCCAGCATCGCGGCATGGACATTTCTGCTCGCCACTGCGTCCCCTATGCGGAACAGCTGGAATGAACCGTCTTCGTTGCGCACCATCGACTGCGGCTTGCGAGCCAGCAGTTCCGTCAGGTCGACGGCCCCCAGGTTGGTCGAGGAAGCGAGCAGCTCGTCGTAGAGCTCCTGGACCGGATCGGTGCCCATCTCGGCCACGACGGCGTCGAAGGCGCGGTGTTCACGGAACTCGAAGCCGTCCACACCGAGTTCCGCCTTCAGGCCGTCCGGAGTCCTGGTGACCCCGTGCAGCCGTCGAAGGACGGTGACCGCGACACCGTTCTGCGCCAATGAGTTGAAGTAGTAGGAGGCCGTGAGCGAGCCGACGTCGGGGGAGAGGGTTCGCTCAGGCGTGACGATCTCGACGGTGGCGCCTCCACGGACGAGGGCCTCCACCGCGTCGAGTGCCTGGTTGCCGCCGTGGTCGTCGTAGACCATCACATGTCCCTGCAGTCGCTTGGCCCCGGAGAGTACGTCCCAGGTGTCATGGACCAGGCCGGCCCCGGGAATCCGGGGTGCCGCGGGTGTGCCGCCCGTCGCGACGATCACGACGTCCCATGACTGCTTGAGCAGCGTCCGGCCGTCGACGTAGGTGTTCAGCGAGATCGGAACGGCCAGGCGGGCGAGTTCGTCGGTTCTCCAGTCGATGATTCCGCGAAGATCGCGACGGCGAGGGGCCATCGAGGCCAGCAACAGTTGTCCGCCCACCTTGTCGCCGGCTTCGAAGAGATGCACGTCGTGACCGCGCTCCGCGAGGACCCGGGCCGCTTCCAGACCGGCGGGGCCGGCTCCGACCACCGCCACCCGCTTCGTCCCGCTCGCACGGTCGACGCGCTGGGGTACCTCGAGCTCGCGGCCGGTGGATGGGTTGTGTATGCAGAACGCCGCGCCGGAGCTGTAGATGCCGTCGATGCACATGTTGGCGCCGACGCACGGACGGATCTGGTCCGTGCGACCGTCGCGGACCTTGTTGGGCAGCTCGGGGTCAGCCATCAACGCCCTGGTCATGCCGACCAGATCGAGCAAGCCCTCCGCGATCGCGTACCGCGCCGTGGCGACATCGGTGATCCGGGCGGCGTGCATGACCGGGACGGAGAGCTTCTGCTTGATCCGCCCGGCGAACTCCAGGTGAGGAGAGGCCGGCGTGGACATCGGCGCAATGGCGCGGGCCAGGTCGGCGTCCGTGCCGATCGACCCCTTGATCAGACTGATGAAGTCGATCCCGGCTTCGGTGATGTCTTCGGCAATGCGCAGTGCCTCGTTCGTCTCGAGGCCGCCCTCGCGCTCTTCGTCGAAGGTCATGCGCGCGCCGATGATGAACTCCGGACCGACCGCTTCCCGGACGGCGCGGATGACCTGGAGCGGGTACCGCATCCGGTTTTCGTAGGAGCCGCCGTACTCGTCGTCCCGGTGGTTCCAGAAAGGCGTCCAGAACGAGTCCAAGAAGTGCCCGTAAGCCATGAGTTCGATGCCGTCGAGACCCGCGGACTGGCAGCGCTGTGCGACGTCGACGAAGTCCCGCAGCACTCGATCGAGGTCCCATCGCTCGGCCGCCTTGGCGAACGCGCGGTGTGCGGGCTCGCGGACATTGCTTGCCGAGATCGCCGGGATCCAGTCGTCGGTGTAATTGCTGGTGCGGTGACCGAGGTGCGTGAGCTGAGTCATCACGGCCGCGCCCTGCTCGTGGACCTCGTCGGCGAGCCGGCGCAGCCAAGGCTCCGCTTCGTCCTTCCAGAGCTGCAGATTTCCGAACGCGGGTGCGCTGTCACGGCTGACCAGAGCACTGCCGCCGATCATGGTCAACCCGACGCCTCCGCGGACCTTCTCGACGTGGTAAGCACGGTAGCGATCCTTGGGCAGGCCGTCCTCACTGTAGGCCGGCTCGTGGGACGTGCTGACGATGCGGTTACGCAGAGTCAGGTTCTTCAGGACGAACGGACTCATCAGGGGATCGTTGACGCTCATTCCACACCTCCAGTGTTTCGCGGCCAATCGACGCTCCAGCCGACGCCGTGCGCTTCGGCTCGCTGGTAGATGCTCCAGGCCGCCGCTGCGTCCTGGACACCGAGGCCGGAGCTGATGTACGTGACGATGTCGTCGTCGCTGCCGCGCCCGGTCGCGGCACCGGTCAGGACATGACCGAGTTCGAGGACATCCAGCTCCGCCGCGTCGGCCTGGGCCAGAGCCGCGACGATCGGACCGCAGTTCTGCCGTGCCGTCGGTTCATGATCGACGACGACGTGGCGGCCGGCGTGGAGGATGTCGGGTCCGATCTCGCAGCGGTGCCGGTCGAAGGATCCGACCGTGACGACGGTGGCACCGGGTGAGAGCTCGCGCGCGTGGAACAGTGGCTCGGTGGCCGAAGTGGCACAGACGACGACGTCCGCCTCGGCGATCGCGTCACTCAGGGACTCCACCTGCTCGACGGCGAACCCCTGCTCGCGCAGGCGGCCGATGGACGCGTCGAGCGAGGACGGGCGTGGTGACCACATTCCGGTCCAGGCGTAGGCTCTGTCCCGCTGCAGCGCAGCGATGTGCGCCTGTCCCTGTACGCCGGATCCCAGCACGAGGAGACGGGCTGCTTCCTTCCTGGCCAGTGCCCCGACCGCGAGCGCGCTCGCAGCCGCTGTGCGCAGCGTGGTGAGCGCTGTGCCATCCATGAAGGCCAGAGGGACGCCGGTGTGGGGGTCGAGCACGGCGACCACGGCATTCACGGTCGGCCGGCCTGCCACCGCGTTCCCGGGATTGATGCTCCCGAACTTGCAGACCGGGCCGCTTCGGCGATTGAGGCGGGAGGCGTAGCAGAAAATGGTGTCGGGATCGTCGGCGCGGCCACCCAGGATCTTCTCGGGCTGCCACGCCTCTCCCCGCGCAAGAGCGATGAACGCCGTCCGCTGCGAGATGATCGCGGTGTCGATGTCGAAGAGGGAACGGACGTCGTGCTCGTCAAGGAATCTCATGGCTGCCGCACCGTTCGCCACCGCGACGCCGACCGCGAGCGTGCCCACGACGCCGACCGCGAGCGTGCCCACTTGGCTCGCGCGCGTTCAAGGCGGCCGTCGCGCAACGCACGGCGGGTCGAAAGGAGGTCGGCCGGCATCACGTTCGCGGTCCCAGCCGCGACACCGGCGGTGCCCTCGGAGATCGCGGTCAGGGGAAGGCTGTCCCGGATGATGAAGGTGGGGAAGCCGGCGAGTTCACTCGTGGATCCACAGGTGACACCTGGCGCGTGCCTGGCCGGCCAGGGCGGCGCCGGCGAACCATATGACGACCGGGCCGCCCAGCAGCGAGGTACGTTATCCAGCCCATTTCCTGGGTTCGCGGTCATCACCGGCTCCGAGAGCGGTTTCCGGGCTCGCAGGATCGTGACGGCGCCCTGTCAGTCCTTACCGACAGGCGGACGGTGTCGTGGTGATCGAGACGAACTCGTGGTTTCTTGGGGACGCCGGCAGCGTGGCCGCCGGTGGCATGAAGTATGTGAAGGACAGGGGCGGCCGACAATGCCCCCGCTGTCCCGCCGGGCGCCGGGATACCCTTGAGTCAAAAATTCGGCTACGGTTGCCGACATGGTCGGCCGCCCGCGCAACGCCGTGATCTTCACCGAGGAGGAACGGGCCACACTGCTGCGGTGGACCCGCAGTCGCACCGGCTCACAGGCCCGGACTCTGCGTGCGCGGATCGTGCTGGCGTGTGAGGACGAGCCCACCAATACCGCCGTAGCCCAGCGCCTCGGCATCTCCCGCGACATGGTCGGCAAGTGGCGCGCCCGCTTCCTCGCCGAACGGCTGGCCGGCCTGGACGAGCAACCCCGTCCCGGCCGGCCTCCCATAGCCGACGACGACACCGTGGCGCACGTCCTCCTCCGCACTCTCACCCCGCCACCGCCCGGCGCCAGGCAGACCTGGACGACCCGTTCCATGGCGGCCGAGACCGGCCTGAGCCAGAGCACGGTGAGCCGGATCTGGCGGACCTACCGCCTCCAGCCGGGAGAGCGCGTCACGGTCGAGCGGCGCCGGGCGTGGTCCCTGCCGGACCACGCAGAGGAGATGGTCGGTCTGTTCCTGGCCCCACCGGTGTGCGTGCTCGCCGTGAGAACCCGTGCGGGAGGGGGCGGTGCCGTACGCACTGCTGCGGTGAGCGCCGGGGGCCGGCTGTTCGGCCGGGACCGGGAGACACCCCACGTACTGGCCGTGGCCGGCGCTTTCGCGGCCCTGCGGGGCAAACGGCACAAAGAAGACCAAACCTGGACGGACCGCCCTGCCCTGCGCACATTCCTGGAGCGGGTGAGCTCGGTGGCGGACGCCCGGGCAGGCGTGCACCTGTTGGCGCACGGCGTACCGGCGGAGGCACGCGGCGCCCGCCGGCAACCGGACACGGCCGCGCTCCCGCTGCGCTGGCACCGCGCACCCAGCCCAGCGGCATGGACCGACGAGATCCGGCGCCTCCTCGGCGCCGATGCTCAACTCCGACGTGAGGCCGCACCCGACTTGTCCCATCTTCGTGACGCGCTGCTGACCTGGTCCACCACATGGACCTCCTCCGCAGCCCCCTTCACCCTGATCGCCGCTCCGCGCCCGGCCTACGACACCCCGGCCATCTGCGGACGTGACAATGACTCGAATCTGCGGGACGCGCGCGCACTCCGCCGACCGGCCGTCCCCGATGCGCCCGGGATCCCGTTCCCCGACGCTCCGCCCGGCGCCCCCATCACTACTGACCCCGCCGTAGGCGTCCTGCGCGAAGCTCTCCTCGCCGGCGGCTACCGGCCCGGTGACCGCGTACGGGAGGCGCCGCTCGCGATCCGCCTCGGCCTCTCACGCAGGGTCGTCCGCGCGGGACTGCGGGCGCTGGCCGAGGAGGGCATGCTCGACCTGCTTCCGAGCGGTGCGACCGCCGTCCCCGCCGTCACGGCGAAGGATGTCCTCGATCTCTACGCCCTGCGTGCCAGCCTCGGTGCGCTGCTGATCCGCCGTGTCGCCATGCTCGGCCACGAACACCTCGGCCCCGCCTCGGCGGCCCTGGCGGAGATCCGCGCCGCCGCTCGGGACAACGATCACGTCCGCAGCGGGGAGGCCGACTTGCGGTTCCAGGACGCGCTCGCCCGTATCGCGGACCTCCCGCAGGCTGCCGGCACCTTCGAACGTCTCACGGCCCGCCTGCGCATGTTCGTCAGCGTTCTGGACATGGACTACAGCCAGGCCTGGGACACCGTCACCGACGAAGACACCGCCGTCCACGACGCGTTGCTCAGCGCCGACGGAAACGAGGCGGCCCGTCTGTGGCGGGTAAAGATCGAACGCTGCGTCCGCTTCATGATCGCCCGACTTCCCGAGGGCGACGTCGCCCCGCACCTGTGGACCACCTTGGCGGGCAGGCCCCGCCTGCGCCCGGAGCATCCGCGGCGCGCCGCGCACTGACCCGGAGAACCGGCGGCCCGTCGGACATATCTCCGACTGCGACAGTACGAGAGCGAGTCGTCGGTTTCACGGCCTCAGGCAAGCGCCGTGTCAGATGGCATCGCGAATGGCCTGTTCGAAGCCCACGACGTGACTGCGGGCGAGATGCGCCGCTTTGCCGGGGTCGCCGGCGACGATCGCCTCGATCAACGGTCCGTGTTCTTCGACGTGACCGGCCATGTCGGACAGCCGGTCGACGAACAGGCACCAGATGCGGGTGGCCAGGTTGTCGTGGCGGACGAGGGTGTCCTCCAGGTACGGGTTGTGCGTGGCGGCGTAGATGGCGCGGTGGACCTGAAGGTCCAAGTTTTCGCTACCCTTCAACTTCGCCCGCTCCGGTTGAGCGGCCTCGACAGCTGGTCGTCAGCGGCACGAGCGGATGGCGTCACAGCCCCTTGTCATGCGTCGATACGGACGTCACTCAAGGGCTTGGAGCAGCAGATCAGGATCTTGTTCTGGGCGACTTCGCGGGGACGGATCCCCCCGTTGTGCTGCATGTCGACTTCTCCGGAGAGCATGGTCGTCTTGCACGTCCCGCACATCCCCTGGGTGCACGAGGCCGGAGGCCTGAGTCCGGCCGTGTACGCGGCGTCCAGGAGGTTCTCATCCGCGGCGCAGGTGACGGTAAGGCCACTGCGGACGAACTCGACGCTGTAGGTGGTGGGCGCGCCGGCTTCCTCGTCCGGCGAAGGGGTGTGGTCACCCTCTGCGCCGTCGGGCAGCGTCGTGCCTCGGCCGCAGTGGACAGAAGGGGGTACGGCGAGGGCCGGGAGGCTTTCGAAGGAGAAGCTCTCCTCGTGGTACCTGCGCATGTCGTAGCCGACTTCCCCGAGCATCGCCCGGATCGACGCCATGTAGCCGGCAGGCCCGCAGGTGTAGGTCTCGCGTTCCTCAAGATCGGGTACGAGTGCCTGGAGCATGGCCGTTGACAGGCGGCCGCGCAGCCCCATCCACCGTTCCGAGGGATAGTCGTCTTCGCACACATGGACGACCCGGATGTTCGGCATCACCGCGGCAATGGCTTCCAGCTCGCGGCGGAAGATGATGTCCGCCGGCGTGCGGGCGCTGTGTACGAACAGGACGTCTGCGTCCGAGCCGAGGTCGTACAGAGTCCGGGTCATTGACATGACCGGGGTGATGCCGCTGCCGGCAGACAGGAACAAGTACCTCGGCCCTGGAGGGCCCGTGAGCGTGAAGCCGCCCAACGGTGCTTGGGCGGTGATCCGAGTGCCTGGCCCTACGTGGTCGTGCAGCCAGTTCGAGACCGGGCCGCCGGGAACACGCTTGACCGTGATCGAGATCAGGTGCGGTCGAGTCGGTGGCGACGAGATGGTGTAGCAGCGGCTGAATGCCGCACCGTCGATCTCAAGCTGGAGCGTGATGAACTGACCTGGGTCGAAGCTGAACGCGCGATGGCCTTCGGCCTCGAAGTGGAAGCTCTTGACGTCATGGGTGATCTCAAGGACCTTTCGGCACACCAGGACCGCTTGGTCCTCCTCACCCCAGCAGTCCGGAGCCCAGAGCGGAGGCGTCAAACCAGCACCCGCCTGGGCTGCGAACAGGTCACCTGCGATGACCGTGGTGTGCGGGCCAGTTCCTGCGACCACCACTTGAACCTCCAGTAGCACGGTGGGCACCCATTGATAATTCAAGATCGAACCCGCTGCGTCAGGTGAGCGGCGACTCGGTCATGCAAAGCGTTCAGTTCTGCTCGACCGCGCTCAGGCGGTGATGTCCTCGCCCGAGCGGACACTCGTTGCCCCTGACCCTCATACATTTTGTCCCGCCTGGCGCAACTTTCTTGCTATACGAGACAAGGGTGGATCTGCCGGTCCTGGTTGTCAACAGGCTTCATCTGGTCACCGAGGGGGTCTCAGGGGTGACGTGACTGCTTGCTCGTTAAGCGGATCACTGGCGAAACCGCCATGAAATCAAGCTTTTACCGAGTCGGTGTCAATCCGCCAAAACCACCGCGCTGGGCCCTTGACATGGTATTGAGGCACTCCTAGCCTCGTTTCGCACAGCGCATTTGTCCCACGGTACGCAACAGGGACTGGTTGTGAATTCTTGATCATGATTGGGAGATGTCCCGTGAGATTCTCGACCGGCACTCCGGCATCGGCCCCTGACATCGCTGAGATGGTCGCGCGGCGAGCGGTCGGCTACAGCCTTGAGGCGCCCTTCTACACCAGCGAAGAGGTGTACGACCTCGACCTCGATGTCATATTCGGCAAGCACTGGCTGTTCGCCTGTACAGAGGCGGAGCTTGCCGAGCCGGGCGACTATGTCACTCTGGACGTCGGGCGGCACTCGATCATCATTGTGCGTGATGACGACGGGAACGTTCGATCCCTGCGCAACGTGTGCCGGCACCGTGGCTCCCGGATCCTGGAAAACCCTTGTGGTTCCGTGGGCAACCTGGTCTGCCCCTACCACCAGTGGACCTACCGCACCGACGGCAGCCTGATCTTCGCCGAGGGCCAGCCCCCCTCGTTCGACCGTCAGCGGTTCGGCCTCAAGTCCGTCAGTGTGCGCACCGTGGCCGGTCTGGTCCTGGTGTGCCTCTCCGATGAGCCGCCGACGGACATCGACGAGGTGGCCGCGGTCATCGAGCCCTACCTCGCGCCCTACCGGCTCCAGGACGCGAAGGTCGCGCATCAGATCGACCTGATCGAGGGGGGCAACTGGAAGCTGGTGATGGAGAACAACCGCGAGTGCCAGCACTGCGATGTCGGCCACCCCGAGTTGCTCAGCGCCTACTTCGCCTTCGGCCTTTACGCCGAGGGCGATGACCGCCCGCGGATGCGTGCTGTTCTCGAGCGGTACCGGGCCGCCGAGGCTCGTCTGCAGTCTGCCTGCGCGGCGACCAGCATCCCGCTCGGCGGGCATCGCGAGCTCGACGGCCGGCCCACCGGGTACCAGATCTCCCACCTGCCGCTCGACGGCGCCGGCATCTCATTCGGAGCGGCGGGGGCGCAGCTCAGTCGCAGGCTGATGGGCCAGATCGCCGTCCCTCAGTTCGGCGACATGTCACTGCACCTGCAGCCCAACTCGTGGTTCCATATGCTCAGCGACCATGCCGTGGTCTTCCGCGCCGTGCCTGTCGCGCCGGACAAGACCCTGGTGCGCACCACCTGGCTGGTGAACGCCGACGCCGTAGAAGGTGTCGACTATGACATCGACTCCCTGACCGCCGTGTGGAGTGCCACCAACGATCAGGACCGAGCATTCGTCGAGATGGCCCAGCGCGGTGCGAGTGACCCGGGATACGAGCCGGGCCCCTTTGCGGCAATCGAGGGCGACGTCGAGGCGTTCGACAACTGGTACATAGAGCGCCTGCGAGAGCATCTCGGCCTCAATGAGGCTCACCAGGCCCTCCTCACTCAGGCCTCAGGCCAGTGATCATCCACCGAGTACTCAAAGCTTCGGGCCCCGTGGACTTCACGTGTCTGGCAGCCGAGTGCGCACCACAACCGGCGACGGGAGTCCGGCATGAACGCGATTGTGGCTCATGAGACGTACAAGGTTTTCGGCAAGCGCCCCGACCGTGGCGTCGCACGTCTGCGCGAAGGGGCGACGCGTGAGGAACTCCGCAAGGAAGGCATCACCGCGGCTGTGATCGATGCGTCCTTCGAGGTACGCGAAGGCGAGATCTTCGTCGTCATGGGATTGTCCGGCTCGGGCAAGTCGACGCTGATCCGCATGGTGAACAGCCTGTTGCAACCGACCGCGGGGGAGTTGCTCGTCTTCGGCGAAGACGTCGTCACGATGAATCAGCAGCAGCTGCGACGCATGCGCCGCGAGAAGGTCAGCATGGTCTTCCAGCACTTCGCGTTGTTTCCGCATCGCACAGTGGGTGAGAACGCCGCGTACGGCTTGAGGATCCAGGGGATCCCGAAGGACGAGCACGAGCGTCGCGCCAAGGAAGCACTGCGCCTGGTGGGGCTGAAGGGCTGGGAAGACTCACTTCCGGGACAACTGTCCGGAGGTATGCGGCAACGCGTCGGCCTGGCGAGAGCACTGGCGACAGGCACCAACATCCTGCTGATGGACGAGGCGTTCAGCGCCCTGGATCCCCTGATCAAGCGTGAGATGCAGGACCAGTTGATCGAGCTCCAGCACAAGCTGGGCAAGACCATCCTCTTCATCACGCACGATCTGAACGAGGCGATGCGCCTCGGGGACAGAATCGCGATGATGCGCGATGGGCGGATCGTCCAGATCGGCACGGCAGAGCAGATTCTCAACGATCCGGCCGACGACTTCGTCGCCCAGTTCGTTCAGGATGTCGATCGAACGCGCGTTCTGACCGCCAGTGCCGTCATGACCCCACCGGTGGCTCTGGTCGGATCCGAGCAGGGACCCCGAGCCGTACAGAAACTGATGCGTGAGCATCAGACCGGGCGCCTCTTCGTGGTCGACCGGAACAAGAAACTGTGCGGTGCCGTCGACGAAGAGGCGATCGTCAGAGCCGTACGGGACGGGGCGGAGTCCCTCGACGGCGTTCTCGACGACCAGGTGGTCAGTGTGCCCGAGCATGCCCACCTCGCAGAACTGCTGGCATTGAGTGCGGACACTCCCAAGGCCCTCGCTGTTGTGGACGACGAAGGCCGAATGGTGGGGGTCCTCGCCAGAGTCACGCTGCTTCAAGCTCTGGGTCAACGCGGTGGCGCACATCACGCCAGCAGCGGCCAGGCCTCTGCCATGCAGGAGCTCCATTCTGATCACGCCCGAACGAGGTGAGTGGCGGTGACTGTACAGTCGCTGATCGAAATCCCCAAGATCCCCGTCGGGGATGCGCTCCAGGACTTCTTTGATTGGCTCACCACACATTTGGGTGGGTTCTTCGACGCGGTGAGCAATGTCATCGGCTCCGCTGTCGACGGATTCATCAGCCTGCTCGAAGCTCCGGACCCCGTTGTTCTGGCGCTGATCTTCGCCCTGATCGGGATGCTGGTGAAAGGGTGGAAGTTCGCCCTCGCCGGCCTGCTCGGGTTGATGTTCATCATCAGCATGGGTCAGTGGGCCGCCGCGATGCAGACGCTGGCGCTCGTTCTGGTCGCCACCGTGGCCGCAGTTCTGATCGCGATCCCCACAGGGGTACTCGCAGCGCGCAAGCGGTGGGCGAGTGCAGCGCTCAGGCCAGTCATGGATCTGATGCAGACGATGCCCGCATTCGTGTGGCTGGTACCCGTCGTCACGCTGTTCAGCATCGGCGTCGTCCCGGCTGTCATCGCCACAATCATCTTTGCGCTGCCGCCGGGCGTGCGACTCACGGAACTGGGGATCCGGAACGTGGACGCGGAGGTCGTCGAGGCGGCCCACGCGTTCGGTTCCACGCCCCGCCAGACTCTGCTCGGCGTACAACTGCCGCTGGCGCTCCCGACGATCATGGCGGGGGTCAACCAGGTCATCATGATGTCCCTCTCGATGGCTGTGATCGCTGGTCTGGTCGGAGCGGAGGGGCTGGGCGGTCAGGTGACAACCGCCATCGCGACGCTGGATCTGGGCCTTGGTTTCGAGGCAGGGCTCTCGGTGGTGATCTTGGCCATCTATCTGGATCGGGTCACGGCCTCCATCGGACAGGGCAAGGGCGGCGGGAGGCGCGGTTTCTGGCCGCGCAAGCAACGGCCGTCCGCTCAGGAACAAGAGGATTCCACTCTCGACGAGGGTGGAGCGAAATCGCCCGCAGCGGTCGAAATCGAGTCAGCAAGGGTCGGCGGATAGCGCGCTGCAGCCATCCGGAACGTGAGAGGAACACAAATATGGCGAAGCGACACAGGGCCTTGTCGGTGCGGCTCAGTATTGCCGTGGCGGTGCTCGCCCTGGCTGCGGCCGGCTGCGCAGGCAACAGTGGCACCAATGGCACCAGCGGGTCCGGTAGTGACGGCAAGTCCATCACGATGGGTGTGATCCCGGGATGGACCGACGAGACGAGCACGGCGTACCTGCTCAAGAACGTGCTGGAGAGCAAGGGCTACACCGTCAAGATCACGAAGCTCAGCGACAACGCCCCGATGTACACGGCGCTCGCGAACGGGGACATCGACGTCCTTTCCTCCGCCTGGCCGGAGCGTACGCACAAGGCCTTCATGGACAAGTACGGCGACAAGATCGAGGACATCGGCACGTTTTACCAGGGCGCAGGGCTCTTTCTCGCGGTGCCCACGGACTCCGCTATCAAGTCCATCGCCGACCTGCCCAGCCATGCGAAGGAGCTCGACGGCAAGATCATCGGAATCGAGCCGGGCGCCGGTCTGACGAAGGCGGCGCAGGACGACGTCTTCCCTGCCTACGGGCTCGACAGCGATTTCAAGCTGGTGACTTCCTCGACGACCGCGATGCTCACGGAGCTGAAGAAGGCCACGGCGACGAAGAAGCCCATCGCGGTGACGCTGTGGAAGCCGTTCTGGGCCAACCAGGCCTTCGCCGTCCGGCCCCTTGAGGACCCGAAGGGGGCGTTCGGCAAGTCGGAAGGTCTGCACAGCATCGCTCGCGACGGATTCTCCAAGGACTTCCCGGAGGTCGCCAACATGATCAAGAACTTCAAGCTCGACGACACGCAGTACGGCAGCTTGGAGGACACCGTGGTCAACAAGTTCGGCGAGGGCGAGGAGGCGAAGGCCGTTCAGGCGTGGCTCGACAAGAACCCCGGCTACGCCACGTCCCTGGAGAAGTACCTGACGAAGTGACGCGGCTGCCCGGTACGGCACCGTCTTCGCGTCAGGCAGAGCGCCGTACCGGGCCAGCGGTTCACACACCAGGCGGGAGTCATGTGACGACGCCCGCCACGCACGCCGGAAACTCGCTTCACATCCAGGAGCAGGACGGAGTCACCGCACATGGCAGGCAACAAGGTCGTGGTCTACCAGGGGCCTGGGAAGGTCGGCATCGAGAAGATCGACTATCCCAAGCTAGAGCTCCCCGACGACGTGGTGAAAGGGCTGGGCATCAAGAAGGCCGCGCCGCACGCCGTCGTACTGAAACTGGTCACCACCAATATCTGTGGCAGCGACCAGCACATGGTCCGCGGCCGTACGACGGCCCCGATCGGCCAGACGCTGGGCCACGAGATCACCGGCGAAGTGGTCGAGGTGGGTGACGACGTCCTTTTCGTCAAAGAGGGCGACATCTGCTCGGTGCCGTTCAACATCGCCTGCGGGCGCTGTCGGATGTGCAACGAGGGCAAGACCGGGATCTGCCTGAACGTCAACCCGGCCCGTGCCGGCGCGGCGTACGGCTACGTCGACATGGGCGGATGGCTGGGCGGCCAGGCGGAGTACGTCATGGTGCCGTTCGCGGACTTCAACCTCCTGAAGTTCCCCGACCGCGACGCGGCGTTGGCCAAGATCCTCGACCTGACGATGCTGTCCGACATCTTCCCGACCGGTTACCACGGCGCCTACACCGCCGGCGTCACCACCGGCTCCACCGTGTACGTCGCGGGCGCCGGACCCGTCGGCCTCGCCGCGGCGTACTCCGCGCAGTTGCTGGGGGCCTCGGTCGTCATCGTCGGTGACATGAACGCCGACCGGCTCACGCAGGCCCGGAGCTTCGGCTGCGAGACCGTCGACCTCAGCAGCGGCAACAACCTGGCCGACATGATCGCGGACATCGTGGGCGAGCCGGAGGTCGACGCCGCCGTCGACGCGGTGGGCTTCGAGGCTCGCGGACACGGGGCAGGGGCCGGCGAAGCTCCGGCGACGGTACTCAACGACATGATGACCGTCGCTCGCGCCGGCGCCTCGCTCGGCATCCCGGGGCTCTACGTCACGGGCGACCCCGGTGCGGTCGACGACGCGGCCAAGGTGGGGCAGATCGGCGTGCGCCTGGGCCTCGGCTGGGCCAAGTCGCACGAGTTCACCACCGGCCAGTGCCCGGTCAAGCGCTACAACCGGCGACTGATGAACCTCATCCTGGCCGACAAGGCGCACATCGCCAAGGCGGTCAACGCCGTCACGATCGGACTCGACGCGGCGCCGCAGGGCTACCAAGAGTTCGACCAGGGCGCGGCGAAGAAGTACGTCATCGATCCGCACGGGATGGTGGCCGCCTGACCCGTCCAGCCGGCGGCCGCAGCCACGATGTGGCCGCTCGGCTCGACGCCGGCACGGTGTGGGTCAACTCCCACCTCGTGCTTGCCAACGAGGTGCCCTGGGGAGGCTTCAAGGGCTCGGGGTATGGGCGAGACCTGTCGATCTACGCGCTCGACGACTACTCGCGTACGAAGCACGTCATGCACTATCACGGCCGCTGACCTCCCGTCGGTCACCAGAGCCAGGTTGGCTCCAAACCCTCGCGAACGCTGAGGCGCCCGGCAGCACTCTGCCGGGCGCCCCTGTTCGTTTCCTGGCCGAGTCCCCGGCCGGCGGGCCGCAATCCGGTGCCAGGTCCGCCGCTACGACAGGTCACCGATGGCCCACACGACACGACGGCGGGCCTGCTGCTGAAGTCGGACAGGCGCGAGTCAGCCGGTCTTCGGATACCCGTTGCGCTCTGAGATCTCCGCGGCAGCCGACAGCAGGTGTTCGGCGATGTTGGGGATGGTGTCCTCGCCGATGCGGAACGCGGGACCGGAGACCACCAAGGCGGCGGCTACCTGGCCGTCGTGAGCCCGGATCGGCGCCGCGACGGCCGCGAGTCCGATCTCCTGTTCCTCGATGACTCGGGCATAACCGTGCTTGCGCACGGTCTCCAGTTCGCTCTCCAAAGCGTCCGGATCGGTGATCGTGTGCGGGGTGAGAGCTGTCAACTCCGCGTCGAGGTAGGTCTGCAATTCGGCGCGGGGCATGTACGCGAGAAAAACCTTGCCGGCAGAAGTCGGGTGAAGAGGATGACGCTGCCCGACCCGGTTCACGATGGTGAGCGAGGACGAGCCGTTTACCTGGTCGATACTGACCACTGTGCGGCCCTCATGCACCGCGACAATGACGGTCTCCTTCAACTCCTCCGCGAGGCGGTTGCACACGGTGCGACTGATCACGGTCAGATCGTGGTTCTGGTCCACTCCCTCGGCCAAACGCAAGACGCCGGAGGCCAGACGGTACCCCCCTCGCGTGGAGGCTTGCTCGACCAGGCCTCTGGCCTCCAGAGTGGCAATCAGCCGAGACACCGTTGACTTGTGCACGGAGATCTCGTTGGAGATCTCCGTGACGCCGGCGACGCGGCGCTGAGCGAGCACTTGGAGAATCGAGATCGCCCTGTCTACCGAATGGACCGAAGTGTCTCGCCCCTGCCTGCGCCCGTCGCTCACATTGGACAAGATACAGAGTCGTCTACTCGCTGACGAAATTTATCAAATTAAACGTGTCGATTTGAGGCTATCTGCTCCTTTCTGGTATTATGCCTCTCCATCCTGGGTGCGTCGATCCACACGACCGCGGGCGCCGTCGGGAACATCGCCGAGGACCCGCAGACCCGCGGGGTGCGCACACACCACCGCGTCGCCGAGTTCGTCGGTCTCCTGCAGCCACCGGCCCACCGCTCTATGATCACCCTGGAGCAGCGCCTCAGCCGCGGATGCGTATCACTCTCGACCTTGCCTTTACCCGGCGGGTGGAGCGGTGGTGCGGCGGGTGACGAGGGTGGGGGAGAGCTTGACCTGGGTGGACGGCCGTGTCTGGTCGGCGATCCTGTCCAGCAGCAGGCGGGCGGCGTTGGCGCCGATCTGGCGGCCGGCTTGGTCGACGCTGGTCAGGGAGATGGGGCGGAAGGCGGCGAAGGTGGTGTTGTCGTAGCCGGCCACGGAGATGTCCTCGGGGACGCGCAGGCCCGCCTCGGCGATGGCGTCGAGGACGCCCATGGCGACGATGTCAGCGCCGGCGAAGATGGCGGTGGGGCGGACCGGGCGGGCGAGCAGCTGCTGAGCGCCGAGATAGCCGCCTTCCTGGGTGTAGCTGGTGGAGGCGATGTCGATGTGGTCGGCCAGGCCGCGGGCGTGCATGGCGTGTCGGTATCCGGCGGCGCGGATGGCGTTGGGCATCTCGGCGAGGCGGTCGAGATCGGTTTCGTGGTGGTCGATGTGGGCGATCCGCTGGTGGCCGAGGTCGGCCAGGTGGTCGACGATGAGCGCGGCGCCGGTGAAGTCGTCGTCGGCGACGGTGTCGTAGGCGCGGGAGCGGCCGTGCCGTCCGACGACAATGGTGGGCATGGTGCTCGCGACCTGTTCGAGGTAAGCGCGTGAGGAGATCGGCGCGATGAGCACCAGGCCGTCCATGCTGCGGTCGATCATGGCGTGGGTGACCTTGGCTTCGGCTTTCTCCTCGTTGCAGGAGGCCCCGAGCAGGACCTGGTAGTCGGTGTCGGCGAGGTGCTCGGTGAGGCCGTCGAGGATCTGGGCGAAGAACGGGTTGATGATGTTCGGCAGCGTCACGCCGATGGTGTAGGTCTGGCCGCGCATGCCCCGCGCGGCGGCGTTGGGCCGGTAGCCAAGCTCGGCGATGGCCTGACGGACCCGGGCCTGCATCTTCGGGCTGACCCCGTAGGCGTTGCGCAGCACCTTGGAGACTGCGGTGATGGAGACCTGGGCGTGCTCGGCGACGTCCACGATGGTGACCCGCCGGGCCGGTGCTGAGCCCTTTGTCATTCGACATCCCCGGAGAGCTGGCAGGAAGCGTTACCTCGGGAGTGTAATCGGTTCTCGCACCTGGTCGTCGGTTCCTGCCTCAACGTCCAAGGATCAGCTCCTAAGGTCCGGCGATACTTTCTGGAAAACGTTACACGGCTGTCTCGGCTTCTTGTTTATGCGCTGGCGCGGCGGATTCTGCGTACTCCTTCAGCGTGGTGGCCATCCCGGGCGGCGATCGGGTGGTGAATGGGGTACGGCCGACAACGCCCTAGCGTCCCCGCTATCTAAGGAACAGTAGGTATGGCCTTATCTAAGCGTCGGTAGGTAAGCTGCTCTCGTTGCCGGCTCCACCGCTTCGTGGCTGGCCGTGTTCGCACCTGCCCCCGCGACGCCGGCCCACCGCAAGACTCGAAGGAGAGCACTTTGCCGGAAATGCCCCTTCCCGATGGGTTCGTTCTCGGCGCTGCCACAAGTGCCTACCAGATCGAGGGAGCCTGGAACGTAGACGGCAAAGCCCCGTCGATCTGGGACACGTTCACCTCTCTGCCGGGCAAGACGGAAGGTGGCGTGAGCGGGCGCGATGGCGTCGATCACTACCGCCGGTTCGCCGAGGACATCCGCCACATGCAGGCCATCGGCCTGGACAGCTACCGGTTCTCGCTGAGCTGGGCACGGCTGCCGCCCGAGGGCACCGGGCCGGTCAACCAGGCGGGTGTGGACTTCTATGACCGGCTCATCGACGCTTTGCTGACCGCCGGGATACAGCCGAACGTCACGCTCTACCACTGGGATCTTCCTCAGGCGCTGCAGGACCGTGGTGGATGGCCCAACCGCGAGGTCATCGACTGGTTCGAGGAGTACGCGGCGCTGGCCTTCGACCGGTACGGCGACCGGGTGCCGTTGTGGGCCACGCTCAATGAGCCCATTGCTGCGGCTGGAGCCCCCGTCTACGTGCCCGCCTCGACGCCGAAGGACTGACCCCACCGTCCAGCCTGACGACTTCGCGCTGGCCGCCGAACCCATCGACTTCCTAGGCGTCAATGTCTACTCACGGGTCGTCGTCGACGCGCAGAACTTCAACCCGTACTGGTGGACGACGCCCGAGGAAAACCGGCTACCGGGAGGGAACTACCTCGCCAACGGCCAGGAATTCCACCCGGGGGCCGTCAGCGACGCCGCCCGCCTGCTGCGTACCGAGTACGGCCTGACCATCCCCCTCTACGTCACTGAGAACGGGTACGCCGACCGTGCTGAAACGATGGTCGACGGCCGGGTTCACGACGCCGACCGGATCGCCTACCTGGCCGGCTTTCTCCAGGAGGCTCTCCGCGCTGCCGCCGACGGAGTGGACATCCGGGGTTACTACGTCTGGTCCCTGCTGGACAACTACGAGTGGACGGCGGCGTACACCGCGCGATTCGGCCTCATCCGCGTGGACACCGCCGACATGGCCCGGGTTTGGAAAGACTCCGCGTCTTGGTTTCAGCGCCTGTGCGCGACCCGCACACTGACCTTCGAAGAATGACTATGAGTGATCTGATCGGACTCCAGCAGATGGCGAACACCAACGCCCCGGCTGAACCCAACTCGGGCAAGGCGAGTCGCAGTCGGCCACGACGACGTCTCAAGCCCGAACAACGACGCGCCGAGATCCTGGAAGCCACGATGACCCTGCTGGCGGAAAAGGGCTACCGGGGGCTGACTTTGGCCGACGTCGCCAAGCACCTCGACATCACCGTTCAGGCCGTCCTGCACTACTTCCCCTCCAAGGAGGCGCTGCTGCTCGATGTCCTCGACTGGCGCGACCAGGTCGACATCCATACCGTCTCCCCGTCCGATCGTCACGTGCGCACCGCCGCCGAGTACGTCGAGGCGGTGGATCGGCTCGTGCAGCGGAACGCACGACGCCCGGAAATCATCCGCCTCTACACCGTTCTGTCCGCGGAGTCGCTGGACCCCGTCCATCCCGCCCATGACTTCTTCAACGACCGGCTGCAACGGGCGATAGCCACGCTCGCTGAACGCGCTGAGGCCTGGCACCCGGAGCCGGAGCAGCTCGCACTGCAAACCATCTCCGTACTCGACGGACTGCAACTGCACTGGCTGCGCGACCCCACGATCGACCTCGTGCAGCAATGGCGCACGTGGGCCGCCGGCACGCTCGGCCAAACCGCGACCCACACCACGGCGGCCACTCCACCGGTCGTTCACCCTTGACAGGGAGCGCTGCGGGGAAGCGTCGGGCAGGGCGCGGACAGCTTTTGCTGATGCGGGCCGGCCAGAAAGAACCGCGGCGCGCGCCTGCTGGTGGCATACATGGTGATCACAGGACTGGGCGGGGGCATCTTCGCGACGCTCGCGGCACCGTTCGTGGCCGATGTGCTCGGCGGAAAAGTGGACGCGTACGGGCTGTTCCTGTCGGCGCAGGCAGTCGGCGGGATCGCCGGCGGTCTGGCGCTCGCCGCACGCCCGGGGAACGCCACACCGCGAGCGCTGTTCGGGATGGCGCTGGCGGGCGTGCTCGGCGAACGGCTCGGCATTGCCCCAACGCTCTGCCTGCACGCCGGCGGGCTGACTACGGCGGGACTGCTCGTCATGGTGAAATCAGAACGTCATACCCCTTGACCCGCGATGACATGTGCTTATACCGCCCTCTTCGCGATTCGCTGTCCAACGTCTTCTCTGATCTCGAACCGATCTCTCGGTTCCTCAAGATCACACATGGAGTTCGAAGACGCCTGCTGAGGCTGTCGGCCCCGTCGCCACTTAGCCGGACGCTGAACATTTCAGGACCGGTGATCGTCGACGTTGGCAAGCGCGATGCGGCACAGACCGAGCAGTACGTCCGGGAACGGTTGCAGGGTCTGCTCGGCCATGTGGGCTGAAGGCATGATTCCGCCGTCTCATTCAGGAGAGGCGATTCCTCGGGTCCGATGATGGCCGCTTGGTGCCGCCTATCGCGTGTCGGCGGTGGGCGGGTTCTCGGTGACATGGGGGGTGTTCAGGGTCTGCCTTGACCGCGGATCAGCCTCATCCGGCGGCCGTACCGGTGGCGGCCGATGAATCGCCAGCCCAAGCGGGCGGAAAGGGGTAGTTCGCCGATGAGGTGGGCGCGTTCGTCCGCGGTGGCCTCTTCGAGGAGGGCGCCGAGAAGGTACGGTGCTCTGCCTTCGCTGGGGAAGGTGGTGAACGCGTTGCGGATCTCCTCCCATTCCGCGACGGTGATGTGCTGCTCGAGCAAGGGGAGGACATGGGTCTCCTCCTCGTCAAGGTGGTCGAGCAGAGCGGCGCGGTGACCGACGAGGGCCAGCGCGATCTCGTCTCGGACCTGGGCCGCCGCCGTCTGCTCCCAGTCGGACAACAGTTCGCCGATCCTCTCCAAGCCGGCTGCGAGCTGTTCGTGCTGTGCTTCCATGTGCAGGACCAGGTCGGCCTCCAGGTCCACCCGCGCCAGCAACTTGGGCCAGAGGAGGTCGTCCTCTGCCGAATGATGGTGGTGCAGTACCAGCGCGTAGGCGCGGAAGTGCGCGGCGAGGACGCGTGCGCGGGGGATGTCTCGTGGGCCCGCCGCGGTGACGGCTTCGGCCAGCGTCCGTGACTCCCTGCGGAACACTCTGTGGACGATGCGCATGTCGTGAGCGTTCGGCGGTGCCTGATCTGTCATGGCCGTCATGTCTCCTCCCGGGGGTGCGGACGGGCGTTCGGTAGCCGTCCTCACTGCCTACTCTCTCCAGATCGCTTGGATTCGTCTTGAGGAGCACTTGGGAGATGGATCCGGGACACCTACGATGTTCTGCGTGCTCATCTTTGTCCCGAAACGGGCGTTTCCTGGTGCGTTGTGCGACCGGCCCTCGGCCGGTAGCCGGTCTTCTGTACGTTCGGCCGGGTTCGTTCGGTGACGATCCGGATCCGAGTGCTTGGCACGTTCCATGCTGATGTGAAGGGAACGCCCGTCCAACTCGGGGGGCCGCTCCAGCGTGCGGTCCTGGTGCGGCTCGTGCTCGCCAGAGGCGACGTCGTGTCCGTGGATCGGCTGATCGAGGATTTGTGGCGGGACGAGCCTCCGCCCCGGGCCACGGCGGCGCTTCAGTCGTACGTGTCGCACCTGCGGCGTGCCGTAGAGCCGGACCGGCCGCCGCGTGCTCTGGCTCGTGTGCTGGTCAGCGCCGCCCCGGGGTACGCCGTGCGGCTGGACGACGACGCGGTTGACGCATGGCGGTTCGAACGGCTCGTCCGCGCGGCGCGGGAGCGGGCTCACGACGAGCCCTCTCACGCGCGGTCTCTTCTCTCGGACGCGCTGGGCCTTTGGAATGGAGGAGCGTTCGCGGAGGTGGCGGACGAGGAGTGGGCCGTCGCCGAAGTGGCACGGCTGGAGGAACTCAGGCTGAGCGCTCGTGAGCTGTTCGTGACGATGATGCTCCGGTCCGCACCCGCAGCCGACGCCGTTCCGGCGGCTGAAGTGCTCACCCGTCAGCAACCGCTGCGCGAAGAGGGCTGGCGGCTGCTCGCGCTGGCCTTGTGGGGCAGCGACCGCCAGGCCGACGCGCTGAATGCGCTGCGCCGCGCCCGCCGCACGCTGGCCGACGAGGTCGGCATCGATCCCGGGCCCGCGCTGGTGGAGCTGGAGGAGGCCGTTCTCGGCCAGCGCATGGAGGTGCTTCATGCCTCCGTCGCGCGGCGGTCCGCCAGTGTGGCCCCACCGGATTCGCCTGACGCGCCTGCGGAGGACGCCACGCGGCACACCGCGGGCGCCAGGCCGCTGTTCGTGGGGCGGGTGGGCGAGCTGGCCGCGCTCACGGAGGCGGCACGCGACGTGCTCGCCGGAACGCGCAGGATCGCGCTCCTGACGGGAGAGCCGGGGGCGGGAAAGTCGGCGCTGCTGGACCACCTGCAAGACGGCCTGGATCCCGCGAAATGGCTGGTGAGCGTGGGACGCTGTCCGGAGACGGAAGGCGCGCCCCCGGCATGGGCCTGGTTGGAGGTCCTGCGTCCGCTGGCGGATCGCTTTCCTCCGGGTGAGCACGAGAGGACGCTGTCCCCTCTTCTGGGCGAGGCGCCGCTGATCGAGGATGACGCCTCGGCCGGACGCTTCCGGCTCCATCGTGCGGTGTGCGCCTGGTTGCGCACGATCGTCCAGGACGGATCGGGTCGTGCGCTGGCGATCGTGCTGGATGATCTCCACAGGGCCGACGCGGAGACCCTCGCCCTGCTCGGAGCGGTTGTCCAGCAGCTGGCCAACGCCCGCATCCTGCTGATCGCCGCCTACCGCCACTCGGACATCACGGAAGCGCAGGAGGACCTCCTCGCCGCGGTCGCCCGGCACTCCCCGATGCGGCTGCAGCTCGACGGCCTGCCCGCGGGCGACGTCGAGAGGCTCGTGACGTCCATCTGCGACCGGCCCGTGGATGACCGGACGCTCGCCTCGCTGGCCGAGCGCACCGGCGGAAATCCGTTCTATGTCTGGGAGACCGCACGGCTGCTGGCCAGCGAGGGAACGCTGTCGACGGTGCCCCAGGGCGTGCGGGACGTGCTGCGTCGCCGCCTGGCGCGGCTTCCGGCGGCAGCGGTGAGCGTGCTGCGCCTGGCCGCGGTAGTCGGCCGCGAAGCGGACGTCGAGGCCCTGGTCAACGCCGCGGACAGCGACGAGGACGGGGTCCTCGACGCGCTGGAGGCCGGAGTGTTCTCCGGTCTGCTGACGGAGCCGTCACCGGGGCGGGTCAGGTTCGTGCACGCCATCGTGCGCGACACGCTCTACCAGGATCTTTCCCAGGTACGGCGGACGCGCATGCACGCGCGGGCCGCGGACGCGCTACGGGCGCTCCACCCGGACGAGCCGACCGCCCTCGCCTACCACTACGCGCGGGCGGCGACATCGGCCACGGCAGCGCCGGCCGTGCACTATTCGGTCCTGGCCGCGAAGCTCGCCACCCGGCGATACGCCCACGACACGGCCGTCGAACAGCTGACCCAGGCACTGGACTGCTTCGAGCGCGTCACCGAGCCGGGCGACCACGACGCTCGGCGCGTCGAGCTGCTCGGCATGCTCGTCAGGGCGCACGCCCGCGCCGGAGCCATCACCACGGCCCACGCCACGCGGCAACGGGCCATCCGGATCGCCGAGAAGTCCGGCAGGGACGAGCTGCTGGTGGCCGCCTGCACGTCATGGATCGAGGCCGCGCCCTGGCAGACCCGTCCCTATGGCGTGGTGGACACGCATGCCTTGGGCCTGCTCTCGCGGCTCCTCCGCCGTACCGACCTGGAGCCGGTCACGCGGTGCCGCCTCCTGGAAGTATTCGTCTGCGAGCTCAACGGAGAAGGCGACCCCCGGAGCGCCACCGCGGCACGCGAGGCGGCCGAACTGGCACGCGATCTCAACGACCCGGCGACAACGGCGCTGAGCCTCACTCTCCTGATCAAGGAGGCCGACTACGAGCGCGAGTCCGACCTCCGCTCCGCCCTCGCCGAGCAGCTGGCCGCGCTGGCCAAAGAGCACGAACTGATCGCCTTCGGGTGGTTCGCCGAGTTGACCCTCGCCACGGTGGCGGGCGCCCGCGGCGACAAGAAGGCGCTGCTGGCCCGGGTCGAGCGTGGCACCAAGCTCGCACGGACGTACCAGATGCGGGAGTGGCAGATCGTCACGATGTGTGCTCAGGCCATGCTCTCCCATATCGCCGGGCGACTCGACGAGGCCGAGAGACTGTACGGCGCGGTGTACGAGCAGATGCGGCGGGACGGATCGATCCACGCTCATACCGTCCACGGGCTTGCGATGATCAGCATCCGGATCAGCGAGGGCCGGATCGACGAGTTCGAGCCGATGCTGCGGAGAATGTACGAGTCCGCGGGCCCGTTCGTCGCCGACGCGCTGGCTCTTTCCCTGGCCGCCGCCGGACGGCTGGACGAGGCCAGGGCCGTGCGCGCCGATCTCCCGCCCCTGCGCCGGGACTTCTATCAGTCCGTGTTCGCCACGCTGCGCACGATGGCCGTGGTCGCGCTGGGCGAGCGTGCCGAGGCCGAGGATCTCATGGAGATGCTTCTCCCGCTCCGCGACGTGTTGGCCGGAGGCGCGGCCCTGTCGGTGGTGATGCGCCCGGTGGCGCACTCGCTGGGCGAACTCGCCCTCCTTCTCGGGCGCGACGAGGAGGCGGCCGGGCACTTCGCCCATGCGGTCGAGGTCGCGCGTCGCTGGGAAGCGCCGCTTTGGGAACGCGAGGCACTCAGGCGCTGCCACGATCTGCGCCACTGACCCACACACCTGCCGGACAGCCGGCCCCATCTCAAGTCCCTTCCATGACGTTCGCAACTGGCCCAACGCACCATAGGGCCGAACAGCGAATGAAAGGGACAATCATGATCGATCATGCAGCTCTCCGGCGTGCGGTGCGTGGAGAGGTCCTGGTCCCCGGCGACGCGGGCTTCGAGGCCGCCGGCCTGCCCTGGAACCGCGTCGTCGACCAGCGGGTCCGCGCCGTGGTCGAGGTCGAGGACGCGGCAGACGCGGCGGCCCTCGTCGCCTACGCGGCATCGGTGGGCCTCGGCGTCGCCGTCCAGCCGACGGGACACGGCGCGTCGTCCGGCCTGGACGGACAGATCCTTGTGCGCACCGGCCGGATGTGCGGTGTGGAGATCCGGCCGCAGGAGCGGCTGGCCCGGGTCGAGGCGGGCGCCAAGTGGGGCGAGGTGCTGGCCGCGGCGGCCAAGCACGGGCTCACCGGGCTGGCCGGCAGTTCCCCCGTGGTCTGCGCGACGGGCTTCACCCTCGGGGGTGGGCTCAGCTGGTTCGGGCGCGCGCACGGCCTGGCCGCCAACAGCGTGCGCGCCCTGGACATCGTGGACGCCAGCGGGGCGCGGGCACGAGTCACGGCGGACTCAGACCCCGAGCTGTTCTGGGCGCTGCGCGGCGGCGGCGGTGACTTCGCGATGGTGACCGCGATGGAGATCGACCTCTATCCGGCGCCGAGCCTGTACGGGGGCCGCTGCCTGTGGCCGATCAGCCGCGCGGAGGAGGTCATGTCGGCCTTCCGCGAGATCACCGCCGAGGCGCCGGATGAGCTGAGCCTGTGGTTCACCCTGTTCCAATTCCCTCCGCTGGAGGAGCTGCCGCCGCCGCTGCGCGGCATGGCCGCGGTCGCCGTGGACGTCGCCTTCCTGGGCGAGCCGGCCACCGGTCAGGCGCTGACGCGACCGCTGGAGCGGATCGCCGGGAGTATCCTCGATACCCGCGGGCCGCTGCCTGTGGACGAGCTGGGCACCATCTGCGCTGAGCCGACCGAGCCCATGCCGATGATGTACTCCGCGCAGTTGCTGGCCGAATTCGGGGACGAGGCGGCGGCGACCCTGCTGTCGGCCGCCGGGCGCGAAACCGTCGGGCCGTTGCTCTTCGTACAGGTGCGCCATCTCGGCGGCGCGTTCGGCCGCGCCACCCCTACCGCGGGGGCGTGCGGGCACATCGCCGAGCCGTACGTGCTGGGCATGCTCGGCGTGCCCGCCACGCCCGAGCTCGCGACCGCGGTGAAGGAACGCCAGGTCGCCGTGTCGGAGGCGATGGCACCGTATACGAGTGGCCGCAAGCCGTTCACCTTCCTGGGGGAGGAGGAAAGGGCCGCGGCGGCGTTCCCCGAGGACGAGCTGGCCAGACTGCGCGACATCAAGCGCCGTCGCGACCCCGGCGGAGTCTTCCGCAGCAACTTCCCCGTCCTCGCCTGACGACTGTGGCCTTCCGGCGTGCGGCACGGGATCCGCAACACGGTGATCCCGTCAAGGAGTCCGTCATGCGCGCCTGGGCACCGATCCGAACCCCTCCATCCGGTCGCCGGTCGGAAGTCATCGGCGGATTTGATCTCCTGGGCGCGTGGTGATTCGAAAGGCATCAACGAAGCTCGGCTTAGAGCTCCATGCCCCGATGGGCGGCTGCCGTGAGCTTGCTCGGCGGCTCTGATCTGTGCGGAATGGCCGTGCCGCCACACCTGTCTGCATGACGTGCTTTCGCTCACGCTTGCGCCTGAAGATGATCGACTACTGCGTGGCGTTGATCGATGGCGTCATCGACAAGTCCGGCCGCGATTTCGGCGGGATGAGCGGCGGTGCCCGCGCTGCTGAGCGTGTCGCCGAGACGTTGGCGCAGCTGCCGCCTGACGCGAGTCCAGTGGAGGCGGTCGAGGCCATGACGTCGGCATTGATGACGCTGCGCCGGGAGTGGTCTATCGCGGCCGATGACCTTCTGGCGCCCGCTGCTGTCGCGGCGGTGGCGTGGCCGCGACAGCAGGGCGGTGTGGCGCGTGGGCGACGTCCACATTGCCATCGGCTGCGGGTCCAGCGGCCACGTTCGGTGGCGCCATCAGGTCGGCGACAAGTTGATCGACACCGTGCCGGCCGGCACTCGCGCCGCCTACCTTCACTGTCTGCTCATTCAGGGGCAACGCGTGGAGGACTTGGCTGCCGCCGATCCGGGGCGGGCGCTGATTCGGCCGGTGCTGGAACGCCAGGCCGCGTTAGCGAACCGGGACGACGCCGGGCCTTTCGGGTATGGCCTGCTGGACGGCCGTCCGATACCGGAGCGGTTCATTGAAACGTTCCCGTTGCCCGACGCCACCCGAAGGTCGGTTTGGTGTTGTCGATGCCGAGCGGCTCGTCGTACCGGCCGTCGACCTGGAGGTTCACTACGTGCACGTTGGGCTGTCCGGTTCCGTGCCCGGATGCGGGCGCAGAGGTCAACGCCTGCGACGCCAGGGTCACGCACACCCCTACTCCCGCCGGCACGCGCCGGCGATACCTGGGGGTTGACACTGGTGCCTCCCTTGCCGCCGGCCACCCTTCAGGCGCCGGCGTGCTTCCTGCGTCTGATCCGTCGTGCTGGTGCTGCCGTGGGGCGGCCCCGCCGCACCCGTGTGCGCGGGGTGCGGTGGGCCCTGTGGCGCCTGGGTGGGGTGGCCCCGCCGGTGGTGGCAGCACCGGCGGGGCGGGGAGCGGTGCGAGTGGGTTATGAGCCGGCCTTGTAGTCGGCGTCCATAGTTTTGAGAACCTTGTCCGGAGTGGACTGGTTGGTGAAGATCTCCTGGATTCCGGTGATCATGTTGTCCGCGACCTTGGGGTTGGGCCAGAGCTGGTCCATGAACGGCACGGTCCGGCCCTCGCCGATGTACTTCTGGAGTTCGGCCAGGGACGGGTCGCCCGTGTACCCGGTGTCCGGAACCGATGGGAGGCTGCCCTGCTTCTTGTTGAACACGGTCATGCCTTCAGGCGACATGATGAAATCGACGAACTTGATCGCCAGTTCCTTGTTCTTGGCCTTGGCGTTGACGCCGTAGCCGGCGCCGGCCGCGGCGGGCATGATGAACGTTGCCGGGTCGTCGGTGGCCGGCAGCGACTTCAGCACGAAGGTGCCGTTCGGGTTCTTGCCCTTGAGCAGGGCCACCACCCAGTTGCCCTGGATCCCGCGCGGTCACGTCCGATGCGGACAACTCGCCCGGATAGCCGTCGACCTCCAGATACCGGAAGCGCTGGTTGACCATCGGGTCGGAGCACTCGAAACGGCCGGTGAACGGGGTGTCGTTGTGCAGCATGCGCGCCCGGGGCCTGGCCGACCACATCGACATCGCCTCCACCAGCTACACCCAGGAAGGCGGCTATCTCGGCACCCAGCAACTCCTCGCGCGCCCCGAGCGGCCGACCGCCATCTTCGCCGGCGCGGACATCGTCGCCTTGGGCGCGCTCGACGCGATCGCCGAAGCCGGCCTGCGCGTCCCCGAGGACATCTCCGTCGCCGGCTACGACAACACGACCTTCGCCGCCTTCCGGCTCATCTCTCTGACCAGCGTCGACCAGGCCGGCTACCAGATCGGCGCCAACGCCGCCCGCCTCCTGCTCGATCGCATCGCCGACCGCAACCGGCCCGCCGCGCAGATCAAGCTCACCCCCACCCTGGTCACCCGCCGTACCACAGCCCCACCCAGCGCCCAGCGGCACACCTGACGCCCCAGTCGACCACCGCCCGTGCCACTCACCACTTCCGCCGCGAGCCGGCTACAGAAACGCCGGCCCGGCCAAGCTCTCATTGGTGAGCGCCAGGTCAGCGTCTTGCACAGACAGCGCGATCCTGGTCAGTCTGCCCAGAGTTCCAGTCCAGTAGGTACGCCATGTCGCCGTTGTCACGCTCGGGAGCCTCGCACGGCGGCGCCCGGTGCCCTGATCAACACCGATGGGTAATGTTACCTGCGCAGACCGCCAATGAACGTACTCCGCCGCCCTCTAGCAGGGATCTCGCTAGGAATCGTTTCCCAAGGACCCCTTGACCGCCCTCACCGATACGCCTACGTTAACGACCATCACTCCCGCGTAAAACGTTTCAATCTTCCGGAGGGTGTCGTGTCGTCCTCTCTCCGCATGCCTGAGCCGCCTGGATGCCCGTCGCGATCTAGCGCTGCGACGGGTCGCTTGTGCGACGGCCGGTCGCCTGCGGCACCGCAGGGTGACAAGTTTCGCCCGTTCGCGCAGCCCGCAGGTACGCGATCGGACCCCGCCGGAACGCCGTCCCACAGCCGGGCCGGCCCCGACCTCGACACCTCTTCGCTGACATCTCTCGTCCAGTCATAAGCCCACCCCCAGACCCGCGTGAAGGTCGGAGGTGAAGATGAGTGTTCACATGAACATGTTGCGGACGCCGCGCAGGATGGCGCTGCTCGCCGTTTGTGCGGTGATGCTGGCCTTGCTTGCCGGCACCGGAACGTCTCCGGCCGAGGCCGCCGGCGATACCTACAGCGGGCACGAACGGAGCCGGTCGTTCAACAAGGACTGGCGGTTCGCACTGGTCAACTCCGCGGACACAACCGATCCAACGGGGGCGTACGCGGAGGCGGCGTCCGTGGGGTACGACGACTCGGCGTGGCGCACGCTTGACGTGCCGCACGACTGGAGCATCGAGCTGCCCAGAACCAACGTCGCCGGCGCCGGGACTGACGCGGGCAGCGGCTGGGCGCCGGGTGGTCCGGGCTGGTACCGCAGGACGTTTACGCTGCCGAAGTCGATGACCGGCAAGCGGATCTCGCTGGAGTTCGACGGCGTGGCCATCCAACAACCCGCCTCGTTACCGGGAACAACCACGATCACCGTCCCATCCGAGGACGGCACCAAGACACAGACCTACTCGGCCGGACTTGGCCGTCCGTCACGACCTGCCGTGCCGCCCGTGAGCGGCGCCCGTGTCCCGGCATGAAGCCGCCATGAACGCGCGGTGTGGTGCCGGCGACCTCGTCACCGGCACCGCGCTCACCCTCGCCGCGTCAGACGTCCTGATCCTCTCCACCGCAGAGGCATAGTCATGGCACAAGGAGCAGACATGCGAATCCGCACACTCGGCAAAACCGGGCTGCACGTGACCGAGCTGTGCGTGGGCACCAGCGCGCTCGGCAGCAACCCAAAGACCTACGGCTACGAGGTGGCAGAACACACGGCGCTGGAAACGCTGCGCCGGGTGTTCCAAGGACCGATCACCTTCCTCGACACCTCGAACGAGTACGGCCAGAACGGCTCCAGCGAGCGCCTGATCGGCACCGTCCTACGCGAACTCGGCGGCGTGCCCGACGGTTTCCTGGTAGCGACCAAAGTGGACCCGGACTCGACCGGCGACTTCTCCGGCCGACGGGTACACGCCTCCGTGCGGGAGAGCCGGGAACGGCTGGATCTGGACCACCTGCCGCTGGTCTACCTGCACGACCCGGAGCGTATCTCCTTCTCGGAGGCCACAGCACCCGGCGGGCCGGTCCAGGCCATGCGCGAACTCCAGGCGGACGGCGTCATCGGCCACCTCGGCGTCGCCGGCGGTCCCATCGAGCTACTGCGCCGGTATGTGGACACCGGGGTGTTCGAGGTGGTCATCACGCACAACCGGTTCACGCTGCTGGACCGGTCGGCAGGGCCGCTGCTGGACGACTGCGCGGCCGCCGGAGTCGCCGCCGTCAACGCCGCACCGTTCGCCAGCGGCCTGCTCGCCAAAGGCCCGAACCACACCGACCGCTACTTTTACGGATCCGCGCCGCCGCAGATCATCGAGGCGGCCGAACGGGTCCAGGCCGTATGCGACCGGCATGACGTACCACTGGCCGCCGCAGCGCTGCAGTTCTCCATGCGTGATTCCCGCATCACATCGACCGTCGTCGGCATCACCCGGCCAGAGCGAGTCGAGCAGACGGTCCAGCACGCCCAGCATCCGATTCCGGACTCGCTGTGGCACCAGATTCACCCTGCGCCCGAAGAAGTCTGGCTCTCGTGAGCACGACGTCCGGCTGTATCGCCAGCAGCCCCGGACCACTTCTTGTTGTGGTCGGCCCGCCGCGGAACTGGGGAGCCAGGCTCGAGAAACAGGTTGGCTGCGCCAGGAATTCCAGAGCGCACACCATATGCGCTCTCCCGAAGGAGGAGGTCTGATGGAAAGTTCTGGGATGAACCGCAGGACGATGATAGGCCGGTCGCTATCCGTGGCCGGCATGGCCGTGCCGTTCCCGGCACTCTTGCGGGGCACTGAGAGGACGGACGAGGCGGCAACCCGTTACGGCAAGGTGCGCGGGAGACGCGAGGACGGCATCGTCAAGTTTCTCGGCGTTCCCTACGCCACCCCGCCGCTCGGCGAACTCCGATTCAAGGCCCCGAGGCCGCCCCGACGGTGGTCCGGCGTGCGCGACACGGTGGCCTTTCCGAACCCGGCGTTCCAGGCGGCGGGTAACGAGATGGGCCCCAACGGCAATGGCCGGATGCCGGCACCCTCCGAAGACTGCCTCTACCTCAACATCTGGACCCCCGCCGCGGACTGCGAGCGCCGGCCGGTGATGTTCTACAACCACGGCGGCGGCTACATGATCGGCTCCGGCTCGGCCACGGGGCAGGACGGCACCCGTCTGGCGCAGCTGTACGACGTGGTGGTGGTCGAGTCCAACCACCGGCTCGGCCTGTTGGGCTACCTGTTTCTGGGCGATCTGGCAGGCGGCGACTACGCCGCCAACCAGGGGATGCTGGACATCCTCGCGGCGCTGCGCTGGACCAGGGAGAACATCGAAAACTTCGGGGGCGACCCCGACAACATCATGGTCTGGGGCGAGAGCGGCGGCGGCGCCAAGACCGCGGCCATCTACACCATGCCGGCCGCCGCGCCGCTGTTCCACAAGGCCTCGATCGAAAGCGCCGCGCCGCTGCGCTTCCCTACCCGCGAAGGCGCTACCGCTCGGGCTAAGCGCACGCTCGAGCTATTGGGACTGACCACGGTGGACATTCGCAAGCTGCATGAGATTCCGGCCGAGAGGCTGCTGCAGATCCAGCAGTCCGAAGCCGCGAACGGCGTCGCGCCTTGGGGCGACCCCGACCCGCTCCCTGGCTTCGGCGCCTTCGTCGACGGCGCCATCATCCCGCGGCACCCCTTCGCCGATGGCGTCGCGTCCTTCTCTGCCGGCAAGCCGCTGATGTGCGGCACATGCCGCGATGAGACGGTGTTCTTCAGTCTCTTCGGGCCGCCCGACATCTTCCGCATCGACGAGGCCGGCCTACGCAGCAGGCTCAGTAGCACGTATCAGGGCGCCGAGCTCGACCAGATCATCAACACGTTCCGCACCTCGCGGCCCGACGCGACGCCGGCACAGCTCTACTTCGCGATCACCACCTCGCCGATCTGGCGCGACGCGATAAAGCTCGCGGAAGCGAAGGTGGCGCAGCGCGCCGCGCCCGTGTACATGTACCAGCTCGCCTACAAGAACCCGACCCTGGTGCCCGGCACCGACTTCCCCCTCGGCTCGCCGCACGCATCAGACATCAACCTCAAATTCGCCAACACCGACAAGAACCTTGACTTCTTCCTCTACGCAGATCAGTCGCCGGGGCGGCTGGCGACCGCGCGGCACATGAGCGGACTGTGGGCGGGCTTCGCCCGCAAGGGCCGTCCCACCGCGAAAGACGTGCCTACATGGCCCGCCTACACCCTGAAGAACCGTGCCACCATGTGGCTCGACGCCGAATGCAAGATCGTCAACGATCCGGACAAGGACGAAAGGCTGTTCTGGCAAAACCGCGACTGAGTCGCCTACGTACTCGCCGTGCCGTGTAACCAGAAGACCCAGCCGAGGGTGGCACGCCCGCGCCGACGCCCTTGCCGCGGCCAGCCCGCGGCGCGAGAGCTTCGCTCGTGGCTCGGCGGCACGGGTGGTGTCCTGGCGCCACACGTGCCCGCAGCCGCCGCACCGGTAACGGCGGATCGTGACCGGCAGCGTCGTGGGACGCCACCCGAACGGCTCGTGAGCAAGGCGCCTGGCCACGGTGTCCCGCGGCGATCCCTGCGACCCGCAGCGCCGGCACCACTGGTCAGGTTCAACGACACGGCAGGCGACCTCTATCGGGCCCTCGACGCGCCGAACCATGACCGCCCGGCCTCGACGTCACAGTCCGTCCACCCCGCGTGTGAAGAGCCGGAAAAGTGATCACCCTGGGTGAACAAACGTTGCCTGGATTCTCGAGCCTCGGGCGCAACCTCGGTCTTTGGGGGCCGGTGATCGTCCGGTGGCGTTTGGCCTGTCAGGCGCGATCGTGGAGAGTGATCTGGTAGCCGTCGGGGTCGGCGAAGGTGAATGTCCGACCGAAGGGGCCGTCGATCGGTGCGGAGACGATGGTGTGGCCGTCGGCGACCAGAGCATCGTGAATGGCTTGGACGTCTGTGGCGTGGAGCCAGATCGCGGCACCGATGCCGGGTTGAGCAGCGGATGCGAGATCGGTGCCGGGAACGATGTCGCGGAGTGCGAACGCGATCGGCTTCGTCTCGAAGACGACGGCGTGCGGAGGTCCGGTCTGCGAGCGGACGAGGCCGAGGTACTGCTCGTAGAACGCCTGCGAAGCGTCGAGGTCGCGCGCTTGGAGCGAGATGAAGTCGGGGCCGGTGGCGGGCATGATGATACTCCTTCTCTTCGTGTCAGTTTTCTGACACAGGCGAAGATATGTCAGAATACTGACATGAGTCAAAACGGTGTCGGCGTCGACCTGGAGACGTCACTGGGCTACCTGCTGAAAGAGGCGTCGAGCGCCCTCCGCGCTGCCATGGAGGAGGTGCTGCGGCCGCTCGGGATGAGCGTGACGCACTACTCCTGCCTCGAGCTGCTGGCTCAACGACCGGGCTTGTCGAACTCCGAGCTCGCGCGGGGCGCGTTCGTGACCCGGCAGACGATGAACGTGCTGCTCCAGGCCCTGGAACGAGACGGCTACGTGACCAGGCCTGCGGAGGCACCCGTCGGGAAGGTTCTTCCCACGCGGCTCACGCCTCGCGGCCGACGGAGCCTCGAGAAGGCGACCGTAGCGGTCCGGTCCGTCGAGGTCAGAATGCTGGCCGGCATGACCGAGACCGAACAGTCAGACGCGTTCCGGATCCTGCGGAGCATGATCCATTCCCTGGGCGATGGCAACGACGGTGCATAGCTCGTTCCCGGCGCACGTCTCGTCGCGCTCGGATGCCGAGCGTGAAATCCGTGCTGGCGACCTCGAAAACCGACTGCTCTGGATCTTGCGGCCGTTCGACCCGGCACCCCGGCGCCGGTGACGGCCCTCGGGGACTAGGGGAACGATCAGTGGCGCCAGCGTGTGCAGTTTCCTGCACACCGTATGGCGGCCGGTGACATGATCCTTAGCGTGGACCGAGCGCCTCTCGTTGCGCGTGCCCGCCTGATCGGCCCGGTAGCGGCATTCCGGCCAGCAGCCACCAGGCCACCCCGCCCACCGTGCCGCCGACCAGCAGCAGCGACAGCCCGATCCACCAGATCGCCGCCCGCGGCGTACGCAGCGCCAGCGGGACGCTCCGCGCGGCGGCCCTTGCTGCAGAACGTCGGCGAGGACGCCAGACCCGAAGTCGCACATCGTGCCGTATCCCGTGCTCATTGAGCCACACGCCCCGGTTTGGCGCTTATTGACCGTTATCGCGCCTCGCCTTGCCCGTCTGCCGTGCATGCAGCCCGAGGTCCTCATCGACCACCCAAGACACCGGCCCATCGGCGGCCACGGCTTGCGCAGGCCGGTAGGGGGTCGCGGTCATATCCGTCCGGAAATTCCCGCTACCGGCCGTCGACACAGGCCAGCAGCTTCCGCGAAGACCGTGTTCTCGGAAGCGCTCACAACCGGGACTTCCGAGAACGAGGTCCTGAGGGTCGCGTACGGCCGGCTCAGCACTTCCGAGAACAGCGGCCAGACAGCAAGCGGGAAATCTCGGCCGGATATGACCACGACCCCGGCGTGGCGCCGGTGGTGTCAGGAGCTGCTCGCGGTGCCAGGGCTACCCAGGTGCCGGGCGAAGAATCGGATCGAGCTGTCGATTTCGAAGGACGGGACTCGAAAGTGGCTGCCGGGGTTGGCGTGCAGGGTCTTCTCGGCGGAGCCGAGTGCGTCGAACAGCTTCATGACTGAGTCCCGCGGATTGCCTTCATCGTCCCACTGCAGCACGAACTCGACCGGGATCGTGATCCGCGCCGCGGTGTCGGTGAGCCAGTCGCTTCCGATGAGGCCGAGGACCGCAGCTGTGATCCGAGGTTCGGCCGCGACGAGGCGGATGCCCATCTCACCGGCCTGGGACAGGCCGTAGTACCCGACGGGCTGGCTGTCGCCGACGGAGTCCAGTTTCTGGAGCGCGTCCAGGGTGGTCTGCCAGTCGGGTATGAGCTGCGCCGCCACGGTTTCGTTGAGGGCGGGCCACGCCGGGCCGAAGGGCTCGCCCGCGGCCTCTCGTTCCTGGATGAGCGCGACGAGCCGCCGGATCTGCGGGTGCTCCGGCCTGTCGCCGGTACCTGGCGCGTCGATCGCGGCGACCGCGAAGCCGCAGGAGGTGACGTAGGGGAAGGCCCGGGAGACGACCTCCCCTCCCTTCTTGTGCTGGCCGCCGCCGTGTCCGATCAAGACCAGCGGACGGGGACCGGAGCCCTCGGCGGGCGTCCAGAGCACCCCGGGGATGTCTCCGATAGTGAAGAGCTGTTCGCGGATGCCGTCAGCGAACGTTTCTGAGGTGATGCGCATGGCGGGATTACATCGGCATTCCCGCTGACGAGGCGAGTCAATTATCCGGGCGGCCGGGCCGGTGCAGATGAGGCCGGCGCTCGGCTGATCTTCGGCGATCAGCCGGCCGGCGCCCGCAGCAGACGCTCCCGCTGTTGCTCGGTCAGTCGGCCGATCCGGTGCTTCTCAGCCACCCCCGGCACGGCCATCAGCGCCGCGACCCTCGCCGGTCCGTAACCAGGAACCGCGCGAAGGAACTGTGCTACCCGCGTCTTCTTCACCAGTTCCTCCCCGCTACGCCCGGCGCCGGCGGGCCCGCAACGCGCCGGACGCCACCGTCACTTTGCTCGCCGCGCTGCTGGCCGGGCGGGAGCGCGAGGTCACCGACAACCTGGTGACCTGCTGATCGCCACAATCCACCGGGTCGGCGCCCGGGCCGAGCGCAAGGTCACCGAGGAGCTCATCGCTGCCTGCAGATCGTGATGGGACCGTAGCAGAGCACCGCGTTGGCGGCGGCGAGATCTCCACCAACCGGCGCGAAGAGGTCGAGATGACGGCGCTGTGCCTGCGCATCCTGCAGGCCGGCCTGGTCTACGTCAACACTCTGATGTTGCAGGACGTGCTCGCCGAACCCGAGTGGGCCGCATTGCTCACCCCCGTCGACCGGCGCGGCCTGACCTTGCTGTTCTGGCTGCACGTGCGCCCGTACGGCGAGGTACGCCTCGACCTGAACGCCCGGCTGAGCATCGGTGCTCTCGGCTCGCTCGGCGATGCGTGATAGGTGCCCCCAGGCTGGTCCCGGTCGTCGTCGGAGGGGCTCGGGAACCGGGGGAGCGAGGTGGCGGGAAAGTGTCAGGTTTCCCCACTGCTTCGGCGAGACGGCCATCCGAGCTCGCGGCTACCGTGGAGAAAGCGGCCGACGCGCTGGCCCGCAAGGTTCAGGCGAGCGGCCGGGGCATGGGTGGCCAGGGCTTGGAGGGCTGCGCCGGCCTCGGGCGTGCGGGCCGGGATCAGGGCCAGGGTGCACGCTCGCTCGAAAACCGCGTCGATGCGTTCCCACCGTGCCGTGGCGGCAGTCAGCTCGGCGGCGTCCTCGGCCTCGGCACGGGCCAGGCAGGCGGCGGCCCAGTCGTTCTGGGCCGCGAAGGGTGCCGCCTCGGCGAGGCGAGCCCGGCGGTCCGGCAGCCCGGCGGCTACGGAGAGCTCGGCTCCCGCGGCCCGCGCGTAGGCCGCCCACCAAGGTTCGGCGAAGTCGGCGAACGCCCGCTCGACCAGCGCCTCGGCATCGTCGAAGCGGCCGGTGTGCACGGCGGTCCTGGCGTCGACGAACGCCATGCACGCTGCGAGGTCGGGCGAGTCGGCCGGGTCGGAACAGCCGGACGTCTCCGTTGCCCGAGCACGCCAGAGCTCGAACCGGTCGGATCGCCGCAGTCCATGAACCAACGCGGCCATGGCCACCGCGGAGGACATCCAGGCCATCTGCGGGGAGCCGTCGGCGCGCCAGCCGTTCCACATGGTCTCCGCGTGTGCGAGGGCTTCGTCGAAGCGGCCGGTCAATGCCAGCACCCGGACGAGCCGCGGCGCCGCGATGTAGGGGTGAGCGCCGATGGGATCCTCCGTCCGGGACCGCTGCTGGATGGTGCGCGCCGCGGGCAGGTTGCCGACGGCGATCGCGGCGCTGCTGGCGGCGTGGAAGGCATCGATGGTCTCCGCCGTGGACGCGGGGTCGCCGGCGGGCAGGGTGGTGATGAGGCCGAGTCGTTCCTGGCCGATGCGGTGCGCCTCCCGCGTGTTGCCAGCCCGGGCCGTCGCGGTGGCCAGGGCGTCGAGGGCACCGAGCAGCAGCGCGTCGTCGCCGGTGGCGCGGGCGGCGTCGACAGCCTGACGGGCAGGGCCGACTCCGGTCTCGTGCCAGGCGCGCGCGGTCAGGAGGAGGGCAGAGGCGTGCGGGTCTGCCGTGGGGAGTGCTTCCGCCAGCAGGTCGGCCTGGCGTTTGCAGGACTCCTTGGCCCCTGATCGGTAGCGCACTGCGATGATCACCGCGTGGGCGAGCGCTGCAGTGAGCAGATCGGGGCGCGGCGGGACGGCTTCGCGGGCGCGGGCAGCGGCCTCCATCATCAGCGCGTACGCGGCGCTTTCGTCGGCCACGCCCACCGCGGCCTGGGCGGCGTCCCGGAGGTCACGGAACGCCTCGGCCACGTCGCCCGCATGCCGGGCGGCCGCCGCGTAGTGGGCTCGCGCCTCGGTGAACGCGCCTCTCCCGAACGTCAGCCGGGCCAGCGACCGGGCAAGGCGGTGCGCTGCCCCGCCCGACTCGGGCGGATCGTCGGCTTCCATCAGGGCCGCGCGCAGCTCTTCGGCCACGCGGTCGAATGTGGCCGGTAGTTCTTCGAGGCGGGCCGCCGTGTTCGCCGCCCATGACAATCGTGCCGCGCGCGTTGCGGTCAGGTCTGCCGACAGGGTGAGCTGCTCGCCGGCGTAGGCGCGTACGGTGTCCAGCAGCCGCCACCGGTCGCCGTGGCGGGCCACCATGCTCTTGTCGGCCAGCCGTCCCACCACGTCGGCCACCTCCGCGAGCGGCATGCCCGAGCAGACGGCCGCGGCGGCGTCCAGGTCGAAGGCGCCGGAGAAGATCGACAGGCGCCGGAACACGGCCCGCTCCTCGTCGTCCAGCAGCTCGTGGCTCCAGCCGAGCACCGCCCGCAGCGATCGGTGACGCGTATCCGGACCCCGACCGCCCGACAGGAGGCGCGGCCGGTCCTCGATCGCGGACAGCAGCCCCGCCGTACCCAGGGATCCGGCGCGCGCCGCGGCCAACTCGATGGCCAGCGGCATGCCGTCGAGCCTGGCGCACAGGTCGTCGATGAGCTCGGGAGGGGCGTCGAAGCCGGGCTCGATCGCACGTGCGCGGTCGAGGAACAGCCGGCGCGCGTCGGTGTGCAGCGGAAGCGGAGAGATCGGGATGACCCGTTCCCCCATCACGCTCAGCCGTTCCCTGGTGGTCGCCAGCACGCGGACCTCCGGGCAGCGGGACAGGACGCGGTCGATCAGCGCGCCGGCCTCCTCGATCAGGTGCTCGCAGTTGTCCATGACGAGCAGGGCCCGTCCGGGGGCGAGCCGTTCCAGCACGGTGTGCTCAAGCGGCCTCGGCGGGTGCTCCGACACCCCGAGCGCGGCGGCCAGCGCCTGGACGACATGCCCGGCGCGGGCCGGGACCAGGTCGACGAACGCGCCGCCGTCGGGATACGCGTCGGCCACCACCGTCGCCAGCCGCGTCTTGCCCACCCCGCCCGGGCCGAGCAGCGTGACCAGGCGCGACTCCGCCAGCGCGGTGAGGGCGGCGTCGCGCTCGTCGCTTCTGCCGATGAAGCTCGTACGGCCGGCGGGCAAGCGGCTGATCTCGCCTGGCCGGACGGCCCGGAGAGCGGCGTGCGCCGCGAGGGCCCGCCGGTCGGCGACGCCGTACTTGCGCAGAAGGGACGCCACGTGGCTTTCCACGGTCCGCACCGAAAGCTGCAGGCGGCCGGCGATCTGCGCGTTGGACAGGTGCTTACCGACAGCTGCCAGGACCTCGGCTTCCCTCGGGGAGATCTCGCCTTCCATCACCCCAGGATGGCGCATCCGCCGGTGCGGCCGGTAGCGGGTGCGCGGTCGCTCGGCGGTGCTTCGGTAATGCCTCGGTGGTGCTTCGGTGGACGCCACGGTTCAGCGCGGCAGCCGGTCGGGCGCAAGGTGGTGACGTCGACATCACCACGACGGTTTCGGAGGTCACCGATGACTACTGCGATCAACCGCATCCGGCCCCGGGCCATGGTCCTGTTGTGGGCGGGGCAGGTAGTGCTCGCCGTCCAGTTCGCGATGGCCGGCGCGGTCAAGCTCGCCGGAGGCCCGGCGCTGGGCCTGGCCGGCCTGATGGCCGGCGCCGTCGTCACGAGTGTCGCGATCCTGCACGCGGACCCGTGGCTGCCCCTAGCCCTCGGTACGGTGGCCGGGCTGATCGCGGGGAGCCGGCGATGAGCGCGCTCGCCGACACGGTACGGACGATCATCGACGCCAATCGCTACCTCGCACTCGGCACGGCCGACGGGATGGGAAGCCCGTGGGTCACACCGGTCTACTTCGCGCACGACGGCTACCGGGACTTCCTGTGGATCTCCTCGCCGGGGGCGGCCCACTCGCGCAACATCGCCGAGCGCCCCGAGGTCAGCATCGTCGTCTTCGACTCCCAGGTGGAGCCCGGCAGCGGGCAGGCGGTGTACATGGCGGCGAGCGCGGCCGAGGAGATCGACCTCGACCGGTGGCTTTCGGTCTATCCGGGAGATCCCGAACGTGGTGGCTGGGCGTTCCCGCCCGATCGGTTGCGTCCGCCCGCGCCGTACCGCCTCTACCGGGCGCGCGTCACTCGGCACTGGGCGCTGTGCCCGCGCGAGCCCGGTACTGCCTGCGCGCCGCACGGACAGGCCTTCGACCACCGCACCCACGTGCTACTACCTGACGCCGACGTCAGGTGACCGGCAGCAGGCCGAAGTCGTGGGTGGCGTCGGGGCCGGTGGCGGCGAGGAGGCAGCCGACCTCGACCTCGATGGCGGTGTGGTCGCTGGGTGACGGCCGGACGGTGAGAACGGCAGATCAAACAGAGCGTCAATTCCCTCAGAACACCTTGGAGAAGTCATGAGCACTGTGATGCACGATGTCGTGTCGGTGGACGGCTTCATCGCCGACGCCGATGATCAGGTCGGCCCGCTGTTCGACTGGTACCCCAACGGTGACGTCGAACTCGTCAAAGGCAGCTCGTTCAAGACTTCGCGGGTCTCGGCCGCGTACGTCAAGCCGACCTGGGCGAGCATCGGGGCGATGGTGATCGGGCGTCACCTGTTCGTGGTATCGCACCGGCCCAAGCCCGGCGGGGTGGCCCCCTGAGGCGTCGTACCACTTCGTCGACGATGTGGCACAGGCGATCGCGAAGGCCGAGGAACTCGCCGGGGAGGCAACTCCGCGACGTGCTCGCCCGAGCCCTTGGCGAGCGCCGCGCCGCCGAGATCCTGGGACAGGTCGCTGATCGCGACACGCCGAAGCGTGTTTCCTCCAAACTCACCGGACCCTGACGCTGGCCAAGCGACAGGCGGATCCATCTCTCTTCGACAAAGTCACAGAACGCAAGCAGATCGCAGGAGGCGACAAAATGAACGACCCCGAGCCGCAGACCGCAGGCGGGAAAGTGCTACTTCACTTCAGCATGTCGCTGGACGGGTTCGTGGCGGGCCCGAACCACGCCATGAACTGGCTGACCGGGATCACCGGCCGCGACGGCGTGGAAGAGGAGTACATCAAGACCACCGGCGCGGTCCTGGGCGGGCGGAACGGCTGGGACCGCGACCCGAGCGCCCGACCCTACAGCGAGGACTGGAACGGCCCGATCTTCGTGCTCACCCACCACCCCGAAGACGCCACGCCCGCCGACGGCGTCACGTTCCTGAACTGCGACGTGGCCGAGGCCGTACGCATCGGCCTGGAGGCCGCCGGCGGCAAGAACCTCGAAGTCCTCTCCCCGACGATCGGCCGCCAACTGCTCGAACGCGGCCTGATCGATGAAATCGACCTGCACATTGCACCAATCCTGCTCGGTGACGGCATCCGACTCTTCGACAACCCCGGCGGCCAGCCGATCCGGCTGCGACACGCCCACGGCTCACAACCCTTTGCCGAGGTCGATGTGCGCTACCACCCCGTTGCAGAAGCTTAGGAACCGCGGCGGCCCCGACCGGGCCGTTCAGGTTTGGCTGCCGAGTGAGAGTTCGTCCGTCCGCTGCTGCCCGAGTCGTTGCGGGGCAGGAAGCGGTTGGACGACCGCCCGGTTCTCAACGGGATCGTGTGGAAGTCCCGTACCGGGACCGCTTGGCGTGACATACGCAAGTGGTACGGCCCATGGGCCGCGCCGCACTCGGACGCTCCCGAGGCGGGCTGACCAGCAAGATTCACCTGGCCTGCGATGCCCTGGGGCGTCCGCTCGCTTTCACCCTCACGGGCCGGGAACACCAACGACGGCACCCATTTCACCGCCGTGATGGACGCGATACGGGTGCGCCGCCCGGTCCGGGAAGGCCGCGCTTCCGGCCCGACCACGTCATCGGCGACAAGGGCTACGGCTCCAAAGCGATCCGGGCCTGACCGTCCGAATAGTTCTCCTCCGAAAGGCATCAAAATGATGCAGAACGTCCACGACGACGTCACCGCCACCGCCACCTCTCCCGCGCAGCCGCTGGTCATCGGGGGCTTGATCGCCGCGGTGGTCGCCGGCGCGGCGACCGCGGCCATCGCCGCGGTGGGTGAGCTCGCCGGGATCAGCCTGGTCGTCGGCGGCACGCCGATCCCGGTGCCCGGGTTCGGCGTGCTGACCGTCATCTTCTCCGCGGTGGGGTTGGTGCTGGCGCTGGTGCTGGCTCGCTCGGTTCGCCGTCCGCGCACGGTATTCGTCCGAACCACCGTGGTGCTCACCGTGTTGTCGCTGGTGCCGGATGTGCTCGTGGACGCGGCCCCGGCCACAAGGGTGCTGCTGATGATGACGCACGTGGTCGCCGCCGCGATCGTGGTCCCGGCCATCGCCCGCCGCCTGTCCGCCTGATACTTTCCAAGGAGTTCGCCATGATGCAGTACCTGCCGGCCGTCCAGTTCAGCGAGAGGCCGGCCGGTGCATCACGTGCTTTCGCGTCTGCATCGAGTGCGGGCATCGATCAGCCGCTCGATGACGCCTCGGAGTTGTCCGGCGGTGGCGACGCCGAAGGGCCAGACCTTCATCGCCGGTCGGCGATCTGCGGGACGGTGTAGCGGCGCTTGCCGTCATCGCCCTTCATCTCGTACAGCGCGCGGGCCATCTCCACCCCGTGGGCGTTCAGGGCCGCCGGCCGCCCGCCGACGCGGTCGCGTGCGCGGGCCGAGGCCAGTCCTTCGAGGGTGCCCTCGACGATGAGTTCGCGGAGGAATTCGTCGAAGGCACCGAACATGTGGAACTGCAGGCGTCCACCCGGCGTGGAGGTGTCGATGCCCTGCTTGAGCACCAAGAGATCGACCTCGCGCTCGCGGAGTTGCGCCGCCAAGTCCAGTTCAGGATGGGCACGGCGCGGGCGGCTGCCGCAGTAAATGCGGATTTACTGGTGGTCGCGGCGGCTACTCGGCTGCACGAAGGTACGCGCGGCCCTATAACTGAGAAGGTCTCGGCCATCTCTCGCCGAAACTGACAACCATTGGCGACCCGACTGCCACGCCTCAGATCAGGGGTAGAGCGTGTAGGTCTTGGTGTTGTTGCACACGATCGTGCCCGGAAGGCAGCGCTTGGCCCTGATCGTAATCCGGTCGAGGTTGGTGCGGGTCGTGGACCATTTGAAGCTCTTGTGGCCCTTGTTCCGGCCGGCCTCCTTGTACCCGCCGTAAATTTCGTTGCCGTTGCTCTTCTTGAAGGAGACCTCGACCACGGTCGTCCAGACGTCGTTCTTGGTGTCCGTCACGCTGCCGCGCGCCTCGCCGTAGCCGTTGCTGCAGAGCTTCAGGACGTAGCTGACGAAGCCGTCCTTGGTGTTCAGCTTGCTCCACTTGTCCTTGCAACCGGCCGAAGAGACGCTCGAGGAGGCGGTGGTGGTGGAGGCCGTGGCGGTCGTGGCCGGTGTCAGTACGGCGAAGGCCGCAGAGACCCCGACAACAGTGGCGAGCATCTTCGAGGGGGAGAGCTTCCGCATGAGATTCGATCCTTGTCAGTCAGCGAGAACTTCGCGGTGCTCCGCCTGTGATCGGAGCACCGCGAAGAACGCTAAACACCGGCGGTATAGCAGTGGTATGTCCACAGCATGTCGTGGGTCGAACCCCCTGCCCTGGTGGAGCGGCCAGATATCTCTGAAGGCTCGCGGCCACTTACCGGGGTCTGGTGCATTTGCTGGAGAGCGGTCACGGTCGGTGATCTCGGCTCAGTTCAGCAGTGCCATCTTTCTGAGGAGGTCGTGGCTGGCGCGGCCGAACATGAGCCGTTTCAAGAATTTGATCTTGCATACTTTGCCCTCGACAACGCCTGAGCTGTAAGGGAGCGTGAGTCCGTTCAGGACGGCGGCGTGGTCGCGTTCGAGGCCATTGGCGAAGGAATGCAGGTGGGGCAGGTCGTCAGCCCGGACGGCGTCGATCCAAGCGTCGAGGCGGTGGCCTTGGCGTTCGGTCATCATCTCCGCGAAGGTCTTGATGTGGCCGTGTAAGGCGCCGAGGTGCGGGCAGGCTGCCAGGACCTCCTTGAGTTTCAGCTGGTCATCCGGGTCGAGGCTGGTCGTAGGCGGGCCGGTCAGGACGGGAAGGTCGCATCGAGGGCGGCGCGGAGGTCGGCGATGAGATCGTCGGCATCCTCCAGGCCGACGGACAGCCGCAGGTGCCCGTACTCCCTGAAGGGTTCGGGGTAGTGCTCGATGCCGCCGCGTCCGGTGGTGCCGACGTGCACGATCAGGGATTCGTCGTGGCCGAGGGACACGGCGGAGGTGATGACGCGCAGGCCGTCGACGAATCGGTTCTGGGCGTCGGGGTCACCGTTCACGGCGAAGGCCATCATGGCGCCGTATCCGGCGCCCTCGAATTGGCGGAGGGCGAGCTGGTGCTGCGGGTGCGAGGTGAGGCCCGGGTAGGCGACGAACGCGACCCGCGGGTCGGCCTCCAGGAACGCCGCTACCTTCTCGGCCGAGGCGAAGTGCTGCCGCAGCCTCAGCGGCAGAGTGACGGATCCGCGCATGATCAGCCAGGCGTTGAACGGCGAGATCACTCCGCCGACCTCGACCATGGCCTCACCGCGGATCGGGCCGACGAGATCGCCGGCCCCGATGACGACCCCGCCCATCGCATCGCCGTGGCCGTTGATGTACTTCGTCAGCGAATGCACGACAAGATCGGCGCCATCCTGCAGGGGGCGGTAGAACGGCGGAGGGGTGAAGGTGGAATCGACCGACAGCAAGGCGCCGGCGGCATGCGCGATGTCGGCGAGCGCCGCGATGTCGGCGACCTTCGTCGTCGGATTGGCGATGGTCTCTGCGTGTACGAGCTTGGTGTTCGGGCGCACGGCGCGGCGGACCGCGTCGAGGTCGCCGACGTCGACGAACGTCGCCTGGATGCCGTACTTCTCCGGAAGCAGTTTGCTGAAGAGCCGCCAGACGGCCTCGTACGTCACGTCCGAGACCACCACATGGTCACCCGACTTCAGGTGGGTGAAGAACACACCGTGCAGGGCGGCCACACCCGTGGCGAAGACGACTGCGTCCTCGCCGCCCTCCAGTGCTGCGAGTTTTGCCTGGAGGCCGACTTGGTTGGCGCCGGAGTTGCGGGTGTAGACCAGTCCTTCGGCCGAGGACCAGTCCATTGTCGACGGGTCGTCCGGCAGCAGGTACGAGTTGGCCATCACCAGCGGTGTCCGTACTGCGCCGGTTCCCTTGTCGATGGTGTTGCCGGCGTGCACGGATTGGGTGGCGAACGCGAGAGTGGACGGGTCGTGCTTATCGGGTCGAGGGGTGTGCGACGAGTGGGGTGCTGTGCTCATGATCGGTGGTTCCTTTCGCCGCCGGCATCGCATTCATAGGGCAAAAAAGAGGGGCACGTGTCCGGCACGCCGACTGGGGCGAGCCTGGGGTCAGGTGGAGGTCTCAGGCGGTGGCCTGGGGTGGTGCCGGGCTGAGGTAGTGCACGGCGGTCTGGTCGGTGTGCGGAAGGAGCAGGCCCTGCAGTTCCTTCGCCGCGACCTTGAGGAGGTCGCCGTCACGGGCGGCGTGGAGGGTCGACAGCTGTCACATGATTAATCAGTGAATCTCAGCTTCTCTCATGGTCTATCTTGATCGGGTGAAGCTTTCCGAGTGGGCGGCGCGCAATGGCGTGCACTATCAGACCGCGTGGACGTGGGCGAAAGAGG
>NZ_JBITMD010000049.1:0-43838 GCF_044465905.1 Nonomuraea sp. NPDC049480
TGAACGCCTTCGCCATCACTTTCGAAGGCCGCCTGACCCCGACCACCCGATAGCCCCAGTCAAGATCGAGATACACCGATCGCTGGACAGACCCCACCGCTCGGCTGGTGCTGATTCCCTGGCAGCAGCGCTTCGCGGAGAACCTCATCCAGATGTCCAGTGACGAACGGGTGATGAGGTTTGTCGGCAGCGGCCAATGGAGCCGGGACTACGCGTTTCAGCGCCACGAGCTTGCTCTACAGCAGTGGGAACAGCGCGGCTTCGGGATGAGGGCCATCACCGAGCGCGACGACGGAGCGTTCCTCGGCTTGGTTTCCCTTGGCGACGGCGAGGCCTCGGGACTGGAAGCGCCGGTGCTGGAGATTGGCTGGTGGGTGGAGCCGCACGCGTGGGGTCGCGGCATCGCGACCGAGGCCGCGGCGGCGGTACGGGACGAAGCCTTCAAGCGGATAGGCGCCTCGTCGCTCACGGCCTGCTTCCACCGTGACAATGTCCAATCGAAACGGATCATGGCGAAGCTCGGTATGAGCTTCGCTGGCGAGGTTACTGACCGATACGGGAAACCCGCCCGCATGTACGCCCTGCGCCGTGCTAAGTGGATGGTGGCTACCAACGCCAACGCCAACGCCTCGCGTCCCTGACGCAATATGCAGGAGCCAGACGGACGATGAGCTTGAATTGGGGTGAGCGACCGCGGCTTCGGCGGCGGCCACCGCCTCGACGTCGCACCCGGCCGCTCCGTTGATCTGGTCTACGGCCAGTACTCCTGGCTCAACGACAAGTTCTCCTGGCCGGCGGGAACAGGGGACTCCAATTCTTCGGCATGATTCACGCCCGCCCGCGGTTGCCCCGCCGGAGCGGGTCGCGCGCGGCGACGCCGTCGAGATCGCCAGAGTGTCACGGCCGGCCGCGCCGGTCACCTGCCGGCCAGGAGACATCCGAAGACGCTGATGGTGACGCGATCTGCCCTGGTCGGGACTGGAGATCGTCAGCCCGCACGACCCCGAGGCCCGCTACTGCCGCAAAGAAGCAAGACGACCACCAAGACCGAATGGGTCGGCTATCGCGACCACCAGAGCGAGACCGGCCCGGTCCCACAGCCCCTTTTCAGCAACTCTGCCAGAACCCGCCATCCACCCACTGAAGATCGCCGACAGCATCCGGCGGCTGTGACAGATACCACCACTGAGTCGGCCCGGCCCGGGCGAGCGCCGAGCTGGGGTTTTCGCACGCCGCCGGTCGTGGAGCCGCTCCGATCGGTTCAGTCGTTCCTGCCTCGCCTGAAATTCTGCCGTCGGCCACGGACACGTAGGAATTGAAAGCCCGCAGCGTTCGGAAGGTCTGACGAGGATGACGCGTGAGTGAACAAGACGACCGGTCCCGGTTTGAGGCGGTGTACCGGCGAACCTATGAGCAGATCCTCGGTTATGCCGTGCGGCGGTGTTCGTTTCCCGAGGACGCCGCCGATGTTGTGGCCGAGACCTATGTGATCGCCTGGCGGCGGATAACCGAGCTTCCCGACGGCGAGGCCGGCAAGTTATGGCTGTACGGCGTGGCCCGTCGGGTCCTGGCCAACCACCGCCGTAGCGAGCGGCGCAGGCTCACCCGGCACGCCGAACTCACCGACGAGATCGAACACCTCTACGCCGCCCCCTCCCACCACAGTGAGCAGCACGGCGTGGACGAAGCCATGGACATGCTCGCCGACAGCGATCGTGAACTGCTGGCCCTGACTCTCTGGGAGGGGCTCGACCCCGGCGAGATCGCCACAGTGCTGGACTGCTCCCGCAACGCCGCCCGTATCCGCCTGCACCGGGCCCGCAAGCGCTTCGCCAAGGCCCTGGAGAAGACCCGCCCATCGGCCCCTGGTTTCGCATCACGGCCGCTCATCGAGAAGGAGTCAGGGTGAACAACGACCAGATCTTCAAGGACCGGGCGCGAGTGCTGGACGAGGACCTGGCCGGCCGGGCGTCCACCGCGGGGGCTGACACGCTGCTGGCGGAGATCGTCTCGCTGGAGCGCGTTCCGGCCCGGCGGCGGCTCATGCCCTCTCCTGGCCGCGCTCTGCTCGGCCTGGCCGCGGCCGCCGCCGCGGTAGCGGTTATCGCCCCTGCGATGCTGTCTGACAGCACGATCTCTGTCGCACCTCAGCCCAGCACGTCGGTGTCCGCGACGGCCGAACCGACCGCCCGGCAGATCCTGCTCGCTGCTGCCGTCGCCGTGGAGAAGGCCCCTGCGAGCGGCGACTACTGGCGCACCGCGACCGTCAACCAGTGGATGTTGACCGACCCCACCCGCAGCTATGTGCTCGAGGGCAGCCGGTCCCTTGAGACGTGGCTGGCGAAGCGGCCGGATCTGCAGTACTGGCGCATCCGGCAGGATCTCGGCGTCAAGCCCGCGACCCCGCAAGACGAGGCGGCCTGGCGGGCCGCGGGGGCGCCTACCAGCTGGCGATACCCCAAAAACATGAAGACGGAGGAGCTGTTCTCCGTCCCGTCCAAGCCGCTGGAGGCAGCGGCAGGTGAGCGGACCGCCGAACGGCTTTACGGCAAGTGGAAGGGCTCGGCCGGCGACATGGCGGGGGAGTCGATGACCTGGAAGGAGGTGCGCGCGATCCCGGGCGAGCCCGACAAGCTCCGGAACTACCTGGAAGAGCGCATCGGCCGGCTAGAGCTGGCCGGATCCGGGATGGACGTGGAGGAGGCGAGGGCGCACATCCTTCTGCGAGACTGTGTGGGCATCATCAGTGGCCTGCCGGCCTCGCCCGAGGTCCGAGCATCCGCGTACCGGATCCTTGCGTCTCTGCCCGGCATACGGGCCGAGGGGGAGATGACAGATCCGCTGGGCCGGCGCGGGCAGACGCTCAGCTATCAGGAGGAGATAGAGCCGGGCCTGTTCACCCAGGTTCAGCTCGTGGTCGATTCCAGCACCGGCCTGCTTCTTGCCGAGGTGAGGACGAACACCACCAAGCTCGCGAACGGGCGGCAGGTGGAGCTGCGTCTCTCCACCTCGTTCCAGGCGATCGGCTGGACCGACGAACGCCCAGAACTGCCCACGTATCGGAACTGAGCCGCTCGCCAATCCGCGCGCGAGGGTCGGCGACGCATCGTCTTCTTAGTGATCACCGCCGCCGACGCTTGCCAGGGCTGGCGGCGGGCGAATAGTTGGGCTGGTAAGCCGGCGGCGACGAGGCCACATCGTCGGACACGACAATGTGCCGTCAGGTCGGCTCCTGGCGCGGCGGTGGCGGTGGTGTCCCGCGCCGTGTGCGGGCCACCACCGCCTCAGTGGTTCAACCACCTAGATCACTTACGTCCCCTCTCCACCACCGCAGCGGCATCGAGGACGAGTCGCGAGAACTCGGCGGTGTGGGTCAGTGGCAGGTAGTGCCCGGCGCCCGGCACGATGAGCAGCCGTCCGTCAACGCAGGCCTCGAGAAAGCGGCGCTCGTGGCGCCGGAAGTGGTCGCGGGCGCCGTTGATCAGCCATACGGGGCCGGGATACTGCGCGAGTTCCGTGAGAACGTCGAAGTCGTCGAAAGCCTTCGCCACATCCGGGATCACCTCGGTCGCGATCCCGCCTCCCACGACCGCGTCCGCAACCGGTCGTGGGAGAGCGGCGTTGAACTGCCAACGGCTGATCCACTCACCGCGGTCCGGAAGCCGCATGAACGCGCGGTGCGCCAGCTGGAATGGCCTTTCCAGTGCCCGCCCGGGAATGAAGCTCGAACCGGCGACGACCAGACCGGCCACGCGTTCGGGGTGCCGGGCGGCCGCGGCGATGGCGACGTAGCCGCCGAGCGAGTGGCCCACGACGAGAGCCGGCTCGTCGATGGCGTCGACGACTGCTTGTACCGCATGGGAAAGCGTGAACGGCGAGCCGCGATGGGCGCCGTGGCCAGGTAGGTCGATCGCCCTCACGGGATGCCGCGCACCCACTCTCTCCACCTGCTCGACCCAAGCCGAACCGCTGATGCGGATGCCATGAACGAATACGACGGGGACCACAGGACCTCCAAACACAACGCACCGTTGCGCTGCACAGTACCCATCCGCTCGAACACAACGCAACGGTGCGTTGTATTTCTCGACGGGTTCTGGCCGCTGGCGACCTTCAGCGTCCCGCTGTCGATCTTCGGCTTCGGAGCCGCCGTGATCGCGGTGCTCGTGATCGCAGCCCACATTGCGCTCGCTCTCTGAGCATGGCGGACCCGCAGAATGATGTGCGCGGCCGTGAACCTGAGCAGCTTCTCGCCCGACTGTGCAAGGTGACGGAAGGGACGAGATGACCGATGAGCTGCTGGTGGTCCGTGCCCAGTTGGGCGAGCGGGCTGCCTGGGCCGAGTTGGTAGCCCGATGGCGGGTGCCGGTGTGGACCTACGTGCGGCGGATGCTGGATGCCGAGCGGGCCGACGATGTGACCCAAGAGATCTGGCTGGCCGTGGTCCGTGGCCTGCCCGGGCTGCGGGAACCCGGCCGATTCGCACCCTGGCTGTTCACGATCGCCCGCCGCTCGGTGACCGACCGCCTGCGCGGCGAATACGCCAGGGAGAAGGAATGCCTGGCGACCGACGAGGTGATCGTTGAGGACCCCGTCGAGGCCATGGCGGATCGCGCCGAGCTCATCGCCGCCTTGACAGGGCTACCGGTCCTGGAGAGGGAGATTCTCGTCCTGTTTTACCTGGAGGACCTGTCGATAGAGGAGTGCGCGCAGATCTGCCTCGTCCCGGCCGGCACGGTCAAGTCCAGGCTCAATCGGGCTCGTCGGCTGCTGCGGGAGCACCTGGAGGAAAGGGGATACCGGCCGTGATCGAGGAGGAGCCGCGTCTGTCGGCGCAGGAGATGATCGAGCGGCTTGAGCCGTCGCTTTCGCCGTGGCGGCGTGTGCGCGCCGTAGCGGCGCTGCTGGCCGGGCTGGCCGGTGTGGTGTTCGTGGCCGCGCTGTGGTGGAGTGAGCCGGGTCCGTTGCCCGGCCGTACCCACGGGGCGTTTACGCTGTTCACCGTGTTCTGCCTGGCGTGGGCCGGCTACGGCTGCTGGCTGCTGACGCGCAGGGTGCCGTTGTTCGCCACCGACCGGGTGATCGCCGCCTGGATCGCCCTGGTCGCCTCGCTGGTCACCACCGTGGGTGTGGCGGGCATCGCCGTGCAGCGCGGTATCGGCCTGGGCGCCGCGTTGGCGGTGGGGGGCGTGTTCGTCGCGGCGGCGCTGGCGCTGCTCGTGCGGGCTCACGCTCGCCGGGCCGAGTTGCTGCGCCGCAAGCGCGAGCTGACCGGCGGGCTTGCCGGTGGAGAGCAAGCGTGAACGCGCTGGAGACCAGCGAACTGGGCAAGCGCTACAGGCAACGCTGGGCGCTACGTGAGGCCACCATCGAGTTGCCCACCGGGGCTCGGTGCGCGCTGGTCGGGCCGAACGGGGCGGGCAAGACCACGCTGCTCAACTTGGTGACCGGGCTACTGGCGCCCACCACCGGCCAGGTGCGCGTCTTCGGCAGGCCGCTGGAGGTATCCAGGGTCGCGTTCGTGGCTCAGGACAAGCCGCTGTATCGGCGGTGGAGCGTGGCTGATCTGCTGCGTTTCGGCGCCGCGACCAACCCTCGCTGGGACCAGCAAACCGCCACCTCGTTCCTGCTCGCGCATGATATCCCCGTCAAGCAGCGGGCAGATCGCCTGTCAGGTGGACAGCGCACTCTGGTGGCGCTCGCCCTGGCGGTGGGCAAGCGGGCCGATCTGCTGGTGCTGGACGAGCCGCTGGCCGAGCTGGATCCGCTGGCGCGCATCCAGGTGATGGACGCGGTGCGCGAGCTGGAAACCACCGTCCTGCTGTCCTCGCACATCCTCGCCGACCTGGCCGAGGTGTGTGATCACCTAATCCTGCTCGGCGTCGGCCAGGTCCGGCTGTGCGGCGGCTTCACCGAGCTCCTGGCCTGCCACCCGGCCACCACCATGGAGGACCTCGTGCTCGACTACCTGCGCAACCCCGGACCGGTCCGATGACGGGACCCATCGTGGGGCCGCTGTGGGTGGCCTGGCGTGGACAGCGCGCCCAGGCTGCCGCCATCGCCGCCGTCGTGATGATGTACGGCGTGGCCGCCGTCGTGGAGCACGTGGAGCCGGACCTGTCCGGACTCACCGAACAACTGGCCGGCTTGCTGCCAGGGGCAGCCTGCCTGGTGTGGGGCGCGCCGCTGATCTCCCGCGAGTTCGAGACGGGAACGCACAAGCTCGCTTGGACCCAGAGCCTGACCCGCGGCCGCTGGCTGGCCGCGATCCTGGCCACCGCGGCCACCGGCGCTCTGGTCGCGGCAGCGCTGCTGGCTGCGCTGCTGGCCTGGGCGCTGCCCCCCACCGGCGGCGATCCGATGAACTGGCCGTACTACGAAAGCCACGGCCCGGTGCCGTTCGCCAGAGTGCTGTTCGCCCTGACACTCGGAGCCGCCCTCGGTGCCGTGACCAGGAACACCCGCATCACCATGCCCCTGTCCGTCCTGCTGGTCGGCATCAGCCAGCTCACCGGCCGGGCGCTGCGCGGCCACCTTGAGCTGCCCTACTGGCCAACGCAGTGGATGGAAACGGCCTCCTATCTCATCCTCACACTCGTCCTGACCGGCGTCGCCTATCTGGCGATCCGACGGCGACCCTGAAGCATTCTCGCCGTCAGGCGCCACCCCTGGCTGACGCATGGCCTGGAAGCGGTACCCCGGGCTGCGGTTTCCGGCTACAGCTGGTCATAGACTAGTTAAGAATTGACTTATATAAGTCGCAGGTGGCATTATCGCTCCGTGCAGGCCTTCGACGTGCTCGGCGATCCGGTCAGACGCCGGGTATCGGAGCTGCTCGCCGACGGCGAGCAGACCGGAGGCGCGGTCAGCGGGATCATCCGGGCGGAGTTCGGGATCTCGCAACCGGCGGTGTCGCAGCACCTGCGGGTGCTGTGGGAGTCCGGGTTCGCAACCGTCCGCGCGGACGGCACCCTCGCCGGTACGCCGTCGGCTCGGCGCCACTACAGGAGGTCGACATCTGGCTGGAGCGCTTCCGCCGGTTCTGGAGCGAGCGCCTGGACGCGTTGGGCACCGAACTCGCGCGCGGCAAGCGCGAGCGCCGCGAACAGCACGAAAACACTGCCGGGACATCGTCCCCCGGACAGACAACCGTCTACGGAGAACGAGGAAACACGTGATCGACATCGTCAACCAGATCAACGCCACCCACCGGGAGATCGGCAACCTCGCGGTCGCCACCGGCCAAGGACGGTCGCTGCTGCTGCGCCGCACCTACGACGCCGCGATCGAGGACGTGTGGAGCGCCTGCACCGACCCCGACCGGATCAGCCGATGGCTGGCCCCGATCGACGGCGACCTTCGGCTCGGCGGCACGTTCCAGCTCAAGGACAACGCCGGCGGTGAGATCCTGCGCTGCGAGAAGCCCCATCTGATCAAGGTGACCTGGGCTCTCGGGGACGGCATGAACACCGAGGTCGAAGTCCGCCTCGCGCGTGGCGAAGACGGCGGCACCGTCGTGGAGTTGGAGCACGCCTCTCCCGCCGAGATCGTCGACGAGATGGTGCGCGCCTACGGGCCCGGCGGCGTGATCGGTATCGGCGGCGGCTGGGATCTCACGCTGCTCGGCCTCGACCTGTTCCTCCGCGGCGCGACGTTCGACCCCGCGACCTGGGAAGACACGCCCGAGGCAAAGGAGTTCGCCACCCGCAGCTGCCATGCCTGGGGACCGGCGATCCAAGCCGCCTGGGGAACCAGTGGCGACGATCTCGCCGCGGCCATCGCGTTCGGAGTGCAGCACTTCGCCCCCGAGACCACAGGGGACGACAACGGCTGACCGCCGCCCGGCGGAGGCCGAACTGCCCCGTCAACCCCGAAGTGGGCGAGGTGCCGTGTCTCCTGGATCTCGGGGGACGCGGGAGGCGATCCATGCGGCGTCCGGCAAGGCGGAGGAGGCACCGATAGCGGAGCTATCGGCGCCGACAACGCAGCCGGCACCGCCCAGTACGCATGAGAGGCGCAGACCGATGACCGAGAACGTCACCGCAGCGGCCGGTAGGCCGCCCGATGCGGCCGCAGGCTCCACGAGGACGTTGCTGATCTGCGGCATCGTCGCCGGCCCGCTCTACATCGTCGTGGTCGTCCTGCAGATGCTCACCAGGGACGGGTTCGACATCAGCCGGCACCCGGCCAGCATGCTGAGCAACGGTGACCAGGGATGGATCCAGATCGCCACCTTCGCGGTCAGCGGCCTGCTGTTCGTGGCGTGCGCGATCGGGCTGCACCGGGTGCTGGGTCCGGTGGCGGGCCGGGGCGGCACCTGGGGACCGCGGCTGATCGGCGTCTTCGGCGCCGGGATGGTCGCCGCGGCCTTCTTCTCCGCCGACCCCGCCGACGGCTTCCCACCGGGCACTCCGGCCGGCCCACCCTCGACCATCAGCTGGCACGAACTGGTGCACTTCCTCGTCGCCGGGGTCGCCTTCCTCGCACTGATCACCGCATGCTTCGTCTTCGCCCGCCGGTTCGCCGTGGCCGGCCGCGGTGGCTGGGCGGCCTTCAGCACGGTGACCGGCGTGCTCTTCCTGGCGACCTGGATCTCGATCTTCGCGCTGCAGGGCGCCCGGGCGGCCAGTGTCGCCTTCGCCGGCGCGATCGCGCTCGTCCTGGCATGGACGTCGCTCCTGGCCGCGCACCTGCTGACCCGATCCGGCGGAGAGTAGCGGCCGTCCTCGACTTGAGGATGCCCGACCGCGGCGCTCGGAGACACCTGTCAAGCGTTGGATAGGCCAGCTCGGCCGTGAACCATACAAGCCCTCGGCGAGCTCGGAGTCAGGTGGATGAGCGCGATCCGGTTGAGCTCCGTACGCCCGTAGCAGAGGAAAATCGTGAGAGATCGGGTGGCACTAGCATGACCGCCATGCATCCGCCCGCGCCCCACACCCCATGGAATCAGCCGCCCCAACCCGTTCCCGCCGGAGCGCAGGCGCATCTCGTACTCGATGTGAAGCGGCATTGGCTTGGCGTCATGCTGGCCATGATCACGCCCAACATCATTCTCAACGGCCACCAGATGCTGGGCCGATGGGGCCGTAACACGATCCCGCTTCCTCCTGGCCAGTATCATCTTCACGTCCACCTGCCCTATTTCCTCCCCGCAAAGATCGGTCCTGCGGACCTGACGGTCTGGCTCCAGCCGGGGATGGCGCTCGAACTCGAATACCGCGCCCCCATGTGGGCCTACTCCCGCGGCGCCCTCGGCCCCGCCCCTCAGCCATGGAACGGGAAGGGCTGCATGATCGCCTTACTGGCGATCGCGGGCGGCTGGTTGGCGCTCCTGCTGATTCTGATCGCCGTTTCGGTACTCTCGCTCGGCTAAGTAGTGGGTCTCACCGGTTCGGTGGACGTCGAACCGGCGGCGGTGTCATGAACCCGGTGAAACCTGTCAGTTCCGCCTTGATGTGACCACGGTTGATGCGCCTGACCTGCTACTGGCCAGTTCTATCTGAACGGATTGGAGGCCGAGGCGTTCCTCTGAAGTGGCCATTTGTGAGAGAGGTTTGGGGTTCAGCCCGCATAAGGTCAAACCCACATTCGGTGGATCATGAACGGGTGTTGGAGTGCTCTTCCTCGCACCACGCGGGGCACTGTTTCATGTGGTCGGGCCTCATTCCGGATGGATCGTCACTACGTTCCAGCGTGCTGGCATGCCGTCGCCATGGCACTCCACCGCGGTCGCTGACCTGCCGCAATCAGCATGCCGCCATAAGGGACGAGCTCTATGATCAGGTTCGTCCTGATCATAGAGCTCGGAGAAGATGTCAATCACATGCGTCGTGCCATGGTCCTTCTGGGTGGCGTCGCCCTTGCCGTCGGCGCGTTCGCCCTCTTCTACCGGGGCCCGGGACAACCGTTCATCCGCGGTTACGTGAGCGACGTCGGCGCCACCATGCTGGTCTACGCGTTCGTGGGGCTGCTGTGGCGCACCACCGCCGCACGCCGCACCCTGGCCACGGCCGCGATCGCCGCCGCCGTCGAGTTCTACCAAATAGTCGGCATGACCCCGCCGGGCATCGGCGGTGTCCTGGTCGGCGCGTTCCCCGACCCATGGGATCTGGTCGCCTATGCCATCGGTGTGGTCGCGGCCCTGGCCTGGGAACGCCGATTCGTCCGATCCGGTGATCAGACCGGCTGACTCTCGGACTCCACCCCACCGGCACGCTGACGGTACGGATGCCCCACAGCGGCGAGGTCATCGGGTTCGTCCTGCGCGGCGGCCAGCGCAGGACGAGGTCCGGCCCATATAAGTCCAAAACCCACATTCACCAGGTGTTGCCACTGGCGAGGAGCCTGATGGGCGGCGCGCGGCGGACACGGGTTGATGTACCGGATAAGGGGCGGTTATCCGGTACCGGCGGAGGGGCCGTGACCGGCGCCACGGCGGTGACCACGCGGGCCCAAGGTCCTTGATCTCAACTGTGGTTGAGGTTGCAGGATGAGCGATCAGGACCTGCCCTGCGCCTGACCATGAGGAGCGCCTACGTGACCACGGATCCCGGCTTCTATTCGATCATCGACTACACCGTTGACGGCTTTGACACCCAACACGAGCTCGTCGAGGCGTTCGCGGAGATCCAGGAGCGGTGGGTGCGTTTCTATCCCGGCTACCGGTCGGCCCGTTTCCACGTGAGCACGGACGGCACCCGCGTCTACAACATCGTGCACTGGGACAGCGAGGCGGACTACCGCAACTTTGTCGAGACCTCCGACGCCGAAGGCCGGATGGCCGCCATCCGCAAGGCCCTGGAGGGCTTGTCGGGCAAGGCCGAACCGCGCATGAGCGGGGTTCCCACCTACACCGTCGTCCGGGAAGTCGGTCCCGGGCCGCAGCGCCTCGACTCCTGAGCACACCGGCGTCCGCTCAGAGGGCGCCCCCGCCAGCCTGGGGAACGGGGCGACGCGGGGACGAGGCGGGCGCCTGTGACCCAGGCCGCCAATCACATCAAAGGACGTTCATGAAGGTCGAGATTTACGCCGATGTGCTGTGCCCGTGGTGCTACATCGGCAAACGACGATTGACGACAGCACTGGAGATGGTCGCCGACCGGGACCAGGTGGAGATCGTCTGGCGCAGTTACGAGCTCGCCCTGGAGGAAGGCCGGGTCCCCGGCTCCACGGCCGCCGAGGCCATGGTCGGATGGTGGGGTGACCAGGCGTCGGCCCGGGTGGCGCGGATTCAGGCGCTGGGTGCTGCGGAAGGTCTCGAGCTGAACCTGCACCTGGCCCGGCCGGTCAACACCTTCGACGCGCATCGGCTGTGCCATCTGGCCGCCGAGCACGGTCAGGCCGACCAGATGATGGAGCGGCTGCTTCGCGCTTACCACACTGAAGGGCTCAACGTGGCCGACCCGCAGGTGCTGCAGCGCCTGGGTGCCGAGGCCGGCCTGGATGCCGGGCGGGTGGGCGCCGTCCTCGCCAGGGACGACTACGCCGAGGCGGTGCGGGCCGACCGGCGGCGCGCGGCCGAGCACCGTATCACCGGCGTCCCCTCCCTGGTGATCGGCGGCAGGCCGCCGGTCTCGGGCGTCCAGCCCGCCGCCGAGCTACGCCGGCTGCTGGAGCACGGCCTGACCAGCCCGCACGATGCCCCGGCGGGCGGGTGAACGACACGGCGGCGCCGCGTGGAGGTCAGCGGCGGGCAGGAGTTTTCGCGGTCGTGCGCCAGGGCGCCTGGTACGCCCATTGCCAGGCCAGTTCGAGCGGGCCGCGGTCGTACCGGCGCAGCCACAGCGTGGACAGCGTGATGAACAGCAGGCAGATGACGGCCCACGCCGCGGGCACCCACCACGGACGCAGCGGGTCGAGCTGGGCCGCCAGGCCAAGGCCCCAGCCGTAGCAGAGTGCGCCGGCCGCCAGGTTCTGGAAGACGTAGCTGGACAGCGCGGTGCGTCCGACGTTGGTGACTCCTCTGAGCATCAGGCCGGGTGCTCTGTCGCGCTTGAGCAGGATCGAGGTGATCAGTCCCAGTAGGCCCAGGGCGACCAGTGGCGCGAGGAGGTAGCGGTCGACGGCGAACCAGGCCGGCCCGGCGTACGAGGTGAGGAGGTTCAGTGGCGCGCCGACGCCGAGCCCCGCCACGGTGAGCCTCCTGCGCAGGGCCGCGCCGCGCTCCTCGAACAGGCCCCCGCGCAGCAGCAAGGTGCCCAGAAGGAACAGCACGATGCCCATGGGGATGATGAAGATCAGCTCCACGCGGTACACCGCGGCGTTGTGGAGGCGGGAGAGCACCTGGTCGAGCCAGCTGCCCTGGGTGTACAGGGTCCCGGCGGCGCCGGCGAAGGCCTCGTCGTCCGTGGCCAGCAGGGCCAGCGTGAGCAGGCCCACCAAGGTGATGTGGAGCGCACCCGCGGCTGTCATCCAAGCCCTGATGGCGCGGTGGCTCCTGCCGATCACATAGGCGACGATCATGGAGGTGACCGCGTAGCCCATGAGCACGTCGAACTCGAAAATCAGGATGAAGTGTAACGTGCCCTCCACAAGCAGCAGGGCGGCGCGCCACAGGTAACGGCCCGGCCAGGCCAGCCCCTTGCGCACCGCGCTGCGGTACTGCAGTTCCATGCCGATGCCGAACAGCAGCGTCAGCAGGCCCAGGAACTTCCCGTTGGACAGGAACCGCAGGAATGTCTCCACAGCTCCGGTGTTGTCGAATCCCAGGAAGCCGGCAGGGCCGGCGGGATCGGTGAAGATCCAGATATTGGTCCCGAGCGTGCCCATGATCGCGATACCGCGCAGCACGTCCAACGCGTCTATTCGTTTCGCCACACTTCAAGCCTCGTGGGGAGAATTCCCGTCGGCCTCGTCTCACGAGACGAAAACGGCCGTACATCGATCGATGTACGGCCACATTCCTTGGTCGCGAGCCCGGCGATACCTTGGTCGCGAGCCAGCAGATCAGAGTGCCTCGTCATCTTGGATATGAAGCGGAAACTGCCGTGGAGCTCATCGCCCAAGTGTCAGGTGTCGGAGTCGTGCGGGGCCAGCCCGTGCTCGTACGCATAAATGACGGCGCGCACCCGAGTGGGCAACCCGAGCTTGCGGAGGAGACTGGCGACATGGGTCTTCACCGTCCCTTCCTCGATGGTCAGGGCTCTGGCTATCTCCGCGTTGCTCAGTCCTCGGGCCAGTTGCCGGAGCACCTCGAGCTCGCGAGCGGTGAGCCGCCGCTGGGCGTCGTCGGCGGGCGAGGGTGAAAGCATGGCGAAGCGGTGGATCAGGCGGGTGGTGACCCGCGGGTCCACCAGCCCGTGCCCATGGTGCAGCGCTCGTACCGCCTCCAGCAGCAACTCCGGGTCGCTGTCCTTGAGCAGGAATCCCGCAGCCCCCGACTGGAGCGCGCCGAACAGATATTCGTCGGTGTCGAAAGTCGTCAGCGCGAGCACCCGCGGCGGCGTGTCCACGTCGGCGAGCTGACGGATCGCGGAGATCCCGTCGACGTACGGCATGCGCAGGTCCATCACCACCACGTCGGGCCGCCGCCACAGCGCCTGGTGCACGGCCTCGGCCCCGTCGGCGGCCTCGCCGACCACCTCGACGTCAGGCTCGCCGTCGAGCGTCAAACGCAATGCCTCTCGTACGGCCGGCTGGTCGTCGGCGATCACCACCCGAATCGTCATGCCGCGCCCTCCCCGATCGGCACGGTGGCCTTCACCAGCCAGCCGCGATGCTCTTCTGGGCCGGACAGGAGCGTGCCGCCATGCTGGTGTACGCGTTCGCGCATGCCTCTGATGCCCTGCCCCTCCGCGCCTGCCCGGGTGTGGCCGATGCAGCCGTTGTCCTCGATCGAGACCGTCACCGTGCCAGGGCTGCGCCGCAGCCGCACCTCCACCTCTGTGGCGTCCGAGTGGCGGGCGACGTTGGTGAGCGACTCCTGCACAACGCGGTAGACCGTGCGACCGACGCCGGGGGGCAGCGGCGTGCCGGTGCCGCTGCGGCGGACCATGATGCGCAGTTGAGGGGTGGACAGCCGCCGGGCCAGGTCCTCGATCTCCTCCGCGTCCGGCCCGGCAGGTGCCTTGCGCAGGGTGTCGAGCAAGGCGCGTACCTCTCCGAGCGCGGAGGAGGACAGGTCGGCGATGGTGCTCAGCGCCTTGTCGGCGGCCGGCGCCTCGCCGCGCAGTGCCCTGCGGGTGGCCGTGGCCTGCATGCGGATCGCCGTGAGGTGGTGGCCGACGCTGTCGTGGACGTCGCGGGCGAGCCCGGCGCGTTCCTCGGCCATGGCGCGCCTGGCCTCGGCGTGGCCGAGCTGGGCCGACTGTCGGGCCCGCTCGCCGTGCAGCCGCAGTGCATGACCGACCGCGACCGGGGCCACGCCCATGATGACCAGGTCGGTGACCACGGAGAGCCCTTTGTAGGCCTGCGGTATGTGCAGGCCGTATCCGGCGGTCCACACGATGGACAGGCCCATGACGAGCCACGGGCGGCGCGGGAGGTGAAAAGCCGCCGCGCCGAACATGACCATGGTCACCAGCCGGCCGGGCCAGCCCGGTATCACGAGACCCAGCAGCGCTAGGGCAGCTGACAGCAGCGCACCCGCCAGAGGGAGCCGCGCCCGCAACGTCAAGGGCAGGGCGGCGGCGAGGCTGGCGCCCGCCAGGAGGGGCAGGCCCTGCCCCGGCGACTCCCCGTCGAGGACGCCGTCGAGCGTGGCGAACCCGATGAGCGCGGCCGTGGCTGCGAGCACGAGCAGCCCTTCTCTGACGAACACGGCGGCTACGCTACTTCGCCGGCCCGCAGGAGGCGCCGCGTGGCGGCAGCTCGCCCGTAGTGAGGTAGCGGTGCACGTGCTCGCGTACGCAGGGGTGGCCGGAGAAGTAGAGCGCGTGCCCGCCCACCGCCTTCAGGTAGTGGGCGCCGGGGAGCGCGGCGGCCAGCTTTCGGCCGTCGGCGGCCGGGGTGTTGTCGTCGTATTCGCCGTTGGCGATGAGCACGGGCGGCAGTCCCGGCGCCTTGATGGTGTGAGGCGGGTACGTCCTGGTGGGCGGCAGGCCCGCACAGTGGTTGGCCATCGGCCACACCGCCCGCCAGCCGATGTGGGGCGTGTCGCGGCGCAGGCTTTTTTCCAGCTTCACGAGCCGGTCGTAGCCGGGGTAGGGAAGGTCCGCGCAGAGGATGACGCGTGACAGGTTCGGGTCCGGAATACCCTCCACCTTGGCGAAGAACGAGGCGTCGCCGGCCTGTGCCCGCGCGAGCCCGGCGGCCAGGCGCTCCCAGGTGGCCTCGTGCGTGAAAAAGGCGCGGGAGGCGATCTGGGTGTCGCTGATGCTCACGTCGGCACCGGCTTCGGGCGCGGGGATGGGCTCGCGGCGGGCCGTGGCCATCACCTCGTCCCAGACGGCCACCGGGTTCTTGCCGTGCAGCGCGCAGGTCGCGGTGGTCTCGCACCAGGCGGCGAAGCGTTTGAAGTTGGCCTCCAGTGCCTTGGCCCGCCGTGGGAGCCACTCACCGAGGTCGGGCGTGGTGTGGTCGACGACGCTGTCGAGGTACATCCGGCTTACCTTGCGGGGGAACAACTCGGCGTACGCCTGCCCGAGCACAGTGCCGTGCGAGTTGCCCAGGTAGGTCAGCTTGGCCTGGCCGAGCGCCTTTCTGATGGCCTCCATGTCGTGCGCGATCTGCCAGGAGTTGAGGTTGCCCGACAGCTCGCCGGCCTCCTTGGCGCATGCCTTCCCGAAGGTACGGTTCTTCGCGGCATAGGCGTCGTAGGCTGATCTGCTCGGGAACACCCACTCGGTGGCGAAGGGCGCGGGGATGGGGCAGTTGATCGCGCTGGACTTGCCGAACCCCCGCGGGTCGAAGATCACCACGTCGAACCATTGAGTCAGGTCCGCGAAAGCCTTCTTCCATTGGTGGAGAAGCGTGATCTGCTCGCCAGGCCCACCCGTGTTGACCAAGAGCACTCCTTTCTTGGTCGCCTGATCCTGGGCGGGCAGCTTGGCCACGCCGATCGTGACCTTGTGCCCTGACTGGCGTGCCCAGTCGGCGGGCACCTGGATCTGCGCGCACTGCAGACCGTCCCCGCAGTCCTGCCACAACGACGGGGTGGCCGTGACCGGCGCCACGGCGGTGACCGCGCCGATGACGAACGAAGCAACGATGTTCATGCAGGAAGGATCGCCGGGGCGGCGGCGACCGCGCGTCTCTCTTTCGGCAGATCTTTCACTGCGCTGCCGGGGCCAGGCGGGCTACTGGAACCACGGCGGGTCGTTGACGCGGACCAGGTAGTCCGCCTGATCGCGCGGCAACTCCTCACCGCCGTCCACTACGCCATCGAACCGCTCTGACGTCAGTCCCGGTGCAGGGACAGGGGCCCGCAGCATCCGGCGCAGAAGATCTCTCGTTGAACCAGGTCTGCCCCTTCTGAGATCGAGAAGTGGCCGTAGCAGGGTTTTGCTGGTCGATTCCTTCGGGGGTCAGTAGCTGAACGTCGTCGCGCCGTCGCCGATCCAGCGCCACATGGGCACCGTGCCGCCGATCTCGGCCGACTTGATCAACTGGGTCTCGTCGAGTCCCTTGGCGGTGAAGCAGATCGGGCAGACCAGGAACGTTCCACCTGCGTTCTGGTACCGCTGGACCAGGTCGGGCAGCGGCGGGCAGCCGTTGCAGGCAACCCCGGTCGCGACGCCGTGCAACGCCAGCCGCACCGCCTCCTTGGTCAGGAACATGAGCGTCGGCCGGCCTTCCTCGGCCGCTCCGACCGCGACGAGGAACGCCACGGTGACCCGCTCGGGGTCCTCCAAGCCGGTGGTCAGGCTGATGACCGCTTTTCCGGACATGTCACTCCTTTTGCTGCGTTTTCTCTTTCGCTCATGAGATTGCGTGACGCGCGACCTGCGGCCTAGTACTTTTTCTGTAGCGGCGAGATCTGCCCGCCGCGAGAAGGATGGGGCCATGAAGCGCTACGGCCAGTACTGCCCGGTCGCGCGAGCCGCCGAAATCCTGGCCGAACGCTGGACGCTGCTGGTCATCCGTGAGCTGCTCTGGGGCGAGGACCGGTTCAACGCCATCGCCCGCGGCCTTCCCCGGATGTCGCCGTCGCTGCTCGCGGCGCGGCTGCGCGAGCTGCAGCGGGCCGGTCTCGTGCAGCGCCACATCATCGACGGTGAGCCTCGCTACCGGCTCACGCCGGCCGGACAGGAGTTGCAGCCGCTGCTGGAGCAGATGGGCGCGTGGGGCGTGCGCTGGATGCATGAGCTGCGCCCGGACGAGTTCGACCCGGTGCTGCTGATGCTCCAGATCAAACGGGAGTCGCAGCGTGCCCGCATGCCCGAGCGAGCGGCCACGGTGCAACTCCACTTCCGGGACGCGCCAACTGCTCAGCAGCGATGGTGGCTGGTGCTGTCCCGATCCGGCGGCGCCGACGTGTGCGACACCGATCCGGGCTTCCCGATCAGCGTGTGGCTGGAGACCGAGGTACCGACCCTCACCCACATCTGGCTGGGCGACATGAGCTGGTCGGCGGCGCTACGCGGTGAAGCACTGCGCCTGACCGGCGACTCCGCCGCCTGCCAGGCGCTGCCTCAGTGGCTCGACGTCAGCCCGTTCGCTGCGATCAAGCGGGCGGCGGCGTCACTCCCCCGGTGAACCCGGCGGAACCGGCGAACGGCTGCCGCGGCCGCCATGGCGAGCAGGCCGGTGAGGCAGAGCCAGGCGACGGCGTCGCCCACCCACCGGCTGTACGGGGTGGGCCGTCCCTGGATGGGCACCGTGACGGTCATCGTGTGGTCGGTGGTGCGGGCGTCGCTGGTGAACCAGCTCGCCTCGTACCCGATCATCCGGCCCTGGTGGTCGACGGCCAGGGAGGTCCCGAGCCGAGCGGACCGGACGACGCTCATTCCGTTCTCCACGCCGCGCAACACGGCCTGCTGCCCGAGCGCGTCGGTGACCTGTGCATAGTCGCTGGAGGGCAGGAGCAGGATGTCGGCCCCGGCCTGCCCGGCCTGCCGGATCAGCGGCATGAAATTGGCGTCGAAGCAGATGACGGTCGCCAGCCGGCCGTACGGCGTGTCTATTGTGGGCACCACCCCGGGGCCCGGCACATTGCCGTCACCGACGGGCGTGGACGTCTTGAGGTAGTTCCAGACGACCGTGCCACCCGGGTCGATCATGATTGCGCGGATCTCGACGTTGGGGCTCCGCTCTCTGGGCAGCAGGTAGACCACGCCGATCTGAAGATAGATCCGTTCCGCTCGGGCGACCGCCCGCGCTCGTTCGACCACCGCTGTCCCCTCCTCGACGAAGTCGTAGGCTGCGGCCTCGGACCACAGGACGATTCTGGCTCCCGACCGGGCGGCCGTCACCGTTCGGTCGAACAGGTCGTCCACCGTCGGGCTGTAGTACCGCCGTCTCAGCTCCGCGCGTGCCGCCGCGCCACGCGGCCCGGCCTTGATGCCGGCGGCCACGGACGCGTCGTCGGCTGCCCGGTTCGGCGCCAGCGCAGCCACCCGGACGGTCGAGCCGGCCGGTGGGTCGAACACCAGCCTCGCCCCGCCCAACAACAGGACGGCGGCCAGGCTGCACACCCAGACGACAGTGCTCCGTCCGGCGGCTCGCAGGTCGAAGCCGCGTTCCCACAGCTCGTTGCAGACCGGTGCGGTCCAGGCGATCAGGAAGGCGAGCCCCCACAGGCCGGTCACCGACACCGACTGCAGCAGCGGCAGGTTTCCCACCTGGGTGCCCACCGGATGCCCCATCGTGCCCATGTCCCCGGTGCTGAACAGGAATGCCAGCGCGACGTCGGCCGCCGGGAAGACGAGGGTACGGGTCAGCCCGCTCAGCCAGCGGCCGAGCAGCCCGTCCAGCGCGTACGGTACGACGCCGAGCGCGCCGGCGCCGACCGCGATCATCGCGATCTGGTCACCTGGAAAGACGCCCCGGAAGCTGATCACGGCGCCGACGGCGATCGCGATGGCCAGAGCCGGTAGCGCCCATCGGGCCCGGGTGGTCCGGGTGAAACGCAGCAGCAGCACCGGCGCCACCCACGCGGCCAGCGGAATGGTGGTCTGCAGAACGGTGAACGGCAGCAGGGCCGCACCGGCCAGCAGCCAGAGCCACGAGCTCATCGGTTCCCCCGCTCCGCATCCGACGGGATGGCCCTGACGAGCAGCAGCTCGCCGTCCACGTCCCACAGCAGATCGAGTACGGCCCGCAGGCCGGCCTGGTCGACGGCCAGGTTCGGCATCACTGTGCGGTCGCCGTCCGACTGGACGACCACCGCCCCGAACCGGCGGCGTAGTTCGTCGTTGAGGCCGCTCGGGAGTACCCCGCGGACCTCCACCCTGTAGTTCGTTGTCATTTCGCGCCCTTTCGTCGCATGGCGCGAAGCATCGCGGGCAACGGGGGGAGAGCACACCACCCAGGGTCTGGACCACCCAGGGTGGAGGGCGGGGCGGCGTCAGATCAGGCCGAGGTCGCGCCCGCGTTGGACGGCTTCGGCGCGGGACGTGACGCCGAGTTTGCGGTACAGGCTCTTGCTGTAGCCCTTCACCGTGTTCATCGACAGGTAGAGCTCCGCGCCGATCTCCCGCTGGCTCAGCGGACCGCGCAGAGCACGCAGGATGGAGTGCTCCCGGTCGGTGAGCGGTTCCGCCGGCCCGCCGGCCCGCCTGGTCACGGCTGTGGTGCTCCGCCCGGCACGCAGGCGCGTCTCGGCGAGTGCGGCGGCCACCGCGGGGAACACCGGCCCGTTCCGCGCCACCTCGTCGGCCTCGGACAGAGCGGCCGACACCGCCCGGCGGTCCCCGCAGGCCAGGTCCAGCTCCGCCAGAGTGACCAGGGCTCGCACGACCTGAGTGGGATGACCGGTGATCTGGGCCAGGTCCACGGCGTGGAGCAGCAGATCCCGCGCCCGAATCAGATGCCCGTCGCGATGGGCGACGACACCCTCGGCCAGCCGCAGGAAGACCACTGCCGGCGCGGCGGCGTCCCCGAGTTCGGCCTCGATCGCCACGACCTCGGGCAGCACGCCTCGCAGCAGCACGCGGACGCGCTCGGTATCGCCTCGGTTCGACAGGGCGATGGCGAGCAGGCCGGTGGCCTGGAGCCGGGTGAACGCGGGCAGGCCGGCCACCGCGGCCCGTTCCACCGCCTGCGCCAGCACCCGCGCCGCGTCGTCGTGGTGACCCGTGCCCGACAGTACGCTCCCGAGAGCGATCCGGGAGATCACCCAGCCGGGGGTCCCCGGGTCCGCCTCCAGTTCGACCGAACGGCGAGCCATGGCGAGGAGTTCTTCCGGAGTCCAGCCGTCCTGGGCGTACACGGCTCGAAGCGTCATCGCCGCCGCGTGCCCGGACCGCCACCCGGCTGGAGGGGCGGTGTCGGCGGTGATGGCGGCCTCCGCGGTGTCGAGCAGCGGGGCCACGCGGTGAAGGCGGCCGGTCAAGCCCGCGGCCGACGCGAGCGAGATGCCCAGCCTCGGGTTGGCCCGTACGGTCTCTGCGTCGAGGCTGTCACCGAGCCGCAGGTAGGCGCCGATCGCACCGCGGGCGAGGAAGTCGTCGTCGGCGGCGGCCAGCAGCTCCGCCGCACCGTCCTGGTCACCGGCCGCGATCAGGTATCGGATCGCCTGCTCCTGATCTCCGGCGTTCGCATGCCACCCGGCGGCCCGGCCCAGGAGCCGCGGCCCGGCTTCCGGAGCCACTGTGAGCAGCTCACGTCGGAGAGCTTCGCGGAACAGCCGGTGATAGCGGTACCAGAACCGCTGGGAGTCCAGCGCGACGAGGAACAGATCGGCCCTTTCCAGCTCAGCCAACGCCAGCTGGGAGTCGGCACGTTCCAGGACTGCGTCGCACAGCGGGCCGCACAGCTGCTCGAGCAGGGATGTGCGGAGCAGGAAGTCCCGGTGCCCGGCGCTCAGGCCGTCGAGCACCTCGCTGGTGAGGTAGTCGACGACGTGCCGCTCGTCGCCGCCGAGCGTGTCCACACTGGCCGGAGGGCTCGGGGCGGCCCGGATCGCCAGCGCCATCAGCTTGATCCCAGCCGCCCAGCCTTCGGTCCGGTCAACCAGGGCGGCGATCCCATCGGTGTCGAAGGCGTCGCCGGCCACCCCGCCGACCAGACCGGTCGCCTCGTCGCCGGTGAAGCGCAGCCCCGCCGCACGGATCTCGGCCAGCTCTCCGCCGACGCGGAGCCGGGCCAGTGGCAGCGCCGGGTCCAGCCGGGAGGCGACGACCAGGCGGAGGGAAGGCGGCAGGTAGCTGAGAAAGAATTCGACGGCCTCGTGGATCCGCCGGTCCCGGAGCACGTGGTAGTCGTCGAGCACGAGGGCGTGCCGCTCTGTCGTCGCTTCGAGGTCGTTGAGCAGGGTGGGCACGGCCACCTCGAGCGGGTCGACCTCGGTCACCCGCAAGGCCTTCAGCGCCGCGCCGCCCAGCGCCGGGCTCGCCGTCCGCAGGGCCGAAACCAGATAGGTCCAGAACCGGTGCGGCTCATCGTCGGAGTCGTCCAGGGTGAGCCACGCGACGGCGGTGCCGCCTGCGGGGGCGATCCGCCGGGCCCAGTCGGCGAGCAGGGTGGTCTTCCCCCATCCTGCGGGCGCGACCACGACGGCCAGGCGCTGGGAGTGGTCGCCGAGCAGCGCGGTCAGCCTGCTCCGGCCAACGGTGCCCGGCCGGACCGGCGGGATCAGCAGTTTGCCGTTGATGAGTGGGGACGCAAGCCCTGGCGCGGCAGGCGGCCGCTCGTCCTGCAGCGCCATCCGGTCTCCGCTCGCCCAGAACAGGTGATGTCGCCCAGTGTGCCACCCGTTCGCAGCCTCTGCCTGCGGAGCGTCAGGCGTCGGGCATCGCTACTGATCTGGGGCACCGGCTCGCCGGTCCATCGGGGGGCGTTCAGGGATTACTCCACCCTTGTGGGCTTGCGGGCGGTGAGGCGCTCGACTATCGCCTGAACGAGTATGTCCGAAGCCTTTCGAGCGAAATGGTCCACCGCTGGGTCACTGGTCGGTCGGGAAGCCGCGCATCGTGAACGCATCGAGGAGCTATCAACCGGCGCTCGCAGGATGGGTGTCACAAGAAAGCACCAGCTAGGGAGTGTCCCCATGTCCACCACCGCCACCATCGTCACCGTCCTGGCCGCCCTCTGGGTGGGTTTCTCTGCCTTCTCCCTCCTTCGCCGCGCCGAGTGGGTCGTGAAGCCGCTGATGGACTACGGCGTCCCCCGCTCGTGGTGGACCTGGCTCGGCGCAGCCAAGGCCGCAGGGTCCGCGGGCCTGCTGGCCGGCCTGTTCGTGCCGGTCGTCGGCGTCCTGGCCGGGATCGGCCTGGTGCTGTACTTCGCCGGAGCCGTCGTCACCGTGCTCCGGGCGCGCTCGTACTCGACCGTCGTCTTCCCCCTCCTGTACATGGGCCCGGTGATCGCCGCCTTGATGCTGGGACACATCGCCTGACGGCAGCTTCTTGCCGACCCGCTTTCCTTGATCACGCGATCTGGGCGGCGTGCGCATCGATGAAGGGCAGCATGCGTTCCGCCTCTTCGAGCACCGCTTCGGGATCGGCCAGCGGCCGGAACGGTGAAATGAGCACGGTCCCGTCCTTCAGCGTCCATGTGCCACCGACGAAGCCGTCCACGAGGAACGTCGGAACGCCGCCCGAGGCTGCCGGGGCGATGCGCTTGCGATCCTCCTCGCTGATCACGCGCGTCCGGTCCTGATGGCCGAGCAGACTGTTGTCGAACGCGGGCAGGAACCGCACCGGGGCCGGCAGGCCGGGGTCGGCGAGCGTCGCCTCGGGCACGTCGAACAGCTCCTTGCCGTCTTCGTTCCGGTAGACGCGCAGGCGCGGCCTGAGCCCCTCCACCACCTCACGCAGCCGCGTCACACCGGCCCAGGCCTGCACGTCCATGACGCTCGCCGGCCCGAAAGCCGCCAGGTAGCGCAGGACCATCGTCTCGAGCCGACGTTCCGCGGCCATGGGGATGCCCGTCCACTCCTCCGCGAGGGTCACCTCGATCGAGGACCGGTTCTTCCACTTTCCCCAGACACCGGCCGACGGGCCGTGGACGAGCGGCTCCAAGAGTTCCACCGCATCGGCGAGCCGGCCCGCATGACGTCCGGGGAACCGCTCGCCGAGCAGCCGGCCGAGTTCGCGCCGGGTCAGCGATCGGCCGCTGAGCGCCTCCCGGCCGATCTGTGCCAGCTCGCCGAGGTCGAGTCCCTCGATCTCCTGCGCGTAATAGGCATGCCGCAGGGCGACGCTGACGATGGGCTCGACCGCCGGCCGGAGCCAGGCGAAGTCGTGGGGACACACCAGGTGCACGGTCCTGCGGATCACGGTCGAGCGCACCACGCTGCGATCGTGGATCAGCGATTCCAGGTGTTCGTGCCGGAAGCCGTCGATGCGCGTCCACAGCCCGACGTACGGCCAGTTCGGTTCCTGCCCTTGAACGGCGACCAGATGCCGGACCACGTCCAGGGGCGTGCCAGAGGTGCGGCTCAGCAGGAACTGCCGGTCGAGGAGCGTACGGTTGAGGGTGCGTTGAGAGACGATCAATACTCCGCCTTCATGGGCTACGGCGTTCCAGATGATCTTAGCGACGAAACTCCTGAACCACCTGGAATCACCCTGGAGCCGTTGGCCGCCGGAACTTCGGCAAGAAATTCGGCGGAACCTGTCGAGAACCGATGCCGGCCGTTCGTCACACGGAAGACGCAGGCCCTGCCAACCACGAGGAGCAACGGTGAAGTACGCGATGCTGATCTTCGGCGACGACCGCGAGTGGACCGCGCTGTCCCCGGCCGACGAGCAGGACGTGATGAAGCAGGTCTACGAGTGGTTCGAACGGTGGCAGCTGACCGGCAAGATCGCCGACGGCGGCGTCGAGCTGCAGGCCCGGGACACGGCAAAGACGGTGCGCGCCGGGGCGAACGGCCGGCCGGTCATCACCGACGGGCCGTACCTGGAGCTCAAGGAGGTCATCGGTTCGGTCGTCATGCTGGACTGCGACGACATCGACGAGGCCGTGCGGATCGCGGCCACCTGGCCACTCGCCGCCGGGATGAGCGCGCTGGAGGTCCGTCCGGTGATGAGCCGCGAATAGCGGTGACGCTGGGCGCCGGTCTCACAGCCGGCGCCTCAGCTCACCTCTCACAGCCGGCGCCTCAGCTCACCTCTCACAGCCGACGCCTCAGCTCACCCACCCGGCGCGATATCAGCTCCCGTTCGGCCGGGTTCGTCGCCAGCTCCAGAGCCCGCTCCCCCGCCGCCAGCGCCTCGGCCGGACGGTCGAGCTCGGCCAGCAGGTCGGCCCGGGCGGCGTGCCACAGGTGGTAACCGGAAAGCCGGTCCCCGAGCGCGTCCACCTCATCCAGCGCCGGAGCCGGGCCCACCGCGAACCGTGTGGCCACTGCCCGGTTCAGCAGCACTACCGGCGACGGGTCCAACGCGTACAGCTGGTCGTACAGCGCCCGCACGTAGGCCCAGTTGGTGGCCGCGTACGAGGCGGCCAGGGCATGCAGGGCGGCGATGCCGGCCTGCAGCTGGTACGGCCCTGGCCGGCCCTGGCCCACCGCCGCCCGCAGCCGCAGCGCCGCCCGTTCGATCGCCGCCTTGTCCCACAGCCGCCGATCCTGCTGCTCGAGCAGCACGATGCGGCCCCACGAGTCGAACCGCGCGTCGGCGCGGGCGTGGTGCAGCTCCAGCAACGCTGCCAGGCCGGCGGCCTCCGGCTCACGGGGCAGCAGCTCGGCCAGTTGGCGCGCCAGCTCGACCCCCTCGCGGGCCAGTTCGCGCCGCTGAGCGGACCGGCCACTCGACAAATACCCCTCGTTGAACACCAGGTAGATCACCGCAAGCACGGCCGGTAGCCGGTCGGCGTACTCATGCGGCTGCGGCACCTCGAACCGGATGCCGCGCTCCCACAGCTGGCGCTTTGCCCGGGAAAGCCGCTGCGCCATCGTCGGCAGCGGCACCAGGAACGCGGCGGCGATCTCGGCCGTGCTCAGGCCGCCGGCGGCGTACAGCGTCAGCGCGACCCGGGCCGGCTCGGCGAGGTCTGGGTGGCAGCACGCGAAAACCATGGCCAGCCGATCGTCCACGCCCGGTTCCTGCGGCGGTTCCGCGGCCACCTGTGCCATCCTCTTGCGGCCGACGGCGTCGCGGCGCAGCCGGTCCAGCGCCTTGCGCCAGCCCGTGGTGACCAGCCAACCGGTGGGGCTCTCCGGCACACCCTCGTCGGGCCAGCGCTTGAGCGCCTCGGCCAGCGCGTCCGACAGCGCCTCTTCGGCCCGGTCGAAGTCGCCGAGCCTCCGGCTGAGCGCGCCGAGCATGCCGGCCGCGTCCGTCCGCCAGATCCGGTCCAACAGTTCCGCCACGTCGCCCACCGCACCATGGTGCAATACCCGCGGGACCGAGGCGCTTTTCCCTTCCCGTCGCGCAAGTTCCAAGGTACGAGGCCAGCGCCATCGTCTTCTCCGGTGACCAAGCCGGCAGCCGTCGACAGACAGTACGTCCGGAGTTGACCGGTCAGCTCACCTGCTCGAAAGCCGATACAGTCGCTCCAGCCCAACCAGGCGAACACGTGCGTCACCATCGGCAGAAGCCTGCAACTGCGCGCTGAAACCCGCTCCCCCGTAGCAGGCGAGAACGGTGTCACGCATGTCATAACCCTTCTGATCCAGCAGGTCACGTGCCCTGGTGAGCCGCTCGAGATGATGACGTCCCATCACCTCACCCCACTTGGCCTCACCCAGCGACAGGATCCGCCGTGGCCGCCCAGGCTCCTGTGGGCCCAGCGCTGCCACATCGACCTCGAACAGAACCATACTTCTCAGAAGTACAGTTCTGTGGAAGTGGGACCGAGTGTAACCATGAGCATCCCGGCGGAAGTCAGGCCGGGCTGAGATCCACCGGTGCGCCGGGCGGAGGGGATGACGCCGGATCTGTGCTCTCTGCTCACCGCTGAGCAGGCGGAACAGTTGGTCCTGCTCGCCGAGCAGGGCTACTTGAACACAGGGTGCCCCTGGTCCGGCACAGCAACGCGGTGATCACCATCCTGTACGGCAGTGCCGTACAGGCGACCGTGCAGGACCCTATTGCCGACTTCCGGGCGTGCCTTTGTGGAGTCCCGGGCAGCGTCATCAGCATGAATGGTGGAAGACGGAAAAAGATCGCCATCAGCACCATTTTCGCCGGCTCGGCCCTGCTCGCGGCCGCCGCCTGTGGGGGCGCCCACACCCAGTCCAGTGCCGTCAAGGCGGCGCCCGCGGGGGGCGCCATCGCCGGCCTCATGTCACCGTCCGGGCCACCGGGCGACCCCAACCCCAGCGGCAGCCCCGGTCAGGAACCCGGCAGTATGGCGAGCCTCGAGAAGGCGGGCGCCGCGGCCATGAACGCCGTCAAGGACTCCACGGTCCTCTCGGTCCAGTCGGAGAACGACGGCCAGATCTGGGACGTCCAGCTGGCCGGATCCGACGGCACAGAACGGCTGCTGGAAGTGGACGCGACAGGAAAGGCGGTCTCAGGAGCCAGGGTCAAAGATACTGGCAAAGAGGAAAAAGCCAGGGTCATGGGCATCGTCAAGGACGCCGAGCTCACCTTCGAGGACGCGGTGGAGAAGGTGTCCTCCTCGGTGCCGCAAGGCAAGATCACCCACATGAGCCTGGACAGGTACAACAACAACCTCCTCGTCTGGGATGCCGATGTCGTCACCCCGGACGGCACCTGGCACGGGGTCAAGGTCGACGCCAAGACCGGCACCATGACCAGGAACGGCCAGCAGAACTGAACTCGCGTCAGCTGCTGTGCACCGGCGTGCCGTCGACCAGAGCCTGTCGGCGTGCATCAAGGCAGTGCACTCATTCGATGGATACGGAATTCCTCGATCAGAACGGGGCCTGCCCGACGGGCAGGAGGCCGGTGCTCGCCGGGCTATTCTCGGTGAGCACCGGCCCTGGTGCTGCCCGGATGATGCCGACTAGGACGTTCTCTTGAGCCAGGCCCACAACAGTTTCAGCGGTTTGGCAAATTTCGCGAGCACTGCGGTGGCGACCGCGCTGCAGATCCAGTGCGATGTGCAGCCTTTGTACACTTGGTTCCAGGTCTGGAACTGTTTTACGTTCATGCGGGCTTTGTATACGTCGATCCGGTAATAAAGCGAATTGTCCCGAAGGCTTTTTACCGAGACGACGCCGTCGTAGCACTGGCCCGGGTCGTCAACGCTGAAGACCCACCCGTTCATGCTGCACTGCATGTAGTAGCCGTTCGGCTCGGCCTGGGCGGCAGGTGCCGTGACCGTGAACAGCGAAGCGAGTATCGCGAGCACGAGCGCTGGTACGGCGGCTCTGCGAATCCGCATTCTTGGCATCTTGCACTTGCTGGACAAAGTACTCCTCCGAACTGAGTTGCTGTCCGACAACGAGACGCTTCTGCTGGCGCATCCCTCCTTGACCCCGGTCTGCCCGGTTCGGTTTACAGGTCGTGTGGAGAGGGGAGACCCGCACCCGATTGGCTGAGTGAGAAGCTTGCTGGCAATAGTCACCCACTCACCGCCACTCGCCTCACAACCTTGGAACATCCTGGACACTCCTGGACGGAGACGTGACTGCGGGAGGAGGGGAAACGGTGGCTGGCCAGCCTGCTCAGGACGCAGGGCCGGATCCAGGTGCGGTGACCGATCTGCGGGACCTCGCTCGCGAACTGGACCAACTGCGCTGCCGTGCGGCGCGAGGGACTCGAAAGGTCCGCGTCAGCCTGAGCGATCTCGCGCGGAGGGTGGATCTGCCGCGTTCGACCGTGCACGCCTATGTCAGCGGCAAAATCCTTGCTCCCATCGAGCTCCTTGATCGCATCGTCATCGCCTTGGGCGCGACGCCCGCCGAGCAGGCGGCCTGGAGTGAGGCGTGGTTCCGGATCGCCAAAGACCAGCATGAGAGACGACAACCCGACCCCGTCCAGACCGAGCTCTCCGCGCCTCTGGCGGCACCGGATCGGCATGGATCAGGGTTAGTACGGTGGCCTGCGCCGCGACAGTTGCCGCCGGTGCCCAGGGGGTTCGCCGGTCGGCGTGACGAGCTGGACCAGCTGACCGCCATGCTGGAGACCGCGGGAGTGGACGGGACGACCGTGATCTCGGCGATCGCCGGGGTAGGCGGGATCGGCAAGACCTGGTTGGCGCTGCACTGGGCGCATCGGCACCTCGACCGGTTTCCGGACGGACAGTTGTTCGTCGACTTGCGTGGGTTCGCTCCGAACACACAGCCCATATCACCCATCGCCGCGGTCCGGGGATTCCTGCACGCCTTGGGGGTCGAGCCGGAACGTATCCCGGTTGACCCCGATGCCCAGTTCGGGCTGTACCGCAGCCTCCTGGCAGACAAAAGAATGTTGATCCTTTTGGACAACGCCCGCGACACCCAGCAGCTCACGCCCCTGTTGCCCGCCAGTCCCACGTGCACGGTACTCGTGACGAGTCGTGATCAGCTAGCTGGACTGATCACCGCGCACGGCGCTTACCCGCTCGCACTTGATGTCCTCGACGAGCGCGATGCCCATGATCTTCTCGCGCATCGCCTTGGGCAGCGACGGCTGGACTCCGAGCCGGCCGCAGTCGCGGACCTGTTGGCTCGGTGCGCCGGGCTGCCGTTGGCGTTGGGCATCATGGCCGGCCGCGCGACTGCTCACCCTGACTCTCTCTTGGCCGACTGGGCTCGCGAACTTCGCGATGCCGCCACCCGGCTCGCCGCGTTGGACTGGGGAGACCCGGCCGCGAGCCTGTCGGCCGTGCTGTCCTCGTCCTATGACGCCCTGTCGGCGGAGCAGGCCATGGTGTTCGAGCTGCTCGCCCTGGCCCCTGGACCGGATATCGGTCTGCACGCGGCAGCGAACCTCACCGGATTGCCCGCCGTCCAGACCGGCCTCGTGCTGCGGGCGTTGGAGGAGATGTCCCTGCTGCAGCAGTACGCACCGGGCCGATACCGAATGCACGACCTGATTCGGCTCCACGTCGCCGATCAAGCCCGACTCGCCCGATCCAGCAGCGACCGGGATGGGGCACTACGCCGGCTGGTCGACTACTACACGCACACCGCCTTCACCGGTGAACGGCTTCTTGATCCGTACCGACCGTCGATCACGCTCGACACTCCCGCGCCCGGTTGCCGCCCGCAGCCGCTGTCCAACGAGACGGCGGCGCTGAAGTGGTTCGAAGCCGAGCATGCTTGTCTCCTGGCCGCCCAGCAATTCGCGGTCGCGTTGGGCCGGCACGGGGTCGTATGGCAGTTGGCCTGGGCATTGAACAGCTTCCACAATCTGCAAGGACACCTGCCCGAGCAATTGACCGTTTGTCAGCACGCGCTTGCCGCCGCGCGTGAACTGGCGGATCCGGCCGGCCAGATCCTGGCCCATCGGCGCCTCGGCAGTGTCTTGACCAGGCTGGGCCGGCACGGCGAAGCCATGGACCACCTCCAGCACGCCCTCGGGCTCGCCGAGGACACCGGCGACCTCCCCGACCAGGCGCACACACATCAGGTTCTCGCGACCGCCTGGGCACAGCGCGGGCAGGTCCAGCAAGCGTTGGAACACGCCACCCACGCCGTACGCCTCGTCCAGTCACTGGGCGACGAGGTATGGGAGGCGGACACGCTCAACGCGGCGGGCTGGCTCCATGCCCGGCTCGGCCGGCACCGGCAGGCCCGCGCCCAGGGCGAAGGCGCCCTGGCGCTGTTCCGGCGCCACGGTGACCGCGATGGAGAGGCGGCGACCTTGGACACCCTCGGCTATATCGCGCAACAGTCTGACCGGCACACGGAGGCGCTCGCCTACTATCGGCAAGCTTTGCATCTGCTACGCGACATCGGGGATGCCTATCACGAGGCGGAGACCCTGGACCGGATCGGTCATGCGCACGCCGCTCTCGGCAACTGCGAGGACGCGCACCGGACCTGGCAACAGGCTCTCCAGCTCTACCAGGCCCAACATCGCGCTACCGAGGCGGACCGGATCCGCCGTCAGCTCGAGCGACAAGCAGATGTCACTTTCCCCACAGGGGAGGGCCACGATCCCTAACGGTCCCACAGCGCGCTGATCGGCAGCGCGGTCAGTCGATCGCCGAAGGAGAGCGATCGCCTCCCGGTGTGGAGCACGAACCCATGGACGAACTGGTCCCCGAGAGAGTCTCTGAGCGTGGTCAAGCCCTTGAAGTCCCTCAGGTCGACGGCGTCCGTGGCCTTGGCTTCCACACCGATCACCCGGCCGTTGGTCCGCTCGACCACCAGATCGACCTCTGCCCCCTGGCTGAGGCGCCAATGAAAGAGATTCACCCGGAAGGGGGACCACGTCGCCTGCTTGGCCAGTTCGTTGACGATGAAGGTCTCCACGAGCGCCCCACGCGCGGGTGCCACGCGCGCTCCCAGCCCTTCGGCGTCCACCGACAGAAGGTGCGCGGCCAGCCCGGTGTCGGTGATGTGCACCTTGGGTCGCCGTACGGCTCTGGCGTTGAGATTGCGCGACCACGCGGGTAGCGAATGCACCAGGAAGACCGTTTCCAGCAGTCCCAGGTAGCGGCTGACCGTCGTGCGGTGGAGTCCGAGGTCGCCGGCGGTTTTGACCATGTTGAGCTCCTGAGCGGTGGCGGCTGCGGCGAGTCTCAGCAGCTGTCGCAGGTTGCCGGCCTCATCGACCTTCGCCATCTCGCGAATATCCGTGTCGATGATCGATTGCACGTAGGAGTCGTACCACTCGGCACGGGCGAGCTCGGATCGCATGGCTATGACTTCGGGGAAGAAGCCCCTGGCGATGAGGTCGAAGTAGTCTGCCCTGCCGCAGGAACTCTGCGCCGTGGTCCTGAAGGACTCCGGCTCCTCGAACGCCCTCGAGAGAAAGGACGTGGTGCCACCGGCCAATTCCTGTTGCGCGAACGGCCAGACGTCGATGATGGCCGCCCTTCCGGCCAGGGACTCGCTGAGCGACGGGGTAGCCAGAAACCTGGTCGAACCAGCGAGGACGAATTGCCCGCGTCCCGGTGAACGGTCGACTGACGCCTTGATCGCCAGCACCAGATCGTCGCCGCCTCGCCGGATTTCGTCGATCAGCATCGGTCGGGGTCCGTCGGCGACGAATACTTCCGGGTCAGCGTGTGCGGCGGCACGCAGTGTGCCGTCGTCCAAGGTCAGATACGTGCCGCCACGACAAGCCTCCAGCTGACGAAGCAGGGTGGTCTTCCCCCAGCTGTAGGGCACGCGATCATCGCCTAGGTAGGCTGGCAGGTAGGCCCGGCCGTCACCGCAGCAAGGATCGCCCATGTCCCGCCTCAAGGTCGCCATGACCCACGGCTCCAGGAATGTCATCCTGGTCGCCGACGGCGCCCCCGACGACCACTTCACCACCGCCGAACTGCCCCGCGCGGTGCAGCGGCTGTGCGCGTGGAAGGGCGGCAGCGACGCATCTACTTCGTCCAGGACACCGCGGACGGCGCCGCGAACGCCTGGTTCTTCAATCCGGACGGCTCGCCCGCCCTGCTGTGCGGCAACGGCATGCGCGCCGCCGGCCGCCTCATGCTCGACCGGCACCAAGCCGACGAGATGGTCCTGCACACCGGCCCCTACGCCTTCACGGTTCGAGCCGCCGAAAGCACCGCCCAGGGCGTGCGGCAGGTCGCCGTCGAACTGCCCGCCGTCGACTTCACCCCCCACGACCCGATCGTGGCGGGCGTCGCCTGGCCGTATGTCGACCAGGCCAACCCCGCCTACAGCCCTCAGCGAACCGTCACGGCTCTCGCCGTGCCGAACAGCCACCTGATCACCCTGGTGGACCGCTACGACGAGGACGAGCTGATCGCCACCGGCAGTCGCGTGGCCGACGACAGCGCCAACTTCCCCATCGGCGCCAACGTCTCCTTCGTCCAGCGGCTCGGCGAGGACGAGGTCTACATCCGCACCTTCGAGCGCGGCGCCGGACTGACGGAATCCTGCGGCTCCGGCGTCTCCGCCTCCCGCGCCACCCTCTCCCGCCTCGGGCTGGTCGACCCCGACGCGCGCGTACTGGTCCGCAACCCGGGCGGCCCCTCCCACAGCTGGCTCCAGCAGACCGGCGACGTGTGGCAGCCGGTCCTCGAAGGCAACGCCACCGTCATCCTGCGGACCGAGGTCGACACCGCCGACGTCCTCGGCGACGCCCCGCTCGACGTCGCCGGCGAAGCTTTCATGGACGAGATCGAAGCCTTCGACGCCCTCTTCCAGGACAACCTCAAGACCCTCCGCACCGCGGGCATCAACCCCGCCGTCGCCTGGCACTAGCACTGGGTACACCTGCGCACCACCAAACCCCGATCGAGGGGTGAGACGGAGGTTGGAGCGGCGTCTCACTTGGTGTTCGGCAATCAAACTGGCAGTCCTGGCTGTCCATCGACGATGGAACCGTCTGGTTGCTCGCTGCGCCATGGCCGAAGTGATCCACTGAGCCCGACTTTGAGGGCAGGGTCTCCTTCCCGCGAGTTGGTTCGAGCGCATTATCGGGTTCACGAGAGCGGATGACCTGGCGGAACAGGACCGTCCGAAGATCGCTTCCCCCGCGTGACGGGTGATCGTTTCCCAGAACTGTCCGGTGGCCTTGCACGTCAGGCATTCAGCGATCTACGCACGGCGGCGTCCACCAGATCGTGGATCTTCTGCTCGGTGAAGATGCCGGGCAGTGTCAGCCGCTCCACGATGAGCCAGTTCAGAGTGAGGTAGAGAAGCACCACCGAGGTCGAGTCGCCGGGCAGACCCGAAGCGGCGTGGTAGCCGATGTTGGCGTCGAGGTCCTCGCGGATGCGCTTGGTCAGCACGGCGCGCAGCTCAGGACGCCGAGTGGACTCCAGCCGGAGCTCGAGCAGTGCCAGGTAGCCGGAGTTGAAGGCGGAGACCCGATCCACCAGCTCGTGCATGAGCTCGGCATAGCGGGTTTCGTCCTGCACGCCCTCCCGGCCGCGGGCGATCGTGGCCTCGTCGGGCAGCAACCGCTCATAGACGCGTCCGCCGACCTGGGTGAACAGGTCGTCGCGGTTGGCGAAGTAGTTGGACGCCGTGCCCGGGGGCACGGCCGCCTCCGCATCGACGGCCCGGAAGGTCAGCCCCCGCGCTCCCTCCCTGGCCAGCACCTCGATGGCCGCGTCGATCAGCGCCTGCCGCCGTTCCGGATTTCTCCGCACTTGACACCACTCCATCCTTAGTACTACTTTCAAAGCACTTCAGACAGAGTACTACATCAGGAGTTTAACGGTATGCGGAAGCTTGTCTACTACGTCGGCGTCTCACTCGACGGCTACATCGCGGGCCCCAACGCCGAGTTCGACTTCTACCCCGTGTCGGACCAGATGGCCGCTTGGATCAACAGCCGCTACCCCGAGACGCTCCCCACCCACATCCGCAAGCTTGTCGGCCTCGAGGGCGTGCCCAACAAGGTCTTCGACACGCTGGTGATGGGCCGCGGCACCTACGAGCCGGCCCTGGACGTCCCCACCACCAGCCCGTACTCCCACCTGCGCCAGTACGTCGTCTCCAGCACGCTGACGATCGACGACCCGACGGTGCGGGTCGAGACGGGGGACCCGATCGAGCTCATCCGGCGGCTGAAGGCCGAGGACACCGGCATGGACATCTACCTCTGCGGCGGCGGCAAGTTGGCCGCCTCCCTGCTCCCGGAGATCGACGAGATCATCCTCAAGAGCTACCCCGTGGTGGCGGGCACGGGCATCCCCATGTTCTCCGGACAGTTCCGCCCCACCCTGTTCACCCCCGCCCAGCGCGAATCCTTCGACAACGGCGCCCAGGTCACCTGGCTCACCAGGGCTTAGAACCGCAAGGAGAAAGCATGCATATCAAACTCCCAGCCTTGATCAACCAGGCCAAGACCGGCCGTCAGGCCCGGTCGTCGCACCGGCACGAGCACCCGGCGCGCGACCTCAAGCCCACGGGCCGGACCAATCCCTCCCGCCGCCCGACCGCCGCCCCTCGCCGCAGCGGATATTGAGGGGGCCGGCACGGCATCAAACCTTGAAGGTGCCAGCCGACCAAGATCCCGTCCGATCAATCGATCGGACGGGATCCCGTCAACTTCAGTCCAGCCGTCTCATGAACGGCCCGTGGTTGTACACGAGGTCGACCTTCATCTGCGAGTCGTTGCCCCAGCAGCGGGCCTTTTGCCTGCATCACGCGGACACCCGAGGGCCGCTTCCAGTTCGTGGTCTCCAAAGACTTGCCTGGGCCCAACGACTCGTGCCTTCGGGTGTACCAGCGCGCCTTGGAGGCGTACCACCGAATCGTCGGCCTCGTCTTGGGCCAGATCGCTATCGACGGACCGGTCATCAAGGCACCCGGAGGCGGAGAATCCGCGGGACGCTCGCCATGACCGAGGCGAGATCGCGGTCAGTAGCGCCCGCCACGGGCTCCACCGATGATTTCTTGCGAGCCGCAGGGTCAGTACGGCCATGACTGATGTGAACAAGCCGCCGGTCGTCTCCCGCCGGGAGTGGCTGGCCGCAATCGACACCCTGCGCGTCCGGGAGAAGGCGCACACCCGTGAGGGCGACGCGATCGCGGCCGCCCGCCGACGGCTCCCCATGACCGAGGTGGACCCGTCGGCCCCACTCGTCGGAGGCACGGGGCCCGTCCCCCTGATCGACGTCTTCGAGGGCCGCACCCAGTTGTTCGTGTCGTATCACATGTGGCACGACGGCCACACCGCCGCCGACCAGTGTGAGGGCTGCACCTTCTTCACCGGCCACGTCCGCGAACTGTCCTATCTGCACCAGCGTGACGTCACCTTCGCCGTCTTCTGCCAGGGCCCCTACGAGGAATCCGACCGCTACCGCCGCTTCATGGGCTGGGACATGCCCTGGTACTCCGTACCCGCCGAGTCGCACGAACGGCTCGTCGCCGGCCGCCACTTCGGGATGAAAGCCAGCTACCTCCGCGATGGGGATCGCGTCTACGAGACGTACTGGACTACCAGTCGCGGCGTCGAACCCATGGCGCCCTCCTACGGCATCCTCGACATGACCGTCTACGGACGGCAGGAGACCTGGGAGGACTCCCCGTCCGGCTGGCCGCAGGCGTACGAGACTCTGGGCCAGCAGTTCCGCAAGGACGGACGGCCGACCGCGCAATGGGGACGGATCGCCGCAGGCCACGACGACGATCTCCACAGCCGACAGCCCAGCACGGGCAGCTCTGGCTGCTGTTCGTGAACCCAAGCCCCGACGGCCGTCGCGGCGGCGTGGTCGAAGCATGAAGGTCGTGCGGAGAGCCCGCCCCTCAGTTACGACTCGCGCCTGGTCAGCGGTCCGTTCCGAGGTCGCAAGGAGTGTCGACATGGCGTTCGTACCAGGCGACGAATGAGTCGAGTCTCTTCGCGTCCGCCGGGCGGCGGGCGAAGTCCTCGACGGAGATGGTGAGTTGACCGTCGATGAGGGGGTCGAAGTGCAGGCCGGGCTGCGAGGCAGAGAGCTGCGACGGCTGGGTGTGGGCGTGGAATCGGATGCCTCAATCGTGGGGACACGAAGATCGGGGCATTCCGGATGAGGGACTTACGGAGGGCGGGTGGTCGCGAGCAGAAGGTGAGGGCAGTTCGCAGCACAGCTACTTGAGGTCGGAGACGAAGGCCTTGGCCAGCCGTACGACGGCTGACTGCGCGACGGAGGACTCGAAGGCCGGGGCCAGGTAGCCGGGGCTACCGACGATGCCGCCGCCGGTGGTCGTACCTCGGTAGGTGAATTCGAGGGTGCGGTCGCCGAGGAGGACCTCGACCAGGACCTCGTGAGTGGTGCCTTCTTCAGGGCGGTTCGGCCGGTACGTGGAGGACACCACGGCGAACGCCTTCTCACCGAGGCCGGAGATGTTCTGGCGGACCTTGTAGTCGGTGTGGATGCCGGCGTCACCGACACCGCCCTTGGCGTTGTAGCGGTCGAACTTCTTGGCGGCCCGGTCGAACTGGAACTTCGAGCCGAAGCCGTCCTTGCCCCAGTTGGTCAGATGGATGCGCAGCGTGCCGCCACGGGCGGTGAACTTCTGGCCGGGGCCGTGTTCGACGACCTCGCTGATCTTCCAGGTGCAACTGGTCTGCTGGATGCGGCCGGAGTTGCCGCCGACGGACGGGCCCTCGACGGTGGGGAAGAAGGCCGACCTGATGTCGGAGGTGGTGAGGATCGCGCAGGGGCCGGAGAGCTTCACGGCGGCGGCGTCCTTGGCCATCTCGGCGGTGATGAGCTCGGCGACTTTGCCCGTGGCCTCGCGGACCGAGTCGCCGGTGGGGTATTTGTCGCCGGTACGGTTGCTGCCGCCGTACGAGATCTCGATCAGCCAGGGGCCCTGCCGCACGTACACGGTGGCGAAGAGGCCGCTGAGGCCGATCGAGCTCTGGCTGTACGACGCGTCACCGACGGTGAGTTCCTTGAGCGGGCCGAACGCGGAGCCGGTGGTTCTGCCGTCGATCCGTTTGCCGTCGCGGACGTTGACGCGGCGCTCATACGATTTCTTGTCGCGGTCGAACTGGTCCTTGGCGTAGTCGAGCGCGTTCTGGGATCTGCTGCTGCGGGCCTTCACGGTGATCTTCAACGAGCGGTGGCCGAGGACGCCGGAGCCCACGTCCATCTTGTTGTTGGTCCACGAGCAGGCCGCGTGCTTCTCGGTCTCGGTGGCCACGCTGGTGGACGCGTCGTTTCCCCCGTACTTGCCGTCGGTGACCAGAGTTTTGCGATACGCGTCGGGAATGGCGGCGCAGAGCTGGTCGCCGGTGAGCGCCCGCAGTTTCACCGCCGCGACCGTCGGTGTCGCGGACGCGACGGGCTTCCGCCGGGTGGCGGAGGTCGCGGCCGGGCGAGGTTCGTCGCTGAACGCGCGCAGGAGCAACCAGCCGCCGGTCGCCAGCCCGCCGACCATGAGGACGCCGAGCACGACGACCAGCCCGATCAGCAGCCCCTTCCCGCCGCCGCGGCGAGGCGGAGATGGCGGTGGCCCGTACCCACCGGTCTGCCGGCCCTGCGCTCCGGGTCCCCGATGCTGCCCAGGCGGCCGGCCCTGCGGCCATTGGGGATGAACGGGCTCGTTGGACGGCGGGTACGGCGTGGGCATCGCGACCTTTCAACCGGCAGATGGCTGGTTGCGACTCTACGGAGAGCCGAATGCCCGGTCTGTCAGGTGAACACCCGACAGGATGATCGCGTTTTGGCCCGGCCAGGCCATTCTTGGTCCCGGCCTCAACGACCAAATCCTTGGTCAGCAGGATCTCAGCCCGGCTGCTTGATGCTCTCGATGATCCGGGCGAAGCCTTCCTCTCCATGGCCTGCGTCAATCTGGCGTTGGATGAGCCGTTGGACCATGGCGATCACCTCGGTGCTGATGCCCTGGTCGGAGCTGGCGGCGAGGAGGTCGCTGAGGTTGGAGAACTCCAGGCTCTGTTGCCCTTCGACGGTGTAGTCCCCACCGTCGACGACTGCGGCAAACCCTTCGAAGGCGCCGGTCATGGCGGTCAGCCAGGGTGTGGCCATGGCGGCGAACTCGCCCGCCGTCACTCCGGCGGGCGCGACCATGGCGGCGCCGTGCAGGAATCCGGCGAACATGACGTACATGCCCGCGAGTAGGGCGAGGTCGTACAGGGACGCCAACCCGGCATCCTCACCGAAGTAGGTAGAGGTTCCCCACAGATCGAGCAGCGGCTTGTACCGATTGAAGACATCGCCCGATCCGCTGTAGAGGATCGATGCCCCAGGCTGGCCGATCATGTGCGGTACGGCCATGATGCCGCCGTCCAGATACGCGACCCCCGCATGGGCAGCCCAGGCGGCCAACTCCCGTGACTGAGCCGGTGACGTCGTGGTCACGTTGATCAAGGTTCGTCCGGCCAGCTCATCGGAGAGCGGATCGAGCACCTCATGGACCGATGCGTGGTCCAGCAGGCATACGATCACCAGCTGACCGGCCCGGACCGCGTCGCCGGCCGTGGCGGCGGCCTTGGCGCCCTGCGCGACGAGGTTGTCCGCCTTCCCCGGTGAGCGGTTCCAGACGGTTGTCGCGTATCCGGCCTTCACCAGGGCGCCTGCGAGGGCGCTGCCCATCGCCCCCAGCCCGAGAACGCTCACCTGGACGTTGTTGTCGGTTGTCATTTGGGGCTCCCCCTTGTGTTCATCGATCGTCTGAATCCTCTCCGGTGCCGGTAATGTTGACCAGTACGGACTAAATAGTTGGGTACTCACTTGTGGGTAAGTACGTCTTGGAGGGGGAGGATGGCAACATCAGCACGACGTGGTCCCTACTTCTGCGGCATCGACGCGGCGATGGACGTGGTCGCCGGCAAGTGGAAGTCGCTGATCCTCTGGGAGTTGCACCACTACGGGACCCGCCGGTTCGCCGCGCTCCGACGCGGTCTGCCGGGCGTCAGCGAGAAGATGCTGATTCAACATCTGCGCGAGATGGAAGAAGACGGGCTCGTGCATCGTGAGGTGTACCGCGAGGTGCCGCCGAAGGTCGAGTACTCCCTGACGGAGCACGGCGTCTCACTCAACGCCGCCCTGGCCCCCTTGGGAGAATGGGGCACCGAACGCATGCAGCGGATCGGGGCCGAAAAGGTCTCCGTCGACGGTGCTGAGACAGCGCGGCGATAGAAGCGGGCCTGCCGGTAGGAGTGGAACGGCGAACCGGGTTTGGTGTCACGTCTGGTGACGCTGTGCGCGATGATGATCGGCGGCGACCCCGTCGTGATCTTTGGGGAAGCGGCCGGTGTGGTAGGTGCCGGCCACCGCGCCCGAACGCGACCGGCACGGCGAACCGGCCGCGACGGCGCATCGCGGGCACTGGTGACGTTCGATTGGTCTACGGCCGTTCCGGTGACCTCGTAGTGCCCGTGGGGGCATGATCCCAGCGTTCGGTGAGGAGGGCGGGAGAGGGCGCGGTCCCGGGCAGTTGGGGGTGGCCGGGGCGTAGGCCGTCGAGAGCGATGGCGATCGCACGCTTTCGGGCGTTGTGGGCTGCGTCGATCAGATCGGTACGGTCCTGCCGGTCGAGTTGTTCGATCAGGGGGGATTTGCCGAGTTGTTCGATCAGTAGCGAGATGTCCATGGCCGTGACGTCCGGTCTGAGTACCCCGGCGGCGTGCGCGCGGGCCACCAGATCACGCATCAGCTCGTCGGACCTGGTGAACTTGGCGGCCATCTCGTCGGTGACGGCGATCGTGCCGGCCAGCGGCCCGAGGGAGCCGCCGCTGAACTCGATGCAGGCGCTGATGTAGTGAGCGAGCCCTTCCCAAGGGTCGTCATGCTGCAGGCCGTGTTCGGCGGCCTGAATCCACTGGTCGAGGGATAGCGCGCACAGGTGCTGGAAGAGCTCGTCCTTGGAGCGGTAGCGGCGGTAGAGGCTGGCGATGCCGACTCCGGCGCGTGCGGCGATCGTCGCCACCGATGCATGGGCTCCGTCCACGGCCAGGACCTGCTTGGCGGCCTGCAGGAGGGCGTGGTCGTTGCGTTCGGCTTCTGCGTGCCGGGGAGCTTTGCGGGCCATGCGCTCACTGTAGTCGGCTTGCGAAGCGATTCACTCCGTTATAGCTTTCGCAAACGAAGCGAATTTATCCGTTTGGAGGAAGTGTCATGCGAGCTGTGGTGATGGAGGAGTTCGGAGGGCCGGAGGCCCTGCGGATCCGGCAGGTCGAAGATCCCGTGCCAGGGCCGGGGCAGGTGCTCGTCGCGGTGGCGTATGCGAGCATCACGTTCGTCGAGACGCAGGTGCGCTCGGGCGACGGGCCGTTCGGCAGGCCAGCGCTCCCCCGCATACCCGGCAATGGCGTGGGCGGTCGCATCGTCGCCGTCGGAGCGGACGTGGACCCAGCCCTGGTGGGGACGGTCGTGGTCACCACCACAGGCGGCGAGGGCGGCTACGCCGAGCTGGCCCTGGCTCGGGCACAGGATGCGGTTTCGGTTCCCGCGGGTCTGGAGCTCAAGGACGCGGTCGCGCTGCTGGCCGATGGGCGTACGGCGCTGCTGCTGTACCGGCAGGCGGAGATCAAGCCGGCCGAGCGGGTTCTGGTGGAGGCCGCGGGAGGAGGTGTCGGCAGCCTGCTGGTGCAACTCGCCGCCGCCGCGGATGCCCACGTGATCGGCGCCGCCCGAGGCGTCGGCAAGGCAGAGCTGGTCACCTCGCTGGGCGCGACCGCCTATGTCGACTACTCCCGGCCTGACTGGCTGGATCAGTTGGCGGAGGCGACCGGCGGCGCCGGACTCGATCTCGTCTTCGACGGGGTCGGCGGCCGGATCGGCACCGAGGCGATCGGGGCCCTACGTGAAGGCGGACGCGTGAGCATCTACGGCATGGCCAGCGGCGCCGACACCGAACTCGACGAAGGCGAACTCCAGGCACGCTCCATCGGCGTCATCGGGCTCACCGCCGCGCCGAGCCCCGCCCAGACCCGCGCGCTCATCGTCGACGCGCTGAACCTCGCGGCCGACGGGAAGCTGCGTCCGGTCATCGGCCAGACGTTCCCGCTCGAGGCGGCAGCCGCCGCGCATCGAGCGATCGAGTCGCGGACCACCACCGGCAAGACCCTGCTCATCCCCGCCGGCGATGCGCGCGGCTGAGATCAGAACCCACATGTCCCCCAAGCCCTCTGCCAGAGCCGGAGCGCGGGAGTGGATCGCCTTGGCGGTCCTGGGCGTCCCCGCCGTGTTGGTCATGATGAACATGTCGGTGCTCTATCTGGCGCTGCCAAGCCTGAGTACCAGCCTGGAGCCCGACGGCCCTCAGCTACTGTGGATCACCGACATCTACGGTTTCATGGTCGCCGGATCGCTGGTCACCATGGGTACCCTCGGCGACCGTCTCGGGCACCGCCGGATCCTGCTGGCCGGCGCCGTCGCCTTCACCGGCGCATCCGTCATCGCCGCGTACGCCCCCGGTGCCGGCCCACTCATCGCGGCACGGGCCGTCCAGGGAGTGGCCGCCGCCGCGCTGGCGCCGTCCTCACTGGCCCTGATCCGCGCCCTGTTCCTCGACGTCCGGCAGCGCACCCTGGCCATCACGATCTGGATGATGGCATTCATGGGCGGCGGTGCGCTCGGCCCGCTGGTCGGCGGTGTGCTGCTGCAGTACTACTGGTGGGGCGCGGTGTTCCTGCTCGCCCTTCCGGCCATGGCCCTGCTGCTGGTCACTGGCCCCTTCCTGGTCCCCGAATCTCGCGCTTCGGCTTCCGGGCGGCTGGACGCGATCAGTGTGCTCCTGTCGCTGCTGACTCCTCTGACGATCGTGTACGGCATCAAGGATCTCGCCGTCCGCGGCCTTGCCCTGCCGTCCGTCGGCGTTCTGGCCGCGGGCCTGGTGATCGGCGCCGTCTTCGTACGCCGCCAGCGGCGGCTGTCCAACCCGCTCCTGGACCTGGGATTGTTCCGGATCCCCGCCTTCGCCGTAGCTGTCACAGGCATGGTGCTGGTGGGGATCGTGCTGTTCGGGACCAGCCTGCTCACTTCGCAATACCTGCAACTGGTGCTTGGCTTCTCTCCGTTGGAGGCCGGCCTGTGGCAGCTGCCCAGCGCGGTCACCGGTACCGTCGTGGCCCTGGTGGTCTCCAGCCTCACCGGCCGAATCCGCCCAGTCGTCCTCATGAGTGCCGGAGCCGCGTTCGCCGTCATCGGTCCCATCCTGCTCACACAGGTGGACAACGACCCTGTCGTCCTGGTGTCCGGCTCCGTTCTTCTCTTCGCCGGGCTGACCCCGTTCATGGCGCTGGGCACCAACCTGGTCGTCGGCGCGGCACCGCCCGAACGCGCCGGGGCCGCCTCAGCGATCTCCGAGACCGGCGCCGAACTCGGCGGTGCGCTCGGCATCGCCGTGCTCGGCAGCATCGCCACTGGCGTCTACGGCAACTACATGATCGGCCACACGCCCGACGGCGTCCCTGCCAAGGTCGCCGAAGCCGCCCGCGAGACGTTGCCCGCCGCACTCCAGGCAGCCCAGCGACTGCCCGAAAGCCTCGGCATCCCGTTGGCCCAGACCGCCCGGGACGCGTTCGCCCACAGCCTTGGCGTGCACGCGCTCATCACGATCCCCCTGCTCATCGCGCTCGCCCTGCTGACTTTGACCCTGCGACGCGCAACCCCGCCACCACCACCACCGAGCCAGTCCGAGCAGGCCACGACGCCCACCCCGGCGTTCGACTGAAAGGGACCGAGCGATCATGCAAGTCGAGGTCTACTTCGATGTCCTGTGCCCGTGGTGTTACATCGGCAAGAGACGACTGGCCGCCGCCGTGAAGGGCCGAGACGATGTGAATGTCGTCTGGCGCAGCTTCGAACTCGATCCGGACGGAGGCCCCATCCCGGGCCTGACGGCGGCGCAGGTGATCGCCACCTACCAGAACGACCCGGCCCGAGCGAGCGCCCGGGTGGCCCATATCCAAGCGCTTGGCGCAGCCGAGGGACTCGAACTCAACCTGCACCAGGCCCGGCCGGTCAACTCTTTCGATGCTCACCGCCTGATCCACCTGGCCGCCACCAGCGGCCTGGCCGACGCCGTTGTGGAACGTCTCCTTCACGGTTACCACACCAAAGGCCGCAACATCGCCGATCCGAACGTTCTCCAAGCGCTCGGCGTCGAGGCCGGACTTGATCTCGCCCGGGTAGGTGAACTCTTGAGCGGCGACGCGTTCACCGGTGAAGTCCGAGCCGATGAACGCCGCGCCACCCAGAGGGGAATCCGAGGCGTGCCTGCACTCGTCATTGACGGAGCCCCGCCAGTGTCGGCCGTTCAGGAGCCTGCCGCTCTGGCAAGCCTCCTGGATCGCGCGACACGCTCCTGAGCTTGGATCCACGGCAGGTGATCATGACTGTTTCTTGGACGATCCCGAGGACGTTCCCGCCGCGATGGTCGACTACGTCGCCGAGCAGCTGTCCTGGTCTGATCACTCCTGCGATGAGACGCTGTCTCCGGGGCAACATCACGAACTCAACCCCGGATCCGAAGACGAGGAAGGCCAACCGAAGCGAGAGCCCGAACGTTCTCAGTCAGCACCTAGGAGGACACGCACATGCGCACCTTCAAGACCATTGCTGTCGGAAGCCTGGCCGCGCTGGCACTCACCATGTCTGCTATCCCCGCTCACGCCATGACCATGGCCGGCCCCAGCAGCCGGCAGATCGCACCGCAAACCCCGGACGCCTGCCTCTACTACCTCAATACCGTCGGTTATCCCACGACCACGGAGAGGGCCCAGGGATGCAACCACGGGAGTTTTTCGTTCAGTACCTGCGTGGACTGGCTCATATCCAGGGCGGGAGTAAGCGTCTCCCACGCCCAGCGCGCATGCTACCTCGCATACTTCTGATCTGCCGTACGCCGCTGCTGGATGGTTGATTCCGGCTGATCGCCCGGGCCGGCGGGGCCCGGGTGGTCGGCCTCGTCCTGGCCGGTCAAGAGGCGTTCCTGTTGAGGGCAGCCATGTGACACCGATCGGCCGTGCGTGACGGCTCCGAACAGCAGGAGGTGCCGACCGGTTTCCAGATCCCGGAGCCGCCCGGCCAGAGCCGCTTCTACGTACGCACCCTTCGGAACGATGCCCCGGGTCTCGGGCTCTACGATCTGAAGACCGGAACGCCGGCGGACCTGGGCATCGGGACGAGGCCGCGCAGGGCCAGGTCCCGGTCACCGACCGGGCCGGACGGATGATGACGTACCGGGTCGACCTGTCCAGGATTCCCTGACCCGTCCGTGGGGCAAGCCCCGGAGGGGGTCACATCGCCTTCACTCGTCGTCCAGCAGGTCGTACAGGTCCAGGCCGCTGGGCTCGGTGAGCAGGGCGGACGCCGCGGGCTTCAGAGGTTGTTCGGTCCAGATGCATTTGCCCGTG
>NZ_JBITMD010000050.1:0-40478 GCF_044465905.1 Nonomuraea sp. NPDC049480
GGCAGAAGGAAACGAGAGACCGTACTCAAGCCGAAGCGCTCACGCTTTGGTGATGCGACGGACCTTCCAGGCCGTAATGCCTGGATTGCCGAGAGCCGCTGAGACTCTCAGCAACGGTTTCCAGGACGAAGGCGCGTGCGGAATCCTCGGTGACGCGGGTGCGGTGGGCGTCGCGGTGGTTCCAGTGGCGGGTCAGGACGCCGGTGGCGTCCGCGTAGATGATCTCGCCGGGCCTGGGGTTCTCGACGGTGTCGGGTTCGCCGAGCGGGGTGAAGGACTCGGTGCCGTCGGCGTGGCGGATGACGACGTCGCCGGTGACGTGGTCGAGGTCGAAGGCGCCGGCGGGCAGGCCGTGACGGACGGAGACGGCGTTGTAGGAGTCGACGGCCGGGTTGATGCGCGGCAGGGTTCCCTTCTTGGCCAGGCGGCGGCCGAGCGCGTCGACGCTGGGGCGGATGCGGCGGGGGTTGGTGCCGAAGGAGCGGTAGGCGGTGTGCCAGGCCTCGACGCGGGGGTCGGTCTCGTCGGCGGGGTGCCAGGTGCCGTCGGCGAGCTGTTGCTCCAGGTCCTCCAGGGCGGCGGCGGTGCGGGGCCAGGATTCGCGTCCACGTAGGCCGGTGGCGGTGACCAGGGCGATGAGGGTGCCGGGGAAGGCGTCTGCGATGGCGGGGTTGAGGTGGAAGGCGGGCATGGGCGGGGTTCCGTTTCCTGCGTGCGGGCGGCGGGTCAGGGCTTCCAGGGGCCGATGCGGTCCAGGCGGCGGCGCTGCTGGCGCGCGGTGGGGACGTCGAGGCCCTGGCCGCGTGCGGTGAGGTGATCGGCGACGATGCCGGCGCGGCAGGTGAACTGGACGGCCGTGTAGTAACTGGTGGGGACGCCGTCGGTGGGCGGGGTGCCGGCCTTGGTGCGCCGGGGGCCGGGGATGAAGGCGTAGTCGCCGATAACGGTGAAGACGACATTCGGATCGTGCTCGATCGCCTTCCAGACCGGGTTGGGCCGGGCGAGGTGGGTGAGAAGGTGGTGTCCGTCGCAAGCGAAGTGGGTGGGGACGGCGATGGGCGGCTGGATGAACATGCTGGTCTCCTTGCGTGGTCGGTGGTGTGACGGGCTGCGGGCCTGCTCAGGTCACGGCAAGGAGGCTGACGGCGACGGCGGCGGTGCCCAGGCCGGCGAGCTGGCTGGGGTGGATGCGTTCGGCGAGCACGCCGCGGGCGAGCAGGACCGTGCCGGCCGGGTAGAGGGCGACGATCACGGCGACGACGGCAAGGTCCCCGCTGCGGGCGGCGAGCAGGAACAGCAGATTCGCCACAGAGTCCAGCACACCCGCGGCCGCCGACATCACGTACGCGGGCCGCTCGGGGCCCAGCTTGCGACGCATCAGCCCCGCCGCGCCCAGGGTGACGGCCGAGGAGACCGCCCGGCCCACGATCAGCGGAGCCACCCCGCTGTCGGACGGCGCCTGATGCAGAAAGATCAGCTGAAGGGCGATGGCGGCGCCCGCCCCGAAGGCCAGCAGCAGCGCGGCACGTGAGGGGCGCGCCGAGCCCGCGCCGTGTCCGGCGCTGACCAGCACCACCGCCACCAGCGCGAGCGGCAGGCCCACCAGACCGGCGGCGGACAGGTGCTCACCCTGTACCAGACCCACAACCACGGGCAGCGCGGCGGACACCAGCGCGGTCACGGGCGACAGCACGTTCATCGGACCGATCGCCAAGGTGCGGTAGAGCAGGGCGAACGCGGCGGCCGAGGCGACCCCCGAGGCGGCACCCCAGCCGAGGGTCGCAACGCTGAACGAGGCGCCGAGCCACGGCCACAGCACCACCTCGACCACGAGACTGGCCGGGGCCGCGATCATCACGGTGCGCAGCACATGAGCTTTGCGGGCGCCGAGGCCGCCGAGGAAGTCGGCGCACCCGTAGGCGAGTGAGCTGCCGAGGGCCAGCAGCAGAGCGATCACAGCACACCCCCGTGCTAGTCATTGGAACGACCAGATAGTACAGTAAAACGACCGGCGACTGTCAATCAAACGACCGCGCGGTACATTGAACTGGTCCAGGTGGGAGGATGGTGATCAGATGGCCGAGACGGCCGCAGCCCTGCGGACGGTTGCGCACAACGTCAGGGCGGCCCGCACCCGCGCGGGCCTGTCCCTGGAGGAACTCAGCCGGCGTGCCCAGGTCAGCAAGGGCGCCCTGGTGGCACTGGAGAAAGCCCAAGGCAACCCCAACCTGGCCACCCTGGTCCGGCTGGCCGACACTCTCGGCGTTTCGGTGTCCGCCCTGATGCAGGGGCCGTCCGAAGGCCGCGTCCGCATCGTGGCGGCCGACGCCGTGGCACCACTGTGGACCGGAGAGCGGGGCAGCGAGGCCCGGCTCATGCTGACGACCTCGGGTCCGGCTCCTGTCGAGGTCTGGCGCTGGCGGCTGGAACCCGATGACGAATACCCCAGCCACCCACACCAGGCCGGAGTCGTGGAGACCGTCAGCGTCACCTCCGGCCGGATGACCCTGGTCGTCGACGGCACCGAGCACGCCGTCGAAGCGGGACAGACCGCCACGTTCAACGGCGACACCCCGCACACCTACCGCGGCTCGGGCACCGAAACCTGCAACCTGATCATGATGGTCCACCTGCCGCCCGGCCCGGCTTCCACAACCTGACCTGCGCAGCCCACGCGTGCAGTGGCGTCGTCATGCCATCCGGGGCCAGGCACGCCTGGTCCAGCGGCGGCACCGACTGCTTGCTGATCTTGCAGAGCGGCGCGCTACGCCGGCTCGGCTCACCACTGGGGCTTGCCATCCACACACCCAGCAGCGGCGGCTACGAGCCCGCGGCCTGCTTCACCGGCACCCCGCAGAAAGCTCTGGACCTCGTCTGTGACCTCTACACCGCCACCGCCGACTTCTGATCGGCGACGCACAAACAGCCTCGAACCGTCAACCCCCGAGAGACTTCCAGCGAAGAGACCACTTTGTGTCATGGCCGGCCAGCGGTGACCTACTGATGACTCTTCGCGATTTCAGCGACGACACGGGGAAGGTCAGGGCACGATGACGGTCTTGCCACGGGCGTGGCCGGAGCGGGCGCGGGCGACGGCGGCGGGGGCGTCGGCCAGGGGGACCTCGGCGGTTATGGTGACGCGGAGCCGGCCTGCGTCGGCGAGGGTGGCGAGGGCTTCCAGGTCGGCCGGGGTGGGGCTGTTGCCGAAGTTGATGCCGCGGATGTCGCGGGCGGCCAGGGCGTCGATGTCGGCGGCGTAGTTGGTGTTGATGAGAATGCCGCCGGGCACCAGGAGGCCGGCCAGAGCGTTGATGTCGCCGCCGGGGGCGGTGACCAGGTCCAGGACGGCGTCGACGCCCTCGGGGCGGATGGCGCGGACCTGTTCGGCGATGGGCGCGGTGGTGAAGTCGATGATCTGGTCGGCGCCGAGGTCGCGAAGGTGGTCGGCCGTGTCCGCGGTTGCGGTGGCCAGGACACGCGCCCCCTTGCCGGCGGCGAACTGGACCGCGGACTGGCCCACCCCGCCGGAGGCGCCGTTGATCAGGATCACCTGTCCGGCATCGAGGCGAGCGGCTTCGATGGCCTGGTAGGCGGTGATGCCGGCGGTGGGCAGAGCGGCCGCGACGGTGAACGGCAGGCTGCCGGGGATGCGGGCCACTTTTCCGTCCTCGGCGGCCAGGGTGTACTCGGCGTACGAGCCGTGCCCCCGCGGGAGGTTCATGAACTGGCCGTAGATGGTGTCGCCGGGCCGGAACCGGGTCACGCCCGGGCCGACGCGCTCGACCACGCCGGCGCCGTCGGAGCCCATGACAAGGGGGAAGGCGTGCTCGACGGCGCTCTTCAGCGCGCCGTCGGCGACCTTCCAATCGAAGGGGTTGACTCCGGCGGCACGCAGGCGGACCAGCAGCTGGCCGGGTCCGGGGTCAGGGATGGGCAGGTCGGCGAGCTCGGGCTCGGCTCCGAAGCCGGTCACGACGATGGCTTTCATGGCTGTGCCTCTTTCTGCTTCTTGCTTTCTCTGGTGTGGGCAGGGGAGCCGGGGCAGGGCTCAGGGAGTGGCTGGGCGTGGGATGGTGAGGTAGCGGGCGTAGATCAGGTCGCCGATCGCATGGGTCTCGGCCAGGCGCAGGGGATGCTCGGGGTCATTGAGGAAGCGCCCGGGGCCGACGAAGCGCGGCGCACGCGGCAGCTGCCGGCTCCGTGGTCGAAGAAGGCCATGGTCGGGTCGAGGTTTCCAGCGGCGCTGATGACCACGCGCAGCGGGGTGGCGGGGCGCTGCGCACGGACTCGGCGGGCACGGCGTTCGGCGGAGCGCACCTTTAGCCGGGGATTGTCGGCACGCAGCGTGCCGGCGCCCACGAGGATGGCGTCGGCCCAGGCCCGGAGGGCGTCGACGCGATCGAAGTCCTCGGGGTTGGAAAGGATCAGCCGGTGGGCGGTGGCGTCGTCGAGGTAGCCGTCGAGTGACATCGCGCAGGACGCCACCACGTACGGTCGGCTCCGGCCGCTGTCCGGGAGCACGGGGACGATCTGGCTGAGGGTGAGGGTGGGCTTGCCCATGGCACAGCGAGGACTCAGCCGGCGATGTCGGCGAGCTCGGGCAGGGCGATGGTGTGGTGGGTGTGGTCGGCCTTGGCGTGGAGGTAGCGGAGGTTGTCGGGGGTGGCGTGGACGCCGGTGGGGCGGGTGGCCCGGACGGTGAGGCCGAGGGTGCGCAGCTGGTGGGCCTTGTCGGGGTTGTTGGTCAGCAGGTCCAGGGTGCCGACGCCGAGGGCGGCGAGCATCTGGGCGGCGGCCGTGTAGTCGCGGGCGTCCTCGGGCAGGCCGAGGGCGAGGTTGGCCTCGTAGGTGTCGAGTCCTTGGTCCTGGAGGGCGTAGGCGTCGAGCTTGTTGTAGAGGCCGATGCCGCGGCCTTCCTGGCGCAGGTAAAGGAGGACGCCCCCGGTGCCGGCGATGCGCTCGACGGCTTCGCGCAGCTGGGGACCGCAGTCGCAGCGGGCGGAGCCGAAGACGTCCCCGGTCAGGCATTCGGAATGCAGCCGCACCAGCGGGGTCACCGCCGCGCTGAGGTCGCCCAGGATCAGGGCGAGGTGCTCGGCGCCGTCGGCGAGACCGCGGAAGGTGACCGCCTCGGCGGTGACGGCATAGCCGTCGGCGAAGCGAAGGGGGATGTTCACCCGGGTGCGGACGGTGGCGGGGATGGTCATCGTCGACGCAAGAGCTCCAAGACGTGGTGCGTGAGAAGCAAGCGCGTCAGAAGCTGCGGGGACCGAAGCGGTCGCAGGCCACCCACCCGAGAAGTCCGTGGCGGTGTGAGCAGTGGTGGCGTCGGCCGGCGCGGCGACAAGGGTGTCGCTGGTCGCAACGATCTTCTTCATGACGGATTCCTCCACAGGGTCATTCGCCGGGGCGTGCGCCCTCGGTGTCTCGCCAGGCAACAGTACACCAGAAAGCTAACTAGCGAGATAATAGCTAGTGGTATTGTTTAGCCATCACCGGCTCAGCAGGAAGAGGGGGAGGCCAGCAGCCCATGGAAGCCACCGAGAACGCAGCTCTCGCCACGTCCGGCACCGACGACTTGCTCCAGCAGTGGACGGCGGCCCAGGCGGGATTCCACCGGCTGACCATCCGGCTGGCCGAAGAGGTCACCCGGCGCACCGACCTGCCCGCCTCCTCCGTCCAGATCTTGCTGCTCCTCCTGCACAGCCCGCCCTACCACTCCGTCACGATGACCGAGCTCGCCCGCCATCTGGAGTTCTCGACCGCCGGCATCACCAAGGTCACCGACCGGCTCACCCACGCCGGGCTCATCGTGCGCAGCCCCTGCCAGATCGACCGCCGCGTCGTACGCGCCACCCTCACCCCGGAGGGTCTGCAGGCCGCCCGGCAAGCCGCCGACATCCTTGCCGACGCCCTGAACCGCGAGGTCATCGCCAAGATCGGGCAGGAAGACTTCGCCCGGCTCACCGACCTCCTCACCGCCCTCGACCCCAGCCGCTGACCGCACTGACTGCGGAAGCCCCGATTCGTGGGGCATGGGCTGCGGCGATCAGGGGCGACAGGCGCGGTTTCCGGCTTTCGGCGCGACTCGGCACCGGCCGGCCATGCATGTCGTCGCGCCGTCCGAGGAGGTTGCAATGACGGATACAGATTCGCAGGAGCTCGACGCGGTCGCCCCGATGAGGTCGTCGCATCCCCGGGCTCTGGAAGCCGGGATGCGTGGTCGGCGGGCAGGCGGATGCCGGCTCGGTTCCGCCGGCGGTCAGGGAGCTCGCGTGACTTGCCGGTGCGGCGCCTTCCCGAGGGTGGGCAGTCCCTCGAGGTTGTCAAGATCATGCCGCCACGTGCCCACCTGCGGGAACGCGCGCTACAGGCAAGATCAGATCCATGCGTCTACTGCGGTGGAGCATTCTGGCGTCTGATTCCGGCCGGATGGTCCCAACACTCCTTCCTGCGCCGCTCGGCGGCGGCCCGGGCGTCGCGTAGCTCGCGGGACTTGGTCCGTGTGCTCATGCCCTCGTTTCCCCGCTGGACGGACGCCCGCGCGCCACGTCGTCGATCGGCGCTCGGACCTGGCCGGATGCGCTCTTGGCCGCGCTCGCCGTCCAGTTTGGGCCACACCACCGCGCCCGGTCCTGGGCCGAAGCGGGTCCAGCCGAGATACGGGCAAAACCGGCCATGAGTCGATCTTGAGAACGTAAGGCATGCCCGTTGCGGGTCCGGGTTGATGGGCTATCCGATGCCGAATCATGCTCGCTGCGAGGTTGGCGCGTAATCTCGGAAGTCGTCCGCCCGTAGACCGCGAGGGAGTCGGCCCTGGTTTCTGCGTTTCCGTCTCACGGACTGTATTCGGTCGGCTACAGTATCATCCGTTCTGTGGTGATCGGGGCTGCTGGGAAGGCAATGCCTGATGGCCTCGATCGACAAGACCGCTTACCCGCGGTTCAAGCGGACGATCTCCGAGCGCGAACTGCGCGAGGCGTACTCGCCGAGCCTGGCGGAGATGGACTGGGCGCGGGAGATGACCGACAGCGATGAGAACCGGCTGTCGCTGATGGTGTGGCTGAAGTGCTGTCAGCGGGTGGGCCGGTTTCCGCGGCTGGCCGAAATCCCGGCCCAGGTGATCGAGCACGTACGGAACGAGCTGGGCCTGCCGGAGCGGATCGGCATGACGGACGTAGCCGAGCGGACCGGACGCAACCACAAGGCGCTGGTGCGGGCCCGGCTGGGGCTGGACGGCGATCAGGCTGCCGCGCGCAACCTGGCCGAGCAGGCGATCCGGCAGGCAGCCAAGACCAAAGACCACCCGGCCGATCTGATCAACGTAGCGCTGGAGGAGCTGGCCAAGAACAGCTGCGAGTTCCCGGCGTTCTCCACCCTGGATGACCTGGCCGCTCAGGTGTGCACGGAGGTCAACGGCGCCATCTTCACCCTGGCTTACGGCCGGATGAGCTTCGACGACCACGCGCGCATGCTGGCGATGCTGGAGGTGGATCCGGCTGCTGATCCAACTCAACCGCCACCAGATCTCGGCCCGCCGGGGCGCGATCATCTGACGCGGCCACCATCGCCAGCGCCGTTGCGTTGCTTCCTGGACTTCCCGGTGGCGCCTACGACCCCGTAGCCGATACTCGGGCGGGACGCTCAGGAGTCGCGGCGGGCATTCCTTCGCGGCGCGATGAAGACGGCCCAGGCGGCCACACCCAGGCCCGGACCGAAGGACGAACCTAGCCCGGCACCGTAAGTGAAGTTGTCGAAAAAACCCCCGACGACGACGCCGACGAGGAGGCCGAAGGCAGCGCCAAATGTGATCCAGATCCCGAGATTTGCCCAGATCCCGAGACCTTCGGCGGGCGGGGGCGTGTTGTTGCTCGTCATTGCATCTCTCCCAAGGACGCGGGCGGACAGGGCTGACAATCTGGCGGCCCATCACGGCGGATGTTGGCGTTCGCGTTGTCCGGTGTCCGGAGCGGCCGAGTGCCCGCCGCGCCTACGCCGTGGCACGGCGGATGAGCCTGTACCCGCCGACCGCGAACGCGGCGGCCACCAGGACCGGCCAGCCGGCGACCAGCGCCATGGGGGACTGGTCGAGCAACCAGCGGCCGATCGCGTGCCATTGCCGGGTCCACGTGATCAGCGCGGCGGCCAGCCCGAGCGCTGTGAACGCCAGGGTGAGGCTGGCGAGGACGCCGGTGGTGCCCCAGCGCAGGTACAACGTGCCGAACAGGATCCCGAGGTGGGTCACGACCAGCATGGGTACCGCGTACCCGAGCAGAAGCAGCACCGGGTTGGCGTCATCCATGAACGGCAGGTCGAAGAAGCGCATCCTCATCCCCCAGTAGCCGGTGGCCTGTTCCACGGCGCGCAGCAGGCAGAGCACCAGCGCGTAGAGCACCGACTGGACGACCGCGAGCAGCGACCAGGCCAGGTAGAACTCCCGGCGGGTCACGCTCATGCCCAGCGCGTAGGGGAAGATCTGGGTGACCGAGACGGCGGCCATCGCGATCGCGACGCCGCACAGGCTGACCAGGCCGCCGGTGGTCGTCACGCCGTCGCCCGGGTCGTAGTTCGCCATGACGCTCAACAGGTTGATGCCGAACGCGACGGCCACCATGCTCCACGTCCAGCCCAGGATCTGCGGCCAGGCCGGCATCTGGAGACGGGCCACCCGACGGATGCGGTTCATCGGGCGGCCTCCCGGTCCGCCAGCGCCGTTGTCGTCGGCGGTACGGTCAAGCGGACCACGAGTTGCTGCAACGACAGCGGCTCCAGCTCGACGTTCAGCGCCTGCGCGAGCGCCTTCGCGTGCGGTCCGAGCCCATCGAGGATGGTCGACCGGACCAGGCCGCTCAACCGCTCGCGGTGCAACTCGGTGCGTCCGGCGGCGAACCCGTCCACGGCCTCCGCCCGTCCGGTGGCCGCCACCGCCCGCCCGCGCAGGTCGTCGGCGTCCTCATCGAGCAGCAGCCGGCCACGGTCGATGAGCAGCACCCGCTCGACCAGATCGCTCACCTCGTCGATGAGGTGGGTGGACAGCACCACGGTGCGGGGATGCCCGGCGTAGTCGGCGAGCAGGCGGTCGTAGAAAAGCTGCCGGGCGGCCGGGTCGAGCCCGAGGTACGGCTCGTCGAAGAACGTCAGGGGCGCCCGCGCGGCCAGCCCGACGGTCACGCCGAGGGCCGACAGCATGCCCCGCGAGAGCCTGCGGACCAGCCGCCCGGCCGGTAACTGGAAGTCCGCGGCGAGGCCGTGCGCGAACGTGTCGTCCCAGTTCGCAAACAGCCGGCGTGCGGTGTGAAAGACGTGGCGCACGGTGTAGACGTGGGGGTAGCGCTGGCTCTCCCGGACGAAACAGACCTTCGACAGGACGGCCGGGTTCTCCACCGGTGGCGCGTCGAAGACCGACACGTTCCCCGACGACGCGAACGCCTGCCCGGTGAGGATCTGCATCAGGGTGGTCTTGCCCGCCCCGTTGCGCCCGAGCAGGCCGTAGATCGTGTGCTCGGCCAGCGCGAAGCTCACGTCGTCGAGCGCCGTGACGTCACCAAAGCGCTTGGTCACCCCGTGTGCGGTTACTACCGCCGTCATCCCAGGTCCCTCCCGACAACCGCACCGAATGAATCGATCATCTTCATCAGCTCGTCGTGGCCGATGCCGAGCTTGCGGGCCTCGGCGAGCAGGGGTTCCACGTACTGTTCGGTGAACCGTTCCCGTCGCCGCTCGCGCAGCCTGGCCCGGGCGCCACCGGCGACGAACATGCCGATGCCGCGTCGCTTGTAGAGCGTTCCCTCCGACACGAGCTGGTTGACGCCCTTGGCCGCGGTGGCCGGGTTGATCCGGTGAAAGGCGGCAAGCTCGTTGGTGGACGGGACCTGGGCCTCCTCCACCAGCGACCCGTCGATGATCGAGTTCTCGATCAGCTCGGCGATCTGAAGGAAGATCGGTCGGTCGTCGTCCATCGCTGGCTTAGCCGCCCCACTGGTTAGCTACATGTGTAACTAACCATGCAACCTTGCGCCGCGGCTGTCAAGCCGCCCGGGCGTCCCGCGACCTCAGCCGACGGCGGCGCCGGGACCCGTTTCCCGCTCCAGGAAAGGCAGCCGGGGATGCGTGGGCGGCGTCGTCTCGACGCAGCGGACGGTGTGATCTGGCCGTACGGCTGGCGGCGCCGTGCGCACCTGGGGCAGAGGGTGTTTCATGACCACCCGGCATTGACCAGGCAAGTTACAGCAAGATCAACACCATTTGGGGCTCATGACACGTTTCTTACCGGCACCCCTGTACGGAAAGGGCGGCAAGTTCCGCGAGGTCGACATCCACCCCAAACTCCGCACCGAGCTGCAGCTCTGGCTCGACGAGCGCCTCAACTGGCCCTGCGCCGGCGATAACCGGGCCCTGTTCCTCAACGCCGAGGGCGGACGGCTGAGCGCCCGCGCCGCCGGCGGCTTCATCGCCGAGATCGCCCATACCGCCGGGCTGGACGATCCCACCACAGCGCACGTCCTGCGCCACACGCTCGCCACCACGCTGGTTCGCGGCAAAACCGACTTGGTCCTGGTCGCCGAGATTCTTGGCCACGCCCGCCTGGAAACCACCCGCCGTTACAGCTTGCCGTCCGACAAGGACAAGGAAGATGCCCTCAAGTTGATCACGGTTGATCGCTGGCTGTGCGCCCGCCTGCGGAAACGGCCGTCAAGATCGACTCGCGGCCGGTTTTCCCCGTATCGCGGCTGGACCCGCGAAGGTCCCTACCCTGCCGACCTTGGTCCCGGATCGGACGCACTGGACGAATGGCGCGACGCGTCATCGGCTGGTCCATCGGCGGCGACGGCATCGGCGCGGTGTCAGGGGACGGCCGCCGCCTGGTCCTCCAGGTAGGCGGTCCAGCCGCGGTACGGAGTGATGTCCACGCCGTTGTCGGCGGCGTCCTGACTGCAGCCGAAGCCGGTGACCCAGCGACCGTCCGACAGTTCCACGCTCGTGAGCGCCATCGGGGCGGGCAGTTCGGCGAGGAACGTTCCGATGGCGGCGGGGGAGAGCCGGTAGATCTCACCGTCGATGGCGGCCCCCGCGCGTCCGCCGCAACGGACAAGGCCCGGTTTGGGCGGGTCCGTCTTCAGAGCGAGCAACCGGTAGTCACGCGAGGTGGTGATCGGGCCGATGAACCGTGCGCCCAGGATCTCCAGCTGAGAATGCAGGGGCTGCCCACGCAGGTGCGCGCCGAAGACCGCGAGGTCCACGCCCCCGCTGACGACCAGGGGCGGTGGCTCGGCGAGCAGGCGTGCGGCCAGGTCGATCGCAACCTGGTCGGCGAATGCCGGCACCACGAACATGACGCCGAACGGGCCGCCACCCGGCGCCGGTTCCCCGGGTGCGGAGACGGCGGCCATGTCCAGCAGGTTGCAGAAGTTGGTGTACGTGCCCAGCCGCGTGTTGATCGAGATCGGTTCGGCGGCGACATCGGCGATGCGCGGATGCTCGGTGGTGGTGGGCAGCAGCAGGCCGTCGAGTCCTTCCAGCAGCGCGGCGGTGGACTGCTTGATGCGTGCCAGGCGGCCGAGATCGGCGGCGAACTCATGGCCGGCGGGCATTTTCGCCGCCTTGACGATGGCGGCGACCACGGGGTCCGCGCCGGCGGGCGCCGTCTCCAGAAACGCGCCCACGGCGGCGTAGCGCTCGGCCACGATGGCCCCGTCGTAGAGGAGCCGCGCGGCGTCGAGCAGCTCGCTGATGTCCACCGTCACCGTGGCGATCCCGGCGGCCCCGGCACGGACCACTGTGCGTGAGAAGGCGTCGGCGTAGCCGGGGCTGAGCGCGTGTAGATCCTCGGGCCTCGGCACCCCCACGGTGGGGCGGGCGGGCGCGGCGAACGGCATCGAGGCGGGCCAGGCGCGGGTACGCGGATCGCCGTCGTCCGGTCCGGCCATGACAGCCAGGACCGAGCCGGCGAGCTGGAGTGTGCGGGCGAAGACGGCGACGCAGTCGTAGTCGGCGCACGCGGGCACGATTCCATCAGCCGGGACGATGCCGAGCGTGGGTTTGACGCTCACCAGGTCGTTGAAGGCGGCGGGCACCCGGCCGGACCCGGCGGTGTCGGTGCCGATGCCGATGTCGGCGATGCCGAGGGCGACGGCGACGGCGGATCCGGAGCTCGAACCTCCGGAGATCTTCTCCGGGTAGAGCGCGCTGGCGACCGCGCCGTACGGGCTGCGGGTCCCGACGAGTCCGGTGGCGAACTGGTCGAGGTTGGTCTTCCCGAGGACCACCGCCCCATGGTCGAGGAGCCGCCGTACGGCCGGCGCCGTACGGGTGGGCACGTAGGCGAATTCGGGGCACCCCGCGGTGGTCGGCATCCCCGCCACGTCGATGTTGTCCTTCACCACGACCAGCAGGCCGGCCAGGGGCAGCACGCCACCCGTGGCACAGCGCTCCTCGACCGATCTGGCATCGGCGAGAACCTCCTCCATCGGCCTCAGGTATGTCCAGATCTCCGGGCGGGATACGGCGCCGATGATCGCGTACGCTTCGCGAACCCTCGCGGTCGGCGCGTACGGTGGAATGTCGGGACGGATGATTTCCTGTGATGTCATCGGCGATTCTTCCTGTCAGCGCGATAATCGAGCGAAAAGCCGGTGGAACGGATATCTAAATGGCCGGACGGGCATCTCATGAAGAGGCCGGAACGCGTAGCTGACCGGTTTGTCCGGGCACCGGGCGGCCTCCAATTCAACGGGCGGTCGGTGACGCTTTTCTGGAGGGCCGAATTCCGCGGCAGGGGGCGAAGCGGATCCTCACACATCCCAGCCAACCGCCTCCACACCGCGATTCTGAGCGCCCGCCCCGCGGACCCGCGCCGGACTCCGGAGCGTACGGCACGGCTATGGCCAGCATAGACGCGAGATCCATCACAGTGGGACCGGAGTTCATGTTGGCTTTTCCTAACGGGCCTTTCACATGTTGTGGTGCGACCGAAACACGCCGTCCCTACCGTTCCACACATGAACCCGGGCGTGGATACGGACCTGTATACAACCGCGAATGCGACGCCGGAAAAGCGTCCTTCGCGGCGCGATCAGGTGCACGCAGAAATCCGCGAACGCATCATGAAAGGTGAGTTCACGCCGACCACGCGACTTGTCGAAGAACGCCTCGCCGAGGAGACGGGTCATTCGCGTACCCCGGTACGCGAGGCGCTGATACGCCTGTGGGCCAATGGGCTGCTCGAAAAAAGGGACGGCGGGTACTATCCCGTCCTGCCCGACCTCGCGGAGCTTCGCGACCTGTACGAGCTGCGCGTGACCATCGAGATCAGAGGCTTCACCCGGGTCATCGAGAACGAGGCCGTGCGACACGACCTGCGCATGCTCGAAGAGCTGCGCGAGCACTGGCGTGGCCTGCGGATGTCGCCACCCGAGCCCGACCCCTCCTTCGTGGAGGCCGACGAGTCGTTCCACCGCACCCTGCTGGCATCCTCGGGCAATTTCGCACTGGTGGCCGCGCTCGGCTCGGTCAACGAGCGGATCCGCCCGATCCGCATGTACGACTTCCTCACCGAGGACCGCGTCAAGGACACCATCGACGAGCATCTCGAGATCGTCGAACTGACGCTGGCGGGCAAGCTGCCCGAGGCCCTCATGGCGCTGCGACGACACATCGGGGAGTCCTTCGAGGTGGTCGAGCAGCGTGCCGCACGGGCGTACATCCAGATGACCCTGCACCGGGGCCGCTAGAGTTTCGAGGACGGATGCCGTGATCAGAGTCGACGCTTCACCCTACGTATGGCCGTACGACGGCGGTGTCCGGCCCGACCGGGTCGCACTGATGTGCATCGACTGGCAGGCCGACTTCTGCGCCCCCGGCGGATACGTCGACAAGATGGGCTACGAGCTGTCCCTGACCCGCGCCGGGCTGGAACCCACCCGCCGGGTGCTGGCGGCGGCCAGGCAGGCGGGCATCACGGTTGTCCACACCAGGGAGGGGCACCGCCCGGATCTGTCCGACCTGCCGGCCAACAAGCTCTGGCGATCCAAGCAGATCGGCGCCGAGATCGGTTCGGCGGGCCCGTGCGGCCGCATCCTCACCCGCGGAGCGGACGGCTGGCAGATCGTCCCCGAGGTTGCGCCGATCGAGGGCGAGCTGATCGTCGACAAGCCCGGCAAGGGCTCCTTCTACGCCACCGACCTCGATCTGCTGCTGCGGACGCGCGGCATCACCCACCTGGTGCTGACCGGCATCACGACCGACGTGTGCGTGCACACGACGATGAGAGAGGCCAACGACCGCGGCTACGAGTGCCTGCTGCTGACCGACTGCACCGGCGCGACCGACACGTTCAACTACGAGGCCGCGTTAAAGATGATCACCATGCAAGGTGGCGTTTTCGGCTGCATCACCGGTTCGGCGGAGTTCCTCGCCGCCCTGTGAACACCTTCCGGGCGGCACGCCCCCGGGATTGCCCTGAACGCCCCCCCGAGAACCACCCGCTGACCACACGCGCGCACGGCCTCGCCGCCGCGCACCCGGTATCTCCGCGCCCCGGCGACGAGATACCCCGCAACGCGTCGCACGAGCCGCAGCGGGCGGACACCTCCTTTGGTCTTGTCTTCTTCCGCCCCTCAGAGACGCGACCGCGTCCACGAAACAGACCTTCAGCCGCAGGGACGCACCATGAGCACCATCCCCGAACGTGAGCAGAGCCCCGCACCGACCTCCATCCAGGACGCCGCGACGGCGCCCGCCTCGACCGGCACCCTCCCGAGCCCGCCGAACCACACCAGATTCGGACAACTGGTCGACGACTACTTCCAGGTGACCGCGAGAGGGTCGAACTTCCGGACCGAGGTCCTCGCCGGCGCCTCCACCTACCTCGCCCTGTCCTACATCTTCATCGTCAATCCCGGCATCCTGTCGAGCGCGGGCATCAGCACGACCGTCTCGCTGTTCGCCACCATCGTGATCTCCGCGGTGTCTACCCTGGTCATGGGGCTGTGGGCACGGCTGCCGTTCGTGGTGTCCACCGGCCTGGAGATGAACTCCTACGTCGCGTTCTTCGCCGTGGGCGCGCTCGGCTTCGCCTGGCAGTCGGCACTCGGCATGGTGTTCTGGTCCGGTGTCCTGATGGTCGTCGCCACCGTCACCCGGGTCCGCGAGATGATCATCGACGGCATCCCCGAATCGCTCAAGGTCGGCTTGTCCTGCACCGTCGGTGTCTTCATCATCCTGGTCGCGGGCGTCGTCAGCGGCATCCTCTCCTACGAGGACTCCATGCTCGCCGGCCTCGGCAGCTTCACCTCGCCGGGCGCGATCTCCCTGTACATCAGCCTCGCCCTCGCCCTGGCGCTGACCCGGCTGCGCGTGCCCGGCGCCCTGCTCATCACGATCCTGGCCACCGCCGGGCTGTCCAAGCTGTTCGCCGCCCTCGGGTGGCTGGGCTTCGCTGACGCCGAGCCGGTGAGCCTTGGGCTGTCGTCCGGCATGTTCGACGGGATCCTCGCCTTCGACATCTCCGTGATCTTCGATCCGCGTGCCATCAGCGTCATCCTCGTGCTGTTCATCCTGGATTTCTACGGCAGCATCGCCAAACTCGTCGGCCTCACGCTCAACACCTCGATCCTCGACGACGGCAAGCTGACCCGCCGCCGCCAGGCGCTGCTCGTCGACGGCGCTGGGACGGTCGGCGCCTCGGCCATCGGCACCTCCAGCGTCGTGGCCTTCGTCGAGAGCGCCGTCGGCATCGGCATGGGCGCCCGCACGGGTCTCACCGCGGTGGTCGCGGGCCTGCTGATGGTGGCGACGTTCGTGGCGTTCCCTCTCATCCAGTACATCCCCGTGGCGGCCAGCGCCGGCGTCCTGGCCTACGTCGGTATCAAGCTCTGGCCGAGCCGGGCCCAGTTCGCCAAGTTCGGCGCGGCCGAGGGCTTCGCGATCGTCGCGATGGCGGCCGTCACCGTGGCGACCTTCACCATCGACCGCGCCATGTTCGTCGGGTTCGCCATCGTCGCCGTCGCCGTGTTCGTCAAGACCAGGCGGCTGAACTGGGTGCTGATCGTCTCGGCCCTGCTGCTGGCGCTCAGCGTCGGGCTGCAGATGCGCTGATCGCGCCAACGCCCCCGCCGCGACCATCGGAAACGGAGAACGCCACATGAGCCTGCTCGATCGCCGACAGTGGTACGACCTGGCGCGAGACACCAACTGGACCCCCGTGTTCGTCACCGAGGACGAGCTGTTCCCTCCGGAGATGAGCGACGGTTTCGGGCTCCCCATGAAGGAGTGGGAGTCCTACGACGAGCCGTACAAGGTCTCCTACCGCGAGTACGTCGGCATCCAGCGGGAGAAGGACTCCGGGGCCTACTCGGTCAAGGCCGCACTGCAACGGTCGAAATACTACGAGACGGCCGACCCGGCGTACCTGAGCCTGCTGAAGATGCACTACGGGATGATGGCGGTCAACGAGTACCAGACCGCCTTCGCCATGGCCCGGCTGGCACGCTTCGGCAAGGCGCCGGGCATGCGCAACATGGCCACCTTCGGCGTCCTCGACGAGTGCAGGCACGGGCAGATCCAGCTGAACTTCCCCCACCAGCTCATAGGCCTGGACCGGCAGTTCGACTGGACGCACCGAGCCCACCAGACCGACAACTGGTCCATCGTGGCGGCCAACCACGCGGGCGAGGACGTGATGCTCACCCGCGACGCCGTCACCACGTCGATCATGCTGAACTTCGCGTTCGAGACAGGCCTGACGAATGTGCAGATGATCGGCCTGGCCGCCGACGCGGCGAACATGGGCGACTACACCTTCGCCAACCTCATCACGAGCATCCAGTCGGACGAGTCGCGGCACGCGCAGATCGCCACGCCGCTCATCGAGACCCTTGTCCGCAACGGCAAGAAGAGGGACGTCCAGCAGATCGTCGACGTCGCGTTCTGGCGCATCTGGCGGACCTTCGTCCTGCTGACCGGCGTCCCGATGGACTACTGGTTCCCGCTGGAGAAGCGGGACCAGTCGTTCAAGGAGTACATGCACGAGTTCGTCAACGTGCAGTTCACTGAGCAGCTGCAGGACGCCGGCCTCGACCGGCCGTGGTACTGGGACCACTTCGTCAAGGAGATCGACACCGCCTCGCACTCGGCTCAGATGGTGTTCTGGTCGTGGCGGAACACCATCTTCTGGAACCCGACGGGCGGCCTCGGCCGGAAGGAGCGGGCGTGGCTGGAGGAGAAGTACCCCGGCTGGAACGACACCTACGGCCGCTACTGGGACCTCGTCATCGACAACGTCAACAGCGGCCGGGAGGACCTCACCTCGGCCGTCGGCATGCCGGCCCTGTGCAGCATGTGCCAGATCGCGATCGCCGGTCCGGACGCGCGCGTACGCCAGCTGGAGCACCAGGGGCGCCGCTACAACTTCTGCTCACCGGTCTGCGAGTGGATCTTCGAGCTGGAGCCGGACCGCTACGCCGGCTTCGACACCGTGGTCGACCGCCTCTACAACGGCACCGTCGCGCCACAGGACCTGCTGGCGTACATGGGCATCGGGGTGGTGAGCCACGGCGGCCGGGACGCCCACGACCTGGCCTGGGCCAAGGAGTACGCCGGCGCGGAAGGAGCGGGGACAGATGAGTGACGCGGGACGCATGGCGCTGCTCGGCCGATTTCCCGGCGATCTGTGCGTGCGGGTGGTCGACGTCGGCATCGACGACACGATGGACCAGGTGGCGCGCGCCTGCGCCGAGCTGACACTGGGCCGGACGGTGCGGGACCCGGGAGCCGGCGCCAGGCTGCTGGTCCGGCGGACCACGCCTGACGACTCCGCCGCGCCGCTGCCGTGCGAGGTCACCGTGGCTGAGGCGGGGTTCCGGCACTTCGAGTGCGTCGACGTCGTGGTGGTCTGAGCGCCATGGCCGACAGGAAAGCGAGCACTGTGGAAAGCACCGTTGCAAGCACCGTGGGACGGGAGACGTTCCATGAGGTGTGCGATCTGGATGACCTGTGGGCCGGAGAGATCCGGCCGGCCGTGGTCGAGGGCGTCAAGGTCGTCCTCGTGCACACCGACGACGGCGTCGTCACCGCGGTGCAGGGGCAGTGCCCGCACCAGAAGTTCTCGCTGGCCGACGCGGAGCTGTCGGGGGACAAGCTCACCTGCCCGATGCATCTGTGGGAGATGAACGCCGTTACCGGCTGCGGCATCAACCCCTCCCACGCGGAGCTCGCCATCTATCCGACCAAGGTGATCGACGGACGGGTCTACGTCTCCGTGACCGGAGTCGTCCCGATCAGCGCCAGATCGTAGGACGCCGACATGAGCACCAGCCTCGAACCACGAAGGGCGGCCGGGCCGCTGCTGCGCAGCGGGGACACCGCCGACGCGATCATCGAAGCCCTCCAGGAGGACAACCCCGACGTCGAACTGAAGGTGCAGGACCACTCCGGATACATCAGGGTCGAGGGGGTCGGCGGCCTGATCCTGCGGCGCGAGACGGCCGAGCGGGCGCTGGGACACCCGTTCAGGATGCAGGAGATCGAGCTGATCATGGCGGGTTACTCAGGGAAGATCGAACTGACCGAGGACCATGCGCGCTGGTACTTCAAGAACCCCGCCAGACGGTCCGGGAACGCCGCCGCGGACGCTGAGGACGCAGCCGGCCCGCAACCGGCATCGCGAGCAGGAGAAAGCCGATGACGACGCACCAGCCGATGAAGCCGCTACGGACCTGGAGCCACCTGGCGGTCAACAAGCGGCGGCCGACAGAGTACGAAGTGGTCTCGACCGATCTGCTGTGGACCAGACGCGACCCCCAGGCCCCCTTCACCATGAGCCCCACGGTGCCCCTGTCGCGGTGGTACGTCGACAACCGCGAGCGAACGGCCCTGCGCGACGTCGACTGGAACGCCTTCCGCGACCCCGACCAGTTGGTCTACCGCACGTACAACACCATCCAGGACGGCCAGGAGTCGTACGTGGACGGGCTGCTGGACGAGCATTCGCGCAACGACCACGACTTCGGGCTTCCGGCCGAGTGGCTCGGCCGGCTCGCCTCCCACTACACCCCCGCCCGCTACCTGGTCGGCGGCATGCAAATGGCCTCCAACTACCTGGTCGCGCTCGCACCCAGCAGCACGGTCGCGAACTGCGCGATGTTCCAGGCCGGCGACCAGCTGCGCTGGGTGTCCCGCATCGCCTACCGCACGGCCGAGCTGCGGGAGAATCATCCGGATGCCGGATTCGGCATCGACGAGCGACGCACCTGGGAGTCCTCGCCGCAGTGGCGGGGCTTCCTGGAACTGATCGAGCGGACTCTGGTCACCTGGGACTTCAGCGAGGCCGTCTTCGCGCTCAACGTCATCGTCAAACCCGCCGTCGACGCCGCCTGCCTGCGCCACTTCGGCGTCTACAGCCGCGAGCAGGGCGACTCGCTGACCGGTCTGCTGGCCGACGCCCAATGCATCGACAGCGAGCGCAGCAAGCGGTGGACCCACGCGCTGATCCAGCTGGCGACAGCCGACAATCCACACAACGCCGACCTCCTGGGGATGTGGGCCGCCAAGTGGACGCCGCTCAGCGACAGGGCGATCGACGGGTTCTTCGCCGGACTCCCCGGCGGCGGCCGGTTCGCGGCGGCGGCCAAGGCGGAGGCGCAGCTCTTCCGCGCCGGCCTCGGGATCGCGAGCAGCTCGCCATGACCGAGCTCATGCCGGAGCAGCAGACCGCTGTGGAGATCAAGGCGACCTGCCGGATGTGCCACGGCGGCTGTGGGACCATCGCCACGGTGCGTGACGGAGTCGTCGAAAAGGTCGTCGGCGACCCAGACCACCCGGTGAACCTGGGAAAGCTCTGCGTGAAGGCGGGCAAGGCCTCTGTCGAGCAGATCTACGGAACAGGCCGCATCGACCATCCCATGATCCGGGTGGGCGCGAAAGGCGGCGGTGAATGGAAGCAGGTCTCCTGGCCCGAGGCGATCACGTTCATCGCCGGGAAGATGAGTCAGCTCCGGGACGACTTCGGCGCGGAGTCGATCGTTTTCGCGCGCGGCGTGTCGATGAACAACAACCAGATCATCACCCGCTTCGCGAACGTGTTCGGCACGCCCAACATCGCCTCCATCAACTACTACTGCTACGGCCCGCGGGTGGCGGCCTGCAGTCTCACCTCGAGCGGCACGTTCAGCGGCAGGACGTGGGACACCGTCGCGATCCCCGATCTCTACCACAAGCCCAGATGCGTCGTGGAGTGGGGATCGCAGAAGCGCATCAGCAACGACCACGGCCTGATCGGCCACACTCCGATGACGGCCGCGTTCCGGGAGAACCCCGTCAACATCATCGTCGATCCCCGCCGGCCGTCCTCGGCGGGCGCGGGTGACATCTGGCTGCCCATCAGGCCGGGCACCGACGCCGCCATGGCGCTTGCCTGGATCAACGTCATCATCGAGGAAGATCTCTACGACCACGATTTCGTCGGCACCTGGTGCCATGGTTTCGACCAGCTCAGGCAGCGCGCCGCTCAGTACACTCCGGAGAAGGTCGCCGGCATCACCTGGTGCGACGCCGACGCGATCCGGGAGGCCGCCCGCCTCTACGCGCGCACCAAGCCGGCCACCATCGCCTGGGGCACTGGCTCCGACCACGTGGGGCGCAACGCGGTCCAGTCGAACCGGGCCATCCACCTGCTCATGGGACTGACCGGTAACCTCGACGTCCCGGGCGGCAACGTGTACTGGCCGGCCCCCCGCCTCGCCGACACCGAGAGGTGGGATTTCCTGCCACCCGAGCAGGCCGCCAAGCGGCTGGGGGCCGCCCGATTCAAGGCGCTGAACACCCGGCCCACGGTCTACGCGCATCCACCGTCGGTCTTCCGGGCCATCCTGTCGGACGAGCCGTATCCGGTGAAGGGCATGCTCGTCATCGGCAACAACCCGGCGGTCTGCTACCCGAACACGAAGATCGTCACCGAGGCGCTGCGAAAGCTGGAGCTGCTGGTGGTGAGCGAGATCTTCATGACGCCGACGGCCGAACTGGCCGACGTGGTGCTCCCCGCCGCCAGCAACCTCGAACGCGAGGACCCGCGTCTGTACATGCACATCAAGGGCCCGGACGGGACGCTGGTGGACGCCGCCACCCGTACCGCGGCCCGTGTCGCCCAGCGGCGATCGGACTGGGATTTCCTGATCGACCTGGCGCACGAACTGGGCATGGAAGACCAGTTCCCCTCGGTCTCGGAGTTCGCCGACGAGGCCCTCGCTCCGATGGGCATCACCTGGGACGAGCTGAAGTCGCGTGACGACCTCGTCGAACAGCTGCGTTTCAAGAAGTACGAGACTGAAGGCTTCGGCACCCCTACGGGCAAGTTCGAACTCTGGTCGACGACCCTCGAAGAGTGGGGCTATGACCCCTTGCCCAGTCACGTCGAGCCCGCGCTGAGCCCGGTGTCCACCCCGGAGCTGTACGAGCGGTATCCGCTCATCCTGAACACCGGTGTCCGCCTGCCCATGTACTGGAACTCCAACGGCCATCCACTGCCGACCCTGCGGAAGCTGCGGCGTGAACCCGTACTGGAGATCCACGAGGAGACCGCGGCACACTACGGCTTGACCCACAAGGGCTACGCCTGGGTCGAGACCGGTAGCGGGCGGCTGCGCATGAAGGTCAGCTGCGGCACCAAGACCCATCCGCGGGTGGTCTCCGTGCCCCATGGCTGGTGGCTGCCCGAGGCCCCTGGCCCCGATCACGGCGTCTTCGACGCCTGCGCGAACGTCCTGATCGACGACGACCTCGACCACTGCGACCCCATCCTGGGATCGAGCCCACTGAAGGCACTGCTGTGCCGTGTGACCCCAGCGGACTGAGCCATCGGAAACCGGAGACATGCCATGATCATGGAGATCGCCCGCATCACGCTGAAGAGCGATGCCGCCGAGGAGTTCCTCGCCGTGGCCACCGAACACGGTCTGACGATCTTCAAGGAGGCCACAGGCTGCCGTGGCATGCAGCTGAGGAGGTCGATCGAGTCACCGAACGACTACGTCATGATCGTTTATTGGGAGACCCTCGACAACCATCTGGTCGACTTCCGGGAGTCGGAAGGGCTCAAGCGCTGGCGGGAATTGACCACACCCCTGTACGCCGCGCCCACCCGCATCGAGAACTTCGAGGTCGCGGTCGAAGGCTTCGGCGTCATGGAGCCCGCGTCCCCCTGAGCGGCCCACCGTCGACGGCGTCACCCTGCTGCTGGCGCTCGAGCACGTGCAGGGCGGGCGGGCCCGCGCTCAGCACCAGCGGGCCCGTCTCCGTGCAGGCCACCACGTCCGCCACCCGGGCGGCCGATCCGGGTCATCTCCACCTGAGTCCAGGTGATCTCGACGGTCTCGCCTCTTGACGCGCTCCCCGGCTAAACGCCGAGGATTCTGGCCTGTGCCGCGCCGTTCATGCGGCGGCACTTCCACGGCTTCCTGCTTCATCGGCCTGTGCCACCGCGAGCGATGGTCTTACCTGGCCTCCACAGGCGTTTCGTCTCTCCGCCCGTCCAGCGGCGAGGATGTTGATCGCGGCGTTGACGTCCCGGTCGTGGTGGGCCCCGCACGAGCAGTCCCACTTGCGAACCGCCGGCGGCATCTGCTCGGCGAGTGTCCCGCAGCCTGAGCAGAGCTTGGAGGAGGGGAAGAACCGGTCGATCCTGGCGAACGTCCGCCCGTACAGTTTCGCTTTGTACTCCAGCATGGCGATGAACGCCGACCAGCCCGCGTCGTGGACGCTCTTGGCCAGCCGGGTGCGGGCCAGTCCGTTGACCGCCAGGTCTTCCACGAAGATCGCTTGGTTTTCGCCAACTATCCGGGTGGATTCCTGGTGGTGGAACTCGCGCCGTGCGTCGGCGACCTTCACGTGCTGGCGGGCGACCTTGGTCCGGGTCTTGGCCCGGTTGGATGATCCCTTCTGCTTACGGCTCTGCGACCAGCGCACCGCGATGTCGCCGATCTTCGGCAAGGTCAGTTTCTCCCCCACCTTGAACCGGGCGTTCCTGGTGAACCGGATCGCCTGCCGCTGGTCCCGGCGGGACCGGAACCGAGGCGCGGCGATCTTCGGCCCCTTCCTCTTCCCACTGAGACTGGCGAAGAAGTTGCGGTAGGCCATGCAGGCGTCAGCCAGGGCCTGCTGGAGCACGACCGCCGACACCTCGCAAAGCCACACCCGATCCGGGCGCTGCTTGGCCTCGGTGATGACGTGCTTGGACAGGTCCCCGTCACTGATGAACGGCAGGCCGTCCGCGTGCGCTTGACGACGTGCCGCGAGCGCGTCGTTGAACACCACCCGCGCGCACCCGAACGCCCGCGCCAGCGCGATCCGCTGCATCGGGGTCGGGTCCAGCCGGAAGGAGTAACGAAGCTGCACGACCGCATCCTACAGTTGGCTTATGGACGAATACAGCGGAATCAGGACCGGCAGACACTGCGTTTTCCTCCTCCACGCCCATTTGGTTTTCGTGACAAAGTTCCGGCACCGCGTCTTCACCGGCACCCACCTGACCCGCATGGAAGAGATCATGAGATCCGTGTGCGCCGGCTTCGAAACCCAGCTGACCGAGTTCAACGGCGAGTACAACCACGTCCGCCTGCTGGTCGGCTTCCCACCCAAGATCGCCCTCTCCAAGCTGGTCAACAGCCTCAAAGGAGTGTCATCACGGCGGATGCGTCAGGAGTTCCCCGAACTCGCCCGCCACTACTATCGGGCGAACAAGCTGTGGTCGGGTTCCTACTTCGCCGGGTCGGTGGGCGGCGCTCCGATCAGTGTCCTACGCCAGTACATCGAACAGCAGAACCGGCCCATCTGAACTCGGTGGACGCCGATTCGCCTGGCGGCGAATCGGCTATTCCTGCCCCGCTACGCGGGCTGATCGGCTTCACCCCGGCGTGAACGCCGGAGCACTGCCGACGAATCTGGTAGCAGGCGGCCGAGCAGCAGCAACTCGCCCAGGTCCCGTGCCGGGCTGGCTCCAGGCGCGGCACCACGACCCGCCTGACGGTGTGCTTCTGGATCTCCTTCAGCGCCTCCAGCAACGGCACTTGCTGCTTGGCCCAGGCCTGCACGGCATCGGGCTCGGGCTGCCACACGGGTGAGAACGCGCTGCCTTCCCGCACGGCCGGTACCAGGGCCGTGGCCGGGCTCAGATCGGCAGGGCGGCTGCGGTCTCCGCCTCCTCCGCCGCCTGGTTCCCGACCAGCACGGCGTGTCCCACCGACCATGATCGCGTTCCAGGTGCGGGCCGGGTTCTTCATGGCGTCGCACCCCCTCGTGAACCGCGGTCAGAATGTGGCGATCGGGTTGACCGGGCTGCCGGACGTACCGGCGAAGCGGACCGGCGCGACTGCGAGGTGGAAGTCCCACTGGCCGAGTTCGGCAGCCGTCGTCGCGCACACCTCCAGGTCGCAGTTGTCGAGCATCCACAGACCCATCGCGACGAGGCTCACGGCGTGAACCGGCATCAACACGTCTGCGTACCCCGACGGCTGAACGTCCTGGGGGGTGTCAGCGCCGATCAGCGCGACCTCCCGTTCATGCAGCCACGGCAGGCAGGACGCGTGCCAGCCGGCCTGCGTGAAACCGCTGGCCTCACCGGACTCGTGCCGGACGCGGCCATAGCCGGTCCGCAGGAGTACCGCATCGCCGGATCGCACCCGCACACCCTGGCGACGCTCGGCCTCCTCGAGATCGTCGGGAAACACACCCTGCCCCGGTTCCAACCACGGCACATCGCGGACCCTCGCAATGTCCAGCAGGACACCACGCGTGATGATCCCGTTCGCCGCCGCCGTGACGGCCGCCCACGCCGATCCCGTTGCGGCGTCGACCAACGAGTGCGACCGCCCGTTGTACATCGTGCCGTCCCAGAAGATGTGGCACGGCGAGTCGACGTGGGTGAGGGTGTTGCCGTGGAACGTGATGCCGAGTCGCTCAGACGAAAAGCCCCAGCGCCGGTCGTTGCGGAATCCGGGCACCGGCATGTCCTCGGCACCCGGCATGTCGGCGGCGCACGGGCACGTCGTCGTCGACCGCTCCATGTCTTTCGGTACGGCGACCTCCCATGCGCACGACACGCTCCTGCCGTGGCGCACGGCCCGCGCCGCCGCCAGCCGGACGTCGTCGGTGATGTGGTTCAGAGTGCCGAGTTCGTCGTCGTCGCCCCACCGTCCCCAGTTCGACAGCGTGTTGAAGTACCCGAGCACGTCGTCCTGTGTGGGCATCGGCCGCCCTGCCGTCATCCCAGCATCGGCTCCTCCGGTCACGCGGTTCGAGGCACCGGAGGCAGGGTATCCCGCCCTCTCCTTTGACATGCCAAGATCCGCTGAGCTGGCATGGTACTAGATCAGCGGGCCGGTTTGCGTCCACGGAGGTGGTGCATGAGTTGAGCGACGTGGATGTAAGAAGCATCGCGCGGTACGCCTCACGCTGCTCAGTTTGACGTTTCGCCTGGTCAGTGGTCTCGCGGGTGTGCTCCACCATCCACTCGGCGTGCGACGCGGCCTTGAGAGGGCATTTGATTTGAGTAGATTGCGGCTTATGTGCGTCGGCGCCGACCACGGACAGGGCTGCGACCACGCGATTTTTCGAATCGGTGATTCGGGCAGCCACCGAACAGGCGCCGGGGCTCATCTCCTCACGCACCGCGGCGACGCCGGTCCGCCGGCATTCGGCCAGCGCAAGACGCAGTTCTGCCGGGTCGGTGACGGTCTCGCGCGTGTAGCCCGTCAAGCCGTCGCCTACGACCTTGGTGAAAACGTCCTCGTCGGCGTGGGCCAGCAGCACCTTGCCGACGGCGGACGCGTGCAGGGGCAGCCGTCCGCCCACCTGGGACACCACTGGGACCGCTCCCGCCGTGGAGATCCGTTCGATGACGAGGGCGTCGGTGCCGTCGAGGACAGCCAGTTGCACGTGCTGCTGCGTGGCCGCGTGCAGGTCTTCCATGATGGGCATGGCGTGGACGCGCAGCGGCAGGCCTCGGGGTTGAGCGCACCCAGTTCCCACAGGCGCAGGCCGATGACGTAGGCGCCGCCCGCGACGCGTTCCAGCGCTCCCCAGGCCGTCAGTTCGCCGACCAGCCGGTGGGCGGTGGCGTGGCGGAGACCGGTGAGGCGGCCGATCTGGGCGAGTGTCAGCTGCGGGCGTTCAGGCGTGAACACGCCAAGATCGCCAGGGCCCGGGACATCACCGTGCGGCCCACGAGAAAGTGTCCATTCATCGGACATCATGCTGACCCACGTGCGTCTGATCCCGGAAGGTCTCCTCAGGCTCCAGAAGCATGGACCGGACAGGTTCGGCGAGAAGCTCTCCGAGATGCCGCCCACGCTCGGCAAGCGGGGCGCGCAGTCGCCACCCGGCATCGACGTCGCCACCGGCCCACTACAGCTGAAAGGAATCCGCGATGCACATGATCGGCACGTCGGGGGCCGGCGACGGCCATGACGCCGAGTCGCAGAGGAAGGAGAGGGTCCGCTTCGAGCACGAGAGCCTGCCCCAGCGGGTGCGTTTCGCCTCGGGCGAGGCTGCGGCGATGGTGCGGGCCGAGGTGGAACGGGTGAGCGCCTCGCGGGTGATGGTGATCGCGGCAGCCGCCGAGGCGGAGCCGGCGGAGAAGGTCACCGCCGGCCTGCGGGTCGTGCTCCGGTGGAGTGATGTGGCGATGCACGTTCCCGTCGGGGTGGCCGAACGGGCACGCGCCGCCGCGACTGGACACGCGGTGGACTGCGTGGTCAGCGTCGGTGGTGGTTCCACCACAGGCCTGGCGAAGGCGATTGCGCTGACCAGCGGGGTGCCGATCGTGGCCGTCCCCACCACGTACGCGGGCTCGGAGGCCACCAGTGTGTGGGGCTTGACCGAGAAAGGGCGCAAGACGACCGGGGTGGACGCGCGGGTCCTGCCACGCTCGGTCGTGTACGACGCGACACTGACGGTGTCCTTGCCGGTGCCGATGAGTGTCGCATCGGGGCTGAACGCGCTGGCGCACTGCGTGGATTCGATGTGGGGACCCCGCGCTGACCCGATTGACCGGGCCCTGGCGGAGGAGGGGATCCGCGCGTTGGCGACCGGATTGCCGGCGGTGGTGGCCGACCCGTCCGGCCTGCCGGGTCGCGAGCAGATGTTGTACGGGACGTACCTGTCGGCGGTGGCGTTCTCGTCGGCGGGTTCCGGGCTGCACCACAAGATCTGCCATGTGCTGGGCGGCGCGTACGACCTGCCGCACGCCCAGACCCACGCGGTGGTGTTGCCGTACGTGCTGGCGTTCAACGCGCCGGCGGCCCCGGAGGCCGAACGGCGGATCGCGGCCGCGTTCGGCGCCGGTTCGGCGATCGAGGGTCTGCAGCGGCTCCGACATGCCGTGGACGCGCCGAAGGCTCTGCGGGACTACGGGTTGAACGAGGCCGATGTCGAGGGCGCCGTGCAGCCGATCCTGGACGCGATGCCGGACGGCAACCCGCGGCCGGTCACGGCCGGCGATCTACGGCGGCTGCTGCGTTCGGCCTGGCAGGGCACGGACCCGCGGACGATGACCGACGACGAGGAGACATGACCATGAGCGAGCAGGGCACCGGCATGGTGCGGGCGGCCGATGAACAGCAGACGCGCGAGCAGGCCCTGGTGGAGCAGGTCGTGGCCTCGTTCGACCACGCGCAGGACGCGCGGCTCAAGCAGTTGATGCAGGCGCTGACCCGGCACCTGCACGCGTTCCTGCGCGAAGTGCGCCTGACCGAGGAGGAGTGGAAGGCCGCCATCGAGTTCCTCACCGCGGCCGGGCACATCACCGACGACAAGCGGCAGGAGTTCATCCTGCTTTCGGATGTGCTCGGGGCGTCCATGCAGACCATCGCGATCAACAACGAGGTGTACGCGAACGCGACCGAGGCGACGGTGCTCGGCCCGTTCTTCGTCGAGGGCTCACCCGGGATCCCGCTGGGCGGGGACATCTCCTTCGGCGCCGCCGGACAGCCGTGCTGGGTCGAGGGCACGGTCACCGGCACCGACGGGAGACCGGTGCCAGGGGCGCGCATCGAGGTGTGGGAGGCCGACGAGGACGGTTTCTACGACGTGCAGTACGACGACGACCGCACTGCGGCGCGCGGTCATCTGTTCACCGACGAGATGGGCGGCTACCGGTTCTGGGGGATCACTCCCACCCCGTACCCGATTCCGCACGACGGTCCCGTCGGCGCGCTGCTGGCCGCCGCGGGTCGTTCCCCCATGCGCGCCTCGCACCTGCACTTCGACGTCAGAGCCGACGGCAAGCGAACCTTGATCACCCACATCTTCGTCCGCGGCGACGAACTCCTCACCCGCGACGCCGTGTTCGGCGTCAAGGACTCGCTCATCTACGACTTCGTGCAACATCCTGCGGGCACCCCCACGCCCGACGGACGCGATCTCGCGAACCGTTCCTGGGCCAGTGTCCGCTTCGACATCGTCCTCGCCCCCGCGCACCGCGCCAGGAATCCCTTCGGCCGACAGGAGTCCGTGAATGGACAGTGTGGGTAAGCGACACCCTGGTTACCCGCGCGTGGCCGTGGTGGGCGGCGGAATCGGCGGTCTCGCCACCGCGGCGTTCCTGCATCGGCCGGGATCGAAGTGACCGTGTAGGAGCAGGCGCCTGCCCTGACCGAGGTCGGTGCGGGTCTCGTCGTGTCCCCGAACGCCGTGCGACTGCTGCGCAGCCTCGGCCGGCTGGACCGTCTCCGCGCGAACGCGCGCCGCCGTTGGAGGCCGGGTGGGAGTTCCGGCGTTGGGCGGACGGCCGCGTGCTGTTCTCCCAGGAACTCGGCGGGGAATGCGAACGACGCTCCGAGTTCGCCGGGTGGTCCGACGACCTGGTGGCGTTGCTCTCGGCCGCGAAGCGAACAGGGCGGTGGGCGCTGCTGGACCGGGATCAGCTGCCCCGCTGGACCCTCCGTCATGGCTTCCACGGATACCGGTGAGGAGTTCGCTCCAGCTGCGAGAGTGGATCCATTTCCAAGCTGGCGTAGACGTAGCCGACGGCACTGTCGGGGGTCCCTTGCTGGAACCACGCTGTTCTGCGTCGCTCATTGCATACACCTTGGTTAGACTGCCTGCGTGAGCATTAGCGAGTCCCCGGACGAGCAGGGGCCGGCAGAAGACGCGAGTGACCCGGCAGCCTCACCCCAGCAGCCGGGCTGGACCTCCGCAAGTGCCGCAGTCGGCCGCCGAATGGTCCTCGATGTTCATGGACGGCTGCGAGCCATGATCCTCAACGGCGAGCTGCCTCCGGGGTCGGTGCTGCTCCAGACCGAGATGGCCCGGAAACTGGGCGTCAGCCGCACGCCCATGCGCGAGGCTTTCCGGCTCCTTCAGGAAGAAGGGCTCATCGACGCGAGGCCGGACCAGCGGGCGCGGGTGAAGGCGGTGGACCCCGAAGACCTGGACGGTGTGTACGGGGCTCGTATCATGCTTGAAACGCTTGCCATCAGCGTGACGGCCAAGTCGCTCACGTCCGAAGACCTTGAGCGCATGAGCGAATCCCTTCAGCGCATGCAGGAACTGGTGGGCAACAACAAGCCGGACGAATGGTACGCCGCGCACAAGGACTTCCACCGCATCGCGACCCGGGCTGTGGGGACGCAACTGGAGCGCATGCTCGCGTCGCTGGCCGAACACAGCGAACGCTACATCCGGCTGGCCGAGCTGGGCGCACCCGGCTCAGACGCCCGCGCGCACCAAGAGCACGAAGCGCTGCTGGAGGCCCTGCGCGCGGGCGATCCTGCCGAATCCGCACGCGTGATCGCCCGGCACCTTGCGCGCACGGCTCTGAGCGTGATGGCCGACGTCGCCCCGGAGTATGAACCTGCGGCTACCCGGACAGCGCTAGGGGTCGTCAACAGTGGTCAGTCTCGGGTGGTGACGCCTTCCGCCAGTAGATCCGCCGCAAGGAACGCGTCCGCGTCGCCGTAGTCGAGGGTATGAACTGTTGCCGGCGCTCGCTATGCGAACCTGTGGTTGCCCGTAGAGCTGTGGTTCGTTCTCTGGGGCGATCGGTTGCGACGGAAGGTAATCGGTCGATAATGTTCAGTCACGGCCCGGTGCCTGACTGGCGCCCAGTCCCCGCCCCCGCTGGTGTCCGCACCAGCAGACAGCGTCCGGCGGGGCGGTGGCCCAAGAGCCGCACCCCATCCAGGAATGCGGAGTCAGGCCCCGATAACGCGGTTCTCAGCCACGGTCCGCCCGGGGCCGCCGGACGGACGCGGCATCGGCTTCCACCGGATCGCTTCCCGGCCTTGGCCGGCATGCGACGAGGCTACGCTGATGTCCGTTTTACTGATGTAAACACAGAGAACCGAAGACGCTGGAGGTTGGTCGAGCGCGAACCTGCGCCCGGTCGGCGTGCCAGGCCAGTGTGCTTTCCCGCGCCGGCGCGGGAAACCGCGCATGTGCGGGTAGTCGTGGCCACACGGCCTTGCGGCACGCCGTGAGCTCGGATGTTCAGTACGGAACCGTTAGAGCAGGGTTCCTCCTGAGGCATCCAGCCAGTGGCCGGTCACCCAGCGGCTGTCGTCGGAGGCCAGGAAGGCCACCGCGTCGGCTACGTCCTCGGGGGTCCCCACGCGGCCCATGGGAGACAGGGACGACAGCCAGGCCAGCGCGTCCCCAACGAGTCTGCCCTGGTGCATGTCGGTGTCGATGACGCCGGGCGCCACCGTATTGACGGTGATCGCGCGTTGGCCGAGTTGCTTGGCGAGCGTCGAGGTGAGCACGTCGAGCGCGCCTTTGGACATGGCGTAGCTGATGGACTGCGGCATGGCCGAGCCGCGAGTCAGCATCGTGGAGATGTTGATGATCCGGCCGCCGTCGCGCAGCCGGGGCAGTGCGAGCTGGGTGATGAAGAACGGCGCGGTGGCGTTGATCGCGAAGATCCGCTCGAACTGTTGTCTGGTGACATGCTCGATGCCGGGCTCGTCGTTGAGGATGCCGGCGTTGTTGACCAGGATGTCCAGCTTGTCGGCGCGTGCGTCGAAGGCGGCCCACAGGTGTTCGGCGTCGCCGGGCGTGCCCAGCTCGGCCTGCAGGGCGAAGGCCTGGCCGCCTGCCGCCTCGATCGCGGCGACGGTTTCCTTGGCGGCCTGCTCGTTGGCGCCGTAGTGTACGGCGACCCGGGCGCCGTCAACGGCCAGGCGCTGGGCGATGGCCCGGCCGATTCCCCTGCTCGCGCCCGTGACGAGGGCGGTCTTGCCATGGAGCGTGTGCATGATGTCTTCCTGCTGTGTGAGGTGGAGATGAAGGAGGCGGAGGTCTTGCCGGCGGTGTGCGGACCTGGTCATGCGCGTTGTGGGCGCGTGTTCAGCCCGGTGCGCCAGGGGGGCTCTCGACCACGGCGAGTGGCGCGCTGCTCGACGCCCGAGCGGTGATCAAGCCCGAGGCCGGCCTGTCGAGGTGTCCTGAAGGAAGCCCAGGGTGGCCAGTTCGTTCACGGTCGCCTGGAGCTGATCGACGCGGGCGCGGCCGATCCGGACGAGTTCTTCACTCGCTCCGACCCACTGGTCGAGATCGCGGGACAGGGGCGGGATGCCGGCGAGGATGTCGGCGCTCTCCTTGAGGGTGATTCCCACGCGCTGCGCGGCGAGGGCGAGTTGATCCGGCAGATCGCGTCCACGGTGAAGCGGCGGGCGTTGCCGCTGTTGCGGTGACCGGTGATCACGCCGTAGCGCTCGTAGAAGCGGACGGCGTTGGCCGTCACCCCGGCGGCCCTGGCCACCTGCCCGACCGTGAGCAAGGCATGGCTCGCCTCGGGGCCGGGGTGGTCGGCGGTGGTCATGGCACACCTCCCGCCTTCGCAGATGAATCTCGCGGGTCCAGTATCGCCGAGGCCGCCGTGGAAGGCGCAAACGCACGACCAAGGCGACCGACATCACGATGAGGGCCGCCACCTGGGTCAACCGCAGGGCATCGGTGATGGTGACCGCTAGAGCGGCTCTGTCCGCCGTGCCCGGGCCGGTCAGAGTCGCGAGCGATGCGCCGCCGGTCATCGCGGCGATCAGCACCGTGAACAGCGCGCTGACCGCCACGGTGCCCATGCCGTTGGCGATCGTATTGATCAGCGACAACAGTGCGGAGCCGGAGGCCAGGTCGGGGCCGTGGAGATCGCGGCTGGAACTGGACATCGTCGGCATCATGGTCGCGCCGGTGCCCGCTCCCTGGAGGAATCCGAACAGGCCGAGCATCAGGTAGGGGGTGTCCGGCCGGAGGATGACCACCTGGACGAGGCCGGAGGAGATCGCGAGGCCGAGCCCGGTGCCGACGACCAGCCGAGGGCCGAGCCGTTCCAGGAGCCGGGCGGCGACCTGCAGGCTGAGGCCCATGCCGACCGCACCGGGAACCATCAACGCGGCCGTGACAGAGGTGCTGTCGAAGCGCAATGTCTGCACGTAGGCGGGCATCAACAGGGCTGAGCCGAAGTAGGGGGCCGTGTACAGGGCGAGCACCGCGGCGCCCCGGCCGAACGTCGGATGGCCGAGCAGACGGATCCGCAGCAGCGGTTCAGGGTGGATCAGCGCTCGGGCAGAGAACATGGCGACCAGCACCGCGCCGATGGCAGCCGTGGCGATCCGTGCCCAGCCAGGGCTGTCTTGGGCGCTGATGCCGTAGGCCACCACGACGATGCCTGGAACCAGCAGCATCGCTCCGGCCAGGTCAAGCCGGACCCGCTGTCGGTGTGCGGTGTCAACCGGTAGCCAGGTCAGCGTGCCCGCAGCTCCCAGCAGAGCCAGCGGCACGGTGATGAAGAACAGCGCCCGCCACGACCCGGTGCCCAGGAGCACCGCGCCGAGTACCGGGCCCAGGATCAGTCCGATCAGCATCGGCAGGCCGGTGACCGCCATCATCCGGCCACGGCGTTCGGGCGCGACCGCGCCGAACCCGATCGTCATCCCCAGGGGTGTCATCAGGCCACCGGCGAGGCCCTGCGCCGCTCGCGCGGCGATCAGCCAGCCCAAGCCGCCGGCCGCGCCGGCGACGGCGGAGGCGACCGCGAAACCGGCCAGCGCCACCAGGTACACGCGACGGGCGCCCCAGCGTGCGGCGAGACCGGCGGCGAGCGGCATGGTCGCGACCATCGCAAGCGTGTACGCGGTGATGATCCATTGGACGGAGGTCAGCGACGTGCCAAACGCCGCCATCAGTTGCGGCAGCGCCACCGCGACGATCGTAGCGTCCAGCACCGCCATCAATCCGCCGGACGCCAGCACGATCGCGGCGCGCAGTTCCGGTCCCGTCAGCTTGTTCACCTTCGACCGGCCAGATCTGTGATCGGGAGGGAGCGCAGCGCACGCGCCCATGTACGCAACTCGTTCATCATCGCGTGCAGCGCCTGCGCCGTACCCGGCGGAGGAACGAAACGGCCGTCGGCATCAAGGTGCTCCCACGCCATCGATATCAGCACCGACTCGCGGACCGTGGTGGCCCGCAGTTCGGGGAAGACCGTCCGCAACTGCTCCACGGCCCGGATGCCGCCGGAGGCGCCGTATCCGACGAACGAGACCGGCTTGTACGCCCACTCGGTGAAGTGCCAGTCAATTGCGTTCTTAACCGGCGCCGGGAAGCTGTGGTTGTACTCCGGGGTGAGGAACACGAATCCGTCGGCATTCGCGAGCCGGTCCCCGATGGGGGACGCGGCCGCTCCACCCGGCTGCATCTCGTGCATCGGCAGCGAGACCGTGGCCAGGTCGATCATGTCGCGATCTAGCCAGTCCATCGCGGTGAGCTCGCGCTCTAGCCACGCGGCGAGAGGATCAGCCAGCCTGGGCTTGCGCACGCTGCCGATCACCACGGCGATCCGGAGCTGCCCGTTCAGGTTTTTTTGCGTCATGGCATCGACGCTAGAAGTTCGCCTACAGGCGAACTCAAATCGATCGATAACCAGAGCCGCGCGCTGCCCGAGCGCACCCGGCTGGCGTTGCTGCTCGGTGCGTAGACAATTCATCGCCAGTCGTTCGACCGATGCGGCCCAGTCGCCTCCACTCCTAACGTTCATAGCACCCACCCCTGCGAGAGGGGAGAGGCACATGAGCACGGCCGGTCCGGCTCATTGAGGCGTTCCCGCCGTCGTTCGCGGGCGCCTTCAACCCGCTCCCCTCCACGAACGGAGATTGGAGAACCCCCGATGGGACAGCTCATCGTCCACAACGACATCGCCGCCAACGGCGTGTTCGAGTCGCCCTCGCACGAGGACTGGCTGGTGCTCGACACCGACAGCTCGGACGCCGGACTGGAGCAGCTCATCCTGGCCGACGCGATGGTCCTCGGCCGCAAGACCTACGAAGGCCTGGCGGCCGTCTGGCCTCACCTGACGGAGGACCCCGCGCTCGGGCGCTTCGCCGGCCGGATCAACGCCATGCCGAAATACGTCGCGTCGCGCACGCTGACGGAGCCGCTGGAATGGAACGCCACCCTCATCAAAGGTGAACTCGACCAGGCGGTGGCGGAGCTGAAGAACGCGCACAGCGGCAGGTTGATCGTCTCCGGCGCCGGAGAGCTCGCCCATGCTCTCGCCCGCCAGGGACTGGTCGACGAGTTCTGGCTCCGGGTCCATCCCATGCTGTGGGCGACGGGCCCGCGCATCTTCGACGGCGTCGGCCCCATCCGCCTTCAACTGGTGGCCGCGACCCCGTACCGGTCGGGCGTCGTGTGGCTGCGCTACCGGCCCGCGACTGGCTGATCCGGCCTGGCCGAAGGGCCGGCCCTGACACGATCTCCGTCGCTGTCAAGGAGCACATCCAGCAGTTGATGCTCGGGGTGATCGAAGCCGAACTGGGCGATCCCCGGCGACGGGGATGCCTGGCGGTGAACGCCGCGATCGAACTCGCCGGCAAGGACAAGGCGGTCACCGTCTTGTCCGGCGTATCTTCGCCCGGGTCGAAAATGCCCTGACGGCGGCCCTGGAGCGTGGACAACGCGAGGGTGAGATCACCCGCGAGCGGAGCGCGAGCGCTCTGGCGCGGTTCGTCCTGAACGCCGTCTACGGGTTACGAGTGCTGGACAAGGCCGCCACCGATCGAATGCGCCTGGTGGAGGTGGTGGACGCGACACTGTCGGCCCTGTGAGACAGCCCGCGGTTCCCCCTTTGCCCGCATTCTAGAACGATGATTACAGATGGAGGTCGTCATGCCCCTCACCGGAAAACCCTGCTGGTCACCGGAGCACGCCAAGGAAGCGTGCTCGCCGTCGCCACCGCTGTCATCGCCCAGGGAGCCCAGGTCGCCGGAGTGTCCCGCACGATCACCCCGACCTCAAAGCCGCCGGCACAGCCCGCGACATCAACGGCGCCGCCGACATCATCGACGGAGGCCAGAGCAAGACGACCTGACCCACCCATCACAACAACCCAACCCCCGAGGTGCGGATACCACGGGTAGCCCTGATCATCGACACCGACTGGCGGTCGGCATTGAGTGACCTGGCCCGCGAACTTCGGGTAGATCACAAAGCACTTGGAGGTGCAGCGATGGACACATCCGCGTATTTGAAGGCCGTTGTCGAGCAGACGAGCACGTTCGCCGATTGGGTGCACGGCGGGGATGCGGCGGCCCCGGTGCCGACGACTCCGGAGTGGACGCTGGCCGATCTTGTCAGCCATGTCGGCGCGACACAGCGTATGGTGGCAATGCTCGTGGGTGAGCAGATGACCGAGCCGAGCAGTGCATTCGCCCGCGAGGTTCCGGGTCCGACCGATTCGGGCCAGTGGCGCGCCTGGCTGAACGACGGCGCGGCCGAGGCGAGACAGGCGTTCGCATCGGTCGCCGATGACACGCCGGTGTGGGATCCGTCGGGCGCCGCCGCAGGCGTGCCGTTCTGGTCACGTCGGCTGTTCGGCGAGGTTTGCGTGCATCGCGCGGACGCGGCTGCGGCGCTCGGCATGCGGTACGAGTTGGCGCCGGAGCTTGCCGTTGCGGCCGTCGAGGACTGGCTGGACAACATGGCTTCCCGCGGTTATTGGGAGAACAGGCCGGGCTTCGCCGATGCGATGCGCGGGGGCGGTCAGACTCTGCATTTCCACGCAACCGACGCGCCTGGGGAGTGGGTGGCACGCCGGGAACCGGACATGGTCGTGCTGGAGCGCACGCACACCAAGGCGGACGTCGTGGTACGCGGCCCAGCCGCCGAGCTCCTGCTCGTGATCAGCAGGCGTCGCCCACTGGATGCGGCTCCTACGCTGGAATTGCAGGGGGATCGGGCGCTGCTCGACCACTGGATCGAACACATGGACTGGGTCGCCGACTGACCCACGCTGGATCAACCTCGCGAGCCGGGAAGATGACCTGGCGGACCGAATCGTCGGGCTGGCCCAGCGCTGCGTCGGCGACCTTGAACAGGATGTTCTCCTGTCAGCGGCGGCGAGCAGACGCTGCGGGATCTGGTGCACGAGTTCAAGACCAAGGGCCCGGCCTACCGCACCACGGTGCAGACCACGCTGCGCGCCTCCTACGCCAACCACTACCGGCGCGGCCTGATCGCGCTGCTGGACACGCTGGAGTTCAAGAGCAACAACTCCACGCACGTGCGCGCCTACCATCAGAACATCTTCACCGAGTGGCACTCCCGGTACGGTGGCCGCGGCATCCTCATCTACTGGCACATCGAGCGCGGGTCCATGGTCGTGCACTCCCAGATCCTGCGCGCCTCCGCCTCGGAAGTGCACGCCATGATCGAGGGCGTGGTCCGGCACGGCACCACCATGAAGGTCGAGGGCAACTATGTCGACTCCCACGGCCAGACCGAAATCGGGTTCGGCGTGACCCGGCTCCTGGGCTTTGACCTGCTGCCGCGCATCAAACAGATCAACAAGGTCAAGCTGTACCGGGTCGAGAGCGGCGATAGCGACCTGTACCCGCGGCTGACGCCGGCGATGACCCGGCCGATCCGCTGGGACCTGATCGAGCAGAACTACGACCAGATGATCAAGTACGCGACCGCGATCAAACAGGGCACCGCCTCCACCGAGGCGATCTTGCGCCGGTTCACCGAGTCCGCCTCCCACCCGACCTACCAGGCCATGCTGGAGGTCGGCCGTGCGCAGAAGACCATCTTCGTCGCCCGCTACCTCAGGCTGCGGGAGATCCAGGAAGGACTCAACGTGGTGGAGTCCTCCAAACGCGCCAACAGCGTCATCTTCTACGGCAAGGGCGGCGACATCGCCACCAACCGGCGCGAGGAGCTGGAGATGAGCGTGTTGTGCCTGCGCATCCTCCAGGCCGCGTTCGTGTATATCAACACCTTGATGCTGCAGGACGTCCTGGCGGATCCCGAATGGGCCACCCTGCTCAAACCCGCCGACCGGCGAGGGCTGACTCCGCTGTTCTGGCAGCACGTCCAGCCCTACGGCGAGGTACGGCTGGATGTGGCCAAGCGGCTACCGGTCGGCAGCGCTGCGAAGGCTCCAGAGGCGGGCGACCCGGCGTGGCTTCACGATCGGTGGCGGCCCTGAGGCCCAGGTCGGCCCGCTGCGAACCTCACCTGTGGTCGCGGAGGAAGGCGGAGATGTCGGCGCGGGTCGGGTAGTTCCGCAGGGGCGACGGCTCGCCCTGAAGGAACGCTGTGATGACGGCGGCGGCACGCTCGTTGTTGTCGTCAAGGCCGTTCCAGATGCGGTGTCCGACACCGGGCATGTATTGGGTTCGCTCGATGTCGGGGTCGGCGGCGAGGATGGTGGTCTGCCATTGGCGCATCTGTGAGGAGCATTCGGCGATCATCAGCATCGTGGGGGTCCGGGAGCGGCTCAGTTCGGGGGCGATGGAGGGCGAGTCTTTGATCGTCTGCATGATGCGGAGGCTCGCGGCGGCGTTGAAGGAGAAGTTCTCCGGGGTGTCCTCGGTAGGGATGCGGCCGGCGTCCCGCGCGCAGTAGGCGGAGGCGGTGTCGCTGCCGAGATCGGCGGCCTTGAAGGCGTTGACGCCTTCGGCCTGCGTGATCAGGCCGGTGTCGGGCGGCAGGAGCCCGAGTTGGATGAGGCCGAGCGCAACGGCGTACCGGGGGACGCGCGTCGCCTGCGCTCCGGTCGGGGCCGGCGTGAGGCCTCGCGCGGACGGTCGCCCCTGTTGCCCGCTGATCAGCGCGGTGGGGCCGTCCATGGGGCCGGGCTCGGCGATGATCGCCCGGTGCACGCGGGCGGCGGTGTCCGGGGTGGCCAGGGCACGGGTGAGCACGATCGCGCCCGCGGAGAATCCGAGGACATCGGCCGGACCCTTGTCCAGGCGATCGATGAAGGCGGCGAGGTCGCGTACCGACCTGGAGATCGTGTACTGCTCCATGGGCAGCAGGTCGCTCCGCCCGCCGCCGGGGTGCTCGTAGGCGTGCACGTCGTAGCCCTGTCCGGCCAGGAGTCGCAGGAATCGGTGGTCGAGCACGGAGATGGAGCGGACGGGCCCTCCGTGGAGGTACACGAGCGGCGTGGGACGGCGGGGGGCGCCGGCGGCGGGGGGATAGTGGTAGACCGCGACCCGGCTTCCCGTGCTCAGGCTCCAGTGTTTCGTCGCGACGAAGGGCAGGTCGGGCGGATACTGCCGGGTCGTGGGGACGGTGGGGACGCAGACCGACGCCGTGAGTACCGCGGCGGCGATCACCGGCGCGAAGGGCCATAGCCGGCCCCGCCAGGTATGACCGCGGCCGCGCCACAGTGCGGCGATGATTCCGGCGCCGAGGGCGGTCAGCCAGGCGGCGAGCCCGAAGCGCGCGCCGTCCGTCAGAACGATGAGGACGAGGAACAGCCCGGCCAGCCCCACGACGGCGAGCAGGGCCAGGATCAGGCGGCCGATGAGGCGGAAAGGAACGGGGAGAGACATATATTTTCCAAACGCTGTTTCAAAACGATGTTTGGATACGCTACCACCTCCGCTAGGCTGGTCGTCGTGGGAAGGCCGAGAACAAACGACGACACCGTGAAAGACCGCCTCATCGACTCCGCGACCGAGATGTTCGCCACCCGTCCACGGGAGTCGATCACTATCCGCGCCCTGGCCGCCGCCGCCGGGACCGCGACCGCCGCGGTCTACTCGCTGTTCGACGGCAAGGACGGACTGATCGCCGAAGTACGCGACAGGGCGGTCGCCGGCCTGTCCCAGGACCTGTCGGCGGTACCGACCTCCGATGACCCCCTCGCCGACCTCTATGCGCTTGCGGTCGCGTACCGGCGATGGGGGCGCGAGCACCGCCACCTCTACACGGTGTTGTTCGGCGGCGTGCAGAGCTTCGACCCGTCCGGCGACATGGGTGCCGCAGATCCCGTCAGGCCGCTCATCGAGGCGATAGACCGCGCTCGGTCGGCCTCCGCGCTCTCGGGTGACGCGACCTCCATCGCGCTCTCCCTCTGGGTGACCCTGCACGGTCTGGTGACTCTCGAACTGGCCGGGGCCCTCGACACCGCCACGGCCGAGACCACGTTCCGCTCGACGATCCCCGCCGCGCTGCGCGGCTGGGCGGCCTGACTTCGCAGCGTCAGCCTACGCAGCGCTCTCAGGCTGTCCCCGCCTGACGGGGCTACGCGGACGTCGTCCGGCGGGGACGCCTCATGGCGCTCGCCTATGAGGTTTTTGCCGCGAGACGCGGCCAAACCTTCGGCCCCACGGAGACCCGCAACGGAACCGTTTCCTGCGACAAGCGCATTCCCGCAGGCGAGGATGAGGCGCCGCACGAGGCCAAGCTTGGAGGCGTGAGCGTACGTTTCGATACCGATACAGCTCGCTTCTGATCTTGGTTTCGAAACGGGCGATGTCAGCGGCGTCCGTCGGCTTGGAGCAGGGACATCGCCCGGGCCGTCGCCGAGCACGTGGTGGTGCCGGAGGGCTGGCAGTGCTGTGCCTTCGCCGGTGACCGCGGCCTGCTCCACCCCGAGCTGACCCGCCTCCGCCACCCGCGCCGAAGCCATGTCCGTCAGAGCCGGGGACTTCGCCGGGCACGCCTCGCTCAACCGCACCTGCGAACTCGGCCTCACCCGCGCCGCGGACCGGCTGTCCCGGGTGAGGTCGAACTCCAGCGTCAGCATCCGCCGCGGCCACGGCTACTCGGTCCGCATCACGGCCCTGCTCGCACTCCACCGCGCCGCGCTGGAGCTGAGCGCTGCCCTCGCCGATGCCGGCCCGACCGAGCGCAAGGCGCACCGCGTGTACGCCGCCCGCGTCACAGCCGTTCAGGCCACCCGACCGCATCCGTCATGACCTGCGAAAACCCTTCGGCGAGACGCATTTGAACGGAAAGTCACGGCAAGCCGCTCAACGCTGCCCTGCTAATGGGACTTTTCGTTCGGATGCTCGTCATGCCCCTCATCCTCCGCAAGGTCTGCGGTGCGCGGCTGTGGATGAGCGCGTGATGTGGTGATCAATTCACTTCAAGACGTTCACAAGTGCCTACAGGAGGTCTTCAAGTGCTTTCAGGAGGTCTTCAAGATGCCGGTGCGAACGTTGACCTGTCGCCGGAGAGTTCGGTGACAAGGAATCAGAGAG
>NZ_JBITMD010000051.1:0-38792 GCF_044465905.1 Nonomuraea sp. NPDC049480
TGAACGCCTTCGCCATCACTTTCGAAGGCCGCCTGACCCCGACCACCCGATAGCCCCAGTCAAGATCGAGATACACCGATCGCTGGACAGACCCCGCGAGTTTGGCACGCCAGCAGCGGTTGACCACCCGTTCGGCCCGCCGGTCGCGTGGTACCCAGTGGGTTGGAGTGGGAATAAGCATCGGGGCCACCGCAGCAGGGGTGGGTCTGCCCCCGGCGCTTTCGGCGGCCGTCGGCCTGGCGACGGCCATCGCCCCGGCGGTCGTGGACTTGGTTGTAGGCCGACGGCAGGACCGTAGAAGGCCCTGGGTGTTGGCGCACGAGGAGGTCGCGCGTGTGCTTTCGGAGGAGCGTTTCAGTGTGGCTCGCTGATGCGTGCGGGCTGTAGCGCTGCGTTGGCTGCGGAGCAGGGATGAACGGGTGAGATGAGGAAGCGTTCGGGTGTCGGAGCACGTGTCGAGCACAGCGTCTACATCTATGCGTTGTGCCGAGGTGCAGAATCCATGGTGTGGTGCCACCTGTAATGATCAATCAGGGGTGCCCGCCGTGCTCGGTGCGTGCTCGTACGCCCCGTCACACGCCGTCAGGACCCGACATCGGCTGAGACGCAAAACGTGCTGATACGGCACGAACCATCACCTGACGGCACGACGCGACACTAAAAGATCTTGGTTCTAATCCGACGGTCGCAGGTTCGAATCCTGCAGGGCGCGCTGTGTGATGTGTACTGTTCCGGCTGATCCTGGGACCAGGCGATCTCACGCGGCGGAAGGTCGCGGAGGCTTCCTTGGTCTGGCCTTGTTTGTGGAGGAGCGCGGCCTACCACGCGCTGGCGGCCACAGGGCGGATCGAGGTGTGCGTGGCCAACGCCGAGCATCTCAAGAGTTTCCGTTGACTCCGTTGACCAGCAGCATGTCCGTGTAGGGGAGCAGCGCCCGGGAGAAGTCGACGATGATCTTGGCCTGCGTTGCCCAGAAGCCGCATACCGCGTTCAGGGCCGTCTCTGAACGCGGACCAAGGCAGCGTGGGGCAGATGTGAGGCAAAGCGGAGTCACGCGCTGAGCTGCCGGCCGAGCGCTTCAGCCGGAGTGCGACCCCTTTCATCCGGCCTGCCGGTGTCGGAGCACCTTCAACGATCGTTCGACATGTGCAGGACGGTCCCGGCTTTGTCCAGCGCTTCGACGACATCCTCGGGTGGAGCCATGTCGGTCACGAGGGCGTGCACGCTGTCGAAGGAGCACAGCAGTACAGGGGCGGAGGTCGAGAACTTGGTCCCGTCCACCAGCAGCACCACCTCGTCGGCGATGTCCATGAGCGCCTGTTTCGTGGGGCGTTCGATGTCGGTGGCCACGTACACGCCACGGGCGTCGACGGCGGCGGCGCCCATGAAGAACGTCCGCACCCTCAGGTTCCTGGCGCCTTCGACGGTCATCGGGCCGACGAACGCCTGGCTGGCGGGGTAGAGGTCACCGCCGAGGCCCACCGTGCGGACGCCGGGCCGGTGCAGCATCAGCTGGGAGACCGGGATGCTGTGCGTGACGATGCAGCCGCCGAAGCCGCGGGGTAGCGCGGCCGCCAGTTCGTAGGCGGTCGTGCCCGCGTCGACCGCGATGGCGTCGCCGGGGTTCACCAGGTCCGCGGCGCGCTGCCCGATGTGGCGCTTCGCGGTCGGGTTGGTGGCCACGCGGCGCGTGAAGCCGGTCGTTCGTTCGACGGCCGCGAGCCGTACACCGCCGTGGACGATCTCCACCTCTCCGTCGGCCGCCAGCTTGCGCAGGTCTCTGCGGACTGTCATGTCGGAAACGCGAAGCTCTCTGGCGAGATCGCTGACCGAGACGAACCCCGCGCTGCGGACCGCCTCCAGGATGAACTCCCGGCGCGCGGGCGCGCTGTCGTACCGGAGCGTCACAGCTTCTCCTCCACCGGTCCCGTAGCCGTCAGAACAGTCGAGCCTGTTGACTTTCGCACAACCATTGTTAGCATCTTCGCAACATGTTGGAAATCCAACAAAGGGTGTGTGGTTCATGACATTACCGCGCCTGACCTTCGTCGGGGTCGCAACTCAGGACACCATCGCTCTGGTCGACCGGTTCCCCGCCCCGGACGAGCGCGTGCTGGCCGACAAAATCGTCCACACGGGCGGAGGACCGGCTGCCACGGCCGCGGTCACCGCCGCCAGGCTCGGCATGCCCACCGCGTTCATCGGCGGGGTCGGCGACGATGAGACGGGCGAGCAGGTGCTCGCCGGCCTGCGTACGGAGGGCGTCGACGTCTCCGGCGTCACTGTGGCGCGGGGGCAGGCGACGGCCACCAGCGTGGTCGTCGTCACCGGCGCCACCAGGGCCATCTGCAACGTCCCCGGCCCGGCCGCCGAGATCGCCGCCGGTTCTGCCGCCGCGGAGATCCTCGACGACGCCGCGTGGATTCACGTGGACCAGGTCGGCTGGTCCGCGGTGGAACTCGCCCGCAAAGGCGGCATCGGCACCCGCGCCCGGCTGTCCGTCGACGGCGGGAACGCCATTCCCGGCCTCCGGCTCGACGGCGTGGACCTCTACGTGCCTACCATCGCCGCGCTCGCCGCCCGCTACGGGAACGCCCCCCTACAGGACCTGCTCGACGCCGCGCTCGCGGACGGCGCGAGGACTGCCGTGGCCACCGGCGGCGACCAGGGCGCCGTTGCCGCCTCCGCCGACGGGACCCACTGCGCAGTGCCCGCGCTCACGGCCGACGTGGTGAGCACGCTCGGCGCCGGAGACGTGTATCACGGGGCGTTGCTGGCGGCCGTCGCCCGAGGTTACGCCCTGCGCGACGCGCTGGCCTATGCCGCGGCGGCCGCCGCGGCGTCGTGCGAGGGACTCTCCGGCCGGGAGGCGGTTCCCGGCCACCCGGCCGTGCTGGCCCGAGCCGGGATCGACCATGAGTGACGACGAAAGGCGATCGACCGCTGTGACAGATCTGTCCCCCCTCACCAGGCCGTCGGGCGGCTTCGCCATGCTCGCCGTCGACCAGCGGGAAGCGATGCGGGCGATGTTCGCCGAGCACATGCCGGGCCCCGTCCTGGACGAAACGCTGACCCGGTTCAAGGTTGAGGCGACCCGCGTGCTGTCCCCGTACGCCTCCGGCGTGCTCGTGGACCGGGAGTTCGCCTTCGACGCAGTGACGGCCGCGGGGGCGGTGGCGCCCGGCTGCGGCCTGATCGCCGCCGCGGACCGGCTGATCCCCGGCGCCGACGAGATCGTCGGAGCGGTGGAGATCGACTCCGAGGTCGTGCCCGCCGAGGTCAAGGCGGCCGGCGCCGTGGCGCTCAAGCTGCTCCTGCTGTGGCGGCCGGACGAGGATCCGGACAAGCGCGTGGCCATGGTGGAGGAGTTTGTGGCCATGTGCGGAGCGGCCGGGCTGATCAGCATCGTAGAGCCGGTCAGCCGCAAGCCGCTCGACGGACGCCCCTGGGACTGGGCCGACGGCGTGCTTGCCGCCGCCAAGGAACTCGGCGACCTCGGCGCCGACCTGTACAAGGCCGAGGTTCCCCTGCACGGGGAGGGCGACCCCGCCGAGATCCTGCGCGGCTGCGAGCAGCTCACGGCGGCGATCGGCTCTCCCTGGGTTGTGCTGTCCAGCGGCGTGCGCGCGGACCTGTTCCCGCGCGCTGTCGAGCTGGCCTGCAAGGCGGGCGCCTCCGGTTTCCTCGCCGGGCGGGCCGTCTGGCGCGATGTGATCGGCGCCTCCGACCTCGGCCGCGCCCTCGCGACCGAGGCCCTGGACCGGTTGCGGCGGTTCGGTGACGTCGTCGACGACGCGCTGGCGGGTCGGTGACCGGCGTGACCGACGTCATCATGATCCCGACAGCACGCCCCACCTTCGCCGTCGACGTGGCGCGAGAGCGCGCTGCCGCGGCTCGCGAACTGCTCGTTTCCCTCGGCGCGACTGTGCGCGGCCCGGAAGACCTGGTGATGGCGCCGGAGCAGGTGGCGGAGGCAAAGAAGTTCTTCGACGGCCCACCCGGCCTGGTGATCAACGTGTGCGCGTCGTTCTCCGACGCCACTCCTGCGCTTGAGCTGTACGCCGGGCTGGACCGGCCCGTGCTGCTGTGGGCGTTCCGCGAGCCGGGCCCCGTCGGCGACCGGCTGTGGCTGAACTCGTTGTGCGGGGCCAACCTGTTCGGCCATGCCATCGTGCGCGCCGGCGGCCAGGTCCGCCTGCTGTACGGCGACCCCGGCGAGCCTGAGCTCGAGCGGGCGTTGATCGCGGCCCTGGCCGGACGGCTGCCCGAAGCGCCGCCACAGCCGGACGTACGGCAGCCGCGCGGCGACGAGGATATCGTGCGCACCGCACTCGCGGGGCTGTCCGGGCGCCGCATCGGGCTGGTCGGCGACGCGCCGCCCGGGTTCACCCCCAGCGAGTACGACGCCGCGCTCGTCTCCCGGCTGTTCGGAGTGGAAACCGAGCAGTTGACCATCGAGGACCTGTTCGACCGCATCGGCAACGTCGGGGACGCCGAGCGTTCGGCCGAGCTGGAGGCGGCGACGGCGCAGCGGCCCACCCTGGACGGGCTCGACCCCGCCCAGGTCACCCTGCACGCGGCCGTCACCTCCGCGCTTCGCGGATGGTCGGCGGCCGAGCTGCTGTCGGGGGTGGCCGTCCGCTGCTGGCCGGAGTTCCCCACCCGGCTGGGAGTCTGCCCCTGCTCCTCGCTGTCCCGCCTGGCCGACGAGGGGACGCCCACCGCGTGCGAGCGGGACGTGTACGGCGCGCTCACCATGCTGCTGGCCGAGTCGCTCGGCGCCGGCGCCACGTACCTCGTGGACACCGTGGATCTCGACGCGACGGCGAACGTCGTTCGCCTGTGGCACTGCGGGTCGGCGGCCACGGCGCTGGCCGCCGACCCGGCCGCCGCCACGCAGAGTGTCCACTGCAACCGGAAGATCGGCGTGGCGGGCGACTTCCCGCTGCGCACCGGACCGGTCATCATGACCCGCTTGACCGAGGATCCCGCTCGCCCCGGCGCACTGCGGTTGCTCCTCGCGTCGGGTGAGTCGCTGCCCGCCCCCAACCGTTTCCAGGGCAACACCGCCGACGTCCGCCTCGACACACCGGCCGAGCCGTTCGTCGGCGGTCTCGTCACCGGCGGGTTCCCTCACCACACCGTGCTGGCGTGGACCGACGTCCGGCCCGCCTTGAGGACCGCCGCCGATCTGCTCGGCATCACCGTCGACGACTGGTGAACACCACTGCCTCACACCCCCAACGAGGAGATCCGATGACCAGTGCACCGATGAATCGGCGCAAGTTCGTCGCGCTGTCCGGGCTGTCCGTAACCGCGGCGGCCCTGTCGGGCTGCGGGCTGCTGGGAAACAAGTCCGGCGGCGCGGGCGACGAGAAGGCGATCAACTTTTACCACTGGCGTGCCGAGGACAAACAGGTCTTCGACCAGCTCATCAAGCAGTTCAAGGCCGCCAATGCCGGCTACGACGTCACGATGACGATCCTGCCGTCGCAGAACTACCAGTCCACGGCGCTGCAGAAGATCAAGGACGGCACGGCGGGCGACGTGTTCACCGCTTTCCGCGGCGCGCAGTTCGAGCAGATCGCCAAGGCCGGGGTGTTCACCGACCTGTCCGGGGCGACGTTCGTCTCGAATTACCAGCCGCACGTGATCGAACCCGGGGCCAAGGACGGCAAGCAACTCGGCCTGCCGTACCAACTTGTGTTCAACATGCCCGTCTACAACGTGGAGCTGTTCGACAAGGCCGGCGTGGGGGACCTGCCGGAGGACTGGAAGGGCTTCCTGTCCCTGTGCGAGAAGCTCAAGGGGTTGGGCGTGGCGCCGATCGCGTTTCCCGGCGGCGACGCCGCCAACGCCGGGCAGCTGTTCAACTGCATGGTCATGAACGAGATGCCGGAGGCCGACTCCTGCCGCAAGATCGAGATGGGGAAGGCCAAGGTCACCGACGACTGGTTCCTGCGCGTGCTCACTCGCTACGAGGATCTGGCCACCATGGGCGCTTTCCAGGAGGGCAGCGCCGGCACCAAGACCGAGCAGGCCATCCAGATGTGGGCGCAGGCGAAGGCCGCGATGCTGGCCACCGGGACCTTCCACATCGGCGCGGCCCGCCAGCAGGGGGCTGCGTTCAAGGTGAACCTCATCGGGCCGATCACCACCGACGCGGGCAAGGCGACCTATGAGGGCGTTCACAACTCGACGTTCATCCTCGGAGTCAATGCCAAGTCGGCCAAGCAGGAGGCGGCCCGCAAGTGGGTGGAGTTCCTGTCCGGCAAGCCTGCCGCCGAGGCGTACGCCAACGGGACCGTCCAGCACCTGACCGTCAAGGACCTCACCTACACCAACGCCGACCTCGCGGCCACCGCCGGCTGGGCGACCCGCAAGACCCTGCTGGCGCCGCGCTTCCAGTTCGACGACCTCGACATCCGCAACGCGGTCGAGAACGCCTGCACCCAGGTCGCCACCGGCACGGCCAAACCCGCGCAGGCCGCCGAGGAGGCGCAGAAGATCATAAGTCAACGGCTCGGCACGTCATGATCACTGAAACGGCTCCGCCCCGGAGTCACGGGGCGGGCGGCCCGGGGCAGCGGCGCCGCCCGTCCCACCCGCGCCGCCCGACGGGCCGCCTGCTGCTTTTCGCGCTGCCCGCCCTGCTGGTCTACGGCGCGTTCTTCCTCGTGCCGACCGTCCAAGCGATCCAGTACGCGGTGACCGACTGGGACGGCATCAGCGAGGACTACCACGTGGTCGGCCTGGCGAACTTCACGAACCTGCTGACCAACGACGACCTGTTCACCGGCGCCCTGGTCAACAACCTCAAGTTCCTGCTCGTCGTGGTCGTCCTGCAAACCGGATTGTCGCTGCTGTACGCGATGTTCCTGACACGCAACAGCCGGTCGTCCATCCTGCTGCGCGCCCTGTTCTTCTTCCCGACGATCCTGTCCAGCGTGTCGGTCGGCTTCCTGTGGAGCTTCGTCTACAACTCGCCCGACGGGCTGCTCAACCAGGTGCTCGGCTGGTTCGGCCTCCCCGGGTACGCCTGGCTGGGCGACGCCCGCTGGACCATCGTGTTCGTAGGGCTGGCGCAGGTGTGGTTCCACACCGGGCAGATGATCGTCGTCTATGTCGCCGGGCTGCAGCAGATCCCCCGCGAACTGTACGAGGCCGCCGCCGTCGACGGAGCCACCCGCTGGCCGCGGTTCCGCTACGTGACCTGGCCAATGATCGCGCCCGCCACGACGATCGTGATCGCCTACACCACGATCCAATCGTTCAAGGCGTTCGACCTCATCGGGGCACTGACCAGCTTCGACGACTTCAAGACGCAGATCCTCTCCACGCAGATCTATCTGACGGCCTTCCAGAACGGCCGCTTCGGCTACGCGGCGGCGGAATCCGTGCTCTTCGTACTGCTCATCGCCGCCATCACGGTCGCACAGCGCCGGCTGGTCCGAGCCACGGAGGTACGGTGACCCTCACCCGACGCTCTCTGCTCGCCGTCTACGCCCTGCTGGTCATGGTGCCCCTGCTCGTGGTGCTCTTCGGCACGTTCAAGAGCACGAAGGAGATCTTCGCCAGCCCGTTCGCGCCGCCGGCCCAGCCCACCTTCGAGCACTACGCACGGCTGTTCGCCGAGGGCGGCATCGGCCAGGCGTTCGGCAACAGCGTGACGGTGACCGGACTGTCGGTCTCGCTCACGCTCACGCTGGCCGCTCTGGTCTCGTTCGCCATCACCCGGCTGCCCGGATGGCGAGGCTATGTGCTCTACGGCCTGTTCTCGCTGGGCATGGCCGTGCCCGCGCAGGCCAACATGATCCCGCAGTACGTCATGTTCCACTCGATGGGGCTGACCGACACCCTGCTGGGGCTCGTCATCGTACAGACGGCCGTGACACTGCCCGTGGCGGTGTTCATCCTGGCCGGATTCATGATGACGCTGCCGCGGACCCTGTTCGAGGCCGCCAGCCTGGACGGCGCCGGGCAGTGGATGCAGTTCCGCAGGATCGCCCTGCCGCTCTCGGCCCCCTCTCTGGCCGCGACGGCGATCTTCCTCTTCGTCATGCACTGGAACGAACTGCTCTATCCCCTGCTGTTCATCCAGGACGACAGCCTGCAGACGCTGCCGCTGCGGTTGCTGGGGTTCAAGGGCGAGTACTCCACCGATTATCCGCTGCTGTTCTCCGGGGTCGTCATCGCCTCCATGCCGATGGTGGTGGCGTACGTGGCCCTGCAGCGCTATTTCGTCGCCGGGATGACCGCGGGAGCGACCAAAGGATGACCTTCACCATGCACCTGATCCGCCGCATCGACACCGTCAGGACCGGCGCCGGCGGCATCGTGGCGGAGCTCGCCGCGGTGCCCGCCGTCCAGTCGCCCGGGGTGCCCGGTTACCTCACCGAGGAGCCCGCCCACGTCCAGGGGATCGAGGTCACACTGCCCAACCTGCCGGCCCAGTCGGACGTGCCGCGGCCGGTGCCGACCCGGTCGTACGAGCTGCGGGTCGGCTTCCCGACCCTGGAGACCGTGCGGCTGACGGTGGCACAGCCGGGAGCCAGGCCGCTGGCCGACGACGGCACCTGGCTGGGCATCGTCACCGACCCCGCGCCGGCGCCCGTCCGCCCCGAGGTGACCGTGTCGAACGAGGAGGTGGTGCTCTCCACCGAGGCGGTCACGGTGCGGCTGCGTCGCGCCTCCTTCGCCCTCGCGGTCGAGGACCGGCGCACGGGCCGGACGGTCCTGCGTACCGCCGACCGGCTGCGGCAGGTGGCGGGGCTGCCCATGGCGCCCGCGCTCCTGCACGGCCCCGACGGGCTCACCCTCACCCTGGAACTGGCGCCCGCCGAGGACATCCTGGGCTTCGGCGAGCAGTTCGGGCGCTTGGCCAAGAACGGCCAGCGTCTGGTGCTGCGGGTCGCCGACGCCTACGGAACCGGCGCGGGTCTCACGTATAAGCCCGTCCCCGTCTGGCACTCTTCCGAGGGCTACCTGGGTTTCCTCAACACCGGTGCCGTGACGACAGTGGACATCGGGCACACCAGGCCCAGCGTGCTGAGTCTCACCCCCGCCGACGACGCCTTCGACCTGTACCTGGTCGTCGGCGGCGATCCCGGGCAGCGGCTGAGCACCTACACCGCGCTCACCGGCCGGTCGCCGGTGCCGCCGCCGTGGGCGTTCGGGTATTGGATGGGCCGCTGCCGCTACCATTCCCGCGCCGAGATGGAGCAGGTCGGGCGGGACATGCGCGGCTACGGTGTGCCCTGCGACGTGCTGCACGTGGACCCTGACTGGCTGGTCGTCGACAGGCTCAACTGTGACTTCATCTGGAACACCGGCAGGTTCGGCGACCGCAAGGAGTTCGTGACGAGCCTGGCGGCGCTCGGGTTGCGGCTGTCGGTGTGGGAACTGCCCTATCTCGACCCGGCCTCCCCCCGGTACGACGAGGCCTGCGAGCGCGGTTTCCTGGTCAAGGACGCGGACGGAAAGCCGGCGGCGGTGTCGGGCACCCCGAGCCCGGACGGCCGCCCACGCGCGCTGATCGATTTCACCGATCCGAAGGCCCGGGCCTGGTGGCAGGATCTGCACCGGGACTTCCTCGACGACGGCGTGGCCGTGTTCAAAACCGACTTCGGCGAAGGCCTGCCCGATGACGCCCGGCCGGCCGACGGCACCCCGCCCGCGCACGCCCACAACCTCTACCCGCTGCGGTACAACGCCGCGGTCAGCGAGGTGATCGGCCGCCACACCGGGCGGGCGCCGCTGGTGTGGGGCCGCAGCGGCTGGGCAGGGTCGCACCGCTACCCCGGTCAGTGGGGCGGAGACGCCGAGTCCACCGTCGCCGGAATGCAGGCCACGCTCCGCGGCGGCCTGTCATACGCACTCAGCGCGCCCGGCTTCTGGAGCCACGACATCGGCGGCTTCTTCGGCCCCGAGCTGACCGGCGAGCTGTACACGCGCTGGACCCAGTTCGGCGCGCTGTCCCCGCTCATGCGGGCGCACGGGCTGCGGCCACGGGAGCCGTGGGAGTTCGGCGACCGGGCGCTGGAGATCTCCCGCCGTTGGATACGGCTGCGCTACGAGCTGCTGCCCTACCTGTGGCAGGCCGCCTGCGAGTCGGCGGCGAACGGCTGGCCCATGCTGCGCCCGCTCGGCTTCGCCTTCCCCGAGGACGAGGTGGCGCGGACCCGCGACGACACGTTCATGCTCGGCGCGGACCTGCTGGTCGTGCCCGTGTTCGACGACGGCCCCGGCCCGGTGCGCCGCCGCTACTACCTGCCTGAGGGCCGCTGGACCGATCTGCTCACCGGCGCCGTGCGGGAAGGTCCTGGGTTCGTCACCGAGGAGGTGCCGCTGGAGCGGATCCCGGTGCTCGTCCGCGCAGGGGCGGTGATTCCGCGGGTCGAGGTCGACGACGGCGTGCGCAACACGGATGACTTGCTCGGGCGACCGTGGACGCTGCACGTCGCCGGGCAGTCGCCGCAACAGGTGCACCTGATCGGCTGGGACGGCGCCGTCACCACGGTTCGCCTGGACGGCACGGTCGCCACCGCGGAGGGAACGCAGCCCGTGGCCGCCGGAACGATCCGCCTGGACACCGGGCGCCCGGGGGGCGGCAGTTCACGAACCGATGTCCACGTTCGATGAAGGGACGTTCATGCTCATCAACGGCAGCTGGCGGGACGGCAAGGACCGGCTGGCCGTCACCGCCCCGGCCGACGGATCGGCCGTAGGAGAGATTCCCTGGGGGACGCCACAGGACGCGGCCGATGCGGCCGACGCGGCGGCCAGGGCTTTTCCCGAATGGGCGGACCGGCCCGCTCGCTACCGTGCCGATCTGCTGCGAGCCGCCGCCGATCGGATCGACGAACGAGCCGACGCGCTGGCCCGGCTGCTCGCGGCCGAGGCCGGCAAGCGGCTCCCGGAGGCGCTCGCGGAGATCCGCTTCTCCGCCGAGTACTTCCGCTGGTTCGCCGAGGAGACGCGTCGTCCCGCGGGCTCGGTGATCCCGCACGAGGTCCCCGGTCGGCGGCACCTGACGCTTCGTCGTCCCCTGGGCGTGGTCGCCTCGCTCACACCGTGGAACTTCCCCTGTTCCATCCAGGCCAGGAAGCTGGCACCCGCGCTGGCCGCCGGCTGCACCGTCGTCGCGCGGGTGTCGGAAAAGGCTCCGCTCGCGGTCACCGAGTTGATCAGGTTTGTACAGGAGGCGGGGCTGCCGCCGGGGGTGCTCAACCTGGTGCACGGTCCGGCCGTGGAGACGACGAACGCGCTGCTGGATCATCCGGCCGTACGCGCGGTGAGCTTCACCGGCTCCACCGCCGTGGGAGCCGCCATCATGGCGCGTGCGGCCAGGCGGATCGTCAGACCGCTGCTGGAACTCGGCGGGGACGCTCCCTTCGTGGTCTTCCCCGACGCCGACATCGACGCCGCCGTGGACGGGGCTATGATCGCCAAGTTTCGCAACACGGGACAATCCTGCATCGCCGCCAACCGGTTCTACGTCCACGACGACGTCTACGATTCCTTCGTCGGCCGTCTGGTCACCAAGGTCGACGATATGACGGTCGGTGACGGACTGGCGGACCCATGCCCCGACCTCGGGCCGGTCATCGACGATGACCGGGCCCGTGCCGTTCGGGAACTCGTGGACGACGCGCTGGCGGCGGGTGCGACGTTGCTGACCCGGCCTGTCGAGCTGCCGAGCCAGGGGTCGTACGCCGCGCCCGCACTCCTCGCCGGTGTGTCGGACGGGGTAGGCCTGGCGCGCTGCGAGGTGTTCGGGCCGGCCGCGGCCGTCTTCCGATTCCGTGACGAGGGGGAGGTACTCGACAACTGCAACCGCACCGAACTGGGCCTGGCCGCCTACATCTGGTCGGCCGACGTCTCCCGCTGCTGGCGGATGGCGGAGCGGCTCGAAGCAGGCATCGTCGGGGTCAACAACGCGCTCCCCAGCGCGGCCTACGCGCCCATGGGCGGCATCAAGCAGTCGGGCCTCGGCCGCGAGGGTGCCGACCTGGGCCTGGCCGAGTTCACTGACGTCCGCTACGTCGCACTCGGGTTGTGACGGGGCTGCTTCCGGTTCTGGCGGCCGTTTTCGCCGGGGCGCTGACACAGCGGATCACCGGGCTGGGCTTCGCACTGGTCGCCGCCCCGCTCCTGGTGATCATCGCCGGGCCGTACCAGGGCGTGCTGCTGGCGAACTTGCTGAGCGTGGTCGTCGCCGGCGCGGTGCTGGCCCAGACGTTCCGGAACGTCGACCGCCGGCGGGCACTGGTGCTCGCCGTCTCCGGCGTGACGGGCGTGGTTCCCGGCGCCCTCGCCGCGCGCCTCCTGCCGCCCGGCCCGCTCACCGTGGCCGTGGGGACGCTCGTCCTGGCGGGGCTGCTCGCCGCGCTCGCCGGTCGGCGGCTGCCCGCCCCGCCGACCGCGGCCGCCGGCTTCGCCTCCGGCTTCATGAACGCCTCCGCAGGGGTCGGAGGTCCGGCGCTGGTCGTCTACGCCACCGCCACCGGGTGGAGCCAGGCGGCCTTCGTGGCGAGCGCCCAGCTGTCGTTCCTGGTCCAGTCGGCGCTGTCACTCGGCCTCAAAGGATTTCCGGAGCTGCCGGGCTGGCAACTCGCGGCCGTCGTGTCGACACTGGCCGCCGGGCTGGCGGGCGGCCGGCTGCTCGCGCCTCGAATATCCGCCACTCATGCGCGGCGAGCGGGGATGGCTCTTGGCTTCGCAGGCGCTCTGATCACCGTGGTCAAGGGGATGCTCACCTGGTGAAGCCGCCCTTCCGAGAGCCAAGGCTGTCACTCTGGGGATCGTACGCAGCCGTCGCTTTCGGGCGCTGCCACTCCTTGTTCGACGGCCTCAGCCCAGCAGGGCATGAACGGCCCGCATACCGGCTGCGGAGTGCGCTGCACGGTGGACCTTCGTCGCGGTCCTGACGTGCGGCGATTTGAAAGGAGGCAGCTGCGGTGAACCAGGACGAGCTTCGCGATCGCCTCGCCCAGGGTCTTCAGTACGGGACAGCGGTCGGCACACTTCACCGGGAGGGCATGTAGCGGGCCGCCCGTGACATGGCTTCGCGGGCCGGGACGCTGTCGTGCTCGGTGCGTGCTCGTACGCCCCGGAACATCCTGTCAGGACCCGGCATCGTTAGACACAGGAAGCGCTGCAAGGTGGCACGAACCGTCATCAAACGAGACTGTCCGTCACTTGAGGATCTTGCTTCTGATCCGACGGTCGCAGGTTCGAATCCTGCAGGGCGCGCTTTGATCAGGGGCCTGACGTGCGGGAACGGTCCAGCGGATTCGGCCTGGAGCAAAGTTCTAGGCCGATCGTGCTCCGTGCGTGCTCGCGTGCACCAACCCTGCACACACCATGATCCACCCACTTCCCTGGACTCTGCGGAAAGAGCAGCGGCCCCGCAGCCGCTGGAGAAGGCGGCGACCGCGGGGCCGGATGCTTAATCCGACTGTCAGGCTCTCAGGGAGATGAGTTTTCCGGGCTGTGTCCGGTCTTCGTCGTCGAGGAGCAGGGCGGCGGTCTTTTCGGCCGCCGCGGTGGCCACCTGCGGGTAGACCGAGGTGTAGGTGTCGGCGGTGAAGGCGTTGGAGGTGTGGCCCAGCGTTTCCTGCACCACCTTCATCTCCACCCCTGCCGCCAGCATGAGCGATGCGGCGCCGTGGCGCAGGTCGTGCAGGCGGATCGGTGGCAGGCCGGCCAGGTAGGCGAGCCAGAGGAACTGGTCGGAGACGTGCTGCGGATGCAGTCGGTCGCCGTCGGGCTGGGTGGAGACGAACCCGCTTGTGCCGCGTCAAAACCCATCGCATAGGGCTTGAGCTGCACGTTCTTCGAAGCGTCTATGCGGCTCGGTGGTGCTCGTTGATCAGCCCGTCGAGCACTCTCCGGCGTTCGATCCGGCCTGCCAGCGGCACGACGGTCCTCTCATTGTGATCAGGCGGTAGCTGCGAGCGGGACTGGTGCGGGCGATGGCCGTTGTAGTGGTCGACACATTCGTGACCCGGTGCTCTGCGTTGGTCGGCCTGGGCGAGTTGGAGGGCCGGCAGGAAGCCCACATGATCACTTGCGGAAGTAGGTACGGGCGGACGGAAGGATCAGCAGGACGATGATTGCCACGGAGGCCGCGATGGTGACGAACAGGCGTCCGTCGGTCACGGTGAGCAGCCACCCGGGGTAGACGCCGTAGGCAGCCTCGATGACGGCTTGGGCGTTGGCGCCCGGGCCGAGGACGGATTGCAGGAACTGCACCTGGGTTGCCTGGCTGGTGAGGATGAAGACGTCCAGGGCGAGGAAGAGCGGCTGGATGATCAGAGTGAGGATGCGGCCGACGCGCCTTCCGGCCAGGTTGAGCCACGCCAGGATCACGGCGATCACAGCGGTGCTGACCGGAATGACCAGGGCATAGCCGCCCTCGTCGAAGTGGAGATTGTTCTGGGCGAGGATGGCCGGGGTCAGGCCCTGCCGTACCAGCTCGGCCTCGGCTGCGGCCTGCACGTCGGCGCCGTAGATCAGGCCGATGACCGGGACGATGAGGAACGAGAGGGCGAACAGCAGCTGCAGGATGCCGGCGAAGGTGACGGTGCGGGGGCGGATGCGGGTCGTCGTGTTCATGCGATAGACGATCGCGCCACCCGCTGATACGGCTCTATCGCGGCGCTGACACGCCGCCAAGATGTGGGAGGCTGCCGAGGTGCGAGTTGTCATGCTTGGTCCGGTTGAGGGCTATGCCGCCGATGGGACACGGATCGACATCGGCGGGGCCCGGTTGCGCATGCTGTTGGCCAGACTTGCTTTGGAAGCGGCTCGTCCCGTTTCGGCGGATTCGCTGATCGACGATCTGTGGGGAGCCGAGGCGCCGTCGGGTGCCGCTGCCGCTCTGCAGGGGTTGGTGTCGCGGCTGCGCAAGGCGCTGGCAGGCGTGGCGACGGTGGAACTGGTGGCGGGAGGTTACCGGCTGCCGGTGCGCGCCGAAGACGTGGACGCGCATCGGTTCGGGGAGCTGGCCGCGCAGGGCAGGCGCGACTTGGTGGCGGGTCGGCCCAAGGAGGCCGCAGCCTTCTTGGCCGCAGCACTTGACCTGTGGCGAGGTCCGGCGCTGGCCGACATTCAGGAGGCGCCCTTCGCCCGCAACACCGCCACGCGACTGGCGGAGATCCGGGCCACGGCCGAGGAGGACCGCTTCGACGCCGAGCTCAGGTTGGGCCGGCATGCCGAGGTGCTGGCCGATCTCGGAGCGTCCGCCGCCGAGCGGCAGTTGAGCGAGCGGCTGGCCGAGCTGCGCATGCGGGCGTTGTCGGCTGCCGGGCGGCAGTCGGACGCGCTGGCGGTCTATGAGGAGATCCGCAGCAGGCTGGGATATGAACTGGGAGTCGATCCCTCTCCTGAGCTTCAGAAGGTACACCTGGCCCTGCTGCGCGGTGAGCTGGAGCGGCCGGTCACGCAGGCCGAGGCGCCGGCGAGCAGGCTGCCCGCGCGGTTGACGAGCTTCGTCGGCAGGCAGACCGAGCTCGATCAGCTCGCCCGGCTTGTGGATGCCTCCCGGCTGGTCACCATCGTGGGACCGGGCGGTTCGGGCAAGACCAGGCTCGCCCTGGAGCGGGCCGACCATGAGCGCAGGCGAGTATGGTTCGCGCCGCTGGCCGGGGTGAGCCGTCCTGATCAGCTGGCCGACGTGGTGCTCGGCGCGCTCGGCGGTCTGTACGGCGGAGGCCAGCCGCAGCCGGCCGATCCGCTTGACCGGATGGTCGAGCGGCTGGACGTGGGCGAAGCCGTACTCGTGCTGGACAACTGCGAGCATCTGGTCGAGGCCGCCGCCGAGTTAGCCGAGCAGTTGCTGCTACGGCTCCCGCAGCTGCGGGTCCTGGCCACCAGCAGGGAGCCGCTGGCGGTCAACGGTGAGGCGCTGTGTCATCTCGGCCCGCTGGAACTGCCCGCAGAGGATCCCGATATCGCCGATGCCGCGCGCTCCGCGGCGGTCCAGCTGTTCACCGATCGTGCGGTCAGTGTCCGGCCCGGTTTCGCACTGGATGAGTCCTCGGTGGCCGCCGTGGCGGAGATTTGCCGCCGGTTGGATGGCATGCCGCTGGCGCTGGAGTTGGCCGCGGCGAAGTTGCGGGCGATGAGCGTGGAGCAGATCGCGCGGCGGCTGGATGACCGCTTCCGGCTGCTGACCTCGGGCAGCAGGACGGCGCTGCCACGCCAGCGCACCCTGCTGGCGGTGGTCGAGTGGAGCTGGGACCTGCTGAGCGGGCCGGAGCGGGTGCTGGCGCGCCGGTTGTCGCTCTTTCCCGGCGGGGCGAGCCTGGCCGCGCTGGAGGCAGTCTGCCCGGATGAGACATTGGCTGCCGAGGACGTGCTTTACGTCGCCGGTTCCCTGGTCGAGAAGTCCATCATCCAGCAGGACGGCGACCGCTACCGGATGCTGGAGACGATCCGCGCCTACGCCTCCGCCAGGCTCGCCGAGTCCGGTGACGACGTGATGACGCGCCTGACCGCCTACTTCCTCGGCTTCGCCGAGGAACACGAGCCGCTGTTGCGGACCAGAGAGCAGCTAGGGGCGATCGCGGCGTTCGACGCCGAACGCGACAACCTGGTCTTCGCGCTGCGGTCGGCCATCGACGCTCGTGATGCGCTCGCCTCGTCCCGGTTCGTCCGGGCGCTGTTCTGGTACTGGGGCATCCGCGGGATGAGCGTGCAGTTCGAGACGTTCGTCGGCGAGGTGCTCGCTTTCGGCGACGCGCTCCCCGAGGACGCGCGTGCCGCCTTCCGCGTGGTGCTGGGCGTTGCGGCCAAGGGCCCGGTTGCCGAGCCGAAGCCGATCGGGCTCGACGAGCGGGCGCTGAGCTTCCATCCGGCGGTGCCGCTGTTTCGGCTGTCGCAGCTGGCCTCCACTGACCTGGGGCAGGCTGAGCTGAAGCACGCGTTGAACTCGCCCGATCCCTGGGTGCGGGCCAGCGCGCTGTGGGCGCAGGACTTCGTCCGCAGCCAGCAGGGCGACGTGACGAGCGCAGCCGAGGCGCGGCAGGAGGCGTTGCGCGGATTCGAGGAGGTCGGCGACCGCTGGGGCATGGTGATGTCTCTGCTGGCCATCAGCTCAGATGCGGACATGCGAGCCGACCGCGAGCAGGCGATCTCGGCCGCCGAGCGCGCCGTGGCGATTGCGACCGAGCTCGGCACGGAGGAGCACCTGTACTGGGCCAAAGGCCGGCTGGCGGCGGCGCGGATGCGCAGCGGCGACCTGGCGGGCGCTTTGGATGACATCGACGCCGCCCGACGCCAGGGCAGGGAACGCGGCCAGCGGCGCCTGGAGATCAATCTCCTGACGTACAGAGCGGCCGCGCTTCGCCGGTCCGGCGAGTACCAGCAGGCCCACCAGGCGCTGGACCAGCTCGAGACGCTCGCCCACCGGCTGCCCATCCCTGAGGAGGTGGTCCGGGGACTGATCACGGGCGAGCGGGTGTCCCTGCTGATCGCCGAGGGCACGGCGGCCCGTGCACGGAAGCTCCTCCCGCAGGCGGTGCGCGGCGTGTTCGCCTACGGAAACACCGTCAGCGTGGCCACCGCGGGCGAGTGGCTGGGCAGGCTGCTGGCGTTGGAAGGCGACCTCGAGGGCGCCGCGACGGCGTTGGGCATGAGCGAGCTGATCCGCGGCGTCTTCGACCACGGAGACCCCGAGCTGGGCGCACTGATCGCCGAGCTCGTGGAGGAGCTCGGTGAGGACGGCTACCGCGAGGCCTTCCGCAAGGGCGCCGAGATACCGCGGCAGGACGCGCTGGACCGGCTGGCCGAGGTGGCCGGCCAGCCGGTCGGGCGGTAGAGGGGTCAAGCTGCCTTCTTGCGGTAGGCGCGCATGGCCAGCGGAAAGAAGACCACGATCACGCCGGCCATCCAGGCCAGGGCGCCCAGCAGCGGGCCGGTGACCTCGCCGCCGTTGAGCAGGCCGCGGGTGGTGTCGGCCATCAGGCTGACGGGGTTGATGTTCGACCAGACCTGCAGCCAGCCGGGCATGGTCCGGCTCGGGACGAAGACGTTGCTGGCGAAGGTGAGCGGCAGTACCAGGATCGTCATCAGACCCTGGACCGAGCCGGGCGTGCTGACCAGCATGCCGATGTAGACCGACATCCAGGCGAAGCTGAGCGCGAAGGCCAGCAGCAGCCCGGCCGCTGCCAGCGTGGCGAGCGGATCGGTGTGGATGCGATAGCCCATGATCAGCGCCAGCGCCAGCAGTACGGCCAGCGATACCACGTAGCGGACGACGTCGGCGAGTACGGCGCCGACCAGCGGCGCGGAGCGGGCGATGGGCATGCTACGGAAGCGGTCGAAGACGCCGGCGCTCGCGTCGGCGTTGAGCGAGACGCCGATGCCGATGCTGGCCTGGAAGACCGTCATGACCATGATGCCGGGCACGACCATCTGCAGGTAGCCGTCCATGTCACCGCCGCCGATCGCGCCGCCGAAGAGGTAGACGAACATCAGCAGGAACACGATCGGCGTCAGGATGACGTCGACGAGCTGCACCGGGGCTTTGCGGATCTTGGTGACGCCGCGGCCGGCCAGGGCGAGCCCGTGCCGCAATGCCTGCTGGGAGCTGACGCGCAGAGGGGAGTTCTCGATCGGCAGGGTGCTGCTCATGCCACATTCCTTTCCATCGCGACGTTCTGCCGGGTGAGCGCCAGAAAGACCTCGTCCAGGCTGGGCAGGCGCAGGCCCAGCTCCTCGGTCATGAGCCCGGCCGCGTCCAGCCGCCGTACCAGGGAGGAGATCAGCATCGGGTCGACGGCGGGCACCGTGAGCCGACCGGTGTTCGCATCGCGCTCCGGGATCTGGCCGGTCAGCTCGATCAGTATCCGGGCCACCGCCTCCCCGTCGGCCGGGACGCTCGGCCGTACGTGCAGGATCTGCCCGCCGATGCGGCGCTTCAGCTCACCCGGTCGCCCCTCGGCGACCACCCGGCCCTGGTCGATGACGGTGATGCGGTCGGCCAGCTGATCGGCCTCCTCCAGGTACTGCGTGGTCAGCAGCACCGTGGCGCCGTCAGCGACCAGACCGCGCACCACCTCCCACAACTCGTTGCGGGTGTACGGGTCCAGGCCGGTGGTCGGCTCGTCCAGGAACAGCACCTGCGGCCTGCCCACCAGGCTGGCCGCCAGGTCCAGCCGCCGGCGCATCCCGCCGGAGAAGGTGGCGATCGGGCGGGTCGCGGCGTCGGTGAGCTCGAACCGCTCCAGCAACTCGGCGGCCCGTTGTCTGGCCTGCCGCCGAGACAGGTTCAGCAGCTGGCCGATGAGCACCAGGTTCTCCACACCGGAGAGGGTCTCGTCCACCGAGGCGTACTGGCCGGTCAGCCCGATCAGGGAACGCACCCGCACCGGGTCGCCGACCACGTTATGGCCACCCACCGTGGCTTGGCCCGCGTCGGGCCGCAGGAGAGTCGCCAGGATCCGCACGGTGGTCGTCTTGCCTGCCCCGTTCGGCCCCAGCACGCCGACCACCCTTCCGGCGGGGACCTCCAGGTCCACCCCGTCCAGCGCGACCTTGTCGCCATACCGTTTGACCAGGCCTTCGGCCCGGATCGCGTACGTCATCGTGGCTCCTTCGTCGTCGATGAGGCCACGGTGCCGAACGCCGCCAACAGCGGGCTGATTTCGCACTGATACGGGACCGGCAGCCACCATCAGCGACAGCCGGTTTCGGTGCCCCAGGACGCCCCACGAGCGCTACCTTGCCGTTCCCGGGAGCACCACACGAACTGATCAACGCGGGCAAGATCACCGGTTTGGCAACACCCTCTACGCCTGCGGATGGGCCAACCCCAGCAGCTTCATCTCGGCGTTCACCAACATCATCGGAACCACCCCGGGCCGTTACCGATCCAGTCGCCAGACCACCGCCCGCGCATCTCAACTCCGGACGGTGGTCAAGTCCTCGGAGTGATTCGTACTCGCACCCAGGCCGATGTGGTCCGCGATCGGACAGGAGATGACCCCGTGTGCCTCGCGATTCCCGCACAACTACAGCGGCGGCACCAACCATCGGCTTGACCACGCGACAAGCCAGGACCGCACGATCAGGCTCAAAGCGTTGCCCCACACGACCAAACCGAGATTCGTCGAGCCCGGCGACCAGCCGGCAACGTCTACACCCTCGACTGCGAAGAGCCAGATGACCACTCACTGTCTGCCATGAGGCCGTCTGAGGCCAGGGCTCACAAACGAAACATGCCGTGAGCTTCGACAAGCCTCCCACCTGCAGTAACTCAGTCCCCAAGCTGGCGCGCTCTCCAGTAGCCACCGCGCGTATGCACGGAGAGGTAATGGCCCCCTGACAAGGATGGCGCGACCCAGAGCGTCAGCGGCACAGACAGTGAACACAGCGGGCTGGGGCTCCGGCCGGTCTTCCAGAAGAGTCCGGCTTTGCCTTCACACCATCAAGCGACGATCGCCGTGTTGCCGGGCTTCTCTATTCCCCCGCCTGTGGCGTGATCGGCCGTCATAAGGCGGCTCAGGGGGCTATTTACCTGCGAAACCAGACCTGGGGACGGTCTCGAATGCCTCGAACGAGATGAGCGAGAGCCTAACGGATCTGTCCCTCGGCCCATTCGGCCCACTCCTGTTGCAGCCGGGTCAGGCGCAGGCCGTATTCGAGGGCGATGCCGCCGTACACCGACAGGGTGTCCTGGCCGCGCCCGACGAGCTCGCGGACTGCCTCCAGGTGCTCCGCGTGCTTGCCCGCGAGATCCGCCTGGTGGCGAAGGTATTCACGCGCCTGCTCGGGGGACACCTGGGCCAGGAAGAACACCCGCAGCAGCATGTCGCTGCGCGCCGGCCTGGTCGGCTCCACCTGGGTGATCCAGCGGCGCAGCTCGGCCAGGCCCTCCTGCGTGATCGCGTACTCCTTGCGGCCGCGCGGTCCCTCCGCCGCCACGTCCACGAGACCCGCGTTTGCCTGGCGCGGGTTTACTCGGAGATCGGTTGCGGGGGGCGGGACGGGTCGAGGCCTCATCGCTGAACAGATCAATGAGCGCCTGGACAGGAATGGTGTTCTGGCTGGGGTGACGCAGGCGCCGGCCCGGAACGATGGCATAGCGGTTGCGGCGGCCCTCCCGCTGCCGCTCCAGATAACTGGCTTCCAGCAGGTCGGTCCCGATGCTCTGGCGGCTCGTTCGGTGATGTCGATGCGTTGGGCTATGTCGCTGATCCGCACTTGCGGACCAGCCGCGATGGCCAGCAGCACGTGGGCGTGGTTGGTCAGAAATGTCCAGCTGGAGCGTCGATCGGCAGCGTCACCCATGTCCGTGACCATCCCCTCGCCGAGCAGAGGACGAGCCAGAACCCCGGCACACACCTGAAGTTTATATGAGGAAAACATCTTCAGGTGATCTTCTGGAGTTGACCCCGATGGCGGACCGGTCACCTCTCGACGATCCACCCGGCGCGGCAGCGGCGGCCATCCTTACTTGCCTTACGTGACTGACAGGCCTTCAAGGGGCTGACCAGCAGGTTCGCTTGACCACCCCAGATAAAGTGCGAAGCCGCCGTAATACTCGTACTCGTCACCGTCGAGATATGCCTGGTGTCGTCGACGTCCATGAGACACACTCTGGCGGCCGAGCCGCGCAGCTCCACCTCGAAGCAGGCGCCGCCTGCGCGAGATCCGAGGTCCCAGTAGAGATGCTCCACACGTCATCAGTAGCGGGTCACGCAATGGGCAGGAAGCCGGGTGCGGATCCGCGCTGACCCGAGTTCATGTTCCACGAGCCGCTGCCGAGGCCGGAGCTCCAACGGCTCAGTATGGCTCCGGGCCGAGACAAGTCCCGGTCTCGTGCACCTGGTCCGACGGTGGGGGATCGATGAGCACATCGCTGCCCCAGTCGGTGAAGTCGACCTCGATCACGGTGGTCTTGGGCTGGTTGTCCTCGGCCATGGGATAGGTCGAGGTGAGGTGCACCCGACGGGGAAGCCGGTCCGGTCCGACCCACAGCTGCCAGGAGATCTGTGTCAAGTCGTTCCGCTTGCGAAATTGGGCGGCGATCACAGGGTCGTCGTGTGGGGCCGCGATGGCGAACTCCGTCAGCGAGCTGCTCCCGGCGTGCACGACGGTGGCAACTCCGTCGATGGCCTCCCCCGAAGAGGGAGCCGGGGCCGCCAGCTTTCGCAGCACCTCGGGTGAGACGAGGCTGCGTACGCCGAGCGAGCCGATGGCGCGCAACAACTGCTCGCACTCGGAGCTGCGGCCATGAAGCCAGGACTTGCCCGCGGGAACGTCCTGCCGATCAGCCCGGTACTGGTAGGTGCCGGAGCCTGCGATCGTGATCGTCCTGGTCGTCATGTAGGACAGGTCGGTGGGGACAATGCTTTTCAGCTCATCGGGGACATTGGTCCGGTAGTAGGTCGCGGTCAGGTCGGAGGCGGTCGCGCCGAGGACGCCAGTGGCGCGGCTCTCGCTGTATTCGCCGATGTTGACCAGCGCGACGGAGTCGTCCTCCGCTGGAGGGGTGAACACTTTCTCGCCGTAGTCCAGGCGGACGAGCCTGGTGACCTTCACACCGGTCGAGTCCTTCATCCGCTGAGTCACCGCCTCTGCGGGCGTTCGCACCGTGACCGCATTGCCGCCTCCGCAGCCGGCTGTTAGGGCGAGCATCAGGATGATCGTTGTGATCCTCGGTAACGCCACCCGGTGATCATATGGGTTGCCTGGCGAGACTTGGCGGCCGCGCGCGACGAACTGCCCGTCGACGCGCGTGAGGCTGCGGTGCGGCTGTTCGCCATGCAGCGCCGGGTGGTCGCTCTGCGCACCGCGCACGAGGAAGCCACCGGGGCCGACTCCGGCGAGCTGGCTGCCGCCATCTACGACATGCGCGAGGACCTGGAGGAGACCATCGAGGAGTTCATCAACATCTCCCGCAGGGCCCGTGGGCAGCGCGCGCGGTGGACTCCGACCCGTTTCCACCGCGCGCCGGCGCCGCCGCAACCCGCCCCCAGTGCCGCCTCGCGGCTGCCGTCGACGGCACGCGAGTGGACCGAGCAACTCGCTGAGCTCGCCCGCCAGTTGGAGGACAGCGGCACCACCCTCGCACTCCAGCACTGGAACCACCGCCGCCTGTACGACGCGCTCGTCAACGCCGTCGTCGCTATCGGACACGCACACCCCGGAGGCCTCGACCGGCTCCAGCCACTGTTGAGCGACAAGACAGCGTCAGCTGGCCGCGACACGACGTGTCAGTAACAGAGCGCGGTCAGGCAGGTTTGCAGGGCCTTGCGGGGCAGCGAGGTCAGGAGGGCGGCGAGAAAGGTTCGGTCCTCGGGTGTGAATCTGACTCTGGTGTCGGTGCCGAGTTGGCGCTCGAGGACGGTGATCTGGTGACGCAGGGCAAGTATCTCCACGTCCTTGTCCCGATCGCCCATAGGCAGTAACCGCAGCGCGGCGAATGTGTTCGTGACGGCGAGGTGGGCCAGGCGAAGGAGCACAGCCCATTATCAAGCCACACTTGGTTCGTCTCGTGGGTGGCTGGAGTTCGCGCCGCCACGCGAAACCTTCACATGGTCATGACGTGGGCGGATGTGATTATCGGCAGGCGCAGTCCCGGCGTCCCCGAGCCGCGCCGCGCTCGGTGCGAAGGCCGCCGTAACGGGGCCCAAGATGGTCACAACAAAGCCGCACGCGCATTTGAGATCACCTATTGCGAGTGCGCAAATTCCCTCCGAAACCACGCGGGGTGCGGGCGGCGCTGAAGGCAGGACGAGCCGATCGGTGATGGCCGCCCGACCAGGCGAGATTCCCTGTTCCCTCCATTTTGATCACAATTTGTGGAAATATCCCGACAATGAAATGGGAAGGCTCCCACGTCATTTACGATCTTCACTCGTGAATAAGCGGAAGCGGGCGGTGGGGTCCGCCGTGTTCGTCGACCACAGCGGCCGGCGGACGCGGATATTGACGATCAGCGGGATCCTCGCGGGCACCCTCCTGCTGGCCTTGACCGCAGTGCTGCTGGGAAGCGCTTTTCGCGGCATCAGACTGGACTCCGTGCAGTGGCCGGCCGACGGGCGCGGCGGCGGCGGTGCTCCCGAGCAGTCCGAAGCCGCCGACGTGACGTCCCCGTCCCCCTCCGCCTCGGTGAGGTCCCGCCGGCCCTCCGCCCCGCCGGAGCGGGAACGTTCCGTGCCGGCCTCCCGCCGCCCCTCCAGGCCCGCCGCCAAAAACACGCCGGACCGGCCCGCGCCGTCGCCGAGCCGCTCCAGGACGATGCGCCCCGCCGACCCCGGCCCGGAGGACGAGCCCGCCGACTCCATCGGCGGTGAGCAGGACCCGGAGCGGGAGCGCGAGCCGTCCCCGTCGCAGAGCGAGACCGCCGAGGCGTCCACCGCGCCGACCGGGAGCCCCGACCCCTCCCCGGGCCGGGAAACCGAATCTCCCGCTCAACCCCCGGCCGAGCGGCCGGGCGCCGCGAGCGGCCGGAACACGTGAACCCGCCGGACCTCCGCCAGGCGGCCGGACGCGTCACACCGCGCCCCAGGCGCCGCGCCAGGCGGCCCGTTCCGCGTGCGCACTGGTTCCTGGCGCTGGTCGGCACCGTGCTCACCGCCTCCTCCCTGCTCCTGTACGGGTACGCCCACGGCGAGCTGGGCGAACACGAACCCGTCCCCGCGCCCTATGGGTACTCGCCCGAACTCGACCGGGTGCGGGGCGGCGGTCCAGTGGTGGACGCGGCGCCGCAGAACACCACAGAGCAGGGCGCGGCCGATCGGGGGCCGCGCAGCCTGAGCATGCCGGCCCGTACGGTGGCGCTCACCTTCGACGACGGCCCCGACCCCGAGTGGACGCCGAAGCTGCTGGACGTGCTGAAGCGGCACGGCGCGAAGGCGACGTTCTTCGCCGTCGGCGCCCGCGTGGCCGAGTACCCCGATCTGGCCAGGCGCATCGTCGACGAGGGCCACGAGCTGGGCAATCACACGTACGCGCACGTCGACCTGTCCGCCGTGCCCGCCTGGCGGCGGCAGCTGGAGCTGTCGCTGACGCAGCACGCCATCGCGGGCGCCACCGGGATGCACACGCGCCTGGTGCGGCCCCCGTACAACGCCACCCCGTCCGCCGTGTCGGCGCGGCAATGGGAGACGATGCTGGCCCTGGACGGCGACGGCTACCTGGTGACGCTCGCCGACCTGGACACGATGGACTGGAGCAGGCCGGGAGTGGCGGCCATCGTCCGCGCGGGCACGCCCTACAGGGGGCGCGGGGCCGTGGTCATGCTGCACGACTCCGGCGGCGACCGCGGTCAGACGGTCGAGGCAGCGGATCAGCTCCTGACCAAGCTGGCCAGGCACGGCTACCGGGCCACGACCCTGGCCGAAGGGCTCGACCTGGGCTCGGCGCACGTCCCGGCGGACGACTCCAGCCGCATCCTCGGCCGGCTGCTGAGCCTGGCGCAGCGGGGATCGTCCCTCGCGGTGGAGACGCTGGCCTGGGTGATGGTCGCCGCGGGCGTGCTGACGTTGGCCCGGCTGCTGGTGTTCGTGGTGCTGGCGCGGGCGCACGCGCGGCGGGCGGCGGGTGCGCGGGACCGCTGCCGGCGACGGCAGGCGCCGGAGCGGGTCCCGCCCCCGTACCGGCCGCCGGTCAGCGTGATCGTCCCCGCCTACAACGAGGAGCTGGGCATCGAGGCGACCGTATGGTCACTCGTCGACACCGAGTACCCGGCCCCTGTGGAGGTGATCGTGGTGGACGACGGGTCCTCCGACGCCACGGCCGAGCGGGCCGCCGCGCTGAGGCTGCCGGGCGTGCGGGTGTTCAGGCGCCCCAACGGCGGCAAGGCGGCGGCGCTCAACACCGGCATCGCGCGCGCGTCCCACGAGATCATGATCACGGTGGATGGCGACACCGTGTTCGAGCCCGCCACCATCGGCCACCTGGTGGCGCCGCTGGCGCACCCAGGCGTGGGCGCGGTCAGCGGCAACACCAAGGTCGGGAACCGGCGCGGGCTGCTCGGACGCTGGCAGCACTTGGAGTACGTGATCGGCTTCAACCTGGACCGGCGGGCCTACGACCTGCTGGGCTGCATACCGACCGTGCCCGGCGCGATAGGCGCCTTCCGCCGGGCGGCGCTGGAGTCGGTGGGCGGTCTCAGCGGCGACACCCTGGCCGAGGACACCGACCTGACAATGGCGATCAGCCGCAGGGGATGGCGGGTGGTGTACGAGGAGCGGGCGCTGGCCTGGACGGAGGCGCCCACGTCGCTGCGGCAGCTGTGGCGGCAGCGGTACCGCTGGTGCTACGGGACCATGCAGGCCATGTGGAAGCACCGGCGGGCGGTCGTCGAGCGAGGTCCCTTCGGCCGGCGCGCGCTCGGGTTCCTGACGCTCTTCCACGTGCTGCTGCCGCTGTTCGGGCCCGCGGTGGACGTGATGGCGGTCTACGCCCTGCTGATGCGGGACCCGTTGCCGGCGGCCGGGGTGTGGGCGGGGCTCCTCGCCGTGCAGACGCTCACCGGGTGGTACGCACTCCGGCTGGACGGGGAGCGGGCGGGCGTGCTGTGGGCGGTGCCGCTGCAGCAGTTCGTCTTCCGCCAGTTGATGTACCTGGTGGTCATCCAGTCCACGATCACCGCGCTCCTGGGCGCCCGCCTTCCCTGGCAGACCATCCGCCGCGAGGGGGTCTTCTCCTGAGGACGCGCGGCCGGGCCGAGGGGTGTCCGTATCATCTCGGCATGGTGGTGGACTGGGGGTCACGGCTCAGCCGGCGGGCGGTGGTTGGCGTCGTTGCCTTCGGCCGGGGTGAGGAGGTTGGCAAAGCTGCGGATATGGCGGGCGAGTCCGGTCAATTCCGGGCAGGCGGTCGTGAGCTCCCGCACCAGCTGGGTGTCGCTGCTCTTCCCATCTAGCGATCAACTCTTCATCGTGCACACGATCCCCCGCGAGGTCCCCTGCGTTGATGGCGTTACCCAGGTGCTCGTCATATCCCGGGTCACCAGGCTGTATGCGCACGGCGTGTGCGGTGCCACAACGCGGATACTGCTGCGCAAGGTCCTGACCGAGCTCCTGACGTCGGCCGCGCCGATGCCACCCGCGCCTCCGGTGACCAGGACGTTCTGGTCGGCCAGGCCGGGGTCGATCATGTCAGGAGACCCTGGAGGAGGGGGCCGCCCAGGTGTTGCAGGCGGCCGGGTCGGCGGTGCGGAAACCGGCCTTGACCCACCGCTTGATGTTGGCGGCCTTTCCGTACTTCGCGGTGTCGCTGTAGAAGGACGACTCGACCCTCTCCCAGTCCCGTGCGGTCTTGCCGGCAGCGGCCAGACGCTTTTCATGAAGGCCGCACCCAGGCATTCGACCTGCTGGTACTTGCGCCGCCTCTGTTCGAGGTGCTCGGCCTTGCTACCGGCCCTAAGGTCCTCGGCTGCGTCGTAGAGCCCGGCCTGCTTCTGTACGTGGTAGCCGTACGTGACGGCGGTCGTGTTGAAGAGGTCGAGGGTGGGAAGCCCGAGGAGCCAGTACGTGCCGATCTTGAAGGACAGCGTGCGATCCCAGTCGCATTACCACACCTCGGACGGCTGGATCGTCTCGCCGTCCTGGGCCCCGCAGTCCGTCGTGGCCACGCTCATCATCGCCGCGCCGGTCACTGTGCGGGCTGATCTCGGCGTCGATCCGTTCGACGGCGCTGATGACTCGGCGGGTCACCCACACCAGATCGGCGTTGGCCGGGTGGCTGGTTCGCCCAGCCAAGCCCTCCCCGATTAGCGGGCAGACCCTCGCCTATCCGGATCTGGTGTTCAGGCGCTCCAGTCGTCGTGTTGGAGCATCCGTACGCGGCGAAGCTGGGTGTCGAATTCCTCTGCGCGCGCGATGCGCTGCTTCCAGAGCACGGCGAGCCAGCGTAGTGCGTAGGTGCGCTGAGCGGCGGCGAACCGGGGTCGCTCAGCGGGTCCGATGCCTAGGTCGGGCAGGAGGTCGTGCCAGTCGGCGTCGGGGATGTGGCGGGCGCTGATGTGCTCGACGTGGTCGGCGCCGACTCCCGGCTCCCGGCCCGCGTCCCATACGTTGAGGATTGCATCGGGGGTGCCCGCCACGAACGATCGGCCCGGGAAGTTTCCCGCCGCGATGAACTACTTCCACCCTGATGGCAGGCTGCGAGCTGCGGCACTTTCCTCCTTTGGAGGGGGCATACCTGGGAGGCTCTTGCCTCCGGTGGAGGGACAGAGAGGGCGAAGCGAACTCATGGCTGACCGATTCCGCACCCACAACCTGGAGATCGGCGACGATGTCGTGATCAAGCGATACAGGTCGTGGGGCAGAGGAGAGCCCTACCGGGAATGGGCGGCGCTGACGCTCCTGGCCGAATATGCACCTGGTCTTGCGCCCACGCCGGTGGAAGCCGCACTCGACGCTCACCCGCCCACGATCACGATGACCAGACTGCCCAGCCGAGGTCCTGCGCGGCGAGCATGCCACTGGCGAGCAGGTCAGCGCGGTGGCCGCTGCCCTGAACCGGCTGCATCTGGCAATCCCCTCCCAGGTGGTGGAGGCGGTCAAGCCGGCACCTTGGGGACCTGCCGTAGCGGTGGACAAGGTTCGTAAGTTGGCCGACAAACAGCCCGACCTCGGTGAGGATCCCGGCGTGCGGCAGGCTTACCAAGAGGGTGCCGCCTGGCTGGCGTCCACCGACCCCGATCAACTCGTTACGAACGCTTATCCGCCCGTTCTCGGGCTAGCGGATGGCAATCACGCGAATCTGCTGTGGGATGGCCACGAGCGTCGAGTGCGGATTATCGACTGGGAAGACTCCGGCCACAGCGATCGTGCCTTCGAACTGGGCGAGGTAACCGAGCACATCTCCCGCATCGACGGCGCCCTGGACGCAGAACAGTTGCTGATTCACATCGACCTGGCGCCGGGGGAAGCCGAGCGGGTGCTGGGATTTCGTCGCTTGATCGCGCTGGGTCGGTTTCTCCAACTCGGCCCGTCGGCGACGCCACACAACCCGGTGGGCACCCTGGAACGCCTGGGTGAACGGGTCCTACAGCTGCTCGGCTGACCTCAGCTTCCAGCCGAATACAGGCTCTGCGGCTCGCCGACGCGGCGCGCGGGGGGAGCGAGGCGCAGACCACACGAGCGCGGTCGGCTTCTGTGGCGGACGAATCGGCCAGATAAAAGTTCACCCACAACCCGAGACTCCGAGCTGGAACACCTCACGCTCAACCAAGGGCGCGCCGGCCTGGCCATGCCGGGCCTGCTCGCGGCGGCCTGAACCTGTGCCCCGCGCAGGCCCATCACGGGAAGGCCGCCGGTTTCCCTGATAGCCGGGCCGGCGAGGGGCAAAATGGCCTGCATGACAGAGCCGCGTTCCGCGCCCTTCGCTCGCGTGAAGATCTGAACCGGTGCCTTGGTGTTCTGCGGTGACGACATCGCCTTGATTCGCCGTGACCGGCCCACTGGGTCTCATTACACCCCGCCTGGTGGAAGCGTGGAAACTGGGGAAGATCTGCTCGAGGCTCTGCGTAGAGAATTGGCCGAGGAACTGCGGCTCGACCTCGACGACGCCACTGTGCCGGAGCTGTGCTGGATCCAGGACCAGATGGTCACCCGGCCCGGCCCGACCCCGCCCCCGCGCAAGATCCACATGATCTTCCGCTATCACATCACGCCCGACGTTCGAGCGCGGCTGGCCACGGTCGAGTACGACGACTTGCCTGGCGACGGCAGCGAGCCGGGCATCATTGAGTGGGTCAACTACAGGAGGGCCGAGAACCTCCCGCTGTTTCCGCTGATCGCATCCGCTATCAGCGCGCTGCCCGCGGCGGACGCCCCACCCGGAAACCCTCTCCTGCCGCCGGTCACGGACCAGAACTACGCCTGGGTCTGACGGTCACCCGGGCTCGATCGCCAGCATCGAGCGAGCTTGCCCACCGCAGGCCGGGCCTGCTGCTCGATCGGCGCCGCCTGCAGAACCATCCTGGCGGTCTCCATCACGTGTGCTGCGGAGGTGCTCCACCGACACATGTGTCCTGATAGGAGGAAGATGGGCCAGTGCGTGAACGCGTTCGCGCCATTCTGGTCACCGGCGACGGTCACCTGCTCACCATCAAACGGGTCAGGCACGGCGCGTCCCCGTACTGGGTTCTACCTGGCGGCGGCGTGGAACCAGGGGATGCCACCTTGGAAGACGCCCTCCAGCGCGAACTCGATGAGGAAATCGCCGGCGAAGCCGACGTGCACGCCCTCGTCCACGTCCTGGAAGCGGGCGCCGACCGGCAGTACTTCTTCCTCGCGACGAGATCAGCACTCAGGGCGGCTGCCGGGGCCGCTGGAGATATCGGGGGACAACCCGCGCTATTTCACGGTACGTACGGACAACCCGGCGCGGCGGCGGGCCGTGTACCTCACGGGCTCGCACATCTGGAACAACTTCCACGACGGTATGGGACCCGGCGCGACCCCACCGGCTGAGCCGGAGCGGCTGGACTACGACGCCTACCTGGATTTCCTCGCCGCGCACGGGCACAACTTCATCCGGCTGTGGCGCTGGGAGCAGTTCCGGTCCCAGGCCGCGGGCGGCGCGTTCCACTTGAACATGACCCCGCAGCCATGGCCGCGCACCGGGCCGGGAACCGCCAAGGACGGCGGCCCCAAGTTCGACCTGTCCCGGATCGACCCGGCCTATTTCCAGCGGCTGCGCGAGCGGGTCACCAGGGCCGGTGAGCGCGGCATGTACGTGGCCGTGATGCTGTTCGAGGGCTGGGCGCTGCACCTCAGCCCGGCGCCGGACAACGTCGAGGGCCACCCCTGCCACCCCGCCAACAACGTCAACGGCGTCGGGATCACCTCGATCGTCGACTACCACGTACTGCCGCTCGACCCCGACGTGCGGGCGTTGCAGGAGGCGTACATCCGGCAGGTCGTCGACACTGTGCACGATCTACCCAACGTCCTCTACGAGGTCGCCAACGAGTCATCCGGGGGCGGTGCCGTCGATCAGGAGATGGCCGCCCTGCTCGGCGTCCCGCTGGACACCGAGTGGGGTGACTCGACCGGCTGGCAGTACTGGGTGATCGACTTCGTCAAACGGCACGAGCGGCAGCACGACTATGACCCGCGCCCGGTCGGCATGACCATGCAGTTCCCGGTGTCCGACCAGACCCGGGTCAACGCGCCCCTGTTCGACGGGCCCGCCGACTGGATCTCACCCGGCTACGACGACGACATCTTCCGCGAGGGCGGTCATCCCGGCGCTTCGGGCCGCCCGGCGTCGCGATGGCTGCAGGACCCGCCATCTGCCGACGGCCGGAAGATCCTGATCAGCGACACCGACCACTTCGCCCCCGGCCAGGGCGACGCGCTGTGGGCATGGAAGGCGTTCCTGCGCGGTCACAACCCGATCTTGATGGACTTCGGCCTCATCGACGGCATCCAGCCGGCACCGGACACCCCGTCTTTCGCCGCGTTCGAGCCGGCTCGCCACGCGATGGGCGACACCCGGCGCTACGCCGAGAGGATCGACCTCATTGGCATGCCTCCCCACGGCGAGCTCAGCTCCACCGGCTACGCGCTGGCCCACCCCGGCAGGGAGTACCTCATCCTGCAGCCGAGCGAGGCCGGCGAGGCGTTCACCGCCGCGCCGGCGGCCGGCACGTACACAGCCCACTGGTACGGCGTCAACGACCGGGCATCCCGGAGCGGCGGCGAGCTGACCGTGCCGGGCGACGAGCCGGTGAACTTCGCTCCGCCGCCGACGATCAACGGCCCGGCGGTGCTGCACCTGAAACGCGCCAGCGGCTGAACGCCGGCATCGTCAACCGCCGCTGCACGACATTCACCGTTTCCACGGCGGCGGTCCTCCTGGCGTAGGCGAGGGATCCGACTCGGCGGCACTGAGGGCCAGGCGAACCTCCCTCAGACGCTTCGCCAGGTCAGCATTCGCCTTGCCGAGCGCGTCGAGTTCTGCCCGGTCGTCGAGGAGCTGCGTCCAGAGCACGGAACGTCCTTGTTCGAGAATCTTCACGGCCATTTCCGTTTTCCCCGCGCTGAGTGCCATTGCGGCGCCCTCGGAGGCCAGGCCGGATTGTTTCGTGAGGTGGTATTCCTGGTCGGCTCTGGTCAGGCGTCTGACCGCGAGCATGGGCAGGAGTTCGACGGCGCGCTGGAATGCCGTGGCGGCGCGGAGGAATTCGCCTGTCCGCTCGTGGAGCTCGCCCAATTGGCGGGCCGCGGCGAGGCGTGTACGGACCGGCGCGCCGGTCGCGTTCAGCGCTTCTTCGAGTGCGGTGGAGGCCGACCGGGCGTCCTCCTCGAAATGGTCTTTCTCGTATCGCTCCTGGAGTTCGAGGCCGAGTATGTAGGAGCAGTGAGCGTTGGTGGTCGTTCTGGGGCTCGCCAGGTCCACGGCTCGGCGCGCGGACAGGATCGCCTCGTCGAGCGCGGCCGGATTCCGATCGCGTAAATATCGTTTGTGCAGTATGAGGGCCAGGTTGCAGTGGTGGAGGGCGGCTTCGGTCTGGAGTTCGGCGACGTTTGTAGCGTCGGTCAACGTCGCAGCGGCTTGATCGAGGTCGCTCGGGTTTTGTTCGAGGTCATAGCGGTCGAGCAGGGCGATCGCGTAGTCGTTCGAGTAGAAGGGGTCTTCGGGAACTGCTTGCGCGCATTGGCGCGCGATGCTGATGGCCCGGTCGAGATCCGTCTTGTCCCGTGTCCGGCCGTACCGGGTCCGGTATGAGCTGCCGAGTTGCGCAAGACAGTAGTGGTATGCGGAGTGATCGGCTGGGGTCAGCGACAGACCTTTGTGCATGGCCTGAATCGCCCCGTCGATGTCGGACAGGCGCCCGGAATGGGCGTAGCGCGATTGCAGGGCGGCGCTGAGAGCCGCCCAATTGAGGCTGGCGTTCATATGCCCGTCCGGAGTTCCTGACGTCGTCTCGCGGGCGATCGTCACGGCTTCGTCCAGGTTCTCCAGCCGACCGGTGCGGAGGTATTGCATCCAGAGAGCTCGCACGAGGTTCTGCGTGCGTCTGAGCCGGCGGACATGATGAGGCGGCGTCGCGGCGACGGCTTCGCGGAGAAGCCGGAGGGATTCGTCATGGTCGTCGAAGGAGCCGGTGACGTCGGCGCGCAGTGCCAGGGCGCCGCTCAGCGCAATGGCCGCGTTCAGCGTCCTGGTCGGTCCTACTGCCAGGCCGAGTGCTTGCCTGGCCGTCGTCACCGCCTTGGTGATGTCGGACAACGAACCGCTGCGCCCCGCGGACGTCGTCAGAGCCTCGGCCAGATTGGCCAGGAATCCCGCCTTGTCCGCGTCACTAACCGACGTTCCGACCGCCTCGCGGAAGCATCGCAGGGCTTCGGCGAGATCCCGCTCGTCACCGAAACGCGCGTAGCGCCTCTCCAAGTATGCGCCGAGAGATGACGAACAGATCGCGTGGGCGGCGGGCCCGCCTTTGCCCAGGGCGACGGCACGCCGTCCCAGAGCGATCGCTTCGTCGATGTCACGTCGTTCTCCGTTGATCTCGAAACGGAGCACCAAGGAGTCGCCCAGCGCGGACATCATCAGGGAGAGGGATTCAGAGCGATCACCGGCGATACGTACCGCTCGGCGCGCCAGGACGATGCTCCGGTCGTTCGCCTTCGCCCTGCCCGTCATGCGGAACCTGAAGTAGTGGAAGCCGCCGAGCAGCATCAGCGCTACGTATCTGTATCGCCAGAACAACACCCCCGCGGCCAACGCCGAGAGCAGGAGCGCTATGGGGATATCGCTCACGTCCGCCTCCCGACCGGGCCTTGTCAATGTGCGGCGGCGTCATCCATGCTGACGGAATTCAACCGACTACGGTACGAGTACCCCTCAGGGAAGGGTGTCTCCATGATCCGGGAGGAACAATTCGACGCCGACCGGGCGGCCGATCGACGGATGGCGCTGGCGAGAGAGTGGGACGAGCTGCTCGAGCAGGTTCGCACGCTCGACGGATTCGAGCATTTCCTCAAGCCGCCCCGGCTCGAAACCCTTCTTCTGGACGACCCGGAGAACGCGGTCGCCGTCGTGAACGTCAGCCCTTGGCGGTGCGACGCGCTGCTCGTACGGAATGCCGGCGTCAAGTCGCGCGAGCTTCCTAACCTGACGGCTGCGGACGCACGGGAACGTGCCAATGAGTACTTACGTGTTCTACGGAGGGCCGAGACCGCCGCCGACGAGGTGGAAGCCGCTCGCGAACGCGTGCACGCCGGCGGCTCCGTCGCCGATCGGCAGGCTCTGCAGCGGGCCGTACGGGTTATGTCTGATGCGCGGGCCGATATCGAGGCCATGCTGACCGCACTGCTCGCCTGGTTGTGGGAGGTCGTCGCGGAGCCGGTGCTGTCCGCGCTGGGTCACGACGGTCCCTTACCTGAGCATTCCGTGTGGCCGCGGCTGTGGTGGTGTCCGACCGGCCCGCTGGCTCTCCTGCCGCTGCACGCGGCCGGCCATCACGATGATCCCGAGCGGACGGTCATCGACCGGGTCGTGTCCTCGTACACGCCGACGTTGCGCGCCCTGATGGAAGCCGGCAAACCACTCGAAGAGCCAGGCCTAGAGCGCCGGCTGCTGGTCGTGGCACAAAGTAACACCCCGGGCCAGAGGCCTCTGGACGGCGTGGCCGACGAGCTGGAAGTGCTCGCCAAGCTGTTCCCCGCACCCGTGTGCACGGTGCTGCAGAACGAGGAGGCAGACCGCGCGACCGTACGGGCCGAGCTGAGGAGACACCGCTGGGTCCATTTCAGTTGTCACGGAGACCAGATTTTGCACGACCCCTCCCAGGGCGGGCTGGTCCTGCACGACGGCATGCTCACCGTCGCCGATATCGCCTCCACGCACTACAGCGCAGAGTTCGCGGGCCTGTCCGCCTGCAAGACCGCGACAGGCGGCATCGACCTCCTCGACGAGACGATCACCCTGGTGGCGGCGCTGCACTACAGCGGTTTCCGCCACGTCGTCGGCACGCTGTGGTCGGTGTACGACGCCCCGGAGACCACCGACCTCTTCCGCGAGCTCTACAGCAGCATGACGGTGAACGGCAGGCTGCGTCCGGAGCTGAGCGCACGATCGCTGCACGCGGCCGTCAGGAAGCTTCGCGATCTCCATCCCCGGCACCCCAGCGTGTGGACGCCGTTCACGCATACCGGCCCATAGACCGCACCATCAAAGGAACCCCGATGTCGGACGACCGGCCGAACGATGACGACAGCTCGCAGGAAGAGCCGATGCCGTACGAGGAGAGGACCGAGGACGGCTATGCCCAGCATGTCACGAAGCACTTCACCATGTTCCGAAGCGCCGGAGCCATGGTGTTGTCCGGGCCGTGTCCACGCTGTTGTCACGCGATGGAATACCTGGTCGGCCCGGTGATACGCGGTCCGAGGGCGCAGCCCGTCACGTCCACCAGCCGCGAGCCCATGATCTGCATGTGCAAGGGCGACCACCCGAACCGACCGAAGGACTATCACGGATGCGGCGCTTACTGGGACGTCAACATGAACGTGAAGTGGTGATCGAGCTCACTCCCGCAGAGGGCGCTGCTCAGGCTTCCATCCCCGCCAGCCAGGAGATCCAGAGGCTGCACCGGGAGGCGCTCCCCCGGGTCCAGGCCGCGGCGCTGGCGTGGCGCAACGGGCTGGCCGGGCTGCTGGCGGGGCTGCTCGGCTTCAGCCTGATCAAGGGGCGGTCCGACGTCGCCCAACTCGCCGCCCCGTACGGTTACGCGGTTGGCGTGCTGCTGGTCACGGCCGTGATCGTGGGCGGGTTCGGGGCCGTGCAACTGCTCTGGGCGGCACACGGCCGGCCTCGCGTCATGGACCGGCTGAGGGTGGCCTCGGCCATGGCCGCTGACCACGCCGAGGCCAGACGGGGCGTGCTGTTCCTCCGCAACGGCATACGCCTCTCCCTGGCGTGCGCCGCCCTGCTCGTCACGGCGGTCGTCGTCACCTGGTACGGTCCCGCCAAGGACGCGCCCAAGCTGCGGGTCTCCGTGGGAGAACAGGTCCTCTGCGGTTCCGTGACCCGGGTGGCGGCCGGCGCGTTGACGCTCAAGACCGACCTGGGAGAGCGGCACGTCGACCTGGCCCGCGCCACCGGGCTGCAGGCCGTTGACGGCTGCGCCCCGCGCGCGTGAGGCGGGAAGATGGCCATCCGCCTCGTCCTGCTCTGGAGAGCGTCGCGTGCGTTCCGGGCGTACAACGAAAAGGGCGACCTCGCGCTTCTCGAACGCGCGATCGAGAGCCTGCGACGGGCGCTGGCGGTGACCCCGCAACAGGACCTCACCATACGGGCCTCGATGGCGTCCCTCATGGGGCAGGTTCTGCAGGCGAGGTTCGATCACGAGGGCGCACTCGCGGACATCAACGAGGCGATCCTCGCTCTTCGCTTCGCCGTCTCGGTCAGCGGCTGGAAGGAACCGAGCCATGTGCACGGCCTCGGATCCGCGCTGCGGGCCCGCTTCGAACGGGCCGGGCAGCCCTCGGACATCAAGCACGCGATCGAAGCCGGTCGTGACGCGCTCGCCGCCGCTGGCCCTCACCACCGTCATCGCGCGCTCTACCAGACAGACCTCGCTCGATCGCTGGCCGCCCGCCACAGCGCGACCGGCTGGCAGAGCGACTTGGACGAGGCAATCGCCCTCAGCGAGCACGCCATGCGGAGCCTACCGTCCGCGAACCCGGACCGCGCGTACGCTCTGTGCAATCTGGCGTTCATGCTTCATTGTCGGTACAAGCGGACCGGCGAGCCGGCGGATCTAGAGAACGCCATCCGTATCGGGCGTCAAGCGTTGTCGGCCCTCGGCACCCGTGCTCGGGACAGGCCCTGGATGCTCTCCAACCTGGGCGTGGCCCTCCTGAGCCGTTCCCGGGTCGCAGCTCATTCCGCCGATCTCGACGAAGCCGTCAGTCTGCAGAGAGAGGCCATCCGCGGTGGTGATTACGATGCGCTCATCCACCTCGCCAATCTCGCGGTCACTCTCCTGACCCGGCACGAACGTATCGGTAGTCTGCCCGACCTGGAAGAATCCATCGCGATCAGCAGGCGCGTCATCGCGGTGAACCGTCACCCGAGCACTCTGGCCGCCTCACGCAGTCTCGGCCTCGCCCTGCTGGCCCGTTTCGCACAGCACAGACGGCTCAGCGACGTCACCGAGGCGCTCGACGTTTGGCGGCGGGCCCTCGCCGAAACCGCCCCCGGCCATCCCAGCCGGGCCGCGCTCTTTTCCAACCTCAGCATCACCCTGCAGATCGCCTACGAGCACACCGGTCACCCCCCGCATCTCGAAGGCGCGCTCCGCACCGCTCGTGCCGCCGTCCTGCGCTTCCCGAAGGACCACCCGGACTACGCGACCGCCCTGTCCACCCTGGGAGTCGCCCTGCACCTCCGCTTCGAAGACACCCACAGGACGGCGGATCTGGACCGGTCGATCGTGGCGGGCCATCTCGCCGTCGCCCTGTCCGGATCGGAACATGCCGACTATGCGGGGCGGCTGAGCAATCTCGGTCACCGGCTGTCGGCGCGCTTCGGCCTGCAGGCGAAACGCACCGACTTCGACCGTGCCATCAGATGCTTCCGGTTGGCCGCCGGCCTGCGCGGCGCGCCGCCGGGTCATCGGGTGACCGCCGCGCGAGGCTGGGGCCTGACCGCCTACCGGGCCGGCAGGCCGGACCTCGCCGCGGCGGGCTACGTCAAGGCCGTGGCCCTACTGCCGGAGCTGGCCTGGCTGGGGCTCGACCGCGCCACCCGGGAACACCACCTCGCCACGAACGCCGGTCTCGCACGAGACGCGGCGGCCGCTCTGGTGGCGACGGCTCGCAGCAGGCAGGCGGTGGAATATCTGGAGGCCGGTAGGGCGATCATCTGGACACAGGCGCTCCACCTACGCGGCGACCTCGACGCGCTGGCCGAGCGGGCTCCCGGGCTCGCCGCGAGACTGAGCGAGATCCGCAGCGCCCTGGAGCAGCCGGGCCGTCATCACGCCTGATCAGCGGCATCGGTGTCCAGCAGCTGCCGGATCGACGGCTGGGACGAAGACCCCGTCACCAATCTTCACTTGCTGCCCATAGCCGGGGTCGGCTGGACTCGTGACGTTGACCCGGACCTTGCAAACTCATGGGATCCTCCGCCGGATTCCGATTCCGGAGTTGCCCGATGATTGTTTCTTCGACTACGACGCGCCCCAGGACCAGGATTTCTTCGAGGTCGGGGACTTCATTCCGCACACGCTGTACATTTCTGAAGACGTCGAGGGCAGCGTCGATCTGCTCAACCCGCACATCGTCACCTCCGGCGATGAGTGGGAGGCGTGGTATCGCGGCGCCTCGTACATGCTCGGCGCGACCCGCTTCCGGTCATTCTGGCATCTGATGGAAGACGCGTTCCGCCGTTACACGTATCTGCACCAGCCGGCCACCACTCGCTCCACCCGCGGAAACGCCTCGGTCGCGAAGCCGCTTCGGGTCTGTGCGCCTGCGCCACTACGACTTCGCCAAACGTCACGGCCCGGAGTTCACCGACCCAGCCCGCGGACACTACCTGCCGCATTTCGCCCCGCTGACCGAAGCCGGACTGCGTTCTATCGCGCTGCAACCTCCGCAGATAGCCTCTGTCCTTGCCGCCTGCCTGTCCAGCGGGCGCGACCTATTCAAGCTTCCCGACCTGCGCCCCGACGCGCCTACAGGGTCGGCCGTCGGCACTACCGCCCAGCGAAAGACATCCCAGGAGCTTAGATGTCAAGCAGCAAGCGACTCGGCGTGATGAGACCAAGCGGTTGCTTCGTCGTAGTGCGTTCCGGTCTTGAG
>NZ_JBITMD010000052.1:0-36721 GCF_044465905.1 Nonomuraea sp. NPDC049480
AGACTCCCCAAGAAGTCGAAGACCAGTACCTGACCCGGCACTCCGCAGCGTAGGTCAGACCACCAGACGCTGTCCGGAATCTCCGAGGCCCCTCACCTACAACAGCTTCACCCACACCGGACTCGGCGGGACTGTCGAGGAGTTGGGCATTCCCCACTGACCCGCCGTATCGGGCGGAGTCCGCACCCCTGAAACCATGCCTTAGGGGTGTTCGGCGTGTCACGGCCGCGGTTATCGTCGAACACGTCAATCCCCCGCACGCGCCTTTTCACACCGGGGATCCAAGGGGCGCCGAATTCGCCCAGCCGCCGTGCTCGGGAAGGGGACCCAATGCTGAGCACTGTTGAAATCGTGGTAGGTCTTTTCCCAGGTCAAGGTGCCTATGTACCGGACGCTCTGCACTGGTTGAAATCCCGTGGAGATGCCGCGACCGCTGCGGTCGAAACCATTGACGCCGTGGCCACAGGAATACTGGGCAAAGGGCTGGAACGCGCCTTCTCCGGTGATTCCGCGGACCAATTGCTCGATGAGGCGCCGGACGTGTTGCAGCTGGCGGTGTTCGCCACTTCGGTCGCCGCCTTCCGCGCGCTCCGCGAGGAAGGGGCGCGGTTCAGCGTGCTGGTCGGGCACAGTCTCGGCGAGATCGCCGCGCTGGTCGCCGGCGGCGCGCTGGACGTCGCCGAGGGCGCGGAGATCCTCTGCCACCGGATCACCGCGCTGCGCGAGCACGACAGCAGCGGCGGCGGCTTGCTGGCGCTGGGCTGCGCGACGGAGCGCACCCGGCAGATCCTGGACCTGCTGCCGACCTCCGGCGCAGTGATCGCCGTAGACAACGGACCGGAGCAGACGGTGGTCGCGGGGCCCGCTGACGCGCTGCGGCGCACGGCCGCGATCGCCACCGCCATCGGCCTGTCCGCCACCCCGCTGCGCTCGCCGCATCCGTTCCACAGCCCGCTGCTCGCCGCGGCCAGGCAGGAGCTGGCCCGCAGGCTCACCGGGTACGACCGGCGCGGCCTCAGCGTGCCCGTCTTCTCGCCCATCCTGGGCCGCTACTACCGCGACTCGGACGACCTCGGCGAACTGCTCGCCTCCCACCTGGTCACGCCGGTGCGGTTCGGCGCCGCCGTGGAGCGGCTGCACGGCTCAGGCGCGGGCGTCTGGGTGGAGGTGGGCGCGGGGCGCGCTCTGACCTCCCGGGTCTCTTCCGCGCACCGGGCCGCGTCCGTGCACACTCCGCTGTTGCAGGGCGTGGACACGTTACGGGAGACGGGACGGTTCCTGGCCCCCGCCGCCACCGGACCCCGAACACACGCTCCCTCCGGTCACGCGCAGGAAGATGCCACGCGGGCCGTACCGGCGCAGGAGGGTGCCGCGCAGGCCGTACCAGCGCGGGAGAGCCATGTTCCGGAAGCGCCGGCTCAGCGAGCCCCGGCCGAGCTGTCGAGGGAGGCGATCGCCGCACGCGTACGCGACCTCTACGCCACCACCCTGGAGTACCCCGAGGAGGTCTTCGAGGACCACGCCGAGCTGGAGGCCGATCTCGGCGTCGACTCGGTCAAGCGCGTGGAGCTCATGGGCAGGCTCGGCACGCTGTTCGAGCTGGGCCCGCGTCCCGACGACCTGCGGATGTCCGACTATCGGACGTTCGGCCAGGTGGTCGACTTCGTCGTGGACTCATTGGCCGGGGCGGGGGCGGCATGACGGCTTTCCGGGGAAGGGTGGCCCTCGTCACGGGCGGCGCGGGCAGCGTGGGCGCGCACATCGTGCGCTCGCTCGCCGAGGCGGGCGCCACGGTCGTGCTCAACTGCTTCCACTCCTACGACGCGGCCAAGGCGCTGGCGGCCGAGCTGGGCGGCGGCGTCCGGGTGATCAGGGCGTCGGTGGCCAGGCAGGAGCAGGTGCGCCGGATGTTCGACGAGGTGGCCTCGACGTACGGGCGGCTGGACCTGCTGGTCAACAACGCCGCCGCGGGCACGTTCGTCGGCTGGGACGAGCTGACCGAGGAGCATCTGGACCAGGCGTACGAGACCAACGTCAAGGGCGCGTTGTGGTGCGCCCGTGCCGCCCGCTCGCTGCTGGCACGCTCGGACGCGGGCTGCGTGGTGAACGTCTCCTCGGTCGGGGCGGCATACGCGCCGGCCAGCTACCTGCCGGTAGGGCTGTCCAAGGCGGCGCTTGAGGCGCTTACCCGCTACCTGGCCGCCGAGTTCGCGGGGGACGGGATCCGGGTGAACACCGCCTCCGCCGGACTGCTGGACAACCCGGTCGGCCGGAGCTTCCCCGGGTTCGAGTCGATGAGCGCGAACACCGTGGCCGCCACCCCGATGGGCCGCCTGGCCACCCCGGCCGACCTGGCGAACCTGGTGATGCTGCTGGCCTCACCTGGCGCGGGCTGGGTCACGGGCCAGACGGTGGTGGCGGACGGCGGCATGTCGCTGCAGCGCCGCGCACTGTCGCCGGACCCGCCCCCACCCGCCAAAGCAGCGCCGAAGCCGGGGGCGGCCCGGAGCGTTGACCCGGTGGACCCGAAGGCCCAGGACGTGGACCCGATCGCGGTGGTCGGCATGGGGCTGGCCGTGCCGGGAGCCAGCGACCCTGACACGTTCTGGCAACTGCTCACCCAAGGCGCCGACCTGTTCGTGGACGTCCCGCCCGACCGCTGGCCGATCGCGAGCTTCCACAACGACGACCCGCGCGCGCCCGACAAGACCTACCAGCGCCGCTCCGGCTTCATCACCGGCTTCACCCCGCACCCGCGGCTGGCCGCCGAACATCCGGACGACGGGCTCGACTTCACCACCCTGTGGCTGCGGCACAGCGTCCATCAGGCGCTGGAGGGGGTGGCCAGGCGGGACGGCGACCGTTACACCGCCTGCTTCGGCTACACCCCGGACGGCAGCCAGCACCTCCAGGAGGCGCTGGTCAACCAGGAGCTCGGCGGACCCGCCGTGCTGCCGCACGGCGACGCCACACGATCGGAGCCGTTCCCTCACCGGATCGGCGCCAACGCGATCGACGGCCTGCTCCCGGCGGGCACGCCGCTGCTCATGGTGGACACGGCGTGCTCGTCCTCCCTCTACGCGATCGATCTCGGGCTGCGCGACCTCCTCGCGGGCAGGGCGGAGATCGCCGTGTGCGGTGGGGCGTTCGCGCTGGCTCCGGGCGGCTCGGTGCTGTTCTCCAAGCTGTACGGCCTGTCGCGGAGCGGCGAGGTCCGCGCGCTGGACAGGAGCGCCGACGGCGTGCTGTTCTCCGACGGCGCGGGCGTGGTCGTGCTGAAGCGGCTGTCCAGGGCGCTGGCCGACGGCGACACCGTGCACGGGCTCGTCGCGGGCGTCGGGCTGTCGGCCGACGGCAAGGGCAAGGCGATCTACGCGCCGTCCAGCGCGGGCCAGGAGCTTGCCGTGGCCAGGGCCTTGGACAAGTCAGGCATCGGCGCCGCCGAGGTCGACTGGGTGATCGCACACGCGACCGGGACGCCGGCGGGCGACGAGGCGGAGTTCCTGAGCCTGCGTGCGGCCTACGCCGGAACGGACCCGGTCCAGGTGACCTCGAACAAGTCCCTGATCGGCCACACCGGCTGGGCGGCGGGGGTGGTGTCGCTCATCCACGCCCTCCTGGGACTGAGGCACGGGGTGATCCCCGCCCAGCACCGGTTCTCGGCCGCGCCGGACAGCTTCGCCCTGGAGTCGTCCAACCTGCGCATCCCCACCCGGCCCGTGCCGTGGCCGCCCCGGCCGGACGGGCCGCGCACGGTCGCCGTGTCGGGGTTCGGCTTCGGCGGCACCAACGCACACCTGCTGATCCAGGAGTACAGGCCGGGCCGTCCGGCCAAGGCGGGGTACGGAGTCAGGAACGGCGAACCCATGGTGATCGTCGGCTGGTCGGCGCATGTGCCGGGCGCCGAGGACAACGAGCAGGTCGCCGAGTGGGCGCAGGGACGACACATTCTGCCGGGATCGTTCGGCGACGGCTATCCGAGCCCTCCGTTCGCCCGGCTGCGGCTGCCCGCCTCGACGATCCGGGCGACTGACCGCACCCAGCTCATGATCATCGAATGCATGCAGCGGCTGGAGCCGAGGATCCGCGACTTCTGCGGGCGGCACAGCCGTACGACCGGCGTGGTCGTGGGCCACACGGGGCCCACGCGGAACGCGGTCCTGTACGCCGTGCGCGCCCACCTGGACGAGCTCGACCGGCTGGCGGGCCCGCGGGCGCGGGAGCTGCGCGAGCGCGTGACGGCGCTGATCGCCCAGCCGGACGAGGATTCGTTCCCCGGCGAGATGCCCAATGTCATCGCCGCGCGCCTGTGCGGCTACTTCGACCTGCGCGGGCTCAACATCGCCGTGGACGGCGGCCGGGCCTCGCTGGCCGACGCCTTCGACATGGCGGGGCGTTACCTGGACTTCGGCGACGTGGACGTGGCGCTGGTCGCGGGCAGCAACGGCAACAGCCTGGGGTCGTGGGCCGAGGTGCTCGGTGGCGGGCCGATCGGCGAGGGGTCGTTCCTGTTCGCGGTCACCAGGAAGTCGCTGGCTTTGGCGGAAGGGCTGCCGGTGCTGGCCGAGGTGTCCGTGGAGGCGGTCGTGGAGGCGGTCGCCGAGGAGAGGCTGCCCGAGCGCAGACTGGAGGCCACGGCATGACGCGGGCCAACCTGCTGGGGGCACAGGGCGCGCGCGAGCTGATCGCGTTCCTGGAGGGCGGCGACCACGCGGGCGGCGCGGCGATCGAGCTCCGGTCCGATCCTGCGGCGAGAACGCGGCTGATCCGCCTGACCAGGCCGCGAAGGGCCGCCCACCTGCTGGACCGCCACGTGTTCGAGCTGGCGCCCGACCCGCGCCGTCCGGTCCGCTCGGCTCCGCCCGCGATCCCTCGGGACGCGCTCGTGCTCAGCAACTCACCGACGTTCCGGGCGGGCGTGGACGACGGGGTCTCCGGGCACGTACGGGTGCTGGTGGACGCCACCGACCCCCGCCTGCGGGAAGCTCGCTGGTCGGAGCCGGTCGGCGAGTTGCTCGACCTGCACGAGCGGACGTTCCTGGCGGCCAAGGACTGCGCCGCGCACCTGGACGGCGGCTCGTTCGTGGTGAGCGTCGTGGGCGGCGTGACGGAGGCGGGAGTGCCGCTGCCCTTCACTGGGCTGTTCACGGGCCTGGTCAAGAGCCTGGCGCTGGAGTTCCCCAACGCGGACGTGCTGGCCACCGTGCACACGGACGTGCCGCTCGACGAGGTGCTGGCCACGGTGAGCGCCGAGCTGGGCGCCCGGCAGCTCATCCCGGTGACCTATCACGCAGGCGGTCGCAGGCTCGCCCCGCGGGCGGTGCCGGCCCCTGCCACGCCGGCCGACGTTCCGCCGCTCAACGAGGACTCCCTGGTTGTGGCCGCCGGAGGGGCGCGGGGCATCGGCGCGCCGGTCCTGGAGGCGCTGGCCGCGCGATACCGCCCGCGCCTGGTGATCCTGGGCAGCTCCGAGCTCCCTGATGACGCCGACGAGACGCCGGACCGCAGCGCGTACATCAGAACCCTGCTGAAGCAGGGGGTCGGCGTGCCGGAGGCGAACGCCAGATTCGACCGGCTGGGCGAGGCGCGGCAGGTTCGGCGCACGCTGGCCGGACTGGAACGGCTGTGCGGACCGGGACGCGTCCGCTACCTGCGCTGCGACCTGCGGGACGGCGACGCGGTCGAGCGGGCCATGGCCGCTGTGGACGGCCCGATCGACCTGCTGCTCAACATCGCGGGGACGAACAGGGCCGCCGGCGTCACCGCCAAGTCCGTCGCCGACTTCCGCGCGGTGCGCGACCTCAAGGTCCGTACGTACCTGAACCTGAGGGAGGCGCTACGCGAGCGGGCGCCACGCCTGTGGTGCAACTTCGGCTCGTTCATCGGGCTGACCGGTCAGCGCGGCGAGACCGACTACGGCGCCGCCAACGACTTCCTCAACACGACCGCGATGAACGCCGAGGGCGAGTTCACCATCGGGTGGACGCTCTGGCGCGACATCGGGCTCGGCGCGACCCCGCTGATGCGCGACTTCCTGGAGGGCAGCGGTGAGTTCACCCCAACGCCGACCGAGGAGGGCGTCGAGCACTTCATGGCCGAGCTGGCCGCCGCGCCGAACGGGTCGAACCGGCCGGTCACGGTGTTCTTCGGGGACAAGGAGCGGGCCGCGATCAGGGCCGCCGTGCCCGAGTTCCTGGAGTTCTCGGCGGGCCCGAGGCGGGCGCTGCCGTTCGTCGACAGGGTGCTCCGCCGCGACGCCGTGGAACTGGTGGCCGAGCGTACGTTCTCCATGGAACGGGACGGATACCTCGATCTCCACCAGGTCCGTGGATATCCCACACTGCCCGGCACGTTCGTCCCGGAGCTGGCCGCGCAGGCCGCCGTGTCCCTGGTGCCAGGCCGGGTGCCGGTGGTCTTCGAGGACCTGCGGCTGGAGTCGTTCCTGCGGATCTACCGGAAGGACCGGCCGGAGGTGAAGCGGCTCACCGCCAGGCTGCTGCGGAGCGACGAGCGCGAGTCGGTGGTGGCCGTACGGGTGCTGGGAGACGTGGTGGCCCCGAACGGCGTCACGGTCGCCCGCGACAAGACGCACTTCTCGGTCACCGTGCGGCTGCGGGACGCCCCGCTGCCCGGCCCGGCGTGGACGCACTGGGACGAGCACGGGAGCAGGCCGCTGCGCGACCCGTACCACGTGCCGGGATCCGACGTGCTGCTGCGCGAGGTGTTCCGGTCCACCACGGACACCCGGACCCACCCGATGGGACGGCGCGGCCGGCTCGCGCTCGACGCGCCCGCGCTGCGCCGCTGGTTCCCCGGCCTGCTGGTCCCCTCCGTGACGCTGGACGGCCTGGTGCGCGTGGCCGTGCTGGAGCGGGTGTCGGGCCGCTGGACGCCCGTCGCGATCCCCCGCTCGATCCGGCGCATCGACCTGTACGGCGGGCACACCGATCTGACGCTCGCCGCGCTGACCGAGCCGGTGGAGCTGTACGTCACCCCGGTCGATCTCGATCTGGAGGACCCCGAGCCGGACAACCGGGCCATCGCGGTCGCGTCGAGCGGCGAGGTGCTGCTGCAGGTGAAGGACATCATCGGCGCCATCGTCGGCTACGTGGACCAGGAGACCGGCGAGTACGTCGAAAGAGAGCGATTCGACCGCGAGGAGCGAGCATGAACGGCGAAGGGACCTGCCCGGTCGCCCACGGCCCGCGAGGGCTGCCGGTGATCGGCGACGCCATCCCGTACTTCAAGGATCCGCTGGCCTACACCCTGCGCATGCAGGAGCGCGACTCGCTGGTGTCGGTGCAGTTGCCCATCCCGTTCGTCCAGGTCACCGAGCCTGAGGCGATCGAGCGGGTGCTGCGCACCAATCCGGACAACTACCAGCGCGGCACCCTGTACCAGGGGTTCTTCGGCATGATGGGGTCCGGCCTGCTGACGCTGGACACCGACGGGTGGCGCGGGCCACGCAAGGCGGTGCAGCCCGCCTTCACCCCGCAGCGGGTGAACGACAACGCCCGCGAGGCGGTCGCCGCGACGGAGGCGGTGCTGCGGCGCTGGTCGGAGTACGCGGCCTCGGGCGCGGTCGTGGACGTCGCGCCCGAGCTGATGGACGTGTCCGCGCACGTCATGGGCATGGCGCTGATCGGTCGGGACCTGTCGGGCACCGACTACTCCCGGGCCGCCGCGATCGCCAACAAGGTCATCTACACCAGCACGATCAAGGGCGTGCCCTCCCTGATCCCGTCCTTCGTGCCGACGCGCTACCACCGCGAACGCAAGTGGTCGAACCGGGTGCTCGACGACATCATCCGCCAGGTGATCGACTCGCGGCGGGCCGGCGGTGACCACGGCGCGGACGCCGCCGGGCTGCTGCTGGCGGCCGGGCTGTCCGACACGGAGATCTCGGACAACCTCCGCACGCTGCTGCTGGCCGGCTCCGACACCACCGGCCAGGCGCTGGCCTGGACCATGTACGAGCTGGCCAAGCACCCGCAGGCGCGGCGTGCCGTCGAGCGCGAGGTGGACGAGGTGCTGGTCGAAGGACCGCCCACCCCGGAACGGCTGGGCGAGCTGCCACAGACCACGGCCGCCGTGAACGAGGCGCTGCGCCTGCATCCGCCGGTCTGGCAGTTCCCCCGGGACGCCGTAGAGCCGGACAACCTGGCCGGGCGTGACGTCCCGGCGGGGACGACGGTCCTGCTCAGCGTGTACGGCACGCACCGCTCCCCCGAGCATTGGACGGATCCGGAGGCCTACGACCCGCAGCGCTTCCTGGACGACCGCCAGGACAAACGGCACAAGCACGCCTTCCTGCCGTTCGGGGGCGGGCGGCGGATGTGCATCGGGAAGGGGCTGGCGATGGCGACGCTGGTGACCGCGGTGGCCATGCTGTCGCAGCGGTACCGGCTGCGGCTGTCCGGGACGCGCGAGGTGCGCAGCGGCCACTACATCACGCTGTTCCCCAGCAGCGGGATCCCGGCGGTCGTGCGGGAGCGGGCGTGACGGCTGGCGCACCGGTCCGGCCGCATCTGGTGTCCTTCGAGACCGGCTCGTTCGTGCGGCCCGTGCGGCGGATGGTGTGGGAGCCGGTCCCGCACCCTCTCCCCCAGCCATCCCTGGTGGAGCGGCGGCTGCTGGTCATCGGCTCGGACGCGGAGCTGGCCGGGAAGGTGGCGAGCGGCCTAGGGGCGGATCTGTGCGCGCCCGGCCACGAGCCGGAGCGCGACGACTGGGACGGGATCGTCGACCTGAACGTCACCGGCATCCCGTTCCGGCTCGACGGCGTCGAATGGCGGGACGCGCTGGCCAGGACGACGCGGATGGTGCAGCGCAGGTACGGCTCCTGGCGGGCCGAGTCGCGCGCCGACCGCTGCTGCTATGTCGCGGTCACCGCGATGGGCGGGCTGATGGGCTACCACGACGGGCCGATCGACTCGCCGCTGGGCGGGATCTGGGCGGGGTTCGCCAAATGCCTGCCCCGCGAGCTGCCGAACCTCGCGGTAAAGGTGCTGGACGTCGACTCCACCGACCCGGACGGGCTCGCCGGGCTGCTGGCGGCCGAGCTGTCGGCCTGGGACCTGTTCGAGATCGGCTACCGGCGGGGAGTGCGCCACGCGCTCACCGCGCTGCCGAGCCCGGAGCCCCCGCCGCGTCTGGACCTGGGCTCCGGTGACGTGGTGCTGATCTCCGGAGGCGCGCGCGGCGTCGGCTTCGCGCTGGCCCGCGGACTGGCCGAGCGGTTCGGCTGCCGCGTCGTGGTGACAGGGCGCGACGAGCTGCCCGCCGCGGACTGGCTCAGCATGCCGGACGACCGCTACGCCGCTCTCCGCCGCTCCAGGATCGCCGCCGCCCGCACCGCCGACGAGCTGCGGAAGGTACGCGCGACGCTCAAGCGTGAGTCCGAGCTGCGACAAGTCGGCGTGAACCTGGCCGCCGCCGAGCGTGACGGCCTGCGCATCGCCTACGAGCCGTGCGACTGCGTACGGCAGGACCAGGTGGACGCCCTGTTCGCCCGCATCCCAGCGCCGAGCGTAGTGGTGCACAACGCAGGCATCGACCTGCCCACCAGACTCGACAGGAAGACCCCCGAGGAGGTCGTGCGCACCGTCGAGGTGAAGGTGTCGGGGTTCACATCTCTGACCCGGGCGGTGCTCGCCGCGCCGGAGCGGAGGGCGGCGCTCAAGGTCTTCTGCAACGTGGGGTCGCTGGCCGGGCGCATGGGCGGCATGATCGGGCAGATCGACTACGCGGCGGGCAACGAGGCGCTGCCCAGGCTGGGGTTCTGGGCGCGCAACACGTACGGGCTGCCGGCGCAGACGCTGTGCTGGCCGACGTGGGAGCGGCTCGGGGTGATCGCCAACTACGACGCGGCGGTCCGGTACGTGTCCACCATCGACCCGGCCGAGGGGGTGCGCCGCTGGATCGACGAGCTGCGCTCCGGCGGCACGGGGGAGGTCATGTTCATCGGCCAGGTTGGTGGGGCGCTGGTGCCCACCCAATTGCGCGGGTTCTGGCTGTTCACCGGACACCCCGATCTGCCCCGGCTGCACGGGCTCGCGCACTTCCTCGGCTCGGTGGAGGCGTTCGAGCCCTTCCGATCCCTTCGCAGCAGCGTGGTGTACACGGCCGGCGCCCATCCATGCCTGGCCGACTTCACCGTGGACGGGCGGCCGGCGCTGCCGGTGTCGGTGCTGGTGGAGCAGGCGTGCTCGGTCGCGGACTGGGTGGTGCCGCCCGGCTGGCCGCTCCAGCACCTGGCCTCGTTGCGCGACGTGGCGGTGCGGCCGTCGGCGTTGACGCTGGCCGAGAAGGGAAGCCGGTTCACCACGCTGGCGGTGGGCGAGACGACGGAGGAGGGGTGGAGTGTACGCGTCTCGGTCACCGCTGAGAACGGCGCGGTGGCCGGGTCGATGCGGCTGCTCTACCAGCCGTCGCCACCCGCGCCTCCTGTCCCGCCTCCTGCCCTGACTCGGGAGAGAGCCCCAGGTGGCGGGCGGCTGGACTGGTCCGGGCTGGTGCTCGGGACAGGAGATCTGCGGCTTCCCACCGTGACGGCCGCCGACCTGTGGACGACTCCGTTCCCGCCCGTCCACGGGATCGCGCCCGCCGCGCTGGAGGCCGCCGTACGCGCGACCGGGCCGGTGACCGGCGACCTCGTCACGATCGCACGGATCGTCCCGTGGCCCGGGGCGCAGCACGTGGACGAACTGCTTCCCGCGGACGGAGGCTGGATCGGGGTCAGGGCGGGCAGACAGGTGCTGTCCATCGAGAACGTGGCGGCCCCGTCGGACGCCCTCGCGTAGGGAGGCCCTTGACGGGGCGGTGACCGGCCTCGACGTCGACCAGGCCGACATCAGCGAGCTGAGGCACGCGGTCTGAACAGCGTGGTGGGGGAGTATGAGGGCTGGCCGTTGTACGACCCGGACGTGGCGGCGGGCCTGGCCGAGGGGCCCGACAGCCCGCTCGCCGCGGTGGTCGCCGCACGCCAGGCGTGGCTGGCCGATTCGATCAGCCCAGGCGATGCTGCCGTGTGGCTCGGCTGGACCGAAGCAGAGCTGGCCAGCCAGGCAGCCCATCACGGTATGCGGCTGGGTCGCTTCGGCCGTTACGCCCGCGCCGACATCGCGACGCTCGCCGGCGACGAGTGCCACCGCGATCCGTGGGTTCGCCGCCGACCTGGCCGAGAAGCACCAGATCGGCCCTCCGCTCCCGAAGCTGGCCCCAGCCCCAAAGTAGGTGTTCGGGACTGGCAGGAGTCGTTGGCGGTGCCGGCGAGTAACGAACACCGTGGGACGAATCACCACATGACCAAGGCTGCTGACGCTACGCCGCGACCATGCTGTTGATGAACGCCGGCGACAAGGCCCGGTAGCTCCCATTAGCCTTCGAGGAGTGTGGCGATGGCTTCGGCGCCGCCTTGGTCCAGCCAGCTTGGGAAGTCCAGCAGGTCCGGGTGGCGGTGGCGTAGGGCGGGGATGTCGGCGCGCCATAGTCCGCGTTGGGCGGTGAAGGCCCGAGTGGCGTCCTTGCTCAGGTTCAGCTCCTCGCCGGCGACCTGCTGGTAGGTGATCTGGCGCCCGAGATGCCGGCTGATCAGGCGCACGGTGGCCTCGGGGGTCAGTTCGTCGCCTGCCAACTCCAGGGCCTGGCCGAGATAGGCAGTGGGGTCGGCGAAGGCGAGGGCGGCAAAGGCGCCGATGTCGCTCACGGCGACGAGTTGCACGGGCACATCGGGGGCGAACAGGTGGCGCAGGACTCCGTCGGTGGAGATGCCGCCCAGCTCAAGCCCGGGGATGGCGTGGTTCTCCATGAAGCGCACCGGTCGCAGGATGGTGGCCGGCAGTCCGAGGGCAGCGATGTGCTGCTCGATGGCCCACTTGCTCTCCCAGTAGGAGATGCCGGTGCCTCGCTCGGCACCGCCGACGGAGGCAAAGACCAGGTGGGCAACGCCAGCCGCAGCCGCAGCCTCCGCCAGGTGACGGCCGCGCCGGATCTCGCGTTCGCTGTCCGGGTCGTCGGGGGTGACGGCGAAGACGCCGTAGGCGTCGGCCATGGCCGCCTTGAGACTGCTGGGATCGTCCAGGTCGGGGTGCCGTTAAGAACTCTGCGATGAACCGCCAAACCTGCTCTGAGCTGGGATTCCCTCCTTGCGGAGCGCCGTCAAGCTCCCGTGATGTGGTCACCCGGTACAGGTGATCTGACCGTCCGTAATGTTGGGCCGTCGCGCGCGGATGTCAAGGTATGGAGCGTCCGCCGCTCAGCTGCGTGCTGCGGCCTCGATCGCCTGCTTCATCTCCCATGCGCCGTGTTCGATGCGAATGCGGATCTCGGCGGCTCGCGTGTGTGGCAGCACGTTGGTGGTCCAGATCAGCCGGCCCGCTTCGTCGCCCTCCGGGCGAACTTCAAACGAGGCGTGATGGTGCTCGAGCGCGGGTCTCGCGCCTTCAACAACGGAATAGGCCAAGCAGCGGGAATCGTCATCGATCGCGACAATCAGCTCGCGGATGACGTGCCCGTCGGGAAAGGTCAGGAACCGCTGGTCGCCCTCCAGCCGGGTGTCGATGACACGGCCCGGCAGCAGGCGCTCGTGCACGGCTCCGACGTCGCGCAGCACATCCCAGATGTGCTCGGGGGACGCATCGATGACGATCTCGTGGCGGATGGAGGCCATGACGCCGGGAACTCCTTCTCGGATGGGCAGCTCCTCGCCGGCAGGCAGGGACCTCGACCCGTGGGTGGCATCTTCTTCGGCTGCCCTGGGGCACACCTACACCCCGCCACCCGCGAGCCGCTGTCGCGGGTGCACCCACGCCAAACTCGCCAACGTCGTTCGCGCTTTGACATGGGCCCTGGGGCGCGTCGTTTCAGAGCTCGATCTGGGCCTTCATCGGCTGCCAGGGCGAGGCGTCGAACAACAGCATGATCGACACGATCTTATCGCCGTCCAGCCGGAAGTGCTCGGCCGTGCGCTGAGTCCCGACCGGCGCCGCGGTGTGCACGTCGTACACAAGCGTGGCCTCCGCTTCGCCGTACAGCTCACTGATCAGCTCGACTCCGGTCACGATGGATACAAACCCCGGCAAGGTCGCCAGATGGCCCGTCCGATCGGCGGAGGTGATGAACGGGCTCTGGAAGCGGAACGGCTCTCCCAGGTGCGCTGCCGCTGCGGACACCTCGCCGCGGAAGCGCGCCTCGTGATAGCCGCGCACGGTGCGACGGGTTTGTTCCTGAGCCGTCGTGTTCATGGCTGTCGTCCGATCTGGCGCAGGTGTTCGGCGAGGCGATGCTGGTTGGCGGCCAGCCGCAGGCACAGGTCGCGCAGAACGACCAGTTCTTCAGGAGTGAACCCGTGGAACATCGCCCGCATGGCAAGTTGCGACGGCTTGCGGAACGCCTCCATCCACGCTCGCCCGGCGGGTGTGATCTCGGCCAGAACCGAACGTCGATCCGTCGGGTCGGGGACCCGGCGGACCAACCCGTTGTGCTCCAGCGTGTCGACCAAGCCGGTGGCGTTGCGCGAGCTGACCCCGGCGGTGCGGGCCAGCTCGCCGATGCTGATGCCGTGCTCGCTGTTGTTGAGGCGGATCAGCAGGTCGAGCGCGCCCGCGCTGACCCCTCGTCCCTGAGCGCCGTGGGCGCGCATGCGCTCGACGGCATGGTTGGCGGTGCGGACGGCGGCACCCGCTTCGAAGGTGAGCAGGTCTTCGTCGCTGTCGGCGAACTGGGTCATCGCGGCCCTGACCCGAGGGTCGTAGAGGAGGCCGTCAGAGTCGCTCTCATAGATATCTACATCCTTCATTATGAAGGAAGAGAATAGTACCTACTTCTATACTTTCCAATCCATGCTTAGCACTCACGCTGCTCCTGTGGATCGACAAGAGCCGTCCGCCGACGCCTCGCCAGCGTGACCACGCTTGGTCTGCGTTCGCCCTGGCACTTCCGAGATTCGCTCGAGCGCGCGCCGCTGGACGCCGACACCCGCCGCGCCTACGCCTCCCGGGTCCGCGTCTTCCTCGCCTGGCTCGACGCCGCCGACCTCGCAGGCGCCGATCCGCTGGGCGACGCGCACGGCCGCGACTTCGCCGTACGCGACTACAAGACCCACCTCAAGACGGTGGCCAAGCGGAAAGCCAACACCGTCAACGCCCACCTGGCCGCGCTCGACCACTTCTACAGCCACCGCGGCCTGGGCCCGGTCCAGGTGCGCCGCGACACCCCGCCCAAGCTCGCCCCCCAGGCGCTCGACGCCCGGCAGCAGAGGCGCTTCCTGCACGCCGTGGAGGTGCGCCGGCTCGCTCGCGACCGCGCCATCGGCCGGCTGCTGTTCTACTCCGGGCTGCGCGTCGCTGAGCTGGTCGCCCTGGACGTCACCGACGTGCCGCTCTCAGCCCGCAAGGGCAAGGTCATCGTCCGCAACGGCAAGGGCGAGACCTCCCGCGAGGTCCCGTTGCTGGACGCCACCGTGCGCGAGGCCGTCAAGGAGTGGAAGACCGAGCGGAGCGAGTGGCCGGGCGCGGGCGGCCCTGCGCTGTTCCTCAACCGCTACCGCGGCGGCCGGCCGTGGGCCCGCGCCGTCGACCAGCTGCTCGACGAGTTCGCGACCGAGGCCGACCTGGTCGACGAGGGCGGCACGCCCACCGCCTCCGCGCACACCCTGCGGCACACCTTCGCCACCAACCTGCTGCGCCAGGGCGTCGACATCGTCGTGGTCGCCGAGCTGATGGGACACGCCCGCCTGGACACCACGCGACGGTACACCTGCCCACCCACGGCGATCTGGAGGCCGCGGTCGCCAAGCTCCCCACCGACCAGTAAGCAACCCGGCGCTCGATCACTGCCGTCCGGGATCTTTCCCAAACCCCTCCCCCAGAGCAGAGAAAGGTGCGTTGGGAGAGGTCACGCCGCATATCGCGGAGAGGTCGTGCGGGCAGCATGGACGGCATGAAGGCACAGCACCGCTTACGGATCACCAGGGGTCGTGCGGCCTGCGTCCGGCCTATACCCGCTCACCCACCGAACCTCCCATCTGATCTACACCCCTGCACGCCAGCCTTGAGACCATGACGCCACCATCACGGCGCGGGGCGCGCCACACCCCCTGACGGTTTCGCCGTGTCAGCCGCACCGGCCAAAGCCGCGTTCGGGCTCCACCCGGCGGCAGCGGGCGGCTTGGTCCTCATGGAGGTCCTCATGGTGGCCGTGATCGTAGGCACTGCCCTGTTCGGATCGGCAGAGCGCAGTGAGCGCGCCTTTCGGCTCCTGCGCTGGGTGGCCGGCCGGGCTGAGCCCGCGCCCTGTCAAGCTCCCGCGTCCCCGCCGGCGGACAGCAGATAGGAGCTTGCGGCAACACCTCCGTCGCCTCGCTGGTTGTCACTTCCCCCTCTGCCAAGGTTTATTGAGACAGATGCCACTAAAGTTCATCTGAGTGATGAGGGTGAGTAAGGATCTCAACGAACCGTGAGCACGACTATGGCCAGGCGCCCAATGCCGACGATCGTCCATGATGGAACGGTGGACTCGGGCAAGCAGAACGAGGGAGCGCGACGGCCGTTTTACGCCTATCACGTGCCCGACGGGGAACGGCAGGAGACGCAGCCCGAGAGCGATCTTCATAAAGCTCTCAAGGACTACACCGCTGAGACCGCTGATCGGCAAGGTTTCGCGGTACGCGTTGAAGATCGTGCCAGACACGGTAAGCGCCGTACAGACGTCATCATCACCGGGGCTGAAGGCCGCGAGCTCGGCTATGAAATCCAGCTCTCCGCGATCGCGAAGGGCTCCGTCGACAAGCGGGCCCGCATCGCACTGGCCGATGGCCTGACACCCCTGTGACTCGTCAACGACGAGAACGCCATTCCCATCGATCGTGCCCCGTGGGCCCGCCTGAACGTTTTCAGCTGGAAGGACGTGCGACGGCGAGACGCCCTTCCGGTCCGCGGCGGCGTGAAGACGTTACGGATGACAGCCTGCGACGGCAACAATCCCCTCCCCTGCCCTCGACCACCAGACGGGCCTGCGGTAACGCGGCGCGTACGGCGGCTTTGAAGATGGTGCACATATCGATCGCGACGAAGGCCACCTGCTCGCGCCAGGTGGCATCACGCTGGTTGAGCCAGCCGGTCACGGCGGCGATGGTGCGGCCCTCGACCTGGCCGAGCAGACCCTGATCACCGGACAGGTCCACGAAGCCGGTATGCCGGCGATCCACCGCCGTCGTCCACGTGCCGGTGCTGTCATCCAGCACCCAGCGGGGCCGCCCCCGGCGGACCTCATCGATGCCCAGCACGGCGACCGCCCCGGGCTGGGCGGGCAGCACCCGGCGGGCGTGCTCGGTGAAACGCCGCGGACACGATCGGCCAGGACACCCCATGATCTCGCGCTGATTGGATCACCGTTCGCCCGTCATCTCCCACGGCGGCGCCTGTGGCCTGGCGTAATCGCCGAGTCAGCCGGGACCGTGCGGGGATCTGCGGCACTTGTTCGGTGAACGTCTGGCGCGGGCAGGACGCCTGGTCACAGCACCAGCGACGCTTACGCCAGCGCAGCGCACACCGTCGCCCGGCCACCGGCAGGTCACGTGGGCTTGTGCTCACCCATTCCTTCATCCGGACCGCGGCGACCCCGCACTCCGGGCAGAACCTGGCCCGTTCATCCGCGGTGGCCAGGTGCGCCACCGCTCCATCCTGCATCCCGTCAGCTGCGGCGACGACCCTTGTGACGGTCACCCCGTCCAGGCCGAGCAGCAGCGTCGTATCGTTGACCATGCTCGTGGCTTCTCTGCTGTGATCTTCTTGCCTCGACAACAAGAAGGATCATCGAGAGCCACGAGCTCTCTCAAGCCTCCTGGGCCCGGCGGGACCTCAAACCCCGATCAAGTTCGAAGAGCCCGTATCCCTCCCCCAGCTCAGCGTCGTTGAAATTACCCACTTTCGCGTGTAGTGCGCCCCGTCTCCCATCCTGGATCCTTGCCTTGCCGATTCGGCACCCCCCATCTCACCAGGGAGTCACCCATGGCTGTCGAGGAACAGCGGGCGCGAGAAATATCGTTGCGCCGAGTCGCGATCGCGAGCTGTGCAGGAACGACGATCGAATTCTACGATTTCTTCATCTACGGAACCGCAGCCGCGCTCGTCTTCCCCAAGGTGTTCTTCCCCGCACTCGGACCGGCCGCCGGCACCGTCGCATCGTTCGCCACGTTCGCCGTCGCCTTCTTCGCCCGCCCGGTCGGGGCCATACTGTTCGGCCACTACGGCGACCGGCTCGGGCGCAAGCGCACCCTGATCTCCACACTGCTACTCATGGGCATCGCCACCGTGCTCATCGGGCTGCTACCCAGCGCCGAGACCATCGGCGTCGCCGCCCCGATCATCCTGGTACTGCTCCGCATCGCCCAGGGTTTCGCCGTCGGCGGCGAGTGGGCCGGCGCCACCCTCCTGGCCGCCGAGTACGCCCCCAAGGACAAGCGCGGCCTCTACGGCGTGTTCCCCCAACTCGGCCCTGCCTTCGCCTTCGCCTTGTCCAGCGCCACCTTCCTGACCACCAGCCTCGTCATGGGTGACTCCGACGAGGCCTTCCTCGCCTACGGCTGGCGCATTCCGTTCCTGCTGTCGATTCTGCTCGTCGGCGTCGGCCTCTACGTCCGGCTCAGCATCGAGGAGACCCCCGCGTTCAAGGCCGCCCAAGCCGCCGTTCCGGCGCAGCAGCCGAGACGCCTGCCCTTCCTCGACGCGCTGAGAAGCCAGCCACGCGAGGTGTTGCTGTCCGCCGGCTCCCTCACCATGCTTTTCGCGTTCTTCTACATGGGCACCGCCTACCTCACCAGCTACGGCACCAACCCCCAGGGAGCCGGGCTGTCCCGGCCGGTCGTGCTCAGTATCGGCATCGCCGCCGCGGTCGCGTTCGGCATCGCCACCGTGCTGGCCGGCGTGCTCTCCGACCGGTACGGGCGCCGCAAAGTGATCATGGCTGCGTGCGCCGTCGGCATCGTGTGGGGACTGGCCCTCTTCCCGCTGGTCGACGCCGGTGCCTCGGTCGCCTTCGCCGCCGGCCTCGCGGTCACGCTGATGATCGTCGGAATCGCGTACGGCCCGGCCGGTTCTTTCCTGCCCGAGCTGTTCGCGCCCCGGCACCGCTACACCGGTGCGGGGCTCGGATACAACATCGCCGGGGTCCTCGGAGGCGCCGTCCCACCGTTGCTCGCCCCCAGCCTGAGCGCATCGTTCGGCGGCATCGGCATCGGCGTCATGCTGTCCGCGCTCGCCGTGCTCTCCCTCGTCTGCACCTTCGCACTCACCGAGACCCGCGGCGTGGCCATGGCGCATGAGCAGGCCGGACAACCGCCGCTGTCGAGCGCGCTCGACTGAACCCCCCATGACGCGCAAGTGATCCATGGTCTCGGCCTGCGAAACCCTGCCAAAACACGGCGACGGCAGGCAGCCCCCAGTCCCGGGCGGCGACCGAGCCGCTGGGGAACAGTCGCGGTGCGCTGTCTGGTGACGTTCTCTGCCTTGGTGGCGATCAGCTCAGCCGGGGGTGCGCTCGAAGATGTCGCAGAGCGCGGCCGACCCCGGCATCGACAACCGCTCAGGAGTTTGGGTGACCAGCCGCCAGATCTGTACTGATGACAGGCTGATCCCCTGATCGGCCAACGGCGGCGCCAGGTCGGTGGCGGTGAACATGCCGTGTGCGGTCATCATCTCCCGCAGCCGCCACTGGTAGCTGACCTGCCGTTTCATCGCGCGCTCCGCGCGGGCCGCAGAGCGGCCTCCATCGTGGCGTCCAGCACCCTCCTCAGCCTCCGCGTCCGGAAGTCGGAGGAGACGCAGGTGTAGATGGGGGCGGACATGATCCCTCTGGCCGCGGCCGCTCCCCCGCTGCCGCCGCCTGGAACATACCGGCTGTACTGGCTGGAGCTCACCACGGGCGAGCGTGGACCGCTGCTGTCGGTTCAGCCGCTGGACGAGGAAGGATGACCAGCCCGGCGGCGGCGCCGGCTCGTCCACCCAGCCACCGCATCATCGCCACCAACTGCGCCAGGTTCGGGCTCGACCAGTCCACGCCGTAACCCCAGCAGTACGACAAGTACAAGGCGATCCGGCCTGCGTAGGTCTTCTCGGTGTTGAACGCCCGTCCGCCCCGCCATACATATGCGGTTACAGCCCGGCCGTGATCTGTCATCGTGGCGATGACAGATCCGTCATCACCGCGACGACATCAAGGGGGAGCGCGCCGTGCGGCCTGCCTACGGCCTGACCGACCCGTACGACGCCCGCCGTTTCCTGAGCGAGGAGAGCCCCGCCACGCGCTTCGTGCCGTCAGGGAACGCCTCGCGCGACGCGGGAAAGATCACCAACGTCCACAACCTGACCAGCCCATATCGCTCCGAGCACAGCCCTCGGCCGTCCGGCGATGAGGCCCTGGCCGCCCTGACCCTGCTGGCCGACCTGCGGGACTGGCTGGCCGACGTCGAGCCCGACCTGATCCAGGCCGCCCGCAGCGCCGGCGTCACCTGGGACGCCCTCGCGCCGGTGCTGCGTGTCGGCGACCGCCGAGCCGCCCAGCGCGCCTCCTGCAGGCCGCCGCTTGTGACCGCCAGGCCGCCGACGCCGGCGAGAACGTCCCCCAGGACGTCCAGGACGTCCCCCACGACGTCCCCGCCGCCGCAGATGTCCCCGCGCCCGCCGGGCGGGACTGGGACGACAGCGACCTGTGCCTGTGGCGCGAGGACGGCGAGCGGAGCCTGAAGGGCCGGGACGGCGTGATCGAGGTGGAGGGGTTCGGCTTCTTCGGCCACATCGGGGTATCGGTAAGACTCGTGCAGCCAGGTACACGCGATTAAGTTCGCCCAGGTCAGCGATTGCCACTGACGGACCGTTACGGTCATGTCTACGCTGGTGGCGTGACCTTGGTGTGGGTGACGGGCAATTCAGGGACTGGTAAGTCCACGGTCTGCGGGGTGTTGCGAGCGCGTGGCTATGTCGCGTTCGACGCCGACATGGACGGATTCTGTCGATGGATCGACCGAGCTGATGGCGAGGTCGTGATGGATCCGCCGGATCCAGTTCCCGCGGGCTGGCTCGATCGATACGGGTGGGCGATCGTCCGCGAGCAGGTCGAGACCCTCGTCGAGGAGTCTCACAGCCGAATCACGTTCTTGTGCGGGTCGGCGGAGAACGAGGCAGACGTCCGCGATCTTCTCGACCTCATCGTAGGCCTGGTGATCGACGAGGACACCCTCCGCCACCGGCTCGCGACTCGCACTACGAACACATTCGGTCAACATCCCGAAGAACTCGCAGCGGCCCTGAAGTGGAATCCTCGGATGCGAGCGATCTACGAAAGCCATGGCGCGACGATCATCGATGCATCCAAGCCGCTAACCGAGGTGGTGGACAGCGTGATCGACGCAGTTCAGGAGCTGACAGGAGGCACCCGATAGCTCGGGGCACGTCTGCGCGCCGCGTGGTCACTCAGCGGCAGTTCCCGGATGTCGCGTCTACGCGTCGCGATCCAATGTGGCTACCGCTCCGTGCTATCCGCTTGGAACCTGACTTTGATGGGCCTGGCAAGTCACCGTAGTCATGCCAGCCTGCAGCCAGTTCGTCTTTGGCTGTAGTTCCGATCGGGGCATGGTCGGTGGACAGTCAAAGCTCCAGCTCAGATGCCGTGTCACGTGCGTGACGTATGCCATCGTGATCGGTCACTCAGCCCGAGCTGCACCCATCCGCATCTCCCAAATCGACCTGACGATCAGTTTGTACACGGGCACTTACAGATGCCATACGTACGCGGTTACAGCCGGGCCGCGATCTGTCATTGTGACGAGGACACATCCGTCATCGCCACAATGACACCCAGGAGGCGCGCCCGTACGGCTTGACTACGCCTCACTGACCCCCACGACGCCCGCCGCTTTCTCGCGGAGGAGAGCCCGCAGACGCAGTTCGTGCCGAGCGGGTTCGCCGTACATCATGCGCGCGCGGTCACGAACGTCTACGACCTGACCCGCCCGTATCGCTCCCCCAACGCCTACCGGCCCTCCGGCGATGAGGCCCTGGCCGCCCTGACCCTGCTCGCGGACCTGCGCGACTGGCTGACCGACGTCGAACCCGCACTCATTCAGGCCGCCCGCGACGCCGGCGTCACCTGGGACCAGCTCGCCCCCATTCTGCGAGTCGGCGCCCGCCGCGCCGCCCGGGGCCGGTACGCCCGCCTGCTTCGCCTCGCCGCCGAACGCGCGGCCCGGGACGCCGAAGCAGACGACGACGTCGCCCGGGACGTCCTCGAGGACGTCCCGGGCGACGTGCCAGACGTCCCCGCCGGTGCAGCCGTCCCAGAAACGATCGAGCGGGACTGGGACTATGGCGACCTGTGCCTGTGGCGCGACGGCGGACAGTGGAGCCTGCAGGCCGGGGCGCAGTAGATCGCATCCGCGCGGGCGGTGGCCCGCAGCGGCCTTCCGCAGAACCCGCACCGGCGTTGTCCGGCCATACCTTCACGGTAACGCCCTGGCGGAACGGGCCGTCCTGGAAAACGCCAGGCCAACCGCGCTGCGGACGCGGTCAGTCGAAGATCTCGGTGACCCAGACCTTGATCCGTTGCGGATAGCTGTCGACGACGAGGTACCAGTAGTCGTCGTAGGGCGTCTCCAGCACGACGGGGCTGACGTCCTATCGCTGTCTCTGATCTGCAGTACGCCGGCATCTGCCCTGCAGTACTGTCTCAGCGTTGATCTTGAGAGCAAGGGCGAGCTCTGGCTACAGCAGCGACGGCAGGCGTCAAGCGAAGTCAAGGCTGGTCACAATCGGGAGGAAAACAGGAATGCGAAGAACCTGGCCAGTGGCGTTGATGGCCCTTGCCACCGTTGTCATGGGGGGCGCGACGCCAGCGAGTGGCGACGCGGTCGATCCGGCAACCGATTCGACGACGACGACGGCGACGGCGGCGGTCTGCGGCAGTTCGTCGCTGAACGGCCCGACCACACCGCCCTCCGGCGCGGTCGTGGTCCCCGCGGGTGACAACAGCGGCGTGAACTTACGCCAACCGAACACCACGTACTACTTCGAGACCGGCACGCACACGCTGGGCACCGGCGAGTACGCCCAGATCCTGCCCGGCGATGGCGCGACGTTCATCGGCGCGCCCGGCGCGGTACTGGACGGCCAGCGGTTGAACAAGTACGCGTTCGGTCAGCAGGCGACCGGCGTCACGATCCGGTACCTGACCATCACCGGGTTCGTCGCGCCGCGCGATCAGGGTGTGGTCAACCACGACTCCGGCGACGGCTGGGTCGTGGAGCACAACACGATCCGCGACAACTCCGGCGCGGGGCTGATGGCCGGGGCCACGAACAAGATCCGCGGCAACTGCTTCAAGGACAATGGGCAGTACGGCCTGAACGCGTACAAGGCCGGCAACACCATCACCGGCCTGGTTGTGGCGGACAACGAGTTCACCGGCAACAACACCGAAGACTGGGAGCACCAGATCCCTGGGTGCGGATGTACCGGGGGCATGAAGTTCTGGGCGGTGAACGGCGCCGACGTGACCGGCAACTGGGTCCACGGCAACCACGGGCCAGGGGTCTGGGCGGACACCAACAACAACGACTTCCTCATCGCGGACAACCTCATCGAGGACAACGACTCGCTCGCGATCTTCTACGAGATCAGCTACAACGTCGTGATCCGGAACAACACCATCCGCGGCAACGCCTGGAAATCCGGTGCCGAGCGGGCAACGAAGGGCGACCCGTTCCCCGAAGCGGCGATCTACCTGTCCGAGGCGGATGGTGAGCCCCGCGTGGCAGCGCGGACCAGCAAGATCGAGATCACCGGCAACCTGCTCGAGAACAACTGGGGCGGGATCACCGCGTGGGCGAACGCCGACCGGTTCTGCAACAGCCCAGCCTCGACGACCGGCGACTGCACGCTGATCGTCGGGCCGACCAACACCTCACAGTGCTCGGCTCCTGCCATCGCCGGCGAGCCGCTCTACACCAACTGCCGCTGGTGGACGAAGAACGTCGACATCCACCACAACACGTTCGCCTTCGACCCCAGTGCCGTCAACGGCGGCTGCCCAACGCAGTACTGCGGGCACATGGCCCTGCTGTCCAACTGGGGCACCTACCCAGACTGGTCCCCGTACAAGGGCGCCGTGATCCAGCAGTCGATCGTCCACGGGTCTAACAACTCCTGGCACGACAACACCTACACAGGACCGTGGCAGTTCAGGGTCACCGACATGGGCAGCCGCATCTCGCCCGGGCAGTGGGCCGGCCCCCAGTACGGCCAGGACGCCGGCAGCACGTTCGACGGCGGCACGCCCGCCCCGCCGCCGATCGCCGAGCACGACTTCGAGTCCGGCTCGACGATCTCGCCCTACGCCCCGTGGTACGGGGCCGGCGTCGCGCACCAGACCGGCGGCGCGCATGGTGGCACGGGCTCGCTGCAAATGACCAGCATCCAGACGGGTGGCAGCGCGGTGGCGCTTGACAACTTCCCCGGATACAGCGGTGTGGTCGCCGGTACGAGCTACCACGTGTCGCTGTGGTACCGGGAGGCCGTGGCGACCATGCCTGCCGTCACGTGGAATGTGCGCTGGCGCGACGAATCCGGGACGGTGCTGCGTACCGACGCCATCTCCCTGCCCCAGAAGACCGCCTGGACCGAAGCAGCCGGCACGTTCACCGCGCCCCCGGGCACGACCCGCGTCGACTGGACCTTTGTCTGGAACGCGAGCACCACCGGGCCCGCGTTCCAGATCGATGACGTGGCGATCCGTCCTGGAAAGCTCACGCAAAAGACCTGAAGAACCTGAGCCCGGTGACGGCGCTCCGCCCGCGGACCTGAAGTGCGGCAAGGACTTCTACGCCGCCTACCTGTCCAAGGTCCAGAAGGCCAAGGAGCGGGTGTACCAGAAGTTCGCCTGGACCTACGCGCTCTGACGATCTAGGGGGGCGCCTCTCGCGGCTCCCCCCTGCTACCCGGCGCTGACCAGCAGGCGGCGCGGCCGATAGACGAACGCGCCGTCGCTCCACCGCACGTCCGCCAGGTCCTCCCGCGCCCGCAGCCCCGGCAGGCCCGTCACCAGTGCGCGGAAGGCCTCCTGCAGTTCCATCCTGGCCAGGTTCGCGCCCAGGCAGTAATGAGGCCCGTGGCCGAAGGCCAGGTGCGGGTTCGGCTGGGCGTCATCGAAGCGGTGGATGTCGAACCGCAGCGGATCCTCGAACACCTCCGGATCATGGTTGGCCGCCGAGATGTTCGGCAGCACGACGCTCCCGGCCGGGATGGTCCCGGCGGACAGCTCGACGTCCTGGGTGATCCGCCGCAGCATGCCGTTGCTGCCCGGCGCCTCGTGGCGCAGGATCTCCTCCACGGCCGCCTCGACCTGCTCGGGGCGGGCGGCCAGCTCCGCGTACTGCCGGGGGTGGCACAGCAGCCGAAACGTGCCCCTGATGATCATCGAGGCGGTCGTCTCGTGCCCGGCCACGATCAGCGTGAACACCATGTTGGTCAGCTCGTCCTCGCTGAGCCCGTCGTTTTCGTCGCGCGCCTCGATGAGCAGGTCGATCAGGTCCTCCCCCGGCTTGACCCGGTGCTGCTCGATCAGCTCCCGGGTGTACGCCGTGAACTCCGCCAGCCCTTCGTGCCTGGCCTCAGCGCTCGCGTCGGTGGTGGACAGGAAGGTGTCCGTCCAGCCCCTGAACTGCTCGTAGCGGTCCATCGGCACGCCCAGCATCTCGCAGATCACCCGCGCGGGCAGCGGCAGCGCGAAGTCCGCCACCAGGTCGAACTCCGCGCCGGCCGCCTCGATCAGCTCCTCGGCGATGACCGCGGCGCGGGGCCGCCAGCGTTCGATGCGCTTGGGGGTGAACGTGCCGTGCATGATGCGGCGGTAGCGGGTGTGCTCCGGCGGGTCCTGGTTCATGAGCGCCGCCGGGTCGTCATCCAGGAAGGGGCCCTTGACCAGCCGGGGCAGGCCGGGCTCGCGCAGGTTGCGGCTACTGGCCGGCGACATGAGCAGGTCGCGGACGTCCGCGTACTTGACGATCATCGGGACCCGGTCGCCGCTCGGCAACGTCGCCGGCTCCATCGGGGCCTCGGCGTGCCGCCGCACCAGATCGGGCGAGAGGGTGCCGTACGGGCCTGGGGGAAGGTCTGGCCAGGTCGGGGTGGTGCTGGACTGTTCTGTCAAAGCCGCCTCCGGGCAATGCCGTCGTCCAACAAGCTCGCCGAGAACGTACCCCGATGTTGGTGGCGCAGCAATCTCACGTGCACCGCTGCGGCCCTGGCCTGCGCGCCGGCGTCGTACTCTCACCCTGGTGCCGACGCCGGGTTGCCGTTCCAGAATGGTGATCTGGTGTCGCAGGCAAGGACCATCCCGGCCGTGTGCGCACGAATCCGGGCGGCAGGGTTGGCGAGCCGGCCGGAGGCCGGACCGCGCGGGTGCGCGTCTTCGCCCGGGCGGCGGCCGACCTGATGGCCGGTCAGCCCATCGAGATGAGGATGGGCGCGACGTATCGCCCGCGGTCGCCCGGGTGTCGGGGGGCGCCGTAGACCATCGTCGGCAGGGCCGCGGGTCCCTTGGTGGGCCCCAGCCCAGTGAGCCACGGGCGCAGGCCCGGGTAGGCGTCCAGCAGGTCGATCCGCACGTCGCGGTCGGCGCCGTGGGCGGCGGCCAGGATGAGCTCGCGGGCGGCTTCCTCCGAGGGCGCGACGACGGGGCCGATGACACGGTGGGGCCCGGCGTTCCAGGCCACGGCGAAGCCGCCGTCGGTGACGATCGTGCGCTCGGCCCTAGCCAGCAGGACGGTCAGCGCCTTGCTCCGGTCGGCCCCGGTGACCTCGGCGTCCAAGTCGAGGAGCGCGGCATGGTCGTCCGGTGTCGCCACGCGGACTCCGGACGACCCCGCCACCCCCTCCACCGGGCCCATAGTGATCGTCAGGTTGCCCGTGGGCCGGAAGCCCAGCCGCTCGTAGACGGGGCGCCCGAACCGGGTCGCGGTCAGCTCCACGATGCGGTCCCCGGCGGCCTCCAGGGCGTGCTCCATCAGCCGCGTGCCGAGCCCCTGCCTGCCGTACCTGCTGGCGACCAACATCATGCCGACGTCGGCCAGCGAGTCGCCGTAACGAGTCACCACGACGCACCCGGCCAGGCCGTCGCCGTCGGCCGCGTCGACAGCGTAGACCTCACCCGTCTCGAACATCAGCCGCCATTTGGCCTCGTCGGTGGACCACTCGCGATCGCTTTCGAGCCGCTGGCACAGGGGCAGTTCCTCGGGACCGAGAAGTCGAATATCACTCACAGGCGAGAACCTACTCTGTCGGCCCCCCGGCACAGCCCCGGAAGTACCAGAGCGTCTTCGGTTCTCTGTGTTTACATGAGTAAAACGGACATCAGCGTAGCCTCGTCGCATGCCTACCGAGGCCGGGATGCGATCCGGTGGAAGCCGAAGCCGCGTCCGTCCGGCGAGCCGGGCGGACCGTAGCTGAGAGCCGCGTTGTCGGGGCCTGACTCCGCATTCCTGGAGGGAGTGCGGCTCTTGGGCCACCGCCCCGCCGGACGCTAATGGGAACCACCGGGTCCGCTGATCGGGCAGACTCGGTGCCTGGTGGCCGCTGGTGAGTGAGCACTCCCGGACGCTGGACCGATCTTCGAGTCCTGTGGACAGACCGTTGCCCTCACCGGTGGTCGGGGGTCTCGATCACTGATGGGATGTCGTGCCCGCCCTGGGTGGCGTGAGTACTGATCCACTAGCACGCCGACCGGCCCCCGCGGGCTGCTTGATCATGTTGTCGAGGGTTGGGGATCGAGTGCTGTTTGTCGGTGATGACTGGGTGAGGACCATCACGATGTGGAGGTGCAGGACGAGCAGGGCCGGGCGGTCAAGCGGGCCCGGCTGCCCGAGGGCGCTGCCGGGGGGTAGAGCAGCGGCTGGCGGCTGACCTCGTCCAGCCGGGCGCGCTGCTCGGCCGTCAGCTTCAGGTCGGCGGCGGCCAGGTTGTCGGCCAGTTGCTCGCTGGTGCGCGCGCCGACCACCAGCGACGTGATCGCGGGCCGCCCCAGCAACCAGGCCAGCGCCACCTGCGCCGCCGACACCCGCCTTACACGCTCAGCGACGTGCACGGGCAGTAAGGCCAGGATCGGCGCACCGGCGTGAACGCCATGGTCGAGCAGGGCGAGGCCCCGTCCCTCCGCAGTGGCGTGTCACGTGGACATGCGGCGTGCCCTGAGTTCGGTGGCGGCGCGGTCTCATAATCCGTGGGTCGTGGGTTCAAGTCCCACCCGCCCTACCATGCCGACCTGCGGCTTTACGCGGATCTGTAGTCGCGTCATCTGATCGTGAGTCACGGTGAGACACATGTGAGTCACGCCCCCACCCGCGCCTTGCCGATCTTCCGGTTGGTTCCCCGTACCGCCTTCAGCACCAGCCGCGCCGTCACCCGGGCGCTGTCGTGATACGGCTGCGGCAACACCGAGACGTAGATATCGGCGGTCAACACATGACCGCATGCCCCAACGTGCCCTGCACCACCTTCAGCTCCGCCCCCAGGGCCCCGGCAAAGTCGCGACTGGTGTCCGGGTTGAGTTGATTGGTGTAGGCGCGCCCTTGCTGGAGGTAGCCGGGCGGGCATGACCGGTTCGGAAGATCATCGAGGTTCCTGCACCCGTTGATCATCTTCCGAAAGTGAGTCATGCCCGCGTCGCCATCATCCCTGATCGCCTCGTTGTCGCACCTACCGGACGGACTTGACCCAGCCGGACTCGGCCCGGCCGAGGTGGCCGTCGAGCTGCCGGCTGCCCTGGCTGAGGTGCCGGACCCACGTGCGCGGCGTGGGATCCGCCACCGTCTCACCGTGGTGATCACCACGGCGGTCTGCGCGGTCGTGGCCGGCTACCGCTCCTACACCGCGATCGCCGAGTGGGTCACCGACCTGCCCGCCGACACCGCGATGCTGTTGGGTATCGATCCCGGTCGGCGACCGTCCGAGTCGATGATCCGCAGGCTGCTGCAGGCCGTCGACCCGGACCTGCTCGCCGCCACGATCGGGACATGGCTGGCCACGCGCATACCCCCGGCCGCGTCGGGCTCCAGGCGAGCGATCGCGGTGGACGGCAAGACATTGCGGGGCTCACGCACGCGTACCGCCGCAGCCCGCCACGTCCTGGCCGCCGCGGACCAGTCCAGCGGTGTTGTGTTGGCTTCCACCGATGTCGACAGCAAGACCAACGAGATCACCCGCTTCGACACGCTGCTCGACCAGATCGGCGACCTACGCGGTGTGGTCGTCACCGCCGACGCGTTGCACTGCCAGCGTGACCACGTCGCCTATCTCGCCGACCGCGGCGCGCACTGGATTCTGACCGTCAAGGCAACCAGCCCATCCTGCACGAGCAGTTGGCCGGTCTGCTCTGGCGACAGACACCTGAAGCCGACCGGGACACCGACCGTGGGCACGGCCGTCGGGAGATCCGCACCCTGAAGATCCTGTCCGTCGCCGCCGGCATCGAGTTTCCCCATGCGGCACAAGCGATCCAGATCCGTCGCCGTCGGCGCCGTCTCGACGAACCGAGGCGCTTCACCACCGAGACTGTCTACGCGATCACCGATCTGCAAGCTCACCAAGCAAGACCGTGGCAGCTCGCGGACTGGATCCGCGGGCACTGGTCGATCGAAAACAAGATCCACTGGGTCCGCGACGTCACCTACGACGAAGATCGCTCCCAAATCCGCACCGGCACCGGACCCCAAGTCATGGCCGCCCTCCGAAACGCCGCCATCGGCGCCCTACGGCTGGCCGGTATCACCAACATCCCCGCCGCGACCCGCCACCACGCCCGCAACGCCAACCGCCCACTGGCCCTACTCGGCATCACCTAACGACCTTGCCGGGACCCTGCCAGCGGAGCACTTCTGCGGAGCCTGCGGCGCAGAGGGCCCGCGACGGTCGGTGAGCGTTGCTATGCGGAGGCTCTTAGGGGCTCGAGGGCGGCCAGGATGAGGTCGAGGCCGAAGATGAACTCCTCTGCCGGGTCGTAGCCGGCAGCGACGAGCGCTGCGGCGGACTCGTTGAGGTAGGGGAACTCGTCAGGAGGAAGCTGGGGCAGGTAGACGTCCTCGGCCATGTCCGCGAACTCATCGGCGGTGTCGAACGGCAGGCTGGCTTCCTGCAGGGCGAAACCGTAGACGTAGACGTCGAGCAACCAGTTGGCGTGCGTCGCCATCAGAACCGGGAAGCCAGCCCTCCGCAGGCAGGCGGTGACCGCTTCGCGGTGGCGGAGGTGCGCGGGCCCCGGCGATGTCCGCGACTCCATCAGGCCGACCGCCCACGGGTGGCGTGCGAGAACCTGTCGGGCGGATACCGACCGCCGTCGCATCGCCGACTGCCAGTCGGTGTCCTCGGGCGGGAGCTCGATCTCCTCGAACACGATGTCGATCATGGCGTCCAGCAGCTCCTCCTTGTTCGCCACGTAGTAGTAGAGCGACATCGCGCCCGCGCCGAGCGCGCCGGCCAGCCGGCGCATGCTCAGCGCGTGGACCCCCTCGCGGTCGGCGATCCGGATGGCCTCGATTACCACCCGTTGCTTGCTCAGCCCCGCGTCTGGCGCGACCTGGCGTTTTTTCTTCCCGGACACGGGTCTCCTCACTCGCTCGAACGGCTTGACAATCGTCAAGCGTACGTTCATCGTACAGTGTACTAAACTGTAGTACAGTGTACGACGTACAGTGTACGACGTACGGTGTACGACGTACGGTGTACGAATCAGCGAAACCCCGAACCCGCTCGACAACCCGCCGGTCATCCGACCGCAACGAAGGAGTAAGAGATGAGATCACCGAAGAACACCGCCACCACGCCAGCCCGCAGTTGGTTCGTTCGAGGCCGGCTCGTCGGTGCCGCGGCGATCGCGTTCGCGGTGTTGGTGGTGATAGAGAACGTGTTGTTTGCGGTAACGGGCGCGCTGCCCTACGGCGCTCCGATCGAGGAAGTGCTGGCCTACTACGCGGCCAACCGCGACGCGGTCGCGATCGTGTCCGGTCTGGTAGCCCTGTACCTGCCGCTGCTGCTCGTGTTCGTGACGGGCCTGCACGGCCTCGTGGAGCGGCGCGGCGGAGCGGGCACCGACTGGTCGCGCCTCGCCTTGGCCGCTGGCGCGACGCTGTCGGCCATCTTCGTGCTTGTCAACGTCCTGCAGATCGGGCTCGCGCTCTCCACCAGCGGGCTCGCCGAGCCGACGCCCGCGTTCGGGCTCGTCTGGCAGATTCACGCAGCGGCGTTCGCGCTGGCGCTGCCGATGCTCGGCACCACCTGCATCGGCTCGGCCCTCGCCGCGCACGCGAGCGAGTTGACTCCGGCTTGGCAGCGCCTGCTGGGCATGGTGGGCGGGAGCCTGCTGCTCGCTGCGGGGCTGGGCAACCTCGCGATCGCCGACGGCTCGCCGCTGATCTTCGTCGGGCTCCTAGGGTTCGTCGCCTGGCTCGTCTGGCTGCTCGCGACCGGCGTGCGCCTCGTCCGGTCGTGACCGAGATGAGGGCGGCGCCGAGGTCGCGCACGCGGGCGAGGACTCCGTGGAGGGCCGCCCGGGGATGGCAGCCACAGCCTCGATCGCGACCACCCGTGCGTATGCACGCCCAGACCTGCCGCCACGCCGGCGGACGGACCGCTCCTCTCAAAAGAAGAACCTGATGGCCATCCGAACGAACACCCGGAACCTGCTCGATAACCCGCCGATCCCGGTGCAGGCCAAGCTCGCCACCGCCTGGACCAGCTCAAGTTCCTCTACATCTACGTCGAGTCGCGACTTTGCCGGGGCCCTGGCTCCGCCCCCGACGCCAGCGCCAACGTCGCGGCTTCGACGGCGCGTCGATAGACGGGCCATCCTCGTTCGAGCCCGCCGGCCCACTCCCATTCATGCCGATCCGCCCCGAACTCCGTCGCTTCGGGCGCACCACCGAGCGCCTCGGCAATCTGGACGTAGCAGACGGTGGCTCCCGCCAGTCTGGCCTTCTGCCGGCATACGGCAGCAAGCAGCGAACCAGGGTCTCGCATGACCTCTTCGTACGGCGGCGCGCCAAGAGCGGCATAGACGGCATCCACGAAGTCATGAGCGGTGCCAGGGAGCAGGTCCACTCGACGTGACGTGGTGGGCGCTCTCTCGCCGATGGCGGCGTACAGGCCAGCCAGGTCCCCGTTGAACCAGTGGTTGGCCGCCTTGGCGGCGAAGCGTGCGAACTGCTTGAACGTGGGAAGCTCGGCCACGAATTTGTTCAGTTCGTAGGCAACGTCGATCAGCTCGCTCTTCCACCGGTGCCGGAGGTACTCGGCGAGGTAACGATGACTCCATCCCTGCCGGTGGCGTGTGATGATGTCGCGCAGCATCTCGAATCCGGCACGACGCTCCCCCATGGCCACCCCCATGGAGATGTGCACGCCGTCGGAGATCCCTTCCTGCCGGCGGGTGTACACCGGCTGGGGCGGGCCCAGATAGCGCTCGGCGTGTTCAAGTTCGTCGAAGAGGCTGCGGTGGACGGGTGTGCATGCCTGTTCCAGCTCGGTGAGGTAGCGGCGGTAGTAGGCGCGGGGACCGGAAAGTGTGGTGCGGGAGATGGCAGTATGACGCCGTCCCAGAGCCGGTTGACCTCCTCCACCACGTCCGGCGGCAGGAGGCGGCGGTACAGCTGCCGGGTCGGCCCGAAACCGGCCCTGATGGCGTACGGCTCGTCCTCGACGAGCCCCCACAGATGCGGCATGCCCGGCGTCTGCCGAGCATGGACGGCGTCGAACTGCGACCACCAGCGCTTCAGCGCATCGACCGACACCACCCGGCTGTTGCGTGGGCGCGGCCTGCGACCGTACCGCCATGTCATCGTTGGCCAGGCGCAGGACCTCAGTCCTTGGCGGTGGCGGCACCTTCCTTTCCATGTCATGAGAGAGAAAGCGCGAGGATGAGCAGTAACGTGCACCCTTCGATCCGCGTCCCCTGGCACGACTCCGGCTGGTCGGGCATGGTGTGCCGACAGGACGCCCTCGTCCAGATGTTCCGCGACCGCCCCAGCTTGTGGTGGAGATCCTGCGCGACCATGACTGCCAGCAGCTATGTGCATATCTCACATGGACGAAAAGCATTATGCTTTACATCATGGATGCCACCTTGCAAGTCAGAGGCCTGGACGCGGAAGTGGTCGCCGAACTGAAAGCGCGGGCCGCACGTAAGCGCATGTCGCTGTCCGCGTACGTGGCCGGCATCCTCACCGAGGTCGCCGCTACTCCCGCCCCGGACACGATCAGAGAACGACTGGAGGCGCTCCGGTCACTCGGCGGCGGAGCGAGCCACGACGACGTCGTAACCGAGATACGGAAGATCCGCGAGACGTGATCGTCATCGACAGTTCGGCCCTCGTCGAGGCCCTGGCCGGAGACGCCCCCGCAGAGCAACTGCTCGCGCGCGTCGCCGATAACCGACTCCACATCCCTCACCTGCTCGACTACGAGTTTCGCAACGCCATGCGCGGTCTGCTACTCGGCGGGAAAATTAGCGAGGCCCGCGCCGAGGGAGCCCGGATCGTCAAGGCGGGCCTGCCCTTCATCCGCCACGCTGACGATCTGACGGCCGATCGCGCCTGGAACCTGCGAGCGAACTTCAACGGTTACGACGCCACCTACGTCGCCCTGGCCGAAGCGCTGGACTGCAACCTGGTCACCACGGACGAGAAGATCTACAAGGTGGCCCGCAAGTACATCGACGTCGATCTCTGCTGATCTCTCGACCGATCGTGAATCTCTGCCGTGAAGCTCATGCCCTCGGCCTCACCACTTTTGATCCGGCTGCCTCGGACCCGCCTGCCGGGCGTGATCGAGCACGTCGAAACGTCGTCCTGGGCTCCCCAGGGTGCACCCGGCTGCGCTGGCGCGCCGACTTCGACTGCACCCGGCTGCGCTGGCGCGCCGACTTCGACTGGACCGGGCTGCGCATCCTCGCCTCTGCCCAACTGCGGCACGGCGCGATCCCCTGGCGGATGGGGCGGTCGACTACTCCTCTGGGCTGGAGCTGGGCGAATCCACCCCACTCACCGGCAGCCGGTCGCGTCCTCGGAGCGGTGTAAAAGGCTCGACGAGGTAGGTGCCGTGGGTTGATCTTAGGCAGCCTCGGTAGCGGGTGCCAAGGCCGGGTCGTCGGCCGGGTGAAGCTGAGTGGGCGGGTGGAGTAGTGCTCGGCGCAGGTCTTGCAGGATGCGCAGGCCCTTGCTGGTGCTGGTGAAGCCGCGCCAGCCGCGGGCGGCGCGATCCAGGACGGCCCAGGCCAGGCTGACGCAGGAGGTCTCGCCGGCAGCTCGGCGTAGAGTGCCCGCGCGCCCCGCGATAGGCCAAGCAGCGGCGAAGCCTGTGCCGCGCGTGCGTAGCAGAATGAACGTTTCATAGGTGTTCCCCGCCTTGCCCAAGGTCGGTACTGGTGCCGCGTTCCCACCACTGGGCGTTCTTGCTAAGCACCCAGGTCGGATGGATCATTTGGGAGCGCTCCCATTCAGTAAGGGGTCTCGGATGCCGCCTGGTCGCTTCCGGCTCCTCTATTTCGTCGCGGAGAACCCCATGACCATCCGCCGGAAGCCGTGGCACACAGCCCTGACAGCCGCGGCCACTGTAGTGCTCGCCGGATTCGGGCTCGCCGGCGTGCAGTCCGCTGCCGACGCCGCCGTGTCGTGTTCCGCCGCCTATGCCAAGAGCTGGGACAACGGCAGCGCCTTCGGCGCCACCATCACGGTGACCAACACCGGTGACCCGCTGACCACCTGGACGCTGAGCTTCGACTTCCCCGACAACCAGATGATCACCCAGATGTGGGACGGCACGCCCACCCCCGCGGCCCCCACCCCGGCGGGCGCGGCCATCACCGTCAACCCAGCCTCCTACAACGCCGCCAAAGCAACCGGGGCGACCTGGACGGTCGGCTTCAACGGCACCTACACCGGCGGCGTCAACACCCCTCCCACCGTCTCGTGCGCCGGCAACGGCACCGGAGCCCCGCAGCAGGCCCTGGTGGTCTCCCCCACCAGCGTGAGCGTGCCCGAGGGCGGGACCGCCGGCTACACGGTCCGCCTGCAGTCCCAGCCGTCCGGTACCGTGACGGTCACCAGCACCGCGGGCACTGGGGACGGCGACATCACCGTGAGTGGCGGCGCCGGCCTGACCTTCACCACATCCAACTGGAGCACCCCGCAGACCGTGACGCTCCGTGCGGCAGAGGACGCCGACAACGCCAACGGTACCCGGCCGATCAGCGTCTCCTCCTCCGACCTGACCTCCGTCACCGTGAACGCCACCGAGGCCGACAACGACGGCGGCACCGGTGACGCGGCACCCGCCCTGCGCGTCTCCGGGAACCGGCTGGTCACCTCCAGCGGTACCGCCTACCGACTGCTGGGTGTCAACCGGGCCAGCGGCGAGTTCGCCTGCGTGCAGGGCAAAGGCATGTGGGACAGCGGCCCTGTGGATCAGGCCTCGGTCGATGCGATGAAGGCCTGGAACATCCACGCAGTCCGGATCCCGCTGAACGAGGAATGCTGGGTCGGCGTCAACGGCTCGCCCAGCGGCGCCACGTACCAGCAGAACGTCAAGGACTACGTGAACCTGCTGGTCGCCAACGGCATCACGCCGATCGTAGAGATGCACTGGAGCCACGGCCAGTACACCGGCCAGGGGGCCGGCTGCTCGGACACCGCCGCCACCTGCCAGAAGCCGATGCCCGACGCCCAGTACGCGCCGACGTTCTGGACCGGGGTCGCCAACGCCTTCAAGGGCGACAACGCGGTCGTCTTCGACCTGTTCAACGAGCCCTACCCGGACGCCGCCGCCAACTGGAACGCGACCGCCGCCTGGACCTGCTGGCGCGACGGCGGCACCTGCACCGGCATCGGCTACGAGGTCGCCGGCATGCAGGACCTGGTCGACGCGGTGCGCGCGACGGGAGCCACCAATGTGATCATGCTCGGCGGCATCGAGTGGGCCAACAACCTGAGCCAGTGGCTGACCTACAAGCCGAACGACCCGACCGGCAATCTGATGGCCGCCTGGCACACCTACAACTTCAACGCCTGCGTCAACACCTCCTGCTGGAACAACCAGGTGGGCGCCGTCGCCGCGCAGGTGCCCGTCCACGCCGGTGAGATCGGCCAGAACTCCTGCGCGCACGACTACATCGATCAGGTCATGGCGTGGGCCGACGTGAACGGTGTCGGATACACGGCATGGACCTGGAACCCGTGGGGATGCAGCCAGGGCAACGTGCTCATCACCGACTACAACGGCACCCCCACCAGCACCTACGGCGAGGGCTTCAAGGCACACCTGCTCACCCGGAACCCCTTCTCGTAGCACCTCCGGCGTGCCCCTCGATCGTCTCTGCAAGGAGTCACGCATGCTTCGCGGATCCCGCCTGTACACCTTGCTCGCCGCGATCCTGCTGGCGGTTACCTTCGGGGCCGCCCTGCCGGCCACGTCGGCGGCGGCGCCCGTACGCATCATGCCGCTCGGCGACTCCATCACCGCCGGGCCGGGCTGCTGGCGCGCCCTGCTCTGGAACCGCCTGCAGTCGACCGGATACACGAACATCGACTTCGTCGGCAGCGATCCCGACGGCGGCTGCAACTACGGGTTCTCCTACGACGGCGACCACGAGGGGCACGGCGGCTACTCTGCGACCGGCATCGCCGACCAGAACCAGTTGCCGCCGTGGCTGAACGCGGCCAGGCCCGACATCGTCCTCATGCACCTGGGCACCAACGACATGTGGGGGGGCTTTGTCCCCACCGGCACCGTCCTGGCCGCGTACACGAAGCTGGTCGGCCAGATGCGGGCGAACAACCCCACCATGAAGATCATCGTGGCCCAGATCATCCCCATGAACCCGTCCGGCTGCTCCACCTGCGCAGCCAGTGTGACGGCGCTCAACAACGCCATCCCGGGCTGGGCCGCGAACCTCACCACCCCGCAGTCACCCATCGTCGTCGTGGACCAGTGGACCGGCTTCAACACCGCCACCGACACCGGCGACGGGGTACACCCCAACGACGCCGGTTTCAGGAAGATGGCCGACCGCTGGTACCCGCCCCTGACGCAGGTGCTCGGCGGGGTGACCCCACCGTCCTCGCCCAGCCCCTCCCCGTCCCCGTCCGTGACCGCTCCCCCTCCCGGCGGCCGGTGCACCGCCACCTACCGGGTGATCTCCCAGTGGGGCGGTGCCTTCCAGAGCGAGGTCACGGTACAGAACACGTCCACAGGCGCGGCCTCCGCCTGGACGACGACCTTCACCTTCGCCGACGGCCAGCAGGTCCGCGAATCATGGAACACCGCACTCACCCAGAACGCCGCCACCGTCACAGCAGGCAACGCCGGCTACAACGGCGACCTGCCGATCGGCGCGTCCACCGTATTCGGCTTCATCGCCACCTGGAACAACACGACCAACGGGGCGCCCCAAGTGAGCTGCGCGCTCCACTGAGCACATCGGCTCCGGTGAATGTGGCTGCTACTGTTCCGGCCGCCAGCTGTTCGACCCGTACGTTTGCGAACCGGCGCAGCGGGGATAGAAGGCGCCCGCCTTGCACCAGCTGCCAGCGCCAATCCGTCAGCTTCTCGGCCGTAAACGGACCGAGCTCGCAGCTCCTCGCCGTCGATGGCTTCGACGGTCCGGTCCGCGTCAGGCAGCGTGACTCACTGCC
>NZ_JBITMD010000053.1:0-35681 GCF_044465905.1 Nonomuraea sp. NPDC049480
AGCGCCACTTCCAGCAGCCCACCGGCTGCGATCACCAGCCTGCCGTACTACCAGCAACCACGTGAACCCTCGAATGACTTACGAGCCGGACCACTAAGGGGGCGTTGGCGCAGCGCATCTCTACGCGGCCATGAACGAGATCGTGCAGCGCCCCTGCGAACACCAGATCATCGTGACGCACGGTGGCTCCCTGACCTTCATCGTGGCGGCCTGGATCAAGATGCCGATCATGGCAGTCGGCCATGCCTTTTTCCGAGTTCGATCGGGCAGTATCACCAAACTGCACGAAGACGATTTCCGCCGCAGCCGCCAGGTCGTCAACCTCGGTGACACCCGCCATCTCGACTCCGCGAAAGCCGGGCTGACCTCTACCTGACCCGCTTCGACAGCAAACGAGCTGAGGCGCTACCGCTGAGCATCAAGTTCCTAGTTCAGAGAACGTCCCCGATGTCGCCTCGATAAGCGAGCTAAACGCACTGATTGACCAATGGGACGTCAAAGACGAGCAGCGCCGGATCCGGATGCGCACCCAGACCATCGGCGAGCGCTTCGCGCACGAGCGGACCCTGCTGGCGCCGCTGCACTCTCCTGCAGGACCTCCCCAAGCAGGACCGGCAAGCCCTCGCCGAACTGATCAACCAGTACGCGCAGGAGGAAACCGACCCTGAGCGGCAGCTGACGGCCTGGGAAGCGCCCGAAACCCTGGGTCTCCTGATCTGAAAGCCTTAAGTGCCTGGTTTCAGTGGGCGGCCCGATGACCAAGACACCGAGTCGTAGCGTTCACCGGGAATCGCTACGACTCTCGATGGCAGAATTCGACCCATGCCCGCACAAGATCCGCGCATCCACCTGCTGCAGGCCGGCCGGTCGCTCGCCGAATGCGAGTTCCTGCTTCGGCAGTTCAGCGGCGAACAGGCGGTCCCTGGTCTGATCGCCCAGGCTCGCCACCACTGCGACCAGGCCGAGCAGGGACCGCACGAAGACGCCGAGACTGCCGCCACTCTTGCGATCCTGCGTGCGGTGGCCTCGACCTTCGCCCTTCGGCAGGTGGTGCTGTCGGACGTGTGCTGCGATTTCGACGATGACGACGGAACGCTGCTCAACGGGTTGGGAATGCATGACAGCAAAGGCGTGAGCCGTCCGCTCGCCGAGGAAGCCGTCCTTACCGCAGAGGCGACCCTTGCTGCGGACCCCCACGACGCCCTCATGCCGCTCTACCTGGGTCATGCCCTCACCTGGACGGGCGACCAGAACGCCGCAATCGCCGCCTACCAGGAAGCCCTACACCGCGCACCCGACGACCATTGCGCCCGTTCCGCCCTCTCCTACCTTCATGCTCCGCCCGCTAAAAGGCCTCAGCGCGAGACGAGCCACCCCCGCCACGCCTTCGCGCTACTGCGCAGCGCCTACTGGATCAACAACAACGAATGGGAGGACGCCCTCGTCCTGTTCACCTCCGTCGCCGACGTTCGCACGCACCTGGCCGCCGCCCTCGGCCCCGGCCCCAACGCCGGCTCCCGATCCGACTGCCTGACCGGTGAAGACCTGGACGATGAGGGTGCGGAGCTGACCCTGCACATCCACCGCCCCGGCCACCCCATTGCCAAGTACGACCTGAACGCTCGTCTCCACGAGAACCCCGAGACCACGTCCATCGACTGGACCGGCGTCCCAGTGGACGAGTTGCTGGAACCGCCTCTCCCACCCGGCCGCCCCCTTCGCCTTCACTCCAGAGTCTGCTTCCCCCACGACTGAACCGGGAACAAAACGGGCGGGCCGTCTTCCTGACCGCTCTTCACCAACCCGCCCCCGAACAGGCGCCCGCCGGCCGCTTTGGCCGCGGAGGGTCGCTGGCCGGCTCCTCCGAAGGGTTCGCCCAGCAGCTCGCCTCATCCCCGACCTAGGGCTCATCCCCCGCCCCGGACGCCGTCCGCACCGCCTGGGAAGACGCCGCCGCGCCCGACTGGGCGGGCCCGGCACTATGGCTTGCTCGGGTCGCGGTCGAGCCTCCGGGTGCTGCTACTTCTCACCGACATTCCAAACCCGATCAGCCCCCGAGTGCTGCCCAAACTGACCGACAAACGCTGCTGCTACTCACCAGCAAAATCAGGCGCTCCATCCCCGGCGACCGCTGGATTTGGCCTGCCGCTGGGCGAGCGCCGATGCGGCCTCGCCTCGGCCTTGCGCGGTCATCTCCAGCAGGCGCTTGCGTGGGCCGGTCGCCTCGCTGTCGTCCCAGTAGGAGCGCACCCACCCGATGGTCTCCAGTCGGCGCAGGATGGGGTAGACGGTGCCGGACCCGTGGCCAGTGGTCTGGCAGATCGCGAGCCCATAGGTGGGAGTGTTCTCAGCGGCTGCTTCGAGGAGGACGCTGAGGACGTCGCTGGTGGGGGCGGTGAGTCGGATCGGGCCTGCCATCCAGACTCCGGTAGTCGAGTTCGACCTATGTCGAGTACGGCATTAGCGCGTCTTGGCTGTACGCGAGAGAAATCCAGCGGCGCGGGCGCGGCGAATACACGGTGGCGTGGCTGGTCGTCCTGAGAGGAGGCATGCGATGACACATTGGCGCCGGTTCGTGCTCGCTCTGACCGTTGCGATGTTCACGGTGGTGGCGGCGGCATCGGCCGCTGCGGCTGGCATCCAGGGCAGCGGCTGAACGCTACACACGCGGGACGGCCAGTTTCCCACCCCTGGCCGTCCCGGCCCGGCCACCAGCGTTCGCGATCACATTCATGCAGGTTGTCGTCGCCGGCCAGTAGAGCCGGGCGAACAGCGGCGGCATCGCGAGGGCCGCGACCTCGATTGCCAACCACCTGTTCGCCTCGGACTGATGGGCAGATGCGGTTGGTCCTCCATCAGCTCAAGCAGGTGGAGGACCGTCATGCAGAGCTGGTCGAGCAGGTGGGTGGTCTGGGGGGCGGCTGAGTGAGATCGAGCGGAGCGCGGTGACCCGCGCCCAGCTCGCCGACCGCCCCCGCCAGATCATCGCCGTCGTCGGCCTTCTCGTCACCGTGGCCAGTGTGGTGATCGCGCTGTTCCAGCTCACCCAAGGCTGACCTGCTAACCTCCGTCGCCCTGACTAGCGCCTTCCTCGCTGCATTCCGACAACGCCGTCGCCCTGTCGCCGGTCCGCCATTTGCGCATCAAGGAATGCTTGCTTGAGTGTCGCAGCTGGTCCCCAGCATGATGTAGTCATCTTCCGGCGCACCGTTGCCCATGCCTGTTCCGCCACTGCCGTGGTCGCCGGTTTGCGGCAGATCGGGAGGTGTCGCGCATATCAGCGCGTCGGGTCCGGTTCCGCCGAACAGTTGGTCGGCGCCTTCCTCTCCGTAGAGTGCTTCATGAAATCCGCCGGGCGGATTGGGCCCGCCGTAGATGGTGTCGTCGTCCTCCCCGCCGTGTATTTCGTCTCTGTGACCTTCACCGTCAATACGATCGTCCCCCGTTCCGCCCTCGATGTAGTCCTGACCATCTCCGCCGCAGATCCTGTCGCCGCCCTCGCCGCCGAAGATGCGGTCGGGTCCATCTGTACCGATGATTACGTCGGCACGGTCCGTGCCGACGAAGGCGCCACCACCGGATGGGACGTAGAGCGGCGGCGGGACAATGAATTCGATGGTGTATCCGAAACAGTCCACCAAGGGTGGCGGTGGGGTCGCCGCCAGTACCGGCGGCGCGAGGAGGCCTGTGCTGCTCACGAGCATGAGAGACGCGCCGGCGATCAGCGCAGAGCGCCCGAAGCGACGGATGGTTCTGGTCATATGAATGGTTCTCCTCGATGGGAGCCGGGCGGAACCCGCTGCTACGGGCCCGACCTACCATTGGGCCATTTCGGGGACAGACGGACCGCGTATTCCTGCACGTCACAACGAGCAAAACGGCCTAGACCCTCAGGGCTATCATCAGGTTGCTGACAGCAGTAACGTCTGTACCAGCCAACCGGGTGCCCGTGGGTAATCGACCGGGTCGAGCAAGCAGGCCTGAAGACCAACGGTTCAGGAATAGGCGCTTAGGACCGACGCCACCGAATTGATCTCATCAAATCGACGCTCACCGAGGTTGCCCATGCCTGAACACGAGGCGCTGCCGCTTGCGCCCTACAACGCCGCCGCGCTGACCGACGACGACCCACTCCAACCCGACGTGCCGCAGGAACCCGGCTCCGTCGTCGAAGACGAGTCCGGACCCGTGGAGGAGCTGTGAGCACCTGCCAAGCCTGTTCTTCCTGCAACGCCACCATGACGTCAGCAGCGTCTCCGGCACCGGCCGGGTGGCGGACGGCGTGTTCTGGCCGGACGGTTCCGTCTCGGTGCGCTGGCGCGGCGCACGACCTTCCCTCGACCACTGGCGCTGCCTGGACGACGTGAAGCCATCCACGGCCACGGCGGGGCGACACAAATGGTCTGGATCGACGCGGGGGGCCTCGTGCCGAAGCGGCCTGAAGACGTCCTGCTCGAATCGTCCGCGGCGAACTCGGCCAGGGCGAGCGCCGCGACGGCTGGACCCGGTACGGGCGAAGCAAGAACGTGATCGGCGCGATCGATCACGTCGGCATCGTCGAAGGTGTCCACCGCGACGGCACCATCACGACGATCGAAGGCGACACCAGCAACCGCGTCATGCGGCACCGCCCCTCCCGCGCCTGCATCTCCGGCTACGGATACCCCGCGTATTCGGGCGTGAAAGCCTGCGCCCGCTCCCAAGTCTGAGCTGACGTGGATGGAGGAGGAGCAGGGTGCCCGCGCCGGCCTCACGCATCGCGGGGAGGACGGCCTGAGTGCTCGTGAAGCAGCTGCCCACGCTGCGGATCGGCGCTGGCAAGAAGGCGGACGAGCCGCTGCGCCGGCACGTCAAGACACTGTTCTATCTGCTGCACGCGAGGGACTACGGATTGAACGGCGGCGTCGACGACATCGTGTTCGGTGATCCGCTGTACGACGCTCTGAAGGAGTTCCAGAGGGCCGCGAAGCCGGCAGCGTGATCCTAGGTTCTCGCTCTGCCCTGCGACGCGGGGTCGTCGTCGCCCGCTCCGTGGCGGCATGAAATCAAAGTCCTGCTTGCTGCTGGACATGCAAATACAAGGGCCCTGCTCACCTCTCGGCGTATTCGAGGGATCGTCGCAACACAGTGATCACTTACTGGCAGCGGTCAGCATAGCGCGAGCCGACTGGGTTACCGTGTTTCCCGTTTGAGGGAAGACGGAACCCAGTCGGAGGCCCAGCGGTCCCTGTGGGGTTCCGATGGTGGTTCAGTGCTCCTAGTGTGAAGCGCAAGGCCGCCACCGTTCGCGGGCCGGAACCCCAGTCCATGGAACTCAGGATCGTCGACCGCGGTGACCACGCGCAGGGCGCCGGCCTCGGCTACCTCGCGGACCACGAGACGCACCAGCCCATCGCGCACCTCTGATGGGATGCCGGGCTGGATGTGCACCAGGTCGAGACGGGCGATGGTGCGTCTCGTGTCCTCCCAGGACGCGGCTGCCTGACCGACGAAGGGTTCCCCGCGGGCGTTGTCGACGTAGGCATGAAGCCAGCAGGCAAGCCTTGCCTCGACGATCAGCTGTCTGGGAATGGTGATATCCATCCCTGCCCGGGCCAGGTGGGCGCCGACCTTGGACGCAGGCGGAGAAACCGATGCCGACAGCGATCCGATGAAGAAGCCGGCGGGGCAGTCGTCTGGGGCATCGTGAGTGTCCAACAGGACGTACCCATCTCGGATCATCCGGCGGCTTCGGCGAACCAGCCCGGTATCGAGTTCCAACCTCAGGCGGAATGCGAAGTCTGCGGCCCATTCATCCGGCGAGGTCACCGGCAGGCCAGTGTACGAACCGCCAGTCCACGGACTCTTCGACGCCATCGGAAACTCGACCTTGATGGCGTATGTGTTCGGATCTCGCCGCCAGTGGAAGATCACTAGCATGCCGTCGTGCTCTGCCATGACATCGACGGTGGAGTACCCGTCCAACACAGCGCCCGCACCTAGCAAGCGTGTCCTGACCGCGTCGAGGACCTCCTGCCGGGACCACTCAATTGTCATATGTCCAGACTTCCACACCCTTCCCTTAATCGGATCGGGACATGTCACTGAAGATCGTGGGGTCTCCGGTGTCGAAGGGGGGAACGGTTCGCTGGTGTCGGCCATCTACTGTGCGATGAGCCAGAGATGGGTTCGGGCTAGGTCAGGCGTAGGTCACCAGGAATTCGAGGCGTTCAGCCGGGGTGTCCCAGTCGAGCGTCTTTCTTGGTCTGGAGTTCAATTCAGCAGCGACGGCGTCGAGGTCCTCGCGGGTGTGGACTGACAGGTCTGTGCCCTTGGGGAAGTACTGGCGCAGCAGGCCGTTGGTGTTCTCGTTGGAGCCGCGCTGCCAGGGGCTGGCCGGATCGCAGAAGTAGACGGGCACGTCGGCGGCGACGGAGAACTCGTGGTGACGTCCCATTTCGCTGCCCTGGTCCCAGGTCAGGGAGCGCCGGAGGTGGGCCGGTAGCGTCGCGATGGTGTCCAGCAGGGCATCGCGCATGCTGACCGCGCCGTGGTCGTTCGGCAGGTGGACGAGCATGACGTAGCGGGTGGTTCGCTCGATCAGCGTGCCGATGGCCGATGCCTGGTTCTTGCCAATAATCAGGTTGCCTTCCCAGTGGCCGGGAACGGCGCGGTCGTCGGCCTCGGCCGGCCGCTCGCTGAACATCACCATTGGCGCGCTGTAGCGGGGCTGGCGCTGCTGGGCCAGGCGGCGCGGCTTACGTATGGCGCGGCCGGTGCGCAACGCCTTGGTCAGCTCGCGGCGTAGCTCGCCGCGGCCTTGGACATAGAGAGACTGGTAGATGGTCTCGTGGCACACGTGCATCTCCGCCCGCTCGGGGAAGGTCCGGAGCAGGCTCTGGACGATCTGCTCCGGGCTCCAGCGCTTGGTCAGGTGCTCCTGAATGTAGGCCCGTAACTCGGGGTTCTGCCCGATCTTGCTGGGCTTGGGGCGCGCGTCGGCACGGGCCTGCGCGGCGTGGCCGGTATTGGCCGTTGGTGGGGTGCCGGTTGCGGCGCACCTCCCGGCTGATGGTCGAGGGCGCACGACCGAGTTCGCGCGCGATCTCGCGGATCGATGCCTTCTCTCTCACCCGGTCAGCGATGTGGATTCGCTCGTCTTCCCGCAGGTATCGAGACACGCCAGAAGGGGGCCCCCGCCGGTCGTCTGACCGGCGGGGGCCCCCTTCTTTTTGCCTTGTTCGGCGCCGAGCCGTTCCGCCACCGCTTGCCGGTCCGGTAGTTGATCCCGACGATCCGGCACGCTTCCACGCTGCTGAAGCCTTGATCCATAAGCCGGAAGTATTCCTCCCGCTCACGGTCAGCTTCCGCCGCCCCTGAGGGGACCGGATCTCGCGGATCTCGAAACTCCATCGCACTCCCCAAGCTGGGGTGTTGCGACGACCGCTAGAACGGAAGCCAGAGAGATGGGGCGCTTCTCGTTGGAGGGCGCCTTAACTTCGGATGAATCCGTTCACGATCAGCGGCAGGGAGGCGTCCAGGCCCGCCATGTTCAGCACGCCCGCGTCGGCAGGGTCGCCGATCGAGTAGCCCGCCGCCGTCATCGCCGCCACGACCACGCGGGCGTCACGCGCCACCGTGCGCCGGTAGGCGTCGAGCTCTTGCGACGGGTGAGACCGCCCGGCCCACGTCTCGTTGTCGGTGAACAGGACCACGCCGTCCACAGCCATCCGCTGCTCACGCGCCCACCGGAACGGCAGCGACAGGTCGGTGCCGCCGCCCGAAGGCCGCCAGCTCTTGATCTCGCGCAGGTTGGTACGCGGCGTCACCTTCGAGGCGTGGACACCGGTGTCCACGTCGATGACGTGCACATTCCCACGCTCGATCCGGGCCAGCATGACGGCCATTGCGCAGCCCACCTCGTACGGCGAACCGATCGACGAACCGCCGACCACGACGCCGCCGCCGGACCAGCCACCCGACATCGAGCCGGACGAGTCCACCGCGACCAGCAGCCGCCGGCCGGAAGGCTCGACGGTGCCGAACGACAGCTCGTACGTTTCCTCCAGTGCGTCGAGGATCGCCGGGACCGGCGTCCACGTCTGCACGTCAGCGCGCGGGTTCGGCTGAGATCGGCCCGAGCCGTACACGCGCAGCGCGAGGAAGGCGTCCATCGGGTGGATGCGCGCGCGAAGAAGCGCCCCCTGGTCGGTGAGCCGGGCGACCGCGCGACGGGTGGCGTCGCTCATGGGCTTGAGCGTGCCGATGCGGGTCATGCGGGACAGGTTGCGGATGAGCGCGGTCATGCCGACCGTGTCGATCAGCGCGTCCCACACGCTTGGTTCCCGCAGCATGGCGTCGGGCAGGAACTCCCACGGCACCTTCCGTTCGGTCACGACCTGAACCGCCTGGCTGGACGTGGTGACGGCCTTGGCGGTGAGGAACCGGTCCACCGACTCCAGCGCATCACGCGCCTGCTCGTCCGAGACGTTCCCTGCGATCCAGCCGAGCAGCCGCCCCCGCTCCGGAGTGTCGGCCTGGGGGTGGGCGATGCGCAGGACGTCGCGCAGGTCGAACGCCTCGCCCTGCGGGGTCTTGCGTTGACGGGCCTTGCACACCCGGAACGCGACGTTGTCCGCGTTGTCCGACAGGAACCAGGAGGCGAGCGCGGTCCGCAGGGACCGGCCGACGACCGGCGCGGTGCCGCGCGCGGTCGCCTTGCCGCCGAGGTTCTTGTAGTAGCCGAAGAACTGGGCGAGGTGGTCGGTGGTGCGCACGACCTTCGGCAGCGCCAGCTTGGCCGCCTGGCGGGTGGCCGCGTCGCCCTTGGCGTAGGTGGCGGCGAGTGCGAACAGTGCTGGGCGCTGCTTCGGGGCGCGCGGCGGGCGCGCGGTCGAGATGTCGGTGAGCAGTTCGACGACGCGCGGGCCGTCCTCGGCGATCGCCTTGAAAAGCACGTCGGCGTTTTCGGCCGTCAGTTGGTCCTGCGACACGTAGTAGGTGCCGCCCGTGGTGCCGAGGACCAGGAAGTCCTCCAGCTTGCGCCACAGGTCCTCAGCGAACACGTAGCCGCCCGCCGCGTTCTTGACCTGGTCGGTGCGGCCGGGCAGCCGCTGGGTCTGCGGCGTGGCGGTGGCGGAAATGCTTGCGAGAGGGTCACGGTTGCGGGCCATGAAGGATCTCCAAGGGGGTTCGACCCGCCTGGCGGCGGATGTGGGGGAGGGGAGGGCGGATATGGGTGTGCCGACCGGATCAAGACCGGAGCTCTACCGTTGAGCTATGCGCGGCCAGTCCGCGCAGCGGGGACTTGAACCCCGCGACCGCCGGTACCGGAAGATAACCGAACGACTTCGACCCGCCCTCCCCGTGATCGTCAGCCTGGCCGGTGGCACGGATGTGGGGCTCCTGCCGGGTGCCCAGCCGACCTGGGCGTCCGGCCCGCGAGTGGGCCGGAAAGGAGTCGAACCTTTACCTGTGTGGTAACCGACAGGATTCGACCCGTGCTCCCGGCAGGGCTGACGAGTGGATCGGTGTGGTTGGGAGAAGACACGGATGTGGGATGTTCACCGGCGTTTAGGTGCTCTGCCAACTGAGCTACCGGAGCCGTGGCCCCGGGCAGGACTCGAACCTGCGACCGCCCCATTAGAAGTGGTAACCGACGAACTTCGACCCGTGCCCTCTCCGAACCGCGCCGACGACCGTCGAGCCGGGAGCGGATACGGATGTGGGAAGCGGCACCGGATGTGATCTTTTTCAAGGAGATAACCGACGCCATTCGACCCGCACCTGCTCCGAGCCCGACGGGATGGTGGATTTCGGAGAGGTCTAACTGATCGAAACCGTAGCATGGCAGGCCGATGAGAGCGCAAGTTCTTTTGCTTGCGCGGTCACGCGGTGAGACGCAAATACGCAGGTCGCGATGTTGGTGATCAGACAGTGATGGTGCGCGCTTCATGAACGACTCGGACGCGTGCGCCGTTCCCCCCGGCGCAGCAACTCGACCGGGCCAGTTCGCCGGCTGTCCGCGGGCCCTGCCCGACGACGCGCTCGACATGGCGACCAGTCACGGAGAGTTGGACATCCAACCGTGCGGCTAGGAGCCAGGTTTCCTGCTCGCGCGGTTCGAGAGCGGCGGTCAGGTGTGGCGGGCCAACCGACTGACGGTCACGGCATTCTTCGCCCGTACCCGTTGCCTCGTGCCGTACGGCAGAGAGGGCCGGCACATCGACTGGGACGGCGGCCTCGCCCTGATGGTGGAGAGGCCCTTGACGACGAAGCCGAAGGGATGACCGTCGCCAGCGAAAGAGCGTCCGCGCGTCAGCAGGCGTGCGACGGCCTGCGTGGCGCCTTCAAGGCAAGATGACTGCTTGGGCGGGCGCGGCAGGGCTGGACCTGTGGGAGAAGCGTCTGCCCGCCCATACGGAAGACCCGGACCTCAGTGGTGAGGTCCCGAACCCATGGAAGACCCATGCACAGGGCTGCCAGAAACTACTGTCGTCCACCAAGGACGGCCAACCGAGCGGTCATGAATGAACGAGATCGGCGACCATCGGGAAGGCCTGTCAAGCTGCGACCACGCGCCGGATGGCCGGTCAAGCCGCGATGCCGCGGGGATACCACTGTCCCCGGACGTCGAGCACCTCACGCAGGCCGGTGACGTTGTCGGTCATGATGCCGTCCACGCCCAGATCGAGCAGGTGCTCCATACGGGCTGGCTCGTTGATGGTCCACACGTGCACCTGCATGCCGATGGCGTGGGCGGTGCGGACCAGGCGCCGGGTGGTGACGCGCAGGCCGCGGAAGCCCACCGGCACCTGGGCGCAGGGGATCCCGGCGCGTGACAGGCGGGCCAGCAGCCGGCCGTAGCCGGAGGTGGTGGCCGCGGCGCGCAGCGCGGCCACACCGCGCGGCCCGAGCGCCGAGCACACCTCCCTGCCGATCGCCGCCCTGGCGAGCACCAGGCGCTCGTCGGAGAAGGAGGTCAGGCAGACGCGGTCGTAGGAGTTGGTGCGCCTGATCGCCTCGGCCAGCGGGGCGATGGCCGCCGCCTCCTTGACGTCGATGTTGAAGCGGATCTCCGGCCAGGTGCCCAGGAGGTCCTCCAGCAGGGGGATCTCGTGGACGCCGCCGATGCGGGCCCGCCGCACCGCCCGGTAGGGCAGCTCGGAGATGCGTCCGCGGTGGTCGGTCACGCGGTCGAGCGTGTGGTCGTGGAAGGCCACCAGCACGCCGTCGGCGGTGGCGTGCGCGTCGGTCTCCAGATAGGTGTAGCCGAGCTCGACCGCCCGCTCGAAGGCGGCCACGGAGTTCTCCGCACCCTCCGCGGCGCCCCCGCGGTGCGCGAAGGCCAGCGGGCCCGGGTGGTCGAGAAAGGCGAATCGGCGGCTGAGCACGTCCTGAAGTATGCCCTTCCTGGAGGAAACCTGCGGTTACTAATCGGGGAGATTCTGCCACTCCTGGCGGCGGGCCTCGGCCAGCGCGATGGCCGCGGCCACCGCCACGTTGAACGAGCCGACGCGGCCGACCTGCGGGATGTAGCAGACGCCGTCGACGGCGTCGAGCAGGGCGGGGGAGCAGCCGTGGTCTTCGCTGCCGACCACCAGGCACACGTCGCGGCCGAGATGGGCCTTGTGCAGCGGCACGGCCTCGGCGGTCAGCTCGATGGCCAGCACCGTGTAGCCCGCCTCCCTGGCGGCCTTGACCGCCTCGGTGGCCGGCACCGGCTCGTGCCAGGTGACCAGCCGCTCGGTGCCGAGCGCGGTCTTGCCCGCCTTGGGGTTGGTCGGCGGGGTGGCGTTGCCGGCCAGCCAGATCTCGTCCACGCCGAACGCGGCCGCGCTGCGGAAGATCGAGCCGACGTTGAACGGGCCGGTGACGGACTCCAGGATCAGGCCGAGGCGGTTGCCGGTGTTCCTGCGCCAGGTGCGGTTGAGCCGCTTGACGTCGGTGGGGCGCAGCTGCCTTCTCATCGGGTCACCTTCAGGATCCGGTAGGCGGCCCGGCTGGCCTCGCGGGAGGCCTGCCAGCCCTGCTCGCCGAGCCAGCGCTGCAGAGAGTCCGAGCCGAGGTGTCTCTGGACGACCAGGTAGGCCACGCCGTCGGGCGTCAGCCGGGTCAGCCACCTGGTGAGCATCTCGTGCATGGCCTGCTTCCCGATGCGGATCGCAGGATTGGACCAGATTGCCCGAAATTTCACGTCATCTGGCATTTCATCGACATGCACTGACCTTACTTTGTAAAGGCGGGCGGCCTGTGCGTTACGCTCGGTCAGCTCCAGGCTGCGCCGGTTCACATCGACGGCCCACACGGTCGCACCGGGCGCCCGGGAGGCCATGGTCAGCGCGATCGGCCCGTAGCCGCAGCCCAGGTCGAGCAGGTCGCCCTCCTGCGGCGGCGGCGGGACGGTCTCCAGCAGCACGCGCGTGCCGACGTCGACCCGCTCCGGCGAGAACACGCCGCTGTCGGTCTCCAGCCGCAGGTGCAGGTCGGTCAGGACCAGGTCGACCGTGCCCGGCCTGCGTGCGGTGTCCGGCTGCTCGGAGAAGTAGTGGGCCACGTGGCAAAACGTTACGGGATGCGGGAACCGAACATGACCGCCGCACCGGCCACCAGCAGCCCGGCCGCGATCGCGGCCACGATGAACAACTGGGTGATCTCCTGATTGACCAGCTTGTACCCGAGCGACGTGCCGATCTGCTCGTAGACCTCGCGCAGTTCCGCCCCGGACTCGGCGGCGTAGGCGCGGCCGCTGGTGCCGTCGGACAGCGACTGCAGGGTCTGCTTGTTGACCGGTACGTTCACCGGGCGGCCGTCGATGTTGACGGTGCCCTCCTGGGTGCCGTACGCGATGGTGGAGACCGGGACGCGGGCCTGCTGGGCCGCCTCGATGGCCTCGTTGACGGACCTGCCGGAGGTGTTGTCGCCGTCGGAGAGCAGCACGATCGCGGCCGGCGGCGGGTCGGTGGCGGCCTGCTGGTCGAACGAGCGCAGCGACTCGATCGCGTTGAAGACGGCCTCGCCGATCGCGGTGCCGGGGCGGGTGGTGAGGTTGCCGATCGCGGTGATCACGGCCTGGTGGTCGGTGGTGGGGGAGATGACGACGTTGGCCGAGCGGGCGAAGGACACCACGCCGACGTTGAAGCGGTCGGGCAGCTCCCTGGCGAACGCCTGGGCGGCGGCCTTGGCGGCGGCGATCCTGTTGGGCTGGACGTCGTCGGCGTCCATGGACAGCGACACGTCCAGGGCGATCATGATGGTGGCCCGGTCGCGGGGGACGCGGACCTGGTCGGCGGGCTTGGCGGCGCCGAGGACCAGCAGCGACATCATGACGAGGAACAGCACGGGGGCGACGTGGCGGCGCCAGCCGGGTCCCGCGGGGGCGACGAGGTTGAGCAGGGCCAGGTTGGTGAAGCGCACGGTGTAGCGGCGGCGGGCGAACATCGTCGCGATGTAGCCGGCCATGAGCAGCGCCACCAGGACGAACAGCCACAGCCAGGAGGGGGAGAGGAAGGTCATGTGGGTCTCCTGTGGGCCATGTGGCTCATGCGCCGCTGGCGCAGCACGAACTGCGCGACGTCGAACACCCAGTCGCGGTCGGTCCGCAGGACCAGGTGGGCGACGCCGGCGCGGCGCAGCGCGAGGCGGGTGCTCTCCCGTTGCAGGGCGGCCGCCTCCGCGTACGCTTGCCGGACTTTGGGTGAAAGGTGCACTTCGCGTACGTTCCCGGTCTCGGGGTCGGCGAACGCGACGCGGCCCACGTCGGGCAGTTCGAGCTCGCGGGGATCGATGATTTCGACGGCCAGGACCTGGTGGCGGGCGGCCAGCCGCCTGATGGGGCGCTCCCAGGGGCGTTCGGCGTCGGGGTCGAGGTCGGGGTGGGCGTCGAGGAAGTCGGAGACGACCAGCCGCATGCCGCGGCGCCGGCGGCTGGCCGACAGCACCTCCAGGCCCTCGGCCAGGTCGGGGGCGTCGGGCACGATACGGCCGCGGGGGGCGTCCATGAGGGAGTGGAGCAGCCCGTACAGGGCCGGGCGGCCGGTGCGGGCGGGCATGCGGTGGACGTACTCGTCGTGCAGGACCAGCGCGCCGAAGCGGTCGCCCATGCGGCTGGACAGGAACCCGATCGCGCCGACGGCGGCGATCACCAGGTCGCGTTTGTCGGTGTCGGCGGTGCCGAAGTCCATGCTGGGGGACAGGTCGGCCAGCGCCCACGTCTCCAGCTCGCGGTCGGCGATGAGGTCGCGGACGTGGGGGACGGTGGTGCGAGCGGTGACGTTCCAGTCCATGCGGCGCACGTCGTCCTCGCCGGGCACGTAGACGCGGCTGTCGCCGGCCTCGCTGCCGGTGCCGGGTAGCAGGCCCTGGTGGGCGCCGTGCAGCAGCCCGTCGAGGCGTCTGGTGACGGTCAGCTCCAGCCGCCGCAGTGCCTGCTCTGCTGTGGTGGGGCTCAACGGTTCTGGTTCCAGACGACGAGGGGCGGGGGCACGGCGTGCAGGATCTGTTTGACGACCTGCTCGGGGTCGACGCCGTCGGCGAGGGCGTCGAAGGTGAGCATCATCCGGTGGGACATGACGTCCACGGCCACGTCGCGTACGTCGTCGGGCAGCAGGTAGTCACGGCCGCGCAGCAGGGCCAGCGCCCGCCCGGCGGCGACCAGGCCCAGCGTGGCGCGGGGGCTGACGCCGATCTCGATGGTCTCGGCCAGGTCGCCCAGGCCGTACTCGGCGGGGGCGCGGGTGGACATGACCAGCCGCACCACGTAGTCGGCGACGAGCTGGTGCACGGAGATCTGCTCGGCGGCCTCCTGCAGGGCCAGCAGCTTGTCGGGGTCGAGGACCCGTTCGGGGACGGGTGGCTTCACGCTCATCCGGTGCAGGATCTCCAGCTCCTCGTGGGCGCTGGGATGCGGCACGCGCACCCGGAACAGGAACCGGTCGCGCTGCACCTCCGGCAGCGGGTAGACGCCTTCGGACTCGATGGGGTTCTGGGTGGCCAGGACGATGAACGGCTTGGGCAGGGGGTGGGTGACGCCGGCCAGGGTGACCTGGCGCTCGGCCATGACCTCCAGCAGCGCGGACTGGACCTTGGCGGGGGCGCGGTTGATCTCGTCGGCCAGCAGGAAGTTGACGAACACGGGGCCGAGCTCGACGTCGAACTTCTCGTTGGAGGGATGGTAGACGCGGGTGCCGATGATGTCGCTCGGCACGAGGTCGGGGGTGAACTGGATGCGGGCGAACGTACCGCCCACGACGGTGGCCAGGGTGGAGGCGGCGAGGGTCTTGGCGACGCCTGGGACTCCTTCGAGCAGGCAGTGCCCGCGCGCCAGCAGGGCCACGATGAGCCGTTCGACCATGTGGTCCTGTCCGACGATGACCCGCCGGACCTCGTCGAGACTCTGACGCAGCAGTGCCGCGTCGTTTCCGCCTGGCAACTCTTCGGCGACGCTCATGACGCCATTCCACCAAACAATGACGGAAACGTGCACGGCGCCACGTCTGTGCTTTCATGGCAAACGTGGCAAGTCCGCTCCAGTACGGTGATCCGCCCCGGTTGGGGCCCTTCGTGGTTCAGGCGCGCCTGCATCAGGCGCCGGCCGGTTTCGTGTACCTGGGCCAGGGGCCCGACGGCCGCGCGGTGTCGCTGGCCGTGCTGACGCGCGGGGCCGCGTTCGACGGCGCGGCGCGCGAGCGGTTCGTCACCGCGATCAAGGAGGCCGGCGGCGAACGGTCCGGGATGCGCGGCTGGCTGGGCCGGGCGGCCAGGCAGCGGGGCGCGGTGCTGGACGGCGCGCCGGAGGTGATCGACAGCGACCTCGGGCACGCGCCGTGGGTGGCGGTGCCGTACGTGCCGGGCCGGCCGGGGGCCGAGCGGTTCCTGGAGCCGGTCATGGTGGGCGGCACGTTCATCGGGGAGGCGCACGGGCCGGACTTCGTGCCGTACTGGCTGACCGACCGCGCGCCCGCGCTGCCCGGGCCGACGACGCGGCGCCTGCCGCCGACCGAGACGCGCAAGCGGGTGCTGATGGCCGCGCTGGCGCTGGCGCTGCTGTTGCTGCTGGTGACGGCCATCCTGTTGCTGCTGCTGTTCGGCCGGCGCGACAGCGAGCCGCAGCCCAGGCAGCTGCCGCCGACGGTGTTCGTGCCGACGCCGCCGCCGACCCCGGCCTCGCCCGAGCCGCGGCCCTCGCCGTCGCAGTCGCCGTCGCCGACCGAGAGCGGGCAGCCCACGCCGGGCCGCTCGCCCGGGGACGATCCCGGCGAGGAGTCGCCGCTGTGAATCGCGCTTGAGCCTCACCTGGCGTGAGGCTTTAGCGTCCGCGGCATGGAATTCATCATTCACGACACGCTCACGGCGATGGCCGATCTGCTGGAGAGGCCGCTGGAGGACCGGGCGGACGCGCTGCGGGAATTGCTGGCGCCCATGCGGGCGGCGATCCCGATGCCCGGCGACATCGTCGGCATCCACCACCAGGGCGGCGGCTTCCGCGCCGACGCCGACGACCCGCGTTACCTGCCCGCCGTCCGGCGCATGATCGAGGCCGACGTGCTCGGCCAGGTGCGGCGCGAGCTGGAGCGCGCCTCCGAACGGCTGGGCGAGGCCAAGCAGGCCGGCTCGCTGCAGGTCATGTTCGTGATGGGCAACCCCGACCACGAGCACCTGATGAAGATCTCCGGTGGCTACTACGGCATGGGCGGCTCGCCCGGCTGGCTGTACCTGCTGGCCTGGCCCTCCGACGAGGTGATCGGCAGGATCGCGCACTGCGCGGTGCACGAGTTCCACCACAACGTGCGCTTCACCAACGTCGAGTGGAACCCGGTCACGGTGACCGTCGGCGAGCACGTGGTGGCCGAGGGGCTGGCCGAGGCGTTCGTGCGGGAGCTGTCGGGGCCCGCGGCCATGGGGCCGTGGTCGTCGATGGTGACGGGGGAGGAGTTCGACCGGGCGTACGAGCTGATCATGGCGGACTTCGACCTGGCCGGGATGCAGCACACGTCGGCGTACGTGCTGGGGGACAGCGCCATGCGCTCTTTCGGGCAGGAGCCTCGCGGCATCCCCGACATGGCGGGATACGCCGTGGGGTTGCGGCTCGTCGACCAGGCCCTGGCCGCCACCGGCCTGACCGCCGCCGAGGCCACCCTGATCCCGGCGGCGGAGCTGATGCGACGTGGCGGTGTGCGCTAATTAGCCCATCGCCGGAAACAGGTCCTTTCTCACATCCGCGATTGCATGTCGAGAAGAATTCGCTCTCGGTGGAATGCGCCCTCAGAGAAATGCGCCCCCAGCGAAAAGATTCCTTAATTCAAGGCGGCCGGGTCTAGCGTCTTTCGCAGGAATACTCGCGGAGAAAGGACACCATCGTGACGGAGACCCAGCGCGCGGCCTGGCCTGACCAGCTCAGCCAGCGTTTGCTGAAGGAGCGCATCGTCGTTCTCGGGCAAGAAGTCGACGACGACATTTGCAACCGGCTCTGCGGGGAGCTCCTATTGCTGGCGGCCGAGGACCCCAAGCGCGACATAACGCTTTACATCAATTCCCCGGGCGGGTCGGTGCACGCCGGGATGGCGCTCTACGACATGATGCAGTTCATTCCGTGCGACGTGGCGACCGTCGCGATGGGCTTCGCCGCCTCCATGGGGCAGCTGCTGCTGACGGCGGGCGCGAAGGGCAAGCGCTACGCCTTGCCCAACGCCCGCATCGTCATGCACCAGCCGCTGGGCGGCATCGGCGGCTCGGCCAGTGACATCCAGATCCAGGCCGACAACATGCGCTACACCAAGCGGCGGATGGCCGAGATCATCGCCCGCCACACGGGCCAGCCGCTGGAGCGCATCCAGGCCGACTCCGACCGCGACCGCTGGTTCACCGCCCAGGAGGCTCTGGAGTACGGGTTCGTCGACCACATCGCCGAAGGGATGAACTGACATGAGCGGCCGCTACGTGCTGCCGTCGTTCACGGAGCGCACGTCGTACGGCATCAAGGAGATGAACCCGTACAACAAGCTGTTCGAGGACCGGGTCATCTTCCTGGGGGCGCCGATCGACGACACCGTCGCCAACGACGTGATGGCGCAGCTGCTGACGCTGGAGTCGATCGACCCCGACCTGGACATCAACATCTACATCAACTCCCCGGGCGGGTCGTTCACGTCGATGGCGGCCATCTACGACACGATGCAGTTCGTCCGGCCGGAGATCCACACCGTCTGCATCGGCGAGGCCGCCTCGGCGGCGGCCGTGCTGCTGGCGGCGGGCACGCCGGGCAAGCGGGCCGCGCTGCCGCACGCCCGTGTCCTGCTGCACCAGCCGCACACCGAGGGCGGGCGCGGGCAGTCCAGCGACCTGGAGATCCACGCCAGGGAGATCCTGCGGATGCGTGACCAGCAGGAGGAGATGCTGGCGCGGCACACGGGGCGGACTCCGCTGGAGATCAGGGAGGACATCGAGCGGGATCGGATCTTCACGGCCGAGCAGGCGCGGACGTACCGGCTGGTGGACGACATCTACGCCTCGCGCAAGCGGACGCCGGCCCTGGCCCGCTGACCTCACCCGTCCCGCTGACGCAGGCGGCGCCCTCCCGGGGCGCGCCGCCTGCGTTTTTTCATGTCCGTCACCGCGCGCCAGGCGGGATCCCGCCGCCGCTCTATCCGGGCCCTGGAACGGGTACGACAAGGGGCGACGAATCGTCTGACGGCATGGCTGCGTACCCTGCCCAAGGATCGCAGCGGCATCCGGCGCGACATCGTCGTCCGCCTGGGCCCCGTCGACATCCACATCCACGACCGCCGCGCCGTCCTCGCCGAGGCCGAGGCCGCCGGGATCGGCACGCCGCCGCCCGCCCGGCCGACGCCGAGGCGGCCGTGCGCCGGCGAACGAGAACCACCTCGCAGACCTGGAGGCCGCCCGATGACCGTGGAGAACGAGGTAGCGACCGGGGAAACGCGCGGCTGGATCGACGGGCACCGGACCGACATGCTCGCCGATCTGGCCGCGTACGTCTCGCTCGAGACGCCCAGCAACGACAAGGCCCTGCTGGATGCGGGCCTGGACTGGCTCGACGGTTACCTGGAGGCCCGGCTCGGCCCGCCCGCGGCCACCCGGCGGATCGACGGCGGCGGGCGCGGAGACATCGGCGGACGCGGCGACGGCGGCGTGTACGGCGACATCCGCATCAACGACTACCCGGGCCGGGGCGGCGCCCCGATCCTCCTGCTCGCCCACTACGACACGGTCTGGCCGGCCGGGACGCTCGCCTCCTGGCCGTTCACCCTCGACGGCGACCAGGCCACCGGGCCGGGCGTCTTCGACATGAAGGCGGGCCTGGTCCAGCTCGTGTGGGCGCTGCGCGCGCTGGAGGCCGCCGGGTTGCCGCGGCCGCGGCTGCGGCTGCTGCTCAACGGCGACGAGGAGATCGGCAGCCCCGCCTCCCGGCCGCTGATCGAGGAGGCCGCCCGCGACGCCGCCGCCGTGCTGGTGTTCGAGGCCAGCGCGGACGGGGCGCTGAAGACCGCGCGCAAGGGCGTCGGCATCTTCCACCTGTCCTTCACCGGGGTGGAGGCGCACGCCGGGCTGGAGCCGGCCAAGGGGGCCAGCGCGATCGACGAGCTGGCCAGGGCCGTGCGGCGGCTGCACGATCTCGCCGATCCCGGCGCGGGCACGACCGTCAACGTCGGCGTCGTCTCGGGCGGCACGGGCTCCAACGTGGTCGCCGGCGCGGCCCGGTGCGAGGTGGACGTCCGCGTCGCCGGCCGGGCCGAGGCCGGCCGCGTGGACGCCGCGCTCGCCGCCTTGCGGCCCCACGATCCCCGGGCCTCCATCGAGGTGCGCGGGGGATGGAACCGTCCGGTCATGGAACGCGGTCCCGGCACCGCGCGCCTGTTTTCGCTGGCCCGGGCGGTGGCTCTGGAGATGGGCGTGGACCTGCGGGAATGCTCGGTCGGCGGGGCCAGCGACGGCAACTTCGCCGCCGCGCTCGGCCTGCCCGTCCTGGACGGCCTGGGCGCCGTCGGGGCCGGGGCGCACGCCCGGAACGAGCACATCAGCGTGGACGGCATGATCGAACGCACCGCCCTGACCGCCGGCCTCCTCCGGGCCCTGGCCGCCCAGAGCTGATCACCTGGGGCGCGGGGGTGTGGTGGCCGGCCGGGCCGCGCGGCTCATCCGGCCACCTCCCTGACCGTCACCCCGGCCGCCACCAGGGCGTCCCGTTCCTCCCGAGGGATGCCGGAGTCGGTCACGACCACGTCCAGCCGGGAGATCGGGCACACCGCCCCGAACGCCGTCCGCGTGAACTTCCCCGAGTCGCACGCCACCACCACCCGCCGCGCCGAGGCGATGGCCGCCTGCTTGCTCGCGACCTCGGGCAGGTCGTGCGCGGTCAGCCCGTGCTCGGCCGACAGCCCGCGGCAGCACGTCACGCGGCGGTCCAGCAGGGCGCGGGCCACCTCCAGCGCGGTCGTGCCGCCGGCCAGCACCACCGCCTCGCCGTCGGCGATCAACCCGGCCACCTCGGCGACCGACACGCTGTCGTGCACGCGCAGGACGTTCAAGATGGCCGGCAAACGCTCCATATGTCCACATGAACACGTCACATGTGCGCAATACGATGGTCGGTATGCGCGCCAGCCGCCTGCTCTCCTTGCTTCTGCTCCTGCAGACGCGCGGTCGCATGACCGCGCCCGAGCTGGCTGAGGAGCTGGAGGTGTCGGTCCGCACCGTCTACCGCGACGTGGAGGCGCTGTCGGCGGCCGGCGTGCCGGTCTACGCCGACCGCGGGCCCGCGGGCGGCTACCGGCTGCTGGACGGCTACCGGACCCGGCTGACCGGGCTGACCGCCCAGGAGGCCTCGTCGCTGTTCCTGGCAGGCCTGCCGGGGCCGGCGGCGGAGCTGGGGCTGGCGGAGGTGGCGGCCACCGCGGAGCTGAAGCTGCTGGCCGCGCTGCCGCCCGAGCCGCGCTCGCACGCCTCGCGGATGCGCGAGCGGTTCCTGCTGGACGTGCCGAGCTGGTACCGCTCGGGTGACGACGTGCCGCACCTGAGCGAGGTGGCCGAGGCCGTGTGGGGGCAGCGGCCGCTGCACATGACCTACCGCCGCTGGGGGCAGCAGGAGGTCGACCGGGTGATCCACCCGTACGGGCTGGTGCTCAAGGGCGGCTCCTGGTACCTGGTGGCGGCCCCGCCGGACGGCTCGCCGCGCACGTACCGGGTGGCGCGCATCCTGACGCTGGAGACGCTGCCCGGGCACTTCCAGCGGCCGGACGATTTCGAGCTGGCCGCGTTCTGGGGCGCGTACGCCAAGGAGTTCCGCGAGCGGATGTACACCGCCGAGACCGTCATCAAGCTCGCGCCCGGCAGAGGTGAACTGCTGGCGTACACGATGGGCCGCGACGTCGTCGACGTCGCCCTGGCCGCGGCGGGCGAGCCCGACCCGGAGGGCTGGCTCACGCTCACCGTGCCGGTGGAGTCGATCACGCACGCCCGCTGGCTGCTGCTGCGCATGGGCGCCGACGTCGAGGTGCTGGAGCCGCCCGAGCTGCGCGCGATGATGCGCGAGTCGGCCGCCGAGCTGAGCAAGCTGTACGGATAATACAGGCGAGATCCGGACACCGCCTCTGTCAGGATTCCGGCATGTATCTTCTTGCTTTCGCGGGCGCGTGCGTCCTGGTGGCCATGGTGCCCGGGGTCAGCACCGCCATCATCCTGCGCCAGACCCTCCGATCCGGCCGCGGCAGCGGCCTGGCCGCCACCCTTGGCAACGAGACCGGGATCCTGCTGTGGGGCCTGGCCGCCGCGTTCGGGTTGTCGGCGCTGCTGGTGGCCTCACAGCTGGCCTACGACGTCATGCGGGTGGCCGGCGCCGTCGTGCTGGTCGTGATGGGCGCCCAGTCGCTGTGGCAGGCCCGCAAGGGCCCCGTGCCGACCGGCACCGCGGCGCCGCCCGAGGTGGCGACGGCGCCGGGCCGGCGCGGGTCCTACCTGGCCGGGATCGGGACGTGCCTGGCCAACCCGAAGGCGGCGGTGTTCGCGATGTCGTTCCTGCCGCAGTTCGTCCCGGCCGGGCAGAACGTGCCCGTCACGCTGGTCACGCTGGCCGTGGTGTGGGTGCTGATCGACCTGCTCTGGTACGGGCTGCTCATCTGGGCGGTGGACCGGGCCAAGGATTTGCTGGGCCGCCCGGCGGTCCGGCGCCGGCTGGAGCAGATCTCCGGCGTCGTGCTGATCGGGCTGGGCGTGCGGCTGGCAGTGGAGTCCCGATGACGATCTGGCACGCCGAGCGCGGCGCGGGCGAGCCGGTGGTGCTGCTGCACTCGACGGCGGCAGACTCCGGCATGTGGCAGTCCCAGGCGGAGGCCCTGGCCGGGCGGTTCCGGGTGATCACGGTGGACTTCCGCGGGTACGGCCGCACGCCGTACCGCGCGGAGGCCCCCTACAGCGACGCGGCGGACGTGGCCGAGGTCCTGGCCGGGCTGGGCGTGGGCCGGGCGGCGGTGGTCGGTTCGTCGGGCGGCACCCCGGCCGCGCTGGAGCTGGCGGCCGCCGGGCTGGCCGACCGGCTGGTGCTGCTCAACCCGGTCGCCGGCCTGCCGCCCACGGACGACGTGCGGGCGTACTGGGAGGAGGAGAACCGGCTGGTGGAACTGGGCGACCTCGACGGGGCGGCCGAGCTGACCGGGCGCACCCTCCTCGGGCCGCACGCCTCCGGCGCGGCCAGGCGGCGGCTGGTGGCCATGCAGCGCAACGCGTACGAGCTGCAGTTGGCCGCCGATCCCGAGCCGGAGCAGGTGGAGACCGAGCTGACGCCGTCGGCGATCGACGTGCCGGCGCTGGTGGTGGCCGGGGCGCACGACCTGGCGTGGTTCGGGCGGTGTGCCCGCCACCTGGCCGGTGAGCTGCCGCGGGGGCGGCTGGTGGAGCTGGAGTGGGCCGGGCACCTGCCCGCCATGGAACGGCCGGAGGAGATCGACCGGCTGCTCCTGGATTACCTTTAGTGCATGACGAACGACCTGGCGAGCCTCGTGCTGCAGGCGCAGGACGACGATCCGCTGCGGGCACTGCACGCCACCACCGCGCTGCGCCGCGAGATCGAGCGCCTGGAGGCGGTCCAGGTGCGGCGGGCCCGTGTGGCGGGCCTGGCGTGGGCGCAGATCGCCGACGCGATCGGCGTGAGCAAGCAGGCCGTGCACAAGAAGTACGGCCGGCGCTAGCCCTTCCACTGGTCGGCGTACCAGCGCAGGGCGATGTTCCAGGACAGGCCGCGCCGGATGCGCGCGGCCACGTCCGGGGGCAGCGTGTCCAGGCCGCGGTGCTCCAGCACCACCTCGGTGCCGCCGTCTACCGGGCTGAAGGCCACCTCGATCTCCATCCGGCCGGTCTCGTTGATGAGGTCGGCCCAGACGAGGCGGTGCGGCGGCTCCCAGGTGAGGATCTTGCCGGTGTCGACGTGGCCGCCGTCGGACCACAGCTCGCGCAGGTAGCCGTCCTCGAACCGGATGCCGACGGCGCGGGCGGGGTCGACCCAGCTGTGGCGGCCGCGGACGTACCAGCTGTCGATCTCGTCGGTGAAGATCCGGAACGCGGTCGCCGGGTCGACCGGCACGGTGACGCTGGCCTGCACCGAGCTCACGGACGGTCCTCCGGGGCGTGTCCGGCGTGTCCCTCTCCGGGATGGGCGCGCTCGACGTGGTCCTTGAACGAGCCCAGCTGCTCGGCCCAGAACGCCTGCACCTGGTCCAGCCACGCCTGCAGCGCCGCGAACGGCTCCTGCCGCAGCGTGTAGAGCCGCAGCCGGGCGTCCGACCCGCCGGCCTCGGCCTGGACGAGCCCGCCGGCCCGCAGCACGCGCAGATGCCGGGAGAGCGCGGGGGCGCTCATCCGCACGGCCTGGGCCAGCTCGCCGGCCGGGCGCGGGCCCTCGCGCAGCAGGTCGATCACCTTGCGCCGGGTCGGGTCGGCGAGGGCGGCCAGCGTGGCGTCCACATTGTTAACGTTGTTGTTAATATTTGCCCGCTTCCGTTAGGCTGTTAATGCTTAACGATACCGGCAATTATTGCGGAGGTACGTATATGTCTGTCGAGCTGGGCTACCATACCCTGTCCGTCCAGGACCTGGACCGGGCCGCCGCCTTCTACGGGGCGCTGTTCGGCTGGGAGTTCAAGCGCGAGCACGAGACGTACCTGCACGTCACCAACACGGCCGTGCCCATGGGCTTCGTCTCGGACGGGCCGTCCGCGCAGCCGAACCTGTACTACCGGGTGAGCGACGTCGACGCCGTCGCCGGGCGTGCGCGCGAGCTGGGCGGCAGCGCCGGCGAGGTGCTCGACGGCACGTCGGGGCGCAGTTGCTCCTGCACCGACGACCAGGGCACCACGATCGGCCTGTGGCAGCCCGCCCCCGGCTTCGCCTGACGGCCGGCCCGCCGAAGAAGCCCGGCAGGCCCCTCGCCGCACGCGTCGCCGCCTGCCGCTGACGACCGTCATCGGCCGCCGCGCCGGGCTCGCGCTCGTCCGGGTGCGCTGGTCCGGCCGCCCGTGGCGAGCAGCGGCCTTCAGCCGGGGGCCTTGACGGTGGTGATGCCGAGCGTGCTGGTCATGGGCAGCAGCCCGGCTTCGAAGACCGCGCCGAGGAACGGGGCGCTGAGCCGCGCCAGCCGCTCGGCGCGCTCTTGGCCGAGACGCCGCCACGGCTCGGCCGCCAGTTCGTCGGTCATCCGCTCGACCTGGTCGCGGAGCGCCCGTCCGCGTTCGGTGGCCGCTCCGTCGGCGGTGACCAGCCCGCGCGCCGCCAGCCGTTCCCGGGCGGCCGCCCACTCCTCCTCGCTCCAGCCGCGCCCGGCGAAGTTCTCCACGGGCGCGGCCCCGATCGCCGCGAACGCCACCAGCGCCTCGCACCCGTCCAGGTTCGCGGCCTGCAACGCCGCCAGGTGGCCGTCGCCGCGGTGCTCGCGCAGCACGGTGGCGGCCTGCCACAACACCAGGTGCGGCTCGACCGGCCACGGCAGGTCCAGGTTGGCCGCCGCGAACGGCCGCCCCGCCAGGCTCAGGCCCTCGGCCGCCCGTCTGGCCAGCTCCGCCGCCTCCGTCACCTCCGGCGTGGCCGGCGCGCCGTCACCCAGCAGGTGCCGGTATGTCCGGTCGACCGCCGTCAGCCGCGCCCTCAGCACTTGATCGGGCGAGGCGACCTCCCACACGGCCGGTATGTGCTCGGCCACGGCGCGCGGGCTGAAGCTGTAGTAGGCCGCCGTGGCCAGCCGCGCGCCCACCCTCCCGAGCGGGGCCGTGCGGTAGGCGAAGTAGCTCGGCCAGCGTGACTCCACGTCGTAGCCGAGCGCGGCGGCCTCTTCGAACGCCTGCGGCGAGAAGTACAGCACCGCGTGCACCGGCTCGAGCTGGTGCCACATGCGGCGGGCCAGCCCAGACATTTCGCTCATGGCAATCCCTCACTGTCTAGATAAACTATGCCAGTGACGATAGACGCCTGGCGCATCACTGGTCAATCCCAGATAGACAGTTATGTAGGGAGATGGGCGGAGCTCGCCGTCCTCCTGGTGAACGAGCTGACCGTCGCCCACGCCCGCGGCCGCCGGGTGGAGCCGCCCGCCGACCGCAAGGCCGCGCTGGAGGCGGCGGTCGCGCGGGAGGGATGGACGCCGCATGGCGGGCCGGAGGGCCGGCCGCCGATCACCGCCGCCGACGCCGACCGGCTGGCCGGCGTGGCCGCCGAGCTGCGCCCGGCCTTCACCGGCGCTCCGGACGCGATCGGCATGCTCAACCAGGCCCTGGCGGGCCACGGAGCCGTGCCCAACCTGCACGGCGATCCTCCGATCCTGGCCTTCCACGCACCGGGGGCCGGCCTGGCGGACGCCTGGGCCGCCGACGCCGCCACGGCGCTGGCCATGGTCATCGGCGTCGGTCAGGGCGTGCGGTTGCGGACCTGTGAGGCGGACGGGTGCGAGCTGGTCTTCTTCGACGTCACGAGGAACGCCTCCCGCCGGTTCTGCGGCCTGTCCTGCCAGAACCGCGCCAAGGCCAGCGCCTACCGCGCCCGCCGCCGCGGCTGACCTGCGCCCGCGTCGCCCCGATGCGCGAACGCGGCGTGGCCGGAGCGCGGTCACTTCGGTCACGCGGCGTGGCCGGAGCGGTCACTTCGGTCACGCCGCGTTGAGAGGATCGGCGGCCGGTGATCCCGGCGCTCGCCGGCTGATCAGTAGCCCATGGCCTCGTCGCCCGGGCGCAGGCTTTCCTCGGTGCGGCCGCTCGCGGACGCCTTGGCGTAGCCGGCCATGCCGCCGGCGAAGTCGTAGACGATGGCCTGCTCGTCGCCCACCACCCAGGCGTCGTGCCCGGGCGGGCAGACGAAGACCTCGCCGGGGCCGACCTCGGCCTCGGTGCCGTCGTTCATCCGGAGGCGCAGCCGTCCCCGTACCACGAACCCGTTGTGGTGGACCTCGCATGATTCCGTGCCCGCGATGGGCTTGACGGACTCCGACCAGCGCCAGCCCGGCTCGAACGTGGCCACGCCGAAGCTCAGCCCGCTCAGGTTGCACACTTCCAGGTGACCCCTGGGGAAGTCGCGGCGCTCGTCCGGCTTGTCGATGCTCTTGACCTCGATCATGACGTCCCCCTTCCGTCAGATCCAGTCTTCCACCGGCCCCATGCCGCCACAAGGAGCTGACCTGGGCGAACGCCTCATCCGGCGTGGACGACCCGGTAGGAGGCCGCACGACGCCCGCCCCGAACTCCTCGGCCGGCACCGTGGTGCCGGTGATCCGGCCGATCATCCCGGTCAGGAAGGCGCGGATGACCGGCCCGCCGTCGATGAACCTGCCGGGCGAGCGCCGGACGGGCTTGTGAAGCGCCCTCCACGAAGGGATCCGCGCCGACGTGATTCTGCCGGCGGCGGCGTCCATGATGAGAGTCATGGCTTCTTGGCTGGAGTTCGAGCGGCAGGCACCCGAGCTGGCGGCGGTGGCGCGGCGGCTGATGGACGGCTACCGGCACAAGGTGCTGGCTACGCTGCGCAAGGACGGCTCGCCGCGCGTCAGCGGCGTCGAGACCAGCTTCAGGGACGGCGAGCTGTGGACGGGGTCGATGCCGCGCGCGGTCAAGGCCCTCGATCTGCGGCGCGATCCGCGGATGGCCGTCCATGTCACCTCATGCGCTCCGGAGGGCGAGGATCCGTCCGCGTGGGAGGGTGATGTGAAGCTGGCGGGGCGGGCTGTGGAGATCACTGACGCGGACGCGCTGGCGTCGTTCCAGTTGCCCGATCAGGGCTCGCACCTGTTCAGGATCGAGCTCACGGAGGTGGCGTGGACCCGGGTCGAGGGCAACGAGATCGTGATCGACGCCTGGCGTGAGGGGGTAGGGGTGCGCCAGATCCGCCGTGAGTAATCTACAATGTAAAGGCGTCGGGACGGATCATCTCCGAGTCCATGGTCGTGCACTCCCAGATCCTGCGCGCCTCAGCCTCGGAGGTGCACGCGATGATCGAGGGCGCGGTACGGCACCACGATGAACATCCGCGTCACATGTCGCGCCGGCACATCACATGACTCGCCCCCCCGCCGCGCACGCTTCATCGCCGTCGTAGCCGCGCCGCACCCCAGAGGCGCGCGGCGACCACCGTGAGGCCCATGGCCGCGGCCGTCACCAGCCAGAGCATGAACGTCGGGTAGAGGTAGGCCAGTTGGACCCAGCCGGCGTCGCGGCCGCGTGCCAGTATGCGATGGATCGGGGCGATCGTCGCGCACAACCCGATCGGGAGCAGGTATGGCGCCAGCCGCCATAGCTGCCATCCCGTGCGGCGCGCGGCCCATTGCCGGGCACGTGTCGTGCCCCGTACCGCGAGCCCGATGGTCACCAGGGTCAGCAGTGCGAAGAGCGCGTCGGTGGGGAGCAACGGCTGCCTGGAGGGCAACCGCGGGGTGCCGCCCTCGATGATGGCGACCAGGCCCGTCATGAGGTTGTGCGCGTCGGAGAAGGCCATACCGGTGTTGGCCATGACGGCGATGCCGTATCCCGAGCCGGGGATCAGCAGTTGGTGGGCGGTGGAGGTGAACAGGTCTCCCCCGTGCTCGAGCACGGGGGTGCCGCGTTCGGTCTTGTCGATCATCCAGCCGAGGGCGTAGTTCTGGTTCTGCTTGGAGGCCGTGCGCATCTCCTCGACGTTCTGCGGGGACAGGAGATCCGGGAGACCGGTGTTCTGCGCGATCAGCCACCTGGCCATGTCGTTGGCGGTGCTGATGACCCCGCCGGAGCCGTTGCCGAACGCGGAGGGCTCCGGCATGGCGAGGGCCTGGCCGAGTACGTACAGGTGGCCGCGGGCGCTGTCGGGGATGTCGCGGTCGGTGTCGATCGTCGTACTGTTGCGCATGCCGAGGGGTTCGAACACGTTTGCATCGAGGTAGGCCGCGAACGGCTGGCCGCTGACTACTTCGACGAGCCGGGCCGCGACTTGGTAGTTGGTGTTGTGGTAGCTGAAGGCGGTCCCGGGATCCGCGGCGAGCCTGGCCGTCCTGAGCCGGGCCACGGCGCCTTGGAGCGTTTGAGGCTGAGTCAGGCTCTTCTCGTGGAAGGCCGAGTCGGCCATGCCGGAGGTCTGGTTGAGCAGCTGCCGTACGGTGATCTTCGCGGCCCGGGGGTCGGCCAGCGTGAACTCGGGCAGGTAGCGGCGCACCGGCTGATCGAGGGCGACCTTGCCCTTCTCGGCCAGTTGCATGACGGCCAAGGCGGTGAAGGACTTGCTGACCGAGGCCACCGCCATGGGGGTGTCGGCTGTGACGGGCTCGCCGGTGGCGGTCTTGCCGTATCCGCCGGTGTGGATGACTCTGCCCTGTTCCGTGATCGCCACCGTGACGCCAGGCAGGCCCGTGGCCGCGCGGTACTCCTCGACGTAGGCGTCGACCGACGTGGGGACCGACGTGGGGACCGACGTGGGGACCGACGTGGGGACCGACGTGGGGACCGACGTGGGGACCGACGTGGGGACCGACGTGGGGACCGACGCGGGAATGTTGGGGGCCAGGGCGAGACAGATTGCAGCAAGGGCGGTTTTGAGCACCTGGCGAAGCTACTGAGGCCCTCTCCCATGCACCATTGCGAGAAACCTCCGCGTTCGTTACGGGAAACCGCTATGAACGCGCGGGTGCTGTGCTGCCTAGACTGCAGGCCGTGTCAGGTCGTCGTGGTGCGCGCACCTTGGTGGGAATGTCGGTGGGTGCGATCCTTGGCGTGGTCGAGTTGGTGTTCCTCTGCGTGGCCGGTCCGGTCCGCCTGATCCCGGCGATGCGGCCCGCCTGCGACCGGATCGCGGAGCGGCTGCTGGCACTCGAACGGGCACGGCTCGCCACGTGGCTGGGGCATCGGACGGCTCCGGCCGACGGCGGGTACGGCTTTCTCGTCGTGCGTGCCGCCGTGGGATTGGTGGCCGGGTGCGGCATGGCCGCCGGACTGTTCTTAAGCGGCCTGCTCTTGTCCGGAGGGTTGTGGGACCTGCTCACCGGCGAAAGCGAGTCCGTGCCGATTGACCTTCCCGGTGTGAAGGTGATCAGCAATATCGGCGTCATAGGGCTGCTGACAGGCGGGTTCCTGCTCGTGCTGCCCTTGGGCGGGGCGCTTGCCGCCGCTGCCGCGGAGCGCTGGCTCGCCGACCGGCTCCTCGGGCCGAGCGGCCAGGAGCGGATGCGCCGGCGCATCGCCGAGCTGACCGCCACCAGGTCCGACATCGTCCGCGCCGTGGACGACGAGCGGCGCAGGATCGAGCGCGACCTGCACGACGGTGTCCAGCAGCGGGGGATCGCGCTGGCCATGCTGCTTGGCCGCGCGCAGCACACCGCCGACCCGGCCAAGGCCGGCGAGTTGGTCGCCCAGGCCTACACCGAGTCACGCCAGCTCCTGGACGAGCTGCGCAGCGTGGCCTGGCGGATCTACCCGACCGCGCTCGACGAACTGGGGCTGCATGCCGCGCTCGCGGGCATCGCCGAGCGGTCCAGCGTGCCGGTGAGCGTGCGTTATGGGCTGGTCGAACGGCCCGTCTCCGAGATTGAGACTGCCCTGTACTTCGTCGTCCGCGAGGCGATCAGCAACGCGATCAAGCATGCGGGCGCACGTGACATCCTGGTCGTGGTGGACGCGGATGAGCAGACCGTGAGCGTGGCGGTCTCCGATGACGGCGCGGGTGGCGCCGACCCCTCCGGCGGAGGGCTGTCCGGGCTCGCCAGGCGCGTCCGGGCGCTGGACGGGGCGTTCACCGTCGACAGCCCGCTGGGCGGGCCCACCAGGATCACGGCCACGCTGCCCAAGGAGGTCCCGTGCGCTTGATTCTGGCCGACGATTCGGTGCTGCTCCGCGAAGGGCTGACGCGGCTGCTCGCCGACGCCGGGCATGAGATCGTGGCCGCCGTTGGCGACGGGCAGGCGCTACTCGAAGCGGTCGCCGAACATCCGCCCGACGTCGCGGTGATCGACGTACGCATGCCACCGACGCACACCGACGAAGGGCTGCGCGCGGCTCTGGAGATCCGCAAGCGCCACCCGGGCGTTGGCGTGCTCGTCCTGTCGCAGTACGTGGAGAAGACCTACGCTGCCAGGCTCCTCGCGGGCGATGCCGGGGGCCTGGGTTACCTGCTCAAAGACCGCGTTTCGGAGGTGGCCGACTTCCTCGACGCGCTGGAGCGGATACGTGCGGGCGGCACGGCCTTCGACCCCGAAGTGGTCCGCCAACTGCTGACTCGTACCATTCACGCCGATCCGCTGAGCAGACTGAGCCCGCGCGAGACAGAGGTGCTGCGGCACATCGCCCAGGGCCATGTCAACACGGCGATCGCCGAACGCCTGCATGTGTCGTTGAGCACTGTCGAAAAGCATATCCACTCGCTGATGGACAAACTGGAGCTGCCGCGCGATCCCGGCTACAGCCGCCGGGTCCTGGCCATCCTGCGCTACCTCGATGATCAAGGGCCGAGCGCTCCGACCGTGTAGGGCAACCACACGCCGTCTACCAGGTGCACGCCAGTAAGATCAGCGTAAGACAGCCGTACGCCACCGCGTCGTGGCACCGCCTCGTCGGCAACCAGGGGATCCGGCAGGGTCCGAGTTCACAACGGCTCTGGGGCGTTGCGGAGTCATCCGGCGTCGGGCGGGCAGTGTGTCTGTCCCATGGCGGCGACGTCTTGTGCGCGGTGACGGCAGGCTGCCGGAGCCCAAGAAGGTCAGGGCGGGGCCGTTCCGTCACCGTTGATCGACGTGTTCCTGCTCGGCGGCCGCGGCGTAGGCGGCGTCGAGGCGCTCGAACGCGCCTGGACCGTCGTGCGGCTTCGGCGGGGCGCCGAGGTGGCGGACGCGAAGCTCGTCCATGAGCTCCTCGATGAACGCCGGACCCTCATCGCGCATGAGCTGCTGCCGGCTCCGGAGCTCGTCGCTGCCCGGGCGCCAGTCGAGGCCCCAGTTGCCGAGGGCGTAGATGATCGGAAGAGTCTGGATACCGGCTTCAGTGAGGCTGTAGCGAGCGCGCTGCCCCCGCGCGGCGGTGCCGCGGGTGAGGATCCCCGCGTCGACGAGCCGCACGAGGCGGTCGGCGAGGATGTTCGAAGCGATGCCCTCGATCGACCCGGTGAGCAGCACCCGAAAGTAGCGGCGGTCGCCGAAGATGACGTCGCGCAGCACGAGCAACGACCAGCGATCTCCGAGCACCTCGACGGCGGCGTTGATCGGACACCCGGACCGTGGTTCCACGATTCCTCCTTGACAGGTATTTCGTCCTCAATATAGTAGTTGCAGAATGCAATCACTATATGGGAAGAGGAGATGATGGGCCACTTCGTATATTGGATGAACGTGTCCCTCGACCTGCGGATCGAGCAAGTTCCGGGGGACAACGGCGCGGGCGAGTGGCTGCGCATCGGCGAGGAACTGCACCGCGAGTTCAATGCCCGGGCGCAGGCGCTCGCCCTGATGGTCCAGGGCCGGGTCATGTACGAGACGATGGAGGAGTACTGGCCGCGGGCGCGCGAGGACGCGTCGCTGCCAGATGTCATGCGTGAGTACGGCGAGATCTGGACCGCCAAGCCCAAGGTTCTCGTCTCCCGCACCCGCCACAGCGCCGATCACAACACCCGGATCATCGGCGGAGACGACGCGATCGAGCAGCTCGCCGCGCTCCGGGCCGAGACCGACGGCACCATCGGGGTTGGCGGCGCGGCAATCGCGACGCAGCTGCTCCGGGCCGGGCTGCTCGACGAGCTGCTGCTCTTCACCCATCCCGCCATCCTCGGCTTCGGCAGGCCGCTGTTCGACGACTACGACCTGCCGATCGACCTCGACCTGCTCGAGCAGCGATCGTTCGAGCAGGGCGTCACGATGCATCGCTACGCCATCCGGGATGCGAAGGAGGCGAGCTCGTGCTGAGGCAGGTCGCGGAGGGTGTGCTGGTCCACGAGAGCGAGTTCGTGCAGACCAATACCGTTGTGGTGCAGGGCCGGGCCGGTGTGTTGCTCGTCGACCCCGGGATAACGGGCGACGAGATGGTCGCCATCGCGGACGGCCTTCGCGAGTTGGGCCGGCCCGTTGTGGCAGGCTTCTCGACGCATCCTGATTGGGATCACGTGCTCTGGCACGCCGAGTTCGGCGAGGCGCCCCGTTACGGTACAGCCCGCTGCGCGGCTTTTATGCGAGATCTGCTGTCGGACGCAGGTGCGAAGGCCCGCATCGCCGACCACCTGCTCGAGACGGAGATCGCCGGGCAGGTCCCGCTGGACCTGCTCGGCCTCATTACCGGCCTGCCCGCCGGAACGGCGCGGATTCCTTGGGATGGCCCTCAAGTCCGGATCATCGAGCATCAGGCGCACGCACCGGGCCACGCGGCGCTGTTCATCGAGGAACGCGGGGTTCTCATCGCCGGCGACATGCTCTCTGATGTCCTGGTTCCGATGCTCGACGACGGAGACCTCGCCACCGCGATCGAGGAGTACCTCACCGCGCTGCGGCTGCTGGAGGGCGTGGCGGGTGACGTCGATGTCGTCGTCCCTGGCCACGGTTCCGTCGGCGGATCCGACCAGATGCAGGCGCGGATCGACCAGGATCGGGCGTACGTACTCGCGTTGCGGAACGGCCAAGTCCCCGCCGACCCACGGGTCGGCCCATCGGCCAAGCCTGGCTGGGAGTGGGTGAGCGGCATACACGAAGGGCAACTCCGGCGCCTCGCCCCATGAAGCGAGCGCGACCGGGGCGCCCCTGTGGCGCTCGGTGTGCGACACAGCCGGTACGCGCCGGTCGCCGCGCTTGCGGCGGTCCTCGGCCAGGGCGAGCGCGATGTCGAGGATCAGGGACCGTCCGGTGTGCTCGCCGGCTGCGATGCCTTCCAGGACCTTGACGCCGATGCCTTGCTGGAACAGGTCGTTGAGGACGATCAGCACTTCCAGGAGGTTGCGGCCGAGCCGGTCGACCTCGTGGACGGTCAGCAGGTCGCCCTCGCGGATGCGGCCCAGCGCGTTCAGGAGGCCTGGCCGGTCGTCGGTGGCGAGCTTGCCGCTGGTCCTCTCCTCGAAGACCTACAGGCAGGTCGGGTCGAGGGCGTAGACGGACGGTGCGAGGCGGATCATCATCCCCGCTGCCGGATCAAGTGTTCACACTCTTCGACGGCGCCTTCATAGCTGCTCAGAAGGAAGGTCTGGATCGTCACCAGCTGGTCGTGAGAAAGGGTGTCCATCAATCGGCGGCTGCGGGCATCGATCCCCTCGTAGAACGAAGCAATCCGTTCGAGTCCCGGAGGCGAGGCTTCGACGAGTACCCGGCGCCGGTCTTGTGGGTCATGCTTACGCTGGACGTATCCCGCCTTCTCCAGGCGGTCGATCATGTGCGTGACCGCGCCGGTGGTGCGCCCGAGCTGGGAGCTGAGCGCGCCGGCGGTGGAGGTTCCCGCGCGGTCAAGGGCGTGCAGGCAGAGCAGGTCGGTCTGGGCGATACCGAGGTGCTGGGCGATCAGGTCGTTCAGGCGTCCCAGGGCTCCGGCGAGGTCCGTCATGGACGTGACGATCCGGTCGGCCAGTTCGTCCGCGTGGTCGTCATGCGGTTTGACGGGCATGCTGGGCTCCATTTATCTTCGCAATTCAGATACTTAGTGATGCAGCTAGTGTATCTGATCCTACTCTGCGAACTGGAGAGCCCTAAGTGTCCACCGACACATCAGCCCCAGCCACCACACCTGTCGCCAGAGCGCGAACAGTGGCGCTCGTCGTCATCCTGCCGGCGAGCTTCATGGACCTGCTCGACGTCACCATCGTGAACATCACGCTGCCCTCTGTTCGGGCGGAGCTCGATGCCTCGCCCGCGCATCTGCAGTGGATGCTCGCCGGCTACACGCTCACGTTCGCCTTGGGCATCATCACCGGGGCCAGGCTCGGCGATCTGTACGGCTACAAGCGCGTCTTCCTCGCAGGGATCGCGGGCTTCACCGCCGCTTCCGCCCTGTGCGGCGCCGCCCCCACCGCCGAGGTACTGGTATGCGCCCGCATCGTCCAGGGCCTCTTCGCCGCGGTGATGGTTCCCCAGGTGCTCTCACAGATCCAGCTCATGTACGCCCCGCACGAGCGCGGTGGAGCCATGGCGGCCTTCTCCTCCCTGTCCGGGCTGGCGGCCGCCACCGGGCCCATCCTCGGTGCGGCCCTGCTGGAAGCCGACTGGTTCGGCCAGGGCTGGCGAACCGTGTTCTGGATCAACGTCCCCGTCGGCATCCTGGCATTCCTCACAGCCGCCGCCGTCCTGCCGGAGGCGCGGAGCGCCACACGGCCACGCCTTGACCTCACCGGTGTCCTCATCTCGTCGGCAGGGCTGGTCCTGATCCTCTACCCGCTCATCAAGGGCAGCGAGGAACGCCCCTGGCCCCTGTGGGCATACGTGAGCATGATCCTGGGCGTCATCGTCCTGGCCGGCTTCGTCCGGCATCAGCGGCGCCTTGCGGGTCGAGGGGAGTCCCCGCTCATCGAGGTCGGGCTTCTCCGGATGCGCTCGGCCGGCGGCGGCCTCCTGATTCAGTTCCTCTTCTTCCTCCCGGTGATGGGCTTCTTCCTCACCTTCATGCAACTCCTTCAGCCCGGCCTCGGCATGACACCCATGAGCGCCGGACTGACAATCCTGCCCTGGCCGATCGCCACCACCATCGCGGCCGGAGTCGGCGCAGCTGTGCTGCTTCCACGTCTCGGACGCACCACTGTGCAGATCGGGCTCGTTGTTCTGGCTGTCGGCTTCACTCTCCTCGCCCTGGCCGCAGGCTCCGCGACTCCAGGCACGAACTGGCTCAGCTTCTTGCCTGGTGTCGTCGTCGGCGGGCTGGGGATGGGGCTGACCGTGGCGCCGCTGGCCCAACTGACGCTGGAGAAGGTCCCCGCCAGGCACGCCGCCTCCGGATCCGGCCTGTTCAACACCATTGCTCAACTCGGCGCGTCCGTGGGAGTAGCCCTCTTCGGCACCGTCTTCTTCGCTCAGCTGCCCACACATGCCGGCGAGCCGACCGGCGGATACGCAACAGCCTTCGCCGCCACCATCTGGGGCAGCCTCCTCCTGCTCGCCATCACCTTCGCCGTCAGTTTCCTGCTGCCGCGCAAAGAGGCTGTACCAACCCGGGCCTAGTACTCCAGTGACATTTCGCGATCATGGTTGGGATCTGCGCTGGTAGTGGCAGCGTCGAGCGGCGGCTTGATGACGGCGGCGCCATTGT
>NZ_JBITMD010000054.1:0-32618 GCF_044465905.1 Nonomuraea sp. NPDC049480
CACTCGCAGGGGGAGATCGCCGCTGCGGTGGTGGCCGGTGCGCTGTCGTTGGAGGACGGGGCGCGGGTGGTGGCGTTGCGCAGCCGGGCGATCACCGCGCTGGCGGGCCGGGGTGGTATGGCGTCGCTGCCGTTCCCGGCGGGTGAGGTGGCGACCTTGTTGGAGCGGTGGGAGGGGCGGGTTTCGATCGCTGCGGTCAACGGCCCTTCTTCCACGGTGGTCTCCGGTGATGTGGAGGCGCTGGAGGAGTTGCTGGCCGGTTGTGAGCGGGCGCGGCGGATCGAGGTGGATTATGCCTCGCACTCGGCGCATGTGGAGGCGATCGAGGAGGAGATCGCGAGTCTGCTGGCTCCGATCAGCCCGCGCGTGTGCGAGGTGCCGTGGTATTCGACCGTCCGTGAGACCTGGCTGGACGGTACCGAAGTCGGCGCCGCGTACTGGTATGAGAACTTGCGGCAGACGGTGTGGTTCGCGTCGGCGGTCGGGGAGTTGGCGGGTGGTGGGTTCCGGTTCTTTGTGGAGGTCAGTGCGCATCCGGTGGTGCAGATCGGGATGCGGGAGGTGTTGGAGGAGGCTGCTGCGGAGGCGGCGGTGGTGTGTGGCACGTTGCGTCGTGAGGAGGGTGGTCTGCGCCGGTTGTGGGCGAGTGCGGCCGAGTTGTGGGTGCATGGTGCCGGTATCGACTGGCAGGGGGTGTTCGAGCCGGCCCGGCCGCGGCGGGTGGAGCTGCCCACCTACGCCTTCCAACACCAGCGCTACTGGCCGAAGACCGTCCAGTCGACCGGCGACCTCACCGAGCTCGGCATGGGCCCCGCCGGGCACGCGTTGCTGGCGGCCGCGGTCTCGCTCGCGGACGGCGAGGGCCTGCTGCTGACCGGACGGCTCTCACTGAAGACGCACCCGTGGCTGGCCGATCACGCCGTCAACGGGCAGGTGATCCTGCCGGGAACGGCCTTCGTCGAGCTGGCCGTCAGAGCCGGCGACGAGGCCGGCTGCGACCTGCTGGAAGAGCTCACCCTCCAAGCCCCGCTCATCCTCCCGGAACGCGGGGGAGTGCAGGTCCAGGTCGCCGTCGGCGCGCCCGACGAGGACGGCCGGCGACCGCTGACCGTTCACGCCCGGCTCGACGACGAGCCGTGGACCCGGCACGCCACCGGCTTCCTCGCCACGGACACCGGCGCGGCCACGTTCGCCGAACCGTCCTGGCCGCCGCCCGGCGCGACCGCGGTGAACGCCGGCGACGTGTACGAACTCCTGACCGCCATCGGCATCGACTACGGCCCCGCCTTCCGCGGCGTCCAGGCCGTGTGGCGGCGCGACCAGGAGCTCTTCGCCGAGGTCGCCCTGCCGGAGGGCACCGAGACCGGCGGGTTCGGGCTGCACCCCGCGCTGCTCGACGCCGCGCTGCAGCCGCTCGCCGTGGGAGATTTCTTCCCCGCCCAGGACGGCGGCGGACCCGTGCTGCCCTTCGCCTGGACCGGGGTGCGGCTGGCCGCCACCGGCGCGGCCGCCCTACGCGTCCGGCTCGCGCCCGCAGGGGCGAACGCGGTCAGGATCGAGGTCGCCGACGCCGCCGGCGCGCCCGTCGCCTCCGTTGACTCGCTGGTCGTCCGGGCGATGGCCGCCGACAGCACGTCGGGCGCGGACCGGTTGCGCGACGCGCTGTTCGCCCTCGACTGGATGCCCATCAGGACGGCACCCGCTCCCGCACAGGACAGCGCTGCCTACGCCATCGCCGGCGGCGACGGCAGCCGTCTCAAGGCCGCGCTGGAGGCGGCGGGGGCGCAGGTAGGCGTGCTCGACCCGGACGGCGCCGCACACCGCATGGCGTTCTTCGTGTGCGCCCCGCGGACCGGCGGAGACGAGGCCGCGGGCGCCCGCTTCGCGACCTGCGAGGTGCTCGAGGCCGCTCAGTCCTGGCTCGACCAGGAGCGATACGCCGAGGTTCCGCTCGTCGTCGTGACCAAGGGCGCTGTGGCCTCGGGCCAAGAGCTGCCGGGCGCCGCGGTATGGGGGCTGATGCGGTCGGCCCAGTCCGAGAACCCCGGCCGTTTCATCCTGCTCGACATCGACGGCACGGACGCCTCCTGGGCGGCGCTCCCGGCCGCCGTCGCCTCGGGCGAGCCACAGATCGCGCTGGTCGAGGGCGAGATCCTGGTGCCGCGGCTCACCCGCTACCGCGCTCCCCAGCCCGGCACGGCCGCGACGCCGGACAGCGATTCCGAGTCCCGCACCAGCCCCTGGGGCCCCGACGGCACCGTACTGATCACCGGAGGGACCGGCACCCTGGGCGGGATCGTCGCCCGGCACCTGGTAGCCGAGCACGGCGTCCGGCGGCTGCTGCTGATCAGCCGGCGCGGACCCGCCGCCGACGGCGCCACCGAGCTGATGGCGGAGCTGAACGGCCTGGGCGCGGACGTCACCGTCACCGCCTGCGACGCCGCCGACCGGCAGGCACTGGCGGACGTGCTGGCCGCCATCCCCCAGGAGCACCCGCTCACCGGCGTCGTCCACACCGCCGGCGCCCTGGACGACGGCGTCCTGGCGGCCCTCACCCCCGACCGGATCGACACCGTGCTCCGCGCCAAGGCCGATGCCGCGCTGAACCTGCACGAGCTGACCGAGGACCTGCCGCTGACCGCGTTCGTGCTGTTCTCCTCGGCCGCCGGCGTCTTCGGCGGCCCGGGACAGGGCAACTACGCCGCCGCCAACGCGTTCGTCGACGCGCTCGCCGAGCGGCGCAGGAAGCGCGGCCTGCCCGCGCTCTCCCTGGCGTGGGGCCTGTGGGAGCAGGACAGCGGCCTCACCGGGACGCTCAGCGACACCGACCGGGCGCGTCTGGCCCGCACCGGCGTCACGCCGATCACCACCGCGGACGGGCTCGCGCTGCTGGACGCGGCCTGCGCCGGGGACCGGCCGGCGCTGGTCCCGATCCGGCTGGAGTTCGCCGCCCTGCGGACAGCGGCCCAGTTCGGCGCGCTGCCCACGATCATGCGGGAACTGGTCCCCACCCCCAAAAGACGGGTGGTGGGCGACAACCCGGCCGCCGCGTCGGAGTTGCGCGAGCGCCTGGCCCGCATGCCGGAGTCGGAGCACACCAGAGTGCTGCTCGACCTCGTGCTCGGCCAGGTGGCGACCGTACTCGGCTACCCGGATCCCAGCGCCGTGGAGCAGGACCGGCCCTTCAACGAGGCCGGGTTCGACTCGCTCACCGCCGTCGAGTTCCGCAACCGGCTGAACGCGGTCACCGGGCTCCGGCTGCCCGCCACGCTGATCTTCGACTACCCGACGCCCGTCGGCCTGGTCCAGTACCTGCGGACCCGCCTGCTCGACGGCTCCCAGCAGGCCGCCGCCACCCGGACCAGGACCGGTGAAGAGGAGCCGATCGTCATCGTCGGCATGAGCTGCCGCCTCCCCGGCGGTGTCACCAACCCCGACCAGCTGTGGGATCTGGTGGCCGAAGGCGGCGACGCGATGGCGATGTTCCCCGCCGACCGCAACTGGAACCTGGACGAGCTCTACCACCCCGACCCCGAGCACCCCGGCACCACGTACGCCCGAGAGGGCGGCTTCGTGTACGACGCCACCACGTTCGACCCGGCCTTCTTCAGCATCTCGCCCCGAGAGACCATCGCCATGGACCCCCAGCAGCGTCTGATGCTGGAGAGCTCGTGGGAGGCGCTCGAACACGCCGGCATCGACCCCGCCACGCTGCGCGGCAGCCAGACCGGCGTGTACGTCGGCCTGATGTACCACGACTACGGCATGCACCTGCAGAACCCGACGGGCGACCTCGAAGGCCTGGTCGGCACCGGTGTCTCCGCCGGAGTGGCGTCCGGCCGGGTCTCCTACACCTTCGGCTTCGAAGGCCCGTCGGTCACCGTCGACACGGCCTGCTCCTCCTCGCTGGTGGCCCTGCACATGGCGATCCAGGCGCTGCGGCGCGGCGAGTGCTCGCTCGCCCTGGCCGGCGGCGTCACCGTGCTGTCCACCCCGTCGGTGTTCGTCGACTTCAGCCGCCAGCGGGGGCTGGCCCCCGACGGCCGCTGCAAGTCGTTCGCCGAGGCCGCCGACGGCACCGGCTGGGCCGAAGGCGTGGGCGTGCTGCTCGTCGAGCGGCTCTCCGACGCGCGCCGCAACGGCCACCCGATCCTGGCCGTCGTCCGCGGCACCGCGATCAACCAGGACGGCGCCAGCTACGGGCTCACCGCGCCCAACGGCCCCTCGCAGCAGCGCCTCATCGAGCAGGCGCTCGCCGACGCGGGACTGCGCCCGGACGACGTCGACGCCGTCGAGGGCCACGGCACCGGCACCACGCTCGGCGACCCGATCGAGGCCCAGGCCGTCGTCGCCACCTACGGCCAGGACCGGCCCGAGGACCGGCCGCTCTGGCTCGGCTCGGTGAAGTCCAACCTCGGCCACACCCAGGCCGCGGCCGGCGTCACGGGCATCATCAAGATGGTCATGGCCATGCGCCACGGCGTGCTGCCCAAGACGCTGCACGTGGACGAGCCGACCACGCACGTCGCGTGGGACGCGGGCGCGGTCAGGCTGCTGACCGAGGCCACCCCGTGGCCCGAGACGGGCAGGCCGCGCCGCGCCGGCGTCTCCTCCTTCGGCATCAGCGGCACCAACGCCCACGTCATCATCGAGCAGCCCCCTCAGGAGCCGGCCGCGGCGGAACAGGCGGAGACCGGGCGGCCGGTGATCCCCTGGGTGTTGTCGGCCAAGAGCTCGGACGCGCTGCGGGGCCAGGCCCGCAGGTTGCGCGACCACCTGGCGTCCCGGCCCGGCCAGCAGGCCGCCGACCTCGCGTGGTCCCTGGCCACGACGCGGGCCTCGTTCAAGCGGCGGCTGGTCGTCCTGGGCGCCACCCGCGACGACCTCGCCGCCGGCCTGGAGGCCGCGATCGACGGCATCCCCTCGGACCACGTGATCACGGGCTCGGCGGCCCGTGGCCGCACCGCGTACCTCTTCACCGGCCAGGGCAGCCAGCGCATCGGCATGGGGCAGGAACTGTATGCGGCCTGGCCGGAGTACGCCGAGGCCTTCGACGAGGTGTGCGCCAGGTTCGACCGGCACCTCGACCGGCCGCTGCGCGAGGTCATCGCCGGTGACGCCGAACTGCTCCACCAGACGCGGTACACGCAGGCCGCGCTGTTCGCCGTCGAGGTCGCCCTGTTCCGCTGCCTGGAGACCTGGGGCGTGCGCCCCGACCTCCTGGCCGGCCACTCGATCGGCGAGATCGTCGCCGCGCACGTCGCCGGCGTGCTGTCGCTGGACGACGCGGTCACACTCGTGGCCGCCCGGGGCAGGCTCATGCAGGCGCTCCCGCCGGGCGGCGCCATGGTCTCGGTACGCGGCGCCACGGAGGAGCAGGTACTGCCGCTGCTCGCCGGGCACGAGGACAGCGTCGGCATCGCCTCGCTCAACGGCCCGGCCTCGCTCGTCCTGTCCGGCGTGGAGGCAAGTGTGCTGGAGCTGGCCGAACGGCTGGCCGACCGCGGCTGCAAGACCAAGCGGCTGACCGTCAGCCACGCGTTCCACTCGCCGCTCATGGAACCGGCGCTCGAGGAGTTCGTGAACGTCGCGCGGGAGCTGGCCTTCCAGCCGCCCACGACGCCCATCGTCTCCAACGTCACCGGCCGGCTCGCCACCGCCGAGGAGCTGACCTCGCCCGAGTACTGGGCCCGGCACCTGCGGCAGGCCGTACGGTTCTGCGACGGCGTGCGGACCCTGCGGGACCAGGGCGTCACCACGTTCCTCGAGCTCGGTCCCGACGCCGTGCTGTCGGCCATGGTCAAGGACTGCCTGGACGGCTGGACCGGCGTCGTCGCGCCGGTGCTGCGCCGTGACAGGGCGGAGAGCACCACGCTGATCGAGGCCCTGGCCCAGGGGCACGTTCACGGGCTCGCCGTCGACTGGAGCGCGGTGATCGGCGCCGGCGCGCGGGCGGTCCCGCTGCCGACCTACTCCTTCCAACGGCAGCGTTACTGGCCCGACCCGCCTCAGGTGGAGGAGTCCGTACGGCCTGACCAGGGGCTGTGGGACGCCGTCGGCCGCGAGGATCTCGACGGGCTGCTCGCGGTGCTCGGCCTGGACAGCGGGGCCACGCTCGACGAGCTGCTGCCCGCGCTGGCCCGGTTGCGCGGGCAGGACGGCGCCGGTCACGGGGACGTGCGCTTCCAGCTCGGCTGGCACCCCCTTACCGACCTCCCCGCCTCCGCCGTCCCCGGCACCTGGCTGATAGTCGCCCCAGGCAGCGCCACACCGTCCGATGCGTCGCCGAACGGCGCAGGGCCGTCGGCAGGCAGTGTTGCGGTGGGGGAGGTGCTGGCGGCCGGGCTTGCGGCCCACGGGGCGGACACCGTCGTGCTCTCCAAGATGCCGGAAACCGACGGCGGCGCGGCAGGCGTCATCTGCCTGCTCCCCGAGGGCGCGCCCGCCCCTGCGCTACCGGCGGGGTCGGCGCCGGTCTGGTTCCTCACGTGCGGTGCCATCCAGGTGGCGCCGTCCGACCGCGTCGCCGGACCCGAGAGCGCCCGGGACTGGGGGGCTCTGCGGGCGGCGACCGGCGGGGACCGGCGCGGCGGGCTGATCGATCTCCCGGCCAAGCCGAACGAGCAGGCCATCCGCCGGCTGTGCGTGGTGCTGTCCGGGCTGACCGGCGAGCGTGAGGTGGCCGTGCGCTCGGGCGGCGTCTTCGCCCGCAGACTGCGCCCCGCGCCGCCGACCGGCACGCCGCTCGGTCGCGAATGGCGGCCCGGCGGCACGGTCCTGTTCGCGGGCCCGCTCGACGACACGTCCACCGAACTGGCCAGGTGGGCCGCGCGCAACGGCGCGGACCGAGTCGTCCTGACCGAGCCGGCCTCCGGACTGGAGAGCGAGCCCGGCGTGGTCGTCCAGGACGTCGATGGGCGGCTTCCCGAGGGCGGGGTCGTGACCGCCGTCGTCTGTACGACGGCCGAGGCGGCTCACGCGCTCGACGAGCCGGCCCGCGCGGCCGACGTGCCCGTCTTCGTCCTCCTGGCGTCCGCGCAGGCCGCGTGGGGCGACGGCGCGGAGACGTACGAGTACTTCACCGCGCTGGCGGCCGAGCGGCTGGCCGCGGGACGGCCCGCGCTGGCCGTCGCCGCCGCACTGAAGGAGCCCGCGGACGCGGTGTCCGCCATCCGGCAGGCGCTGCGCCAGGGGGACTGGGCGCTCGTGGTCGCGGACCCGGACTGGGCCTCGCTCGCCGTGGCCGGGCATGCCCGGCTGCTGGAGGGGATCCCGCAGGCCGCCGGCGCGCAGGAGGGGCCGGGCGAGCTCGTGGAGGGCGCCGCCGCGTTCCGCCGCCTGCTGTCCGGCAGCCCGGCCGATGAGCACCGCGGCATCGTGCTCGACGTCGTACGCAGCCAGGCCGCCGCGATCCTGCAGCTGCCGCGGCCCGACGCGATGGAGCAGGACGCGGAGTTCTTCGAACTCGGCTTCTCCTCCATGGCCGCGGTCGAGCTGCGCAACCGGCTCGTCGAGATGACGGGCATCGAGGTGGCGGCCGATGCGATCTACGACTATCCGACCCCCGCCGAGCTGGCCGACCACCTGCTCGCCGAGGCCGTGAGCTGAGAACGCGGCCAGCCACCTCGACGAAGATGGGAAAGGACGTACACGTGTTGGACGGATGCACCCCCTGGCCGGAGGAATTCGCCGAACGCTACCGCGTGGCCGGCCACTGGCGCGACGAGACGCTCGGCGAGCTTCTCGGCCGCCTGGCCCGTACGCACTCGTACAAGACCGCCCTGGTGGCGGGCACGGACCGGTGGAGCTACGCCGAGCTGGACACCCGCGCCGACCGCCTGGCGGCGGGACTGGACTGGCTCGGCATCGGCCCGGGCGACCGCGTCGTCGTGCAGCTCCCCAACACGGCGGAGCTCGTCGCGCTGCTGTTCGCCCTGTTCAGGATCGGCGCCCAGCCGGTGCTGGCGTTGCCCGCCCACCGCAGCAGCGAGATCACGTACTTCTGCGAGTTCACCGAGGCGGTCGCCTACGTCATCCCCGACGTGCACATGGCGTTCGACTACCGGGAACTGGCCGCTGACGTCGCCGCCCGGGTCCCCACGCTCAAGCACGTGCTGGTCGCCGGGGACCCGGGCGGCTTCACCGCGCTCGGCGACGTGCGGGGAGACCCGGTGGACCTGCCCCGCCCCGACCCCGCCGAGGTGGCGTTGTTCCTGCTGTCCGGCGGCACGACCGGCGTGCCCAAGCTCGTGCCCCGCGCCCACCAGGAATGGTCCTACAGCGGGCGCGCTGTCGCCGAGGCGTGCGACTACGGTGAGGAGACCGTGCACCTGGTGAGCCTGCCGCTGACCCACAACTGGCCGCTGACCCACGGGCTGCTGGCCACGTTCCACGCGGGCGGCACGCTCGTGCTGGCGCCAGGGCCCAGTCCGGACGAGACCTTCCCGATCATCGAGCGGGAGCGGGTGACCGAGACCGGCCTGATCCCCGGCGCGGCGCTGCTGTGGATGGAGGCCGCCGAGTGGGACGAGTACGACCTGTCCAGCCTGCGCCGCGTGACGATCGGCGGCACGAAGCTCCAGCCGGAGCTGGCCCGCCGGGTCGAGCCCGCGCTCGGCTGCCGCCTCCAGCAGGCCTTCGGCATGGCCGAGGGACTGTGCGGGTTCCACCGGTGGGATGATCCGGAGGACGTGGTCCTCGTCAGCCAGGGACTGCCCGTCTCGCCCGACGACGAGGTACGCGTCGTGGACGAGGACGACCACGACGTGCCCCCGGGCGAAGTGGGCCAGCTCCTGGCCCGGGGACCGTACACCGTTCGCGGCTACTACCGGGCGCCCGAGCACAACGACAGGACGTTCACCGCCGACGGGTTCTACCGGACCGGGGATCTGGTTCGGCTGCTGCCGAGCGGGCACATCGTCTTCGAAGGCAGGGTCAAGGACCAGATCAACCGGGGCGCCGAGAAGATCGCCGCCGAGGAGGTGGAGAACCAGCTGCTCGCGCATCCAGGCATCAGAGAGGTCGCGCTGGTGGGACTGCCGGACGAGGTGCTGGGCGAGCGGATCTGCGCCTGCGTCGTCCCTCGCGGCACGCCGCCCACGCTGGCGGAGCTCTCCCTCTTCTTACGCGGACGCGGCGTCGCGGCCTTCAAGTTCCCCGACCGCCTGGAGATCGTTCACGAGCTGCCGCTCACCCCGCTGGGCAAAGTCAGCAAGAAGACGCTCACCGCCCTTCTCATTAGCTCGGGAGCTCCGCTCTCTTCGAGTCTCATCGGCTCGGGAGCTGCGGCTCCTTCGTCGTTCGTGAAGGACGCTTGATGCGCATCGACCTGCCCGGATTCCTGGAAGTGCATGCCAAGGCCGTCGTCGAGGCACGCAACAGCGCCCGCCGGGCGCTGGCCGTCTGGCGTCAGGAGATCCCGCCCGTCGACCCGGCCGGGCTGCTCAGACCGCTGTTCGAGCGGTCCACGAGGACATTCGTCTGGGTGTCGCCGCACTCCAGCGTCCTGGCCATGGGCAGCGCCATGGACTTCACGCATGCCGGCCATGACAGGTTCGGCGGCGTGCGGCGCGACTGGGAGCAGGCGCTGCAGACGGCGGTGGCCGGCGGGCCGGCCCCGCCCACGACGCCGTCCCTGGTCGGCGGCTTCTCCTTCGCGCCGCGCCCGGGACCGCTGCCCGAGGCGCTGATGTGGGTGCCCAGGGTCCTGATCGCGCGGGACCGCGGCGGCAGGACCACGCTCGCGCTCACCGCGAGCGTCGACCCCCGCCTCACCACGACCGACGGCCCGGCCCGCGCCGCCGCCGACGCCGTCGCCCTGCTCTCGGGCGCCGGGGTGCGTCCCTGCCCCGTTCCGCTGATCGAGGGCACGACCACGCTCGAGATCCCCTCAGCGTCGGAGTGGAAGGCGCTGGTCGCGCTCACCACCGAGCAGATCGCCCGCGGCCACTTCGACAAGGCGGTGCTGGCCCGCCAGCTGCGGGTGACCTCGCCCTGGGGCTACGACCTGCCCTCCGTGCTGGGGACCCTGCTCGACACGCAACGCGGCAGCACCGTCTTCGCCGTCGCCGCGTACGGGCACGCGTTCGTCGGCGCCACCCCGGAGCGGCTGGTCAGCCTGCGCGGCGGGCGGGCGGAGTCGATGAGCCTGGCGGCCTCCATGCCCCGCGGCGGCACCGCGGCCGAGGACGCGTGCCTGCGCGCCGCCCTGCTGCACGACGACAAGTCCCGGCGCGAGCAGGAGATCGTCACCGCCACCCTGCGGCACGCGTTCGGCCAGGTGTGCAGGGACGTCACGGTGCCGGCCCAGCCGCACGTGCTCGACCTGCCGAACCTGCGGCACCTCCACACCCGCGTCGTCGGCGACATCGCCGACCCGGAGAACGCGAGCGTCCTCGACCTCGTCGAGCGGCTGCACCCCACGCCCGCCGTCGGCGGGCACCCGCGCGGTGCCGCGCTCGACTGGCTGCGCGAGGCCGAGCCCTTCGACCGCGGCTGGTACGCCGGCCCCGTCGGCTGGATGAACGACGAACAGGAAGGAGACTTCGCGGTGGCGATCCGCTCAGCCCACCTGCAGGAGGGCACCGCGACTCTCTACGCGGGATGCGGCATCGTGGCGGGCTCCGACCCCGACGCCGAACTGGCCGAGACCCGGCTCAAGTTCCGCCCCCTGCTTAATGCCCTGGCGGTTCCCTTATCGGAAAGCGCACTATATAGACAGCCCGGTGCGAAATTCCGGCTCCCCTCACTGGAAGGACCGGGGAAATGATTGAGATAAACGGCTTGACAAAACGCTATGGAGACAAGACTGCCGTCGACGGATTGACGTTCAGTGTCCACCCGGGACGGGTCACTGGATTTCTCGGGCCCAATGGCGCGGGCAAATCGACCACCATGCGGGCCATTCTCGGCCTCGACCGCCCGGACTCGGGCGGCGTGACCGTCAACGGCCGCTCCTACGTGGGCCTGCCCCGCCCGATGCGTGAGGTGGGCGCGCTGCTGGACGCCCGCGCGGTGCACCCCAGACGCACGGCACGCAACCACCTGATCTGCATCGCCCAGACCAACGGCATCCCGCCCGCGCGGGTGGACGAGGTCCTGCGCCTGGTCGGACTGGAGTCGGTGGCGCGCAAGCGCGCCGGCGGCTTCTCGCTGGGCATGGGCCAGCGGCTGGGCATCGCGGTGGCGCTGCTGGGTGACCCGAAGGTGCTGCTGTTCGACGAGCCGGTCAACGGCCTCGACCCCGAAGGCATCAAGTGGATCCGCGAGCTGATGCGCTCCCTGGCCGCCGAGGGCCGCACGGTCCTGGTCTCCAGCCACCTCATGAGCGAGATGGCGCAGACCGCCGACCACCTCATCGTCATCGGCAGGGGCAAGCTCATCGCGGACATCGGGATCACCGAGTTCGTCCGGCAGGGGTCCAGCGTGCTGGTGCGGGTGGACGAGCAGGACAAGCTCGCCCGCCGCCTGACCGCGGCCGGCGCTGACGTGCAGCCGGGCGCCGACGGCGCGCTCATCGTGACCGGACTGGATTCCAGGGAGATCGGCAAGGTCGCGCTGGCCGCCGGGGTGGTGCTCACCGAGCTGACGCCGCAGCGCTCTCTGGAGGAGGCGTACATGAATCTGACCCGTGACAGCATCGAGTTCCAGGCGAGTGCGGCATGAGCGCGGTCCTCGCGGACACGATCCGCTCGGAGTGGACGAAATTCCGTACGATCCCAGCCAACATCCCGACGATGCTCGCGGCCGTGGTCCTCATGGTGGGCGCGGGCGCGCTCACCTCCAACGGCGCCAGCGAGAACTATCTGGCGGCCGCGCCGGCGGTCAAGGCGATGTTCGACCCGACGTACATCAGCATGTACGGCGGGTTCCTGTTCGCCCAGATCACCGTGGGTGCGCTGGGTGTGCTCATGGTCACCCACGAGTACGCCACCGGCCTGATCCGCACCAGCGTGACCGTGGTCCCGCGGCGCGGCCGGCTGATGGCGGCCAAGGTGGCGACGTTCGGGCTGCTCGCCCTGCTCATGGGGTGGCTCTCCGGATTCGGCGCCTATTTCCTCGGACAGGGGGTCATCGGCTCGGCCGGTGCCCCGGCCGCCTCACTCGACCAGCCGGGGGTCCTGCGGGCCGTCATCGGCATGGGGCTGATCTGGGCGCTGGTCGGGCTGACCGGGGTGGCGCTCGGGGGGCTGCTGCGGTCCACGATGAGTGCCACGACCGTGCTGGTGGCGGTCAACTTCATCATTCCGATCATCTCGCCCAGGCTACTGCCGGACTCGGTCGGCGCCTGGGTGAGCACGTACTGGCCCATTCAGGCCGGACTCCAGATCACCACCACCGTGCAGAACCCCGACCGGATGCTCCCCTGGCCCGGGTTCGCGGTGATGGCGGCCTTCACCGCGGTCCTGCTGATCACGGCGTTCGCGCGCTTCCGCTGGCGCGACACCTGAGACACCCAGCCTGATACCCGGCGGCGCTGCCCGCGTGCCGGGTATTCGGCCTGCCCGGGTCCCGGGCCGGCCCGAGAGGGACGCTCCCCGGGCATCTCGGCATGCCGCCGGGGCCGGGCACTCGGGGCTGACCAGCCGATTTAATGGGCGCTAGGGGTTACCCGCCTTATCCCACCTCGCAAATACTGATGACGCTTGGCAGGGAAAACCTGGCGGGGAGGAGCGTTCAACAATGGCGCCGAATTTCGCGAACGGTCAGTGCCGGTCGTTTCGAGGCGACGGACGGCCGGATCTGCTCGTGCGGAACACGGAGACCGGCGAATTGTTCGTCTATCCGCACAGCGGTGAGTTCCGGGGAACCGGGACCTATGACGAGCCGGTCAAGATAGGCGAGCGATTCGGCTGGTGGCGTTTCTTCTTCGTCCGCGCCGTGGACGCGAGCGGCGACGGGCGCGCCGACATCTGCGCGTTCAGCGCCAGCGAGTACGACATCAACCCGGGCGAGAACGGCGAGCACGGCTTCTTCCTGCTGCGTAACCTGGGCGGCCCCGGCGAGATCGGCCCCTTCGCCGAGCCCGTCCGCGTCTCCGGCAAGCGCGACGACGGCCAGGAGTGGGAGACGATCGGGTTCGCCGACGTGACCGGCACCGGCACCGACGACACGTTCGGCCGCGGCAAGGACGCCGGCAACGTGGACTTGTTCCCGCACCGCGACCGGGGCGTCGTCAAGAACGACACCTTCGACAAGGACCCGGTGCGGCTCACCGAGATCGACGTCGACGACCTCCCCGTGGCCATGGCCGACTTCACCGGCAACGGCACCCTCGACCTGCTGGTCCGCCGCGCGAACGGCGACCTCGACCTGTACGAGTTCGCCGGCCCGCCCGGCAAGGCGACCGACGGGACCTGGCACACCGTCGCCCACGGCTGGGACGTCATGCGGCTGATGACGCTCGCCGACATCGACCTGGACGGGCGTCCCGACCTGCTGGGCCTGCGCCCCGACGGCACGCTCGAGGCCTACCGGCACTCCGGCGCGTTCGACCCCGGACGCCCCCTCGACCTCTTCCGCGAACCGGTCACCGTCGCCACCGGATTCGGCAAGTACGACGTCGTCAGCTGATCACCGAAGAGCGTCCTTCTGCCCTCTGCCCGCCCTGTCGGAATCTGGATTGGTTCAATGACCAACGAACTCTCCCCCCGTGGTCTTTCCGGCGACGCAGTGGCGATCGTCGGAATATCTTGCAGGCTCCCCCAAGCCCCGGACCCGGAATCGTTCTGGCGGCTGCTGCGCGAAGGGGTCGACGCCGTCACGGACGTTCCCCGCGGCCGGTGGGACGCGCCGGAGACGAGCTCGCTCCGCGGCGGCTTCGTCACCGGGATAGCCGAGTTCGACGCCGAGTTCTTCGGGATCTCCCCCAACGAAGCCGCGATGATGGACCCGCAGCAGCGGCTCCTCATGGAGCTGAGCTGGGAGGCGCTCGAAGACGCCGGCATCGTCCCGAGCAGCCTGCGCGACACCGGCACGAGCGTGTTCATCGGCGCCATGGCCGGCGACTATGCCCAGTTGCTCCAGGGCGGCGGCCGTGCCGCGCTGAACCGCCACAGCCTCACCGGCATCAGCCGGGCCCTGCTGGCCAACCGGATCTCGTACGCGTACGGGCTCAACGGCCCCAGCATGATCGTGGACTCCGCCCAGTCGGCGTCGCTGACCGCCGTGCACCTGGCGTGCGAGAGCCTGCGCAACGGCGAGTCCGGCCTGGCCATCGTCGGCGGCGTCAACCTCAACCTGACCCCCGACAGCACGCTCGCCGCGCTGAGGTTCGGCGCCCTGTCGCCGGACGGCAAGTGCTTCACCTTCGACGCCCGCGCCAACGGCTACGTCCGCGGCGAGGGCGGCGGCATCGTCGTGCTCAAGCCACTGTCCCGGGCGCTGGCCGACGGCGACCGCGTCTACTGCGTGATCGCGGGCAGCGCCGTGAACAACGACGGCGGCGGCGACGGGCTCACCGTCCCCGACCAGCACGCCCAGGAAGAGGTCATCAGGCTGGCCTGCGAGCGGGCCGGCGTGCCGGCCGCCGCCGTGCAGTTCGTCGAACTGCACGGCACCGGGACCCGGGTCGGCGACCCCGTCGAGGCCCGCGCGCTCGGCGCCGCCATCGGGACGGCCAAGGAGCCGGGCGGGCCGCTGCTCGTCGGCTCGGCCAAGACCAACGTCGGCCACCTGGAAGGCGCCGCCGGCATCGTCGGCCTGCTGAAGACCGTGCTGGCCATCCGGCACCGCGAGCTGCCCGCCTCGCTGAACTTCGAGACGCCCAGCCCTCTGATCCCGTTCGACGAGCTCAACCTGCGCGTCAACACCGCGCTGGCCGCGTGGCCGCGCGCCGGCGCGCCGCTGGTGGCCGGCGTCAGCTCCTTCGGCATGGGCGGCGCCAACTGCCACGTGGTGCTCGCCGAGACCCCGCAGGAGACGCCCGGCCCGGCGACCTCACCCCCCGCCGCGCTCCCACAGCAGACGCCGGGCCCGGTGACCCTCACCCCCGCCGCGCCCACGCAGGAGACGCCCCTGCCCGGGCCCCGCCCCGATGGTCCGGTGATCCTTCCGCTCGCCGGGCGCAGCGAGGCCGCGCTGCGTGCGCAGGCGGGGCGGCTCCGCGACCACCTGCTCGCCGACCCCGGCACCGACGCCGCGGACACGGCCTACTCACTGGCCACCACCCGTACGGCCTTCGACAGGCGGGCCGCGATCGTCGCCGGCGAGCCGTCGCTGCTGACCGGCCTGCTCGACCGGCTGGCCGAGGGCGAGCCCGCCGCCGAGATCGTCACCGGCCGACCGGCCGGCGGCGAGGTCGCCTTCCTCTACTCCGGCCAGGGCAGCCAGCGCGCCGGCATGGGCCGCGACCTGTACGAGGCGCACCCCGTCTTCGCGCGGGCGCTCGACGAGATCGCCGCCTGCTTCGCGACCGAGCTGGACCGCCCCCTGCTAGAGGTGATGTTCACCGACCCCGGCGGGCTGCTCGACCAGACCGGCTTCGCCCAGCCCGCGCTCTTCGCCTTCGAGGTCGCGCTCACCCGGCTCTACGAGCACTGGGGCATCCGCCCCGACCGGCTCATCGGCCACTCCATCGGCGAGATCTCGGCCGCCCACGTCGCCGGCGTGCTGTCGCTGTCCGACGCCTGCGCCCTGGTCGCGGCGCGCGGCAGGCTGATGCAGAGCCTGCCGGCCGGCGGCGCGATGGTCGCCGTCCAGGCCACCGAGGAGGAGGTCCTTCCCCGCCTCGATGCCTCGGTCAGCATCGCCGCCGTCAACGGGCCGGCGTCCGTCGTGGTCTCCGGCGCGGAGGACCGTGTCCTGGAGATCGCCGAGGAGTTCCGCGCCCGCGGCCGCAAGACCAGCCGGCTGCGGGTCAGCCACGCCTTCCACTCGCCGCTGATGGATCCGATGCTGGCGGAGTTCCGCCAGGTGGCCGAGTCGCTCACCTACCGCGAGCCGGCCATCCCGGTCGTCTCCAACCTCACCGGGGCCGCCGCGTCCGCGGCCGACCTGTGCTCCCCGAGTCACTGGGTCTGGCACGTACGGGAGGCCGTGCGCTTCAGCGACGGCATCCGGGCGCTGGCCGAGACCGGCGCGACCACGTTCGTGGAGGTCGGCCCGGGGTCCGTGCTGGCCGCCATGGGACAGAACTGCCTGCCCGAGAGCGACGACATCCGGTTCGTCGCCACACTTCGCGACAAGCAGCCCGAACGCCGCGCCGCCGCGCTGGCCCTCGCCGAGCTGCACGTCCGGGGCGTCACGCCGGACTGGGACGCCGTCTACCCCGGCGCGCGGCGCGTTCAGTTGCCCACCTATGCCTTCCAGCGCACCTACCACTGGCTTCCCGACGCCGAGGGCTCCGCGCCGCCCCCGCCCGCGCGGCCCGAGCGCGCGGCCGTCGGTGACGACCCGGCGGGGTCGCTCGCCGACCGGCTGCGCGGCCTGCCCGAGCGGGAGCAGGAACACCTGCTCCTGGAGCTCGTACGGACCTGCGTCGCGCTCGTACTCGGCCACGCCACCTCCGCCACCGTGGACACCGCCACCGCCTTCAAGGCGCTCGGCTTCGACTCCTTCAGCGCCGTCGAGCTCAGGAACCGGCTCAACACCGCGACCGGGCTGCGGTTGCCCAGCTCGCTGCTGTTCGACTACCCGTCGCCGCTGGCGCTGGCCCGGTTCCTGCGCGGGGAACTGGCCGGCGGCCAGGCCGCGCAGGCCGAGGTGACCGCCGCCGTGGTGGCGGACGATCCGATCGTGATCGTGGGCATGGCCTGCCGGTTCCCCGGCGGCGTGCATTCCCCTGACGACCTGTGGGACCTGGTGGTGTCCGGGCGGGACGCGATCGGGGCGTTCCCCGTCGACCGCGGGTGGGACCTGGAGGCGCTGTATGACCCGGATCCGGCTGGGCGGGGGACGTCGTACGCGCGGCACGGCGGGTTCTTGTACGACGCCGCCGAGTTCGACCCCGGGTTCTTCGGGATCTCGCCGCGTGAGGCGCTGGCGATGGATCCGCAGCAGCGGTTGCTGCTGGAGGCGTCGTGGGAGGCGATCGAGCGGGCCGGGATCGACCCGTCAGGGCTGCGCGGCAGCCGTACCGGCGTGTTCGCCGGCGCGATGGCGCAGGACTACGGCCCGCGCCTGCATGAGGCCACCGGCAGCGCCGAAGGCTACGTGCTGACCGGTACCTCCGCCAGCGTGATCTCCGGACGGGTCGCGTTCTCGTTCGGGTTCGAGGGTCCGGCGGTGACGGTGGACACGGCGTGCTCGTCGTCGCTGGTCGCGCTCCATCTCGCGGCGCAGTCGCTGCGGTCGGGCGAGTGTGACATGGCGCTGGCCGGGGGCGCGACCGTGATGGCCTCACCCGGCATGTTCGTGGAGTTCTCGCGGCAGCGCGGGTTGTCGCCGGACGGGCGGTGCAAGGCGTTCTCCGCCTCCGCCGACGGCACAGGCTGGGCCGAGGGCGTCGGCATGGTGCTGGTGGAGCGGCTGTCGGACGCCCGCCGCAACAGGCACCGGGTGCTGGCCGTGCTGCGGGGGTCGGCGATCAACCAGGACGGCGCGAGCAACGGCCTGACCGCCCCGAACGGCCCCTCTCAGCAGCGAGTGATCCGCCAGGCGCTCGCCAGCGCCGGGCTTTCGGCCGCCGACGTGGACGCCGTCGAGGCCCATGGGACGGGCACGACGCTGGGCGATCCGATCGAGGCGCAGGCACTGATCGCCACGTATGGGCAGGAGCGGGAGCGGCCGCTGTGGCTCGGGTCGTTGAAGTCGAACATCGGCCATGCGCAGGCGGCTGCTGGTGTCGGCGGCGTGATCAAGATGGTGATGGCGATGCGGCACGGGGTGTTGCCGCAGACGCTGCACGTGGGTGAGCCGTCGCCGCACGTGGACTGGTCGGCGGGCGCGGTGGAGCTGCTGACCGAGGCCCAGCCCTGGGCGGAGCAGGACCGGCCGCGCCGGGCCGCTGTCTCCTCGTTCGGGATCAGCGGCACGAACGCGCACGTGGTGCTGGAAGAGGCCCCCGCCCAGGCGGAGGACGAGGCGCCGGTGGTGCCGCCGCCGGTGGTGCCGTGGCTGGTGTCGGCGAAGAGCCCCGAGGCGCTGGCCGCGCAGGCCGAGCGGCTGGCGTCATGGGCGACGCCCGACCTGCCGATCGCCGCCGTCGGCGCGGCACTGGCGGGCCGCGCCGTGCTCGAACACCGCGCCGTGATCGTCGGCCGCGCCCACGACGACCTGCTGACCGGCCTGCGGGCGGTGGCCGGCGGCCCCGCCGCGCCCGGCGTACTGACCGGCAGCGGCCCGGCGGGCAAGCTCGCCCTGCTGTTCACCGGGCAGGGCAGCCAGCGCGCCGGCATGGGCAAGGAGCTGGCGGAGGCCTTCCCGGTGTTCGCCGAGGCACTGGAGGAAATCTGCGCGCACCTGGATTCCCACCTGCCGCACCCGCTGCGTGAGGTGATGTTCACCGACCCCGACGGCGTGCTGAACGAGACCGGGATGACTCAGCCGGCCCTCTTCGCCTTCGAGGTCGCGCTCCACCGGCTGCTGGAGTCGTTCGGAGTGCGGGCCGACGTGCTGGTCGGGCACTCCGTCGGGGAGATCGCCGCCGCGCACGTGGCCGGGGTCTTCTCCCTGGCCGACGCCTGCGCCCTGATCGCCACCCGGGCCCGGCTCATGCACGCGCTGCCCAAGGGCGGTGCGATGCTCGCCATCGCCGCCTCCGAGTCCGACGTCCTGCCGCTCCTCGACGGGTACGAGGACAGGGTCGCCATCGCCGCCGTCAACACACCCACCTCGGTGGTGATCTCCGGCACGGAAGAGGCCGTCGAGGAGATCGCGCAGCACATCACGGTACGCAAGCGCCGGCTGCGGATCTCCCACGCCGCCCACTCACCGCTGATGGAGCCGATGCTGGCCGACTTCGAGCAGGCGATCGCCGGGCTGACCTTCCACGAGCCGGCCATCCCGGTCATCTCCAACGTGACCGGCCGGCTCGCCGAACCAGGTCAGCTGACCGACCCCCGCTACTGGGTCGAGCACGTACGACAAGCCGTGCGCTTCGCCGACGGCATCACCGCCGCCGACGCCGCGATCTTCCTGGAAGTGGGCCCCAACGGCATCCTGAGCGGCCTGGCCCAGCAGACGCTCGCGGACGGCGTGTTCGTCCCCGGCGCACGCAAGGACCGCCACGAGGCCGACACCTTCGTCCAGGCCCTCGGCCGGCTCCACGCCAGCGGCGTCTCCGTCGAGTGGGACTCCTACTTCGGCGCCGTTCCCGCGCCGCCCGCCGACCTGCCCACCTACGCCTTCCAACGGCAGCGGTACTGGCTGGAGGCCCGCGGTCCGGTGGACGCGCCCACCGAGCACGTCGGGCTGTTCGAGGTCGACTGGGTGCCCGTACCCGCCGCGCCCGGCGCCCAGGCGGCGCCCGACGACGTGCTCCTGCCCTGGCACGACGGGGACGGGGACGAGCAGGACGAGACGTCCCGGGCGCGGACGGCCGTGCTCCGCGTGCTCGCCGCCATTCAGGACTGGCTCGCCGGCGGGCAGCCCCCGTCCGCCCGGCTGGTCATCGTCACCAGGGGAGCGACCGACGAGGTGCCCGACCTGGCAGGCCTGGCCGTGTGGGGCCTCGTACGGTCGGCGCAGACCGAATACCCCGACCGGTTCGTCCTGCTCGACGACGACGGCAGCGCCGAGGACGTCGCCGCCGCCCTCGCCTACGACGAACCCCAGCTGGCGATCAGATCCGGCACCGTCCACGTCCCCCGGCTGGCACGGCGTGACCGGCCGCCGGGCGAGAACTCCTGGAACCCGGACGGCACCGTGCTGGTCACCGGCGGCACCGGCGCGCTGGGCCGCACGGTCACCCGGCACCTGGCCGCCCGGCACGGCGTGCGGAACCTCGTCCTGGCCACCCGCGACCCGGAGTCGGTCGGCGCCGTCCGGCTGGCCGCCGAGCTCTCCGAGCTCGGCACGCACGCCTCATTCGTCGCGTGCGACGTCACCGACCGGGCGGACCTGGCCCGGCTCGTCGGCTCCTGCGAGGACCTGACCGGCGTCGTACACATCGCCGGCGTGCTCGACGACGGCGTCGTGTCCGCGCTCACCCCCGAACGGCTCGACACCGTGTGGCGGACCAAGGCAGAGACGGCCTGGCTCCTGCACGAGCTGACCCGCGACAGGGATCTGTCCACGTTCGTGCTGTTCTCGTCGTGCGCGGCCACGCTCGGCAGCGCCGGCCAGGCCAACTACGCCGCCGCCAACGCCTTCCTCGACGGCCTCGCCCGGCACCGCCGCTCCCTCGGCCTGCCCGCCACGTCCCTCGCCTGGGGCCTGTGGGACAACTCCGCGGAGTTCGGCGGCATGGCGGGCACCCTCGCCACGGCCGACCTGGCACGATGGGCCAGGCTCGGCGTCGCCCCGATGCCGCTGGACAAGGCGCTGGCGCTGCTCGACGCCGCGCTCGCAGGCAACCCCGCGACGACGCTTCCCGCCCGGCTGAGCCTCGCCAAGGTCGCCGATCCCGCGCCGGCCATGCTGCGCGGCCTGCTCCGCAAATCCGTCGAACGCCGCGCCGCCGGCGACTCCGCCGACGTGCCGCTGGCACAGTCCCTGCGCGGGCTGAGCCCCGAAGAGCGGGAGCGCGCGCTGCTCGACCTGGTACGCGGCCAGGCGGCCCTGGTGCTCGGCCACGTCACGCCGAACGTGATCAGCGCGACCGGCGCGTTCAAGGACGCGGGCTTCGACTCGCTCACCGCCGTCGAGCTCAGGAACCGGCTCAACGCCGCGACCGGGTTGCAGTTGCCGAGCTCCCTGCTGTTCGACTACCCCTCGCCGAAGGTGCTGACGGAGCACTTGCAGGCCGAACTGCTCGGCGGCGCCGCCACCACCTCCGCGGCCGTGCGGTCGACCGACTACGACGAGCCCATCGCGATCGTCGGCATGGCCTGCCGGCTCCCCGGCGGCGTGCGGTCGCCCGAGGACCTGTGGGAACTGGTGGCCTCCGGCACGGACGCCATCGGCGAGTTCCCCACCGACCGCGGCTGGGACCTGGACCGGCTGTTCGACCCCGACCCCGGCAACCGGGGCACCTCCTACACCCGGCAGGGCGGTTTCCTGTACGACGCCGCCGACTTCGACGCGGCGTTCTTCGGCATCTCGCCGCGTGAGGCGCTGGCGATGGATCCGCAGCAGCGGCTGCTGCTGGAGGCCTCCTGGGAGGTCTTCGAACACGCCAACATCGATCCGGCCACGTTGCACGGCAGTCAGACCGGGGTCTTCACCGGCATCGCGCCGATGGAGTACGGGCCACGGCGGTACGAGGGCTCCGACGCGGTGGAGGGCTACCTCCTCACCGGCGGCCTGGCCAGCGTCGCGTCCGGGCGGGTGTCGTACACGTTCGGGTTCGAGGGCCCGGCGGTGACGGTGGACACGGCGTGCTCGTCGTCGCTGGTCGCGCTGCATCTGGCGGCGCAGGCGCTGCGCACCGGCGAGTGCGACCTGGCGTTGGCGGGCGGTGCGATGGTGATGGCCTCGCCTGGGACGTTCGTTGAGTTCTCGCGGCAGCGCGGGTTGTCGGCGGATGGGCGGTGCAAGGCGTTCTCGGCGTCGGCCGATGGCACCGGCTGGAGCGAAGGCGTCGGTGTGCTGCTGGTGGAGCGGCTGTCGGACGCGCGCAGGAACGGGCACCAGGTGCTGGCGGTCGTTCGCGGGTCGGCGATCAACCAGGACGGGGCCAGTAACGGGTTGGCGGCTCCGAATGGTCCTTCGCAGCAGCGGGTGATCCGGCAGGCGCTGGCGAACGCCGGGCTTTCGACTGCCGATGTGGACGCGGTCGAGGCCCATGGCACGGGCACGACCCTGGGTGACCCGATCGAGGCGCAGGCGCTCATCGCCACGTATGGGCAGGAGCGGGAGCAACCGCTGTGGCTCGGGTCGTTGAAGTCGAACATCGGTCACACCCAGGCGGCTGCCGGGGTGGCCGGTGTGATCAAGATGGTGATGGCGATGCGGCACGGGGTGTTGCCGCAGACGTTGCACGTGGGTGAGCCGTCGCCGCACGTGGATTGGTCGGCGGGCGCGGTGGAGCTGCTGACCGAGGCCCGCCCCTGGGACGCGCAGGACCGGCCACGCCGGGCCGCGGTCTCGTCCTTCGGCGTCAGTGGGACGAATGCGCATGTGGTGCTGGAGGAGGCTCCGGCGCAGGAGGAGGAGTCCGGGCGGGCGCTTCCGGCGGTGCCGTGGTTGGTGTCGGCCAAGTCGGTGGAGGGGTTGCGGGCGCAGGCGTCGCGGCTGGCGTCGTGGGTCTCGGACGAGACGTCGATCGTCGACGCCGCCTGGTCGCTGGCGGCTGGGCGGGGCGTGTTGGAGCAGCGTGCGGTCGTGGTGGGTGGTGATCGCGAGGAGTTGGTGGCCGGGCTGCGGGCGCTGGCCGAGGGTGCGGAGGCTCCTGGGCTGGTCTCTGGGAGCGGGTCGGGCGGTCGGCTGGCGTTGTTGTTCGCTGGTCAGGGCAGTCAGCGGGTGGGTATGGGCCGGCGGCTGGCGGAGGCCTTCCCGGTGTTCGAGCGGGCGTTGCGGGACGTTTGTGAGCATTTGGATCCGTCGTTGCGGGAGGTGATGTTCACCGATCCGGATGGGGTGCTGGCTCAGACGGGGATGACGCAGCCGGCGTTGTTCGCCTTCGAGGTGGCCCTGTATCGGCTGCTCACCTCGCTGGGGGTGCGGGCTGATGTGCTGGTGGGGCATTCGATCGGGGAGATCGCCGCTGCGCACGTGGCTGGGGTGTTCTCCTTGGCCGATGCGTGCACGCTGGTGGCGGCGCGGGCGCGGCTGATGCAAGCCCTGCCCGAGGGCGGGGCGATGCTGGCCGTCGCAGCGCCTGAGGAGCAGATCGTGCCGCTGCTGGGTGAGCGGGTCGGCATCGCGGCGGTCAATGCTCCTGGTGCGGTGGTGGTCTCGGGTGATGAGCAGGCGATCGCGGAGATCGAGCGGCGGGTGGATGTGCGGACGCGGCGGTTGCGGGTCTCGCATGCGTTCCATTCGCCGTTGATGGAGCCGATGCTGGCCGAGTTCGCGCAGGCGATCGCCGGGTTGACCTTCGGTGAGCCGTCGATTCCGGTCATTTCGAATGTGACCGGCCGGGTGGCTGAGCCGGGGCAGTTGGCCACGCCGGGTTATTGGGTGGAGCACGTGCGGGAGGCGGTGCGTTTCGCCGACGGCGTGGCCGCCGCGCGGGCGGATGTGTTCGTGGAGGTGGGTCCGGATGGGGTGTTGACCGGGCTGGCTCAGCAGAGCATCGCCGATGGGGTCTTCATCCCGGCCGCTCGCAAGGACCGCGACGAAGCCCAAGCACTGGTCGAAGCCCTTGGGCGGCTCCACGTGCATGGAGTGACGGTCGAGTGGAAGGAGCTGCTGGCTCCGGCCCGGCGCATCGACCTGCCCACCTACGCTTTCCAGCACCAGCGGTTCTGGCTCGAGTCCGGTCGGGCGAGCAGCGACGTGACAGCCGCCGGGTTGAGCGCCGTGGATCACCCGATCCTCAGCGCGGTCGTGCCATCCCCTGACTCCGACTCTCTCACCCTCACCGGCAGGTTGTCCCTGACCGCCCTCCCATGGCTCGCCGATCACGCGGTCAACGGCACGGTGATCCTCCCCGGCACGGGTTTTCTCGAGATCGCGCTGCGCGCGGCGGCGGAGACGGAGGACTGCGAGACGGTTTCCGAACTGGCCATACAAGCCCCGCTCGTGATCACTCACGAGCACCCCGTACAGCTCCAGGTGGTCATCGACGCACCGGACGACGGCGGCCGGCGCGCCATCTCCCTCTACTCCCGTACCGAAGGCGGCGACGCCTGGCAGCGGCACGCCCAGGGCACACTCGGCCCGGCCCCAGCCGCCGAGCCGGACTTCCACCTCGCGCAATGGCCACCGCCCGGCGCACGGCCGGTCGACCTCGACACCCTTTACGACGACCTGGCCGCTTCCGGTCTGGAGTACGGTGACGCATTCCAGGGTCTGGTGAGCGCGTGGCAGCGCGACGACGGGGTTTACGCCGAGATCGTCCTGCCCGACCAGGCCCAGGCGGGCGTGGAGCGGTTCGGGTTCCACCCGGCGCTGCTCGACGCGGTGCTGCACTCGATCACGCTCGGCGACCTCCTTCCGCGTACCGAGCCAGGACAGCCGTTCCTTCCCTTCGCCTGGTCCGGCATCTCCCCGCATGCGGCCGGTGGTGCCGTGGCACGGGTCAGGACGACCGCGAAAGGCCCGGGCGAGCTCTCGCTGAGCGTCGCGGACGACACCGGCGCGCCCATCCTCACGGTGGACTCCCTGGTGGTGCGCCCGGTGACGACCGAGCTGTCGTCCGGGAGCACCCCGTACGCGCTGGAATGGGTCACCGCGCCCGCCGGTGCCGGGCCGGTCCCTGAGGATGTGGCGGAGCTCGGCAGCCTCTCCGCGCTGGGCGAGGTGGAGGCGGTCCCCGAGCTGGTCGTCGTGCGCGTGCCCAGCGGAGAGGGCCGCGCCAGGACGTACGAGGTGCTCTCGCTCGTCCAGGAGTGGCTCGCCGACGAGCGGTTCGCGCGGTCCCGGCTGGGGCTGGTGACCGGCGGAGCGGTCGCGGTGGCTGAGGGCGAGGCGCCTGACCTGTCCACGGCGCCCGTCTGGGGCCTCATCCGGTCCGCGCAGTCCGAGCACGCCGGCCGGTTCGTCATCGTGGACACCGACGACCATCCCGACTCCGCCGCCGCGCTGCTCCGTGCCTTCGCAGCCGGGGAGCCGCAGCTCGCCCTGCGCGAGGGCGAGATCCGCGTGCCGCGGATCGTCGTCCCGACGGGCTCGTCCGCGAGCGGGCCCTTCGCGGGGCGGATCGTCTCCCAAGAGGACTCGCCCGCGACCTCGTACGACGGCACCGTGCTGCTGACCGGCGGCACGGGCGAACTCGGGGCCCTCGCCGCGCGGCGGCTCGTCACCGAGTACGGTGTCCGGCATCTCCTGCTGGCAGGCCGCCGCGGTGCCGCCGCGCCCGGAGCCGACGTGCTGCTGGCCGAGCTGACCTCGCTCGGCGCACAGGTCACCATGGCGGCCTGCGACGTGGCGGACCGCGCCGAACTCGCCGCCCTGCTGGCGGGCATCCCCGCCGAACGCCGGCTGATGGGCGTCGTGCACCTGGCCGGGGTCGTGGCCGACGGCGCCGTGACCTCGTTGACGCCTGAGCACGTCGACCGGGTCTTCGGGCCGAAGGCGGATGCCGCCTGGCACCTGCACGAGCTCACCCAGGATCTCGACCTGTCGTTCTTCGTGATGTACTCCTCCATCGCGGCCACGGTAGGCAGCGCCGGCCAGGCGAACTACGCGGCCGCGAACACGTACCTCGACGCGCTGGCCCTGCACCGCCGGGCGCTGGGGCTGCCCGCCGTCTCCCTCCAGTGGGGGCTGTGGGAGTCGGACGGCGGGATGGCGGGCGCGCTGAGCCAGCTCGACGTGGCACGGCTCGGCAAGGTCGGGCTCGCGCCGCTGCCCGTGGCGGAGGGCATGTCCCTGTTCGACGCGGCGCTCGCGCTCGACAGGGGAGTGCAGATAGTGGCGCGTCTCGACACGGCGGCGCTACGCCGCCAGGAGGAGATTCCTGCGGTCTTCCGCGCCCTGGTCAAGGCCCCGGTGCGGCGGCCGGCGGCCTCCAGGCCCGCCAGGGTGGGGACCGACAAGGGCGCGTTGCTGACGCTCATCCGTACGAACATCGCGCACGTGCTGGGACACGCCGACGCCGACGCCGTGGACGTCGGCAGCGCGTTCAAGGACCTCGGCTTCGACTCGCTGAGCTCGGTCGAGCTGCGCAACCGGCTCAACGCCGCCACCGGACTGCGGCTGCCCGCCACGCTCCTGTTCAACTTCCCCACCCCGGACGAGCTCGCCGAGCACCTGCACGCCGAGCTCACCGGCCACGCGCGGGCCGACCAGGTCGCGGCTCGGACCGAGGTCGCCGACGAACCCATCGCGATCGTCGGCATGGCCTGCCGCTACCCGGGCGGCGTGGTCTCGCCCGAGGACCTCTGGCGGCTCCTCACGCAGGCCGGCGACGCGATCACCGGCTTCCCCGACAACCGGGGCTGGGATCTGGAACGGCTCTACCATCCCGACCCCGCCCACGCGGGCACCAGCTACGCCCGCGAAGGCGGCTTCCTGCACGACGCCGACCGCTTCGACCCCGCGTTGTTCGGGATCTCGCCGCGCGAGGCCACCGCGATGGACCCGCAGCAGCGGTTGCTGCTCGAAACCTCGTGGGAGGCGATCGAGCGGGCCGGGATCAGCCCGAAGGCGATGCGTGGCAGCCGTACGGGTGTCTTCGCGGGTGTGATGTACCACGACTACGGCACCCGGCTGCCGCAGGCGCCCGAGGGATTCGAAGGATTCGTGCTCAACGGCAGCGCGGGCAGCATCGCCTCCGGCCGGGTGTCGTACACCTTCGGCCTCGAAGGCCCCGCGGTGACGGTGGACACGGCGTGTTCGTCGTCGCTGGTGGCGCTGCATCTGGCGGCCCAGTCCCTGCGGTCGGGCGAGTGCGACATGGCGCTGGCCGGTGGCGTGACGGTCATGGCCACGCCCAGCGTCTTCGTGGAGTTCTCGCGGCAGCGCGGGCTCGCGGTGGACGGGCGGTGCAAGGCGTTCTCGGCGTCCGCCGACGGCACCGGCTGGGCCGAGGGCGCGGGCATGCTCCTGGTCGAACGCCTCTCGGACGCCCAGCGCAACGGCCACCAGATCCTCGCCGTGGTGCGGGGGACCGCGATCAACCAGGACGGCGCGAGCAACGGCCTGACCGCCCCCAACGGGCCCTCGCAGGAACGGGTGATCCGGCAGGCGCTGGCCAACGCCGGGCTTTCGGTCGCCGACGTGGACGCGGTCGAGGCTCACGGGACGGGCACGACACTGGGCGATCCGATCGAGGCCCAGGCCATTCTCGCCACGTATGGGCAGGAGCGGGAGCGGCCGCTGTGGCTGGGCTCGCTGAAGTCGAACATCGGCCACACCCAGGCCGCCGCGGGTGTCGGCGGCATCATCAAGATGGTGATGGCCATGCGGCACGAGCTGCTGCCGCGGACGCTGCACGTGGGTGAGCCGTCGCCGCACGTGGACTGGTCGGCGGGCGCCGTCGAGCTGCTGACCGAGGCCCAGCTGTGGGAGCAGCAGGACCGGCCGCGCCGGGCCGGCGTCTCGTCCTTCGGCGTCAGCGGCACCAACGCGCACGTGATCATCGAACAGCCTCCCGCCGTGCCCGTGCCCCAGCCCGAGGACGTCCCCTCGCTTCCCGCCGTCCCCTGGCTGATCTCGGCCAACGATCTCAACGCGCTGCGGGAGCAGGCGGGCAGGCTGGCGTTCTGGTCGTCGGGGAACGACGTTCCGCTGGCCGCCGCGGGCAAGGCTCTGGTGTCTGCCCGGTCGATGTTGGAGCAGCGTGCGGTCGTGGTGGGTGGTGATCGCGAGGAGTTGGTGGCCGGGCTGCGGGCGCTGGCCGAGGGTGCGGAGGCTCCTGGGCTGGTCTCTGGGAGCGGGTCGGGCGGTCGGCTGGCGTTGTTGTTCGCCGGTCAGGGCAGTCAGCGCGTTGGCATGGGCCGGGAGCTGGCCGAGGCGTTCCCGGTGTTCGCCGCCGAGCTCGATGAGATCTGCCGGGTACTGGATCCGCTGCTGCCACACCCCGTGCGTGAGGTGATGTTCACCGATCCCGAGGGCGTGCTGAACGAGACCGGGATGACGCAGCCGGCGCTGTTCTGCTTCGAGGTGGCCCTGTATCGGCTGCTCACCTCGTTGGGGGTGCGGGCTGATGTGCTGGTGGGGCATTCGATCGGGGAGATCGCCGCGGCGCACGTGGCCGGGGTGTTCTCCCTGGCCGACGCGTGCACGCTGGTCACCGCGCGGGCGCGGCTGATGCAAGCCCTGCCCGAGGGCGGGGCGATGCTGGCCGTCGCAGCGCCTGAGGAGCAGATCGTGCCGCTGCTGGGTGAGCGGGTCGGCATCGCGGCGGTCAATGCCCCGAACGCCGTCGTGGTCTCCGGTGATGAGGAGGCGATCGCGGAGATCGAGCGGCGGGTGGATGTGCGGACGCGGCGGTTGCGGGTCTCGCATGCGTTCCATTCGCCGTTGATGGAGCCGATGCTGGCCGAGTTCGCGCAGGCGATCGCCGGGCTGACCTTCGGTGAGCCGTCGATTCCGGTCATTTCGAATGTGACCGGCCGGGAAGCCGAGCCGGGGCAGTTGGCCACGCCGGGTTATTGGGTGGAGCACGTGCGGGAGGCGGTGCGTTTCGCCGACGGTGTGGCCGCCGCTCACGCGGATGTGTTCGTGGAGGTGGGTCCGGATGGGGTGTTGACCGGGCTGGCTCAGCAGAGCATCGCCGATGGGGTGTTCGTCCCGGCCGCTCGCAAGGATCGGGACGAGGCCCGGGCCCTGGTCGAAGCCCTGGGACGGCTGCACGTCCAGGGCATCAGCGTCGACTGGGACACCTACTTCGCCACCATCCCCGCCCACCACGTAGACCTGCCCACCTACGCCTTCCAACGCCGGCGGTACTGGCTCGACGCCGGCTACTTGACCGGCGACGTCGCCTCAGGCGGCGGCCTGGCGGCCCTGGACCACCCGCTCCTGACCGCCACCGTCCCCGCCCCGGGAAGCGACACTCTCACCCTCATCGGTCGGTTCTCCCTGGCCGCGCAGCCCTGGCTGGCCGATCACGTGGTGAGTGGACAGGTGATCGTGCCGGGTGCGGCGCAGGTGGAGCTCGCGCTGCGGGCAGGTGACGAGACCGGCTGCCCGATGCTCGACGAGCTCACCCTTCAGAGCCCGATGGTCATACCGGCCCGAGGCACCCTGCATCTCCAGGTCGTGGTCGGGGCGGCCGACGACGCGGCCCGCCGTCAGGTGACGATCTACTCCAGGTCCGAGGACGCCACGGACTGGAGCCAGAACGCCCAGGGCGTGCTCGCCCCGGCCACCGCGGCACCGGGTTCCGACCTCGCCCAGTGGCCGCCGCCCGGGGCGCGCTCCCTCGATGTCGGCCGCGTCTACGACGATCTCGCCGACACCGGCATGGAGTACGGGGACACCTTCCAGTGCCTTACTGCCGTCTGGCAGAAGGACGACGCCGTCTACGCCGAGATCGCGCTGCCTGAGCACGCGCGCTCGGACGCCAGGCGCTTCGGGCTGCACCCGGCGCTGCTCGACGCTTCCTTGCACCCCATCCCCATGGCCGGACTGCTGCCGGATGCGGAGCCGGAACGCCCGTACATCCCCTTTGCCTGGAACCAGGTGGCCTTGCACGCCGACGGTGCGACAGTCCTGCGCGTCAGGATCACGCCCACGGGCAATCCCGGTGTGGTCGCCGTGACCATGGCGGACGCCGCCGGGGCGCCTGTCATGGAGGTCGGCTCGCTCACGCTTCGCCCGCGGTCCGCCGACCAGCAGGCGGCCCGCCACAACATGCTGTTCCAGATCGACTGGGTGCAGGCCGCCGCCCGGACGGCCCAGAGCGACCTCCCGTACGAGATCTTCGACGTCTCCCGGACCGAGGCGTCCACCCCGGAAGCGATCAGGCAGGCCGTCTACGGCGTGCTCGCCGCAGTCCAGGAATCCGCGCAGCTGGTCGTCATCACGCACGGTGCGGTCGCGGCGGCCCAGGACGACGTCCCTGACCCGGCGCAGGCGGCGGTGTGGGGCCTGGTCCGGGCGGCTCAGGCCGAGCAGCCGGACCGGTTCGTGCTCATGGACGCAGAGGACGACTCTGCGGAGCTGATCGCCGAGGCGCTGACCATCGGCGAGCCTCAGGTGGCGGTGCGGGGCGGGCGGTTGCTGGTGCCCCGGTTGGTCCGAGCCACGGACCTCTCGGACCGGGGGCCGGCGTTCGGGCCGGAGGGCGCGGTGCTGGTCACCGGTGGCACCGGTGGGCTGGGTGCGCTGGTGGCCCGGCATCTGGTCGCCGCGCACGAGGTGCGGCGTCTGGTGCTGGTCAGCCGGCGTGGGCTGGATGCCCCGGGTGCGGCCGAGTTGGTGGCCGAGCTGTCCGAGCTGGGGGCCGACGTCACGGTCGAGGCCTGTGACGTGGCCGACCGCGACGCCCTCGCCCAGGTGATCGCAGCCATCCCGTTGACGGCGGTGGTGCACACCGCCGGCGTGCTCGACGACGGGGTCATCGCCGCCCTCACACCCGAGCGCGTGGACGCCGTACTGAAGCCGAAGACCGACGCCGCCTGGCACCTGCACGAGCTCACCCAGGATCGGGACCTGACCGCGTTCGTCCTGTTTTCCTCACTCTCCGGGGTGCTCGGCAGCGCGGGCCAGGGCAACTACGCCGCCGCCAACACCGCTCTGGACGCGCTGGCGGAGCACCGCAGAGCGCACGGCCTCCCGGCGACCTCACTGGCCTGGGGCCTGTGGGCGACCGGCGGCATGGCAGGCGAGCTCGACGAGGCCGACCTGCGACGCCTCGAACGCGGCGGCATCACCCCCTTGCCTGCCGCCGACGGGCTGGCGCTGTTCGACGCCGCGGTCAGGGGCGAGCGCGCCGTCCTGGTGCCCGCCGCGCTCAGCATGCCGGCACTGCAGGCACAGGCGCAGGCGGGTACGCTGCCTGCGCTGCTGCACGGGCTCGTCCGCGTGCCCACCCGCCGCACCAGCACGGCCGGCGCCAACCCGGCCGATCTCCTGCAACTGGTACGCGGCCAGGTCGCGACGGCGCTCGGCTTCGAGAACGCGGACGCGGTGGAGCCCACCAAGCGGTTCCAGGAGCTCGGCTTCGACTCGCTCACGGCGGTCGAGTTCCGCAACCAGCTCAACGCGGCCACTGGGCTACGGCTCCCGGCCACGCTCGTCTTCGACTGCCCGACGGCCGAGGCGGTGGCGGAGTTCATCGCCGGGGAACTGGCCGGAGGGCAGGCTGCTCAGACGGTGGTGGCCGCCGCCCCGTCGGCGGATGAGCCGATCGCGATCGTGGGCATGGCGTGCCGGTATCCGGGCGGGGTGGGGTCGCCGGAGGATCTGTGGGAGCTGGTGGCACAGGGCCGGGACGCGGTCGGCGAATTCCCCGCCGACCGAGGCTGGGACCTGGAGAAGCTCTACAACCCGAACCCGGACATCCGGGGGACGTCGTACGCGCGGCATGGCGGCTTCCTGTACGACGCGGCCGAATTCGATGCGGGCTTCTTCGGCATCTCGCCGCGTGAGGCGCTGGCGATGGATCCGCAGCAGCGGTTGCTGCTGGAGAGCTCATGGGAGGCCATCGAACGGGCCGGACTGAGCCCCACCGCCCTGCGCGGCAGCCGCACCGGCGTGTTCGCCGGTGTCATGTACCACGACTACGCACCCCAGCTTTCGGCGGTGCCCAGCGAGCTGGAAGGGCTGATCGGCACCGGCAGCTCGGGGAGTATCGCTTCGGGGCGGGTGTCCTACACGTTGGGGCTGGAGGGCCCGGCGGTGACGGTGGACACGGCGTGTTCGTCGTCGCTGGTGGCGCTGCATCTGGCGGTCCAGGCGCTGCGGTCGGGTGAGTGTGATCTGGCGCTCGCCGGTGGCGTGACGGTGATGGCCACGCCGAGCACCTTCATCGAGTTCTCGCGGCAGCGCGGGTTGTCGGCGGATGGGCGGTGCAAGGCGTTCTCGGCGTCGGCTAATGGCACCGGCTGGGGTGAGGGTGTCGGTGTGCTGCTGGTGGAGCGGCTGTCGGACGCCGAGCGCAACGGACATCGGGTGCTGGCGGTGGTACGGGGCAGTGCCATCAACCAGGACGGCGCGAGCAACGGCCTCACCGCCCCGAACGGTCCTTCGCAGCAGCGGGTGATCCGGCAGGCGCTGGCCAATGCCGGGCTTTCGACTGCGGACGTGGATGCGGTCGAGGCCCATGGGACGGGCACGACGCTGGGTGACCCGATTGAGGCGCAGGCGCTGATCGCCACGTATGGGCAGGAGCGGGAGCGGCCGCTGTGGCTCGGTTCAGTGAAGTCCAACGTCGGTCATACGCAGGCGGCTGCGGGCGTGGCGGGCGTGATCAAGATGGTGATGGCGCTACGCCACGAGATGCTTCCCAAGACGTTGCACGTGGATGAGCCGTCGCCGCACGTGGACTGGTCGGCGGGCGCGGTGGAGCTGCTGGCCGAGGCGCAGCCGTGGCCGGTGAACGGGCATGCGCGCCGGGCTGCGGTCTCGTCGTTCGGGATCAGTGGGACGAACGCGCACGTGATCATCGAGCAGGGACCGAGTGCGGATGTCGAGCCTGAGCCGGTGGCTGTGCCGCCGGTGGTGCCGTGGCTGATCTCGGCCAAGTCGGTAGAGGCGTTGCGGGCGCAGGCGTTGCGGCTGGTGTCGTGGGTTGGTGAGGAGACGCCGCTGGGGGAGGCTGCGTGGTCGTTGGCGGCCGGGCGGAGTGTGCTGGAGCAGCGCGCCGTGGTGGTCGGTGGTGATCGCGAGGAGTTGGTGGCTGGTCTGCGGGCGCTGGCTGAGGGCGTGGATGCGCCGGGTCTGGCTGTTGGTAGTGGTTCGGGTGGCAGGTTGGCGTTGTTGTTCGCTGGTCAGGGCAGTCAGCGGGTGGGTATGGGCCGGCGGCTGGCGGAGGCCTTCCCGGTGTTCGAGCGGGCGTTGCGGGACGTTTGTGAGCATTTGGA
>NZ_JBITMD010000055.1:0-29881 GCF_044465905.1 Nonomuraea sp. NPDC049480
GACGTCCAGCGGCTGCGCGTACTCCCGGTCGATCCGATCGCGAACCCGGCGCAGCAGCGCGAGATCGCGCAGGTGCTGCGCCGCGGCGGGTCTGCTGGCCACCTACGCGATCATGCCACGTCACGCCGGAGTTGCCCAGCGCCGCCGGCGTCCCACCTCACTCCACCTCTGCGCCGCCTCGGGGAATGCCGCTGCCTCCGCGTCCTCCCCGAGGACGGGATGACCTCAGGCGGTTCCGGTGCCGGCCTGCTCGTCCGGGGCGTGCAGCTCGGCCAGATCGACGACCTGTTCCTGTTCGCGGAGGTGCTGATACCGGGCACGTCGATGGCGTGGCCGGTTCGGATGAGCTCGTACCTTCTCGTGGTCTAGCCGCGATGGCGGAACCCGGCGAGGTAGTCGGAGCTGACCTTGCGTAGCTCGCGCGCGCAGACCATCAACTCCTCCTTGGAAGCCAGTCGTCATGCTCGTGCGAAAGCCGCTCGCCAGCGCATTCACGAGGGTCAGCCTCGTCGAAGGCCCTGGCGTTCTAGCGGGAAAACATCAGTGGCAGGTCTTCTGATAGTCCAGTTCTGGGATGTGTTGCCGCCACTCGGCAGGGGACAGGCCGCCGTCCCGGCCGCAGATCACGGCGGTGGCAGTGCCGGGATCGACGATGATCTCGCGTAAGGCCCCGTGCCCGCTGATCACATCAACTGCCGACCCCGGCCCGCCAATCGCGTGCGACGCACGTGGCCCGTTGACGAGAGGTCAGCGGAAGACCGATCGGAGTCAGGAGCCGCTGCCACGGGCTGGGGAGGCGCGGAGAGGATCCATCCGCCGAGAAAGCATTGTTTGCCTGCCTGATGAGGGGTGCCGAACAATTTTGCCGCCACGATCCTGGTGGTACAGGCCTTGGGCGGGCAAGCGCTCACGGGACCGCTTGCTGCCGGGAACCGCCGGGAGCCGGCACACGGGGGTGTGACCTGTCCCGGCCTGCCACCTCCGAGCAGGCGTGGCTCCGGCGATGACCGTTCCCGCGCAGCCACTCCGTACGGCCTGCTCAGGCGCACTTGATTAATGACGGGGAAGAAGCAGATGATCAATAGCTCACATGGGGAACTCGAAACAGGCGGTCGCACAGCCTCACAGGCTTTGGCGGACCACCTGGCGGAATGGTCGCTGCAGACCGGGATCACGGTGGAGATATGGGCGCTGCCGAAGCAGCCGCTCCCCGCCGAGATCGCCGAGATCGTCCATGGCACGATCCGTGATGCCCTGGAGGAGGTGGAACGGCAGGCATCGGCCCGTACCGTCTCCATCGCCCTCACCGTGGCCGCCGGCGGGCTGCGCTTGACCGTCAGCGATGACGGCGCCGGGATACCGGTGGAGGTGTTCGAGGCCCGTCTGCGCCGGCGGCGGGCCGAATTCGCCGGCCTGGGCGGCCGCCTCACTGTCAATGGCGTATGGGGAGAAGGCACCACGATAAGCGCCGCCGTTCCCCCAGGAAAGGCGTCTCTCTTCCCGAGCTAGCGATCTTCAAGGTGCGCGGCACTTGTAGGTGGGCTCCCATCCGCCGTCCAGGACGAGCAGATCATCAAGAATCGCAACTCGGCGATGCGGTCAGCCAGGCGCATCGCCAGACCGGGCCCACGTGGACGCGTCGCCCGGCTGGCGGAGACCCGGCCGGGCACGCCGCCCGGAGTGGCCGGTCGCCGGGTGGGTGGCCGGCGTGGCCGGCGGCAGGCCGAGCCGGGCGACCACCGCCGCCACCAGCTCGTCCGGCGACAGCGCCACCTCCAGCACCATCCCGGACTCCTCCGGGCCGAGGTGCTCCAGGATCGCCCGCTGCGAATCGAGCAGGCCGGCCGACATGTAGTGGTCGGTGCGGCGGGTCATCCGGTCCCGGATCAGCTCGGCAGACCCGTTCAGGAGGACGAATTCCACGTCCGGCGGGCCCTGCCGTAGCACGTCCCGATAGGAGCGCTTGAGCGCCGAGCAGGCCAGCACTGTGGAGACGCCTTCGGTGTGCCGGGCGGCCATCCAGGAGGCCAGGTCACGCAGCCACGGCCAGCGGTCCGCGTCGTCCAGCGGGATGCCGGCGCGCATCCGCGCCACGTTCGCCGCTGGGTGGAACTCGTCCGCCTCGGCGAACCGCAGCCCGGTCAGCTCGCTGATCCCGCGGGCCACGGTCGTCTTGCCCGCGCCCGACACGCCCATGACGACGATGTGCCGGGTGGGCCGTGGCTCACCAGTCATGGACGGTGCCGTCCTTGAGCCGGTTGAACGGCAGGTATGCCGGTAGGTACGGAAAGCGCGCCGCGGCCTTCTCGTCGAGTTCCACGCCGAGCCCCGGCAGCTCACCGGGGTGCAGGTAGCCGTCGGCGAAGCTGAACGACTGCTGGAACACTTCGTTGGTCGCCGGGCCGTGCTGCATGTACTCCTGGATGCCGAAGTTGTGGATCGCCAGGTCCAGGTGCAGGGCGGCGGCCATGCCGACCGGCGAGATGTCGGTCGGCCCGTGGATGCCGGACTTGATCTGGTACTGGGCGGCGTAGTCGAGCAGCTTCCGCATGGCCGTGATCCCCCCGGTGTGGGTGACGGCGGACCGGACGTAGTCGATGAGCTGTTCGCGGATCAGGGTCTGGTAGTCCCACACGGTGTTGAAGACCTCGCCGATGGCCAGCGGGGTGGTGGTGTGGCGGCGGACCAGGCGCAGCGCCTCCTGGTTCTCGGCCGGCGTGCAGTCCTCCAGCCAGAACAGGTCGTACGGCTCGAGGGCCTTGCCGAGCTTGGCGGCCTGGATGGGGGTCATCCGGTGGTGCCCGTCGTGCAGCAGCGGCAGCTCGGGGCCGAACTCGTTGCGCACCGCCTCGAAGACGCCGGGCAGGTGGCGCAGGTAGGCGCGGGTGTCCCAGTCCTCTTCGGCGGGCAGCGCGGTGCGCTGGGCCGGCTCGTAGTCGTACCGCTTGCCGTCGACGCCGGCCTGTGCGGCCACGCCGTACACGGCGTTGATGCCCGGTACGGAGGTCTGCACCCGGATCGACCGGTACCCCATCTCCAGGTGCCGGCGGATCGAGTCGAACAGCTCCGGCAGGTCCCGGCCCGAGGCGTGCCCGTACGCCATGATCCCGTTCCGGGAGGCTCCGCCGAGCAGCTGGTAGAGCGGCATCCCGGCGGCCTTGGCCTTGATGTCCCACAGCGCCACGTCCACGGCCGCGATGGCGGCCATGGTGACGGGCCCCCGCCGCCAGTACGCCGAGCGGTAGAGGAACTGCCAGGTGTCCTCGATGCGATGGGGATCGCGCCCGATCAGCAGGGGGACGACGTGGTCGGCCAGGTACGACGCGACCGCCAGCTCACGCCCGTTGAGGGTGCCGTCCCCCAGCCCGGTGATCCCCTCCTCCGTCGTGATCTTGAGGGTGACGAAGTTGCGGTCGGGGCTGGCGACGATGACGTCCGCTGCGATGATCTTCACGCAGGTGCCTTTCTCACAGGTGGTGCCGGGTCTCGGCCAGGTAGGCGCGGGCCCTCTCCCGCAGGGCGTCCAGGTCGCCGCCGGACGCCGCATCGCCGATCAGCGGCCCCCCGACGCCGACGGCGATCGCGCCGGCGGCGAGGTAACCGGGCAGTTCGGCCAGGCCCACACCGCCGACCGCGACGAACGGGATGTCCGGGAACGGGTCGCGCAGCGCTTTCAGGTACGCCGGCCCGCCCAGTGAGGCCGGGAAGAGCTTCACCGCGGCGGCGCCCATCCGGACCGCGGCGTACGCCTCGGTCGGGGTGAGCGCTCCGGCGGCGACCGGGAGCCCGCGGCGGGCCGCCTCGCCGATGGAGTCGACGACGGCGGGGGTGACGACGAACTGCGCGCCCGCCGCGGCCACGTCGGCGACGGCGGCCCGGGTGAGCACGGTGCCGGCGCCGACCAGCGAGCCGGCCGGGGCGGCTGCCCGGATCGCCGCGATGGCATCGAGCGCGCCGGGCGTGGTCAGCGCCACCTCCACCACGCGGACGCCCTCGGCGAGCAGCGCGGTGCCGGCGGCGATGGCGGCGGTGGTGCCGGTGCCGCGGATGATCGCCAGGAGCCGGGTGGCGGCGAGTGCGGCGGTGAGGTCGAGGGTCATGGTCACCATTCCGCGTAGGAGCCGTCCTGATGCCGCCAGATGGGGCTGCGCCAGGCATGTCCTGTTTTGTCGGCGGAGCGGACCGCCTGCTCGTCGACCTCGATACCCAGGCCTGGCGCGGTGAGCCGCTCGACGTGTCCGTCCACGAACGTCAACGGGGTCTTGTCGAGGCAGTAGTCGAGCACCTCGGCGCCACGGTTGTAGTGGATGCCGATGCTTTGTTCCTGGATCAGGTAGTTCGGCGTGGCGAAGCCGATCTGCAGGCAGGCCGCGAGGGCGATCGGGCCGAGCGGGCAGTGCGGTGCGAGCTGCACGTCGTACACCTCGGCGAGCGCGGCGATCTTGCGTACCTCGGTGATGCCGCCGGCGTGCGAGAGGTCCGGCTGGGCGACCGCGATGCCGGCTTGGAGGACGGGCAGGAACTCCTGCCGGCTGTAGAGCCGCTCCCCGGTCGACACCGGGATGGTGGTCGAGCGGACGAACTCGCCGATGAGGTGCGAGTTCTCCGGGACGACCGGTTCCTCCAGGAACAGCGGCCGGTACGGCTCCAGCAGCGGCGCCACCCGGCGAGCGTTGGCCAGGGTGAACCGCCCGTGCAAGTCGACGGCGACGTCGCGGTCGTCGCCGAGCACCTCCCGGGCGGCGGCCACCCGGGCGACCACGCCGTTCAGCTCGGCGACCGAGGCGAGCGGGCTCATCTTGCCGGAGGCGTTCATCTTCACCGCGGTGAGCCCGGCCTCGACCTGGGCGGCGACGTGGTCGCGGACCTCGCCGGGCTCGTCGCCGCCGACCCAGCCGTACACCCGGATCCGGTCCCGGACCGGACCGCCGAGCAGCTGGTGTACCGGGGCGCCGAAGTGCTTGCCGGCGATGTCCCAGAGGGCCTGGTCGAGGCCCGCCACGGCACTGGCCAGGATCGGGCCGCCCCGGTAGAACGAGCCCTTGGTCAGCACCTGCCAGTGGTCCTCGATGCGTAGCGCGTCCCGGCCGATCAGCAGCTCGGCGAGCTGGTCGATGGCGGCCCGGACGGTCTCGGAGCGTCCCTCGCAGGTGGCCTCGCCCCAGCCGGCGATCCCGGAGTCGGTCTCCACCCGGACGAAGAGCCAGCGGGGGGCGACAAGGAAGGTCTCGATGCGCGTAATGGTCGTCATGCCGGTCAGCCTTTTGTCGCACCGGCGGTGAGGCCGGAGACCACATATTTTTGCACGAACAGGGCGATCACCATGATCGGTACGGTGACCACGGTGGCCGCGGCCATCAGGCCGCCCCAGTCGATGCTGGCGTAGCCGACGAAGTCGAAGATCGCCACGGGCAGGGTCTTGGTGTCGGCGTCGGAGAGCACGAGCGCGAACATGAAGTTGTTCCAGGAGAAGATGAAGGACAGGATCCCGGCGGTGGCGATGCCCGGTACGGACAGCGGCAGGATGATGCGGCGCAACGCGCCGATGTGGGTCAGCCCGTCGACCAGCCCCGCCTCCTCCAACTCCTCGGGCAGGCTGTCGAAGTAGCCCATCATGATGTAGACCACCAGGGGCAGCGAGACGAACATGTGGCTGAGGATCAGCACCCCGAAGCCGCCGACCATCCTCAGGTTGGAGAAGACGTAGTACCAGGGCACCAGCAGCGAGACGCCGGGGATGACCCGGGCCATCAGCACCACCAGCGCGGACTTCCGCATGTTGAACCGGCTCATCGAGTACGCGGCCGGCACGCCGAGGATCAGCGACGCCACGGTGGCGGCGAACGCCACCCAGAGGCTGTTGACGATGAACTCGACGTAGTTCGCCTGCTGGAGGACCTTGGCGTAGTTGTCCAAGGTGGGGGAGAAGACCAGAGCCTTGCCCGTGTCGTAGATGTCGACGTTGGTCTTGAACGACGCGGCGATCATCCAGAGCAGCGGCGCGATCAGCGAGAGCACCACGAAGGTGAGCGCCACCACCCGGAACACCTGGTACGCGGGACGGGCCTTCATCGCTGCGCCTCCTTGCGCCGGGCGGTCAGGGCCCACATCGCCCCGATGATGATCAGGAAGAAGAGGATGAGGACGGTGGAGGAGACGCCGTACTCGTTGTAGTCGAAGCTGAGGCCGTAGGCGTACACGTTGAGGGTCTCCACCTCGTGGAACGAACCCCCGCCGCGGCCCTTCGTGGCGTAGAGGATGTCGAAGGTCTTCAGCGCGTCGATGCCGCGCAGCAGGATCGCCACGGTCAGCGTGGGCATCAGCAGCGGCAGGGTGACGTGCCGGAAACGCTGCCAGGCGGTGGCGCCGTCGATCCGTGCCGCCTCCTGCGGCTCGTCCGACAGCGAGGTGAGCCCGGCGAGCAGGATCAGCACCACCATCGGCGTCCACTGCCACACGTCGATGAAGATCGTGGTGGGCAGTGCCGAGTACTGGCCGGCGAGCCACGGCTGCGGCCCGATGCCGACCCAGCCGAGGATCTGGTTGGCCAGGCCGATGTTCGGGTCGAAGATGAGCCGCCACATCATGCCGACCGCGACCGGGGTGGCGACGAGCGGCATGAGGATGGCGACCCGGACCCACCTCTGCCCTTTGAACGGCCGCCAGAGCAGCAGCGCGATCGCCATCCCGAGGACCACCTCGAACAGCAGCGCGACGACGGTGAACGTGGCGGTCCGCCCGACGGCGGGCCAGAACCGGTCGGTGTCCGAGAGGACGTCGAGGTAGTTCTGGATGCCCACGAACTCGCTCTCCGCGCGGACGGATCCCTCGGTGTCCGTCACGCTGAGGTAGCCGGTCCAGGCCAGCGGGATGACGATCAGCGCGGCGACGAAGATCATCGCGGGCGCGGCGAAGAGCCATTTGCGATGGTCGTCGGCCCAGCGCACCCAGCCGGGCGTTTCGGGGGCGGTGGGCGCGCTGCGCGGCGCCTTGGTGGTGGTGATCGTTGCCATGAGGTCTCCAGGGGTGGGCGGGCCTGCGGGGTACGCGGGTGGCGGGTGTTCAACCCCGCCACCCGCGTGCGCCGCCTACTTGGCCTCGTCGTCCAGGAACTTCTGGAAAGCGGCGTTGGCCGCGTCAGCGGCCGCCGCGGCGTCCTTGCCGGTGATCGCGTCGACGATCGGCTGGCCGACGATCTCGCGGGCCTCGGGAACCTTCACGACCAGCGGCCGGTCATGACCCACCCCGGCCTTGGTGCTGGCCGCGATGGCCTCCACCAGGTCCTTCGGGAAGGTCGAGGTGCCCTCGGGGTTGGCCCAGACGGAGCTACGCGCGCCCGGCACGCCGGACTTCTGCTGGGCGAGCGTCTGCTCCTTGCCGGTGGCCCACTCGATGAACTTCCAGGCGTTGCTCTGGTTCTCCGAGCTGGAGTTGACGCCCAGTGCCCACGACGGGATGTTGTACGGCTTCGAACCGGACGGGCCGGCCGGGAACGGCGCGAAGCCGACCTGGTCCGAGACCTTGGATTTGGCCGGGTCGGTGGCGTTCTTGTAGAGCGAGTTGGCCTCGGTGTAGAAGGCGGCCTTGCCCTGGGTGAAGATGGCCATCGCCTCGGGCCAGCCCATGTCGGTGCTGACGTTCGCCGGGCCGGAGTCCTTGATCAGCCCGCCGTAGTAGGCGTACGCCTGCTTGGCCGCGTCGCTGTTGACCGCGGCCTTGCCGCTGCCGTCGACGAAGTCGCCGCCGAAGCTGTAGAGGAAGCTGGAGAACTGGGTGACCGCCGGTGACTTGCCGGTACGGGCGACGAAGCCGGCGACGCCCGGCTCGGCCGCCTTGACCTTGGCGGCGGCGGACTTCAGCTCGTCGAGGGTCTTCGGCGGGGCACTCAGGCCGGCCTTGGCCAGCAGGTCCTTGCGGTAGTAGAGGACCTCCTGCTCGGTGATGATCGGGACACCGACCGGCTTGCCCTCGTGCGTGGTGGCCTCCACCGGGCCGGTCTGGAAGTCGCCGAAGTCCCAGTTCGTGTTGGACTTCACCTGCTCCGACAGGTCGGCCAGGTACTTGTTCCTGGCGAAGAGCTTTCCCTCCTGCAGGGGGCGGTACATCATCACGTCGATGTCGGCTGAGCCGGCGTTCAGCTTGACGTTGTACTGGTCGGAGAGCTGGTCCTCGCCGAGCTGGGTGATCTCGGCCTTGAGCCCGGTCTGCTTCTCGAACTCGGGCAGGGCCTGCTTGATGTTCTCGGTCCATACGTGGTTGGCCAGGGTGACCCGGACCGTCTTGGACGCGCCGCCGTCGCCGCCACCGCCACAGGCGGACAGGCCCATGGTGACGACCACGGCCAGAGACGTACCGAATATCGATCGACGTCGCACGTCATCTCTCCCTTCTGTCATGGCCGCCGCCCCCCCGGAAGAGCGCCACATTGTCGTTACATCTGCTTAATGCCGGGATGCTAGGACAAAAAAGCTGACTTATTCAAGGGTTGGTCTTCAACTGATATGCTCTATGGCGTGAATCAGTCCTCCCCAGGGGGCGCACCCACGCAGCACGCCCCCGCCGAGGCTGGGCTGCACGCACGCGTTCTCGACCACCTCGGCACCGCCATATGCAGCGGTGACGTGGCCTCTGGTTCGGTCCTGAGCATCGACGACCTGGTCGACCGCTATCAGGTCTCCCGCTCGGTGATCCGCGAGGTGCTGCGGGTGCTCGCATCCATGGGACTCATCGAGACCCGGCGCCGGGTCGGGATCATGATTCAGTCCGCCGAGGTGTGGAGTGTCTTCGATCCGCAGGTGATCCGCTGGCGGCTCGCCTCGGATGGGCGGATGGCGCAGATGCGCTCGATCACCGAGCTGCGGACCGCGATCGAGCCGCACGCCGCCTGGTTGGCCGCCGAGCGGATCGACGACGACGAGGCGAGCGAGCTGGTCGGGCTCGCGGCCAAGATGTGGGCCGCCGGGAAGGCCGGCGACGAGGCACGCTTCCTCGACCTGGACATCGACTTCCACCGGCGGGTGCTGGCCGCCTCGGGCAACGAGATGTTCGCGAAACTGCAACTGATCGTCGCTGAGGTGCTGGCCGGCCGGCACCACTACCACCTGATGCCTCACTACCCGGACGAGCAGGCGTTGCGGCTGCACACCGACGTGGCCCAGGCGATCCAGCGGCGCGACGGCCAGCGGGCCAGGGAGGCCATGGTGGGGATCATGGAGCAGGGGTTCGCCGAGATGAAGTCGATGTGGGCGCGGGCCGCCGAGCCAGGCGGTGCGTGACCGGTCGCGCATGAACCCGCCGGGCTGAACAGGGAGTTCTCCTACCCGTCCTCCAGGAAACCCCCGACGGTGACCTGCACATCGTCTTCACCTACCACCGCCGCGTCATCAAGTACGTCCGGGTACGACCCGAGTGGGCCGCCCGCGCCGACGGAGTCTGAGGTGTCGATGGACGCGCGCGAGGCCGCGGACGAGCCGCAGCACGCGGTGGTGACCGGGGCCGGCTCCGGCATCGGCCGGGCCGTCGCCGTACGCCTGCTCCGCGAGGGCTGGAGAGTCACCGGGATGAGCCGCACCCGCCCTCCGGAGCACCGGCAGGACACCCCGGCCTACTCGTGGATCCAGGTCGACCTGACCGACCTCGGCCGGCTGGCCGGCGCATCGGCCGCGGTGGGCACCGTGGACGCCGTCGTCCACGCCGCGGGCCTGCAACGCTCCGCGCCGCTCGGACGCCTCTCGGCACAGGACGGTGCCCTCATGTGGCGGGATCCCGGGCGTGCCGCCACGCCGCCACGGGTTCCGCCGCTGGGCCGCTTCATCAGACCCGAGGAGGTCGCGGGACTGACGGCCTTCCTCCTCGGCCCGGAAGGAGGCGCGGTCACCGGCCAGCACCTGGTGATGTGCGCCGGCGCGTCACTGTGAACGGGGCGGCTCCCGCTCCGTCGCCCGGCGAAAGCCCTGGCAGACGCGCTCACGCTTGTCAGATCGATGGTTTCAGGCCGAGCAGCGCCCCATCGCCGCGGAGGCGGCGTTGGAGTGCTGCGACGTCGATCTCGCGCAAGGGCGCGCGACTGGCGCCGCCCATCGCCGCGAGCGTCCCCGCGGCTTGTCCCATGGCCATGCATTGGGCGATGGAGCGTGCGCTGGCATGGGCCTCATGCGTGGCTGACAGGCAGCGTCCGGCGACGATGACGTTGTTCAGACCGGCAGGGAGCAGGCAGCGCAGGGGAATGTCGTACACGCCGTTGTCCGGGATGTAGCGCCAAAGGGTGTCGGTGCCGCCGCTGTGGTCCTCGATCGGTGCGCCGCATTGAGCGATGGCGTCATCGAAGCGCTGTGCGCTCAGTACGTCGTCGGCGGTCAGCCGGTAGTCGCCGTGGATACGGCGGGCTTCGCGTACGCCGATGTACGAGGACAGCCCGACCAGGCCGGCCTTCTCGTAACCGGGCACGAGGTCCCGCAGGAACCGGACGTATTCCCCGACCTGCCGCCGTCCGTCCATTTCCGCGCGGGTGAGCTGGCGGACATCGGTCGGGTCGATGCCCGCCACGCGCGTCATGTTGGCGAGCGAGACGCCGTCGACCGGGGTCCGGTGGATGCTGCCCTCCTGCCGAGGCAGCTCGTAGTCACCATTGCGCGCTGCCTGAGCCATCAGCTCGAACAGTTCTTGTTTCGGGAACGACCGGGCGCGCTCGGTGTCGACGTTGGCGACCCGGAACGTCGTGGTCAGCGCTTGCACGGGTTCCCCGGTCTCCGCTCCGTCGTAGCCGGCGCCGGCGCGGGCACAGACGTCCGCGTCGCCGGTGCAGTCGACGACCACGCTCGCAGAGGCCCTGAGCAGGCCGTTCCTGGTGGCGAGCAGGACATCGGTGACGTCGCCTCCTTCGGCGTCGACGACGACGTCGATCACCATGGTGTGGAGCAGGACGTCAGCGCCGCTGCCGGCGACGAGTTCGTCCCACACCAAGGTCAGAATTTCCGGAGAGTACGTGACGCCTCCTCCTGCGCCGTATGTGTTCGGCCGGATGAAGGCGGCGTCACGCCCCGTGAGCGCGTCGACGACCTCTTGGGCGATCCCTCCGACGACCTTCGTGTTCGGGCCCGGGGTGTAGAAGCCGTAGAACGTGTCCAGGACGCCGGTTCCGATGCCGCCGAGAGATCCGTGGCGCTCGACGAGGAGCACGCGAGCGCCTGAGCGGGCGGCGGCGATCGCGGCGACGCAGCCCGCTGATCCGCCACCGGCCACGAGCACGTCGACGGCGGCTATCTGCGGGACCTGACCGAGCACCGGCGTGATCGCGGTGGCGAGGCGAAATGAACTCGGGGGCATCAAGAAATATCCTTTATGGCGAGGAATCGGGCAGGGTTGGTGCGCGTGATCCGGTCGACCGGTTGATCGCCGACGCGGCGCCGCAGCCGGGGCAGGAATTCGCGGCCGAGCACGTCCATCCCCGGCCCGCCTCCGTAAGCACGCAGCATGGTGCTCCGGCCGACATCGGTCCCCAGCATCAGCCGTCCGGAGTGCCCGTCGTCGAGGAGCCGCTCGATGAGCGCCATGAGGTCGGAGTCGGGCCGGTACTTGATTTTGCCGACCGTGTCGTAGAGCAGGTACGCGCCGCGTTCGGCGAGCTCGCGATGCAGGTCCGGGTCGGCGTTGCGGTCCATGTGCGCGAGGGCGATCCGGCCGGGGCTCAGCCCGCCGGCTTCGGCGATGTCGAGCAGGTCGTGGGCGAGCGTTCCGATCTCGCAGTGCACGGCCACGCCGACCCCGGCCAACCGGGCCGCCTCGATGCCGGCTTCGATCCTGCGGCGTTCACCGGAGGTGATCCGCTGATAGGACGCGCCGATCTTTATCAGTCCGGCGCGCACGGTCGTCGGCAGCGGCGCCGGCCCGCGCCAGTCCCGGTCGTCGATGCCGGTACGCAGATCGGTGAGCAGAACGTCCAGCAAGACGTCCGTGCTTTCGCGATGGACCCAGTGATCGGCGGTGTAGTGGGCGTCGCGGTGATAGCCGGTGGCCAGGACGACCTGGACGCCGGAGCGCCGCGAGATCTCGGCCAGGTGAGCAGGCCGGCGCCCGAGCCCCACCGTGGTCAGGTCGACCACGGTGTCGATGCCGCTGCCGGCGACGAGGCTCAGCTCGGCACACATCTTGTCCGGGTCGTCGAAGTGTTCCCCGGGCAAGGCCGGGCTGAACAGGAACACGTGCTCGTGGGCGTCGACGACACCCAGGCTGTCCGCCTCGACCGGCCCGCAGACCGTCTGGACGAGAGACACTCCACTGCTCCGTTCGTCGCTAGCGCAGGGTCCAGCCGCCGTCGGCGGGCAGGACGGCGCCGGTCATGGTGCGGGCCGCGTCCGACAGCAGCCAGACGATCGCGGCGGCCACTTCGGCGGGTTCCAGCGCCCGGCGGCTCAGGGGCTGCAGCGCCGCCATCGACCGGGTGATGTCCGGGTCTCCCAGAGCGCGCTGGGCCATCGGCGTGTTCACCAGCCCCGGCGCGACGATGTTGACGCGCACACCGGAGCGGGCCGCCTCGTAGGCCGCCGAGCGGACGAGGGGCACCAGGGCTCCTTTCGCGCTCGCGTAGGCGACCGTGAGGAAGTCATCGGCGAGGGTCGTGGCGAGAGCCGAGCCCACGACGACGATGGACCCCCCGCCGCCTCGAGCCAGCTCCGGGATCCCTGCTCGCAGCAGCCGGAAGACCGACTCGTGGTTGACCCGGTGCACCTCGGTCCAGGCTTGATCGGTGCACTCGGTGATCGGACCGTCTCCCAGACCGCGCCCGCTCATGCCGATGGCGTGCACTATTCCATCCAGTCCGCCGAGGTGCTCGCTGGCTCGCCTGACGGCGGACTCGGCTCCGCCGGGTTCGGTCACGTCGACGTCGTCGCGGTCGACACCGTAGGCGTCGCATCCTTCAGCTGCCAGCGCTTCCATCACCGAGGCGCCGATGCCGCCACGGGCGCCGGCGACCAGGACGCGCGAGGACATCAGAGCGCCTTCTTGCGCAGGACGGCGGCGGCGCGCGCCGCGTGGTCGAGGTACGCGTCCTCGAACATCGCCGTCGACCGTTCGGAGCCGACGAGCTGCCCGCTGGTCAGCACGGCCGGCATGCGCCCTGCGGCCACCAGCAGTTCGGCGGTGCGGACCTTGATGTTGTTGACGATGGCGACGGCGGCCAGAGTGCTTCCCGGGCCTACCGGGGTGTCCAGCCCCGGGATCTCACAAAGAGCGTCGCCGACAGGGGTGCACAGGTCGATGACGACGTCGGCGTGGTCGCAGAGCTTGGTTCCTGACGAGTGCCGGGCCTCTGCGGCGTTGGTCGCGGCCAAGGAGGTGACCGCGATGACCGGCAGGCCGGCTTTCCGGGCGCCGATGGCCATTTCGATCGGTACGGCGTTCAACCCGGTCGCACTAAAAATGATCATGCTGTCCTGGGGGCGGAGCTGGAAGTTCGCGAGGATGACGTCGGCGAGACCTTCCATACGCTCGATGAACATCGCCTGGCGTTGGCCGTTGGCGCCGACGACCTGGGTGTGGAAGGTCATCGACAGCTCGGCCAGCGGACTGAAGCCCGGGTAGGACCCGTAGCGGGGGAAGAGCTCCTCAATCGGGATGCGGGAGTGTCCGGTGCCGAAGGCGTGGACCAGCCCCCCGGCACCGATCGAACGAGCGGCGATCTGGCTGGCCTGCTCGATCGGGTCCTGCTGGGTGCTGTCCAGAGCGTCCAGAATGCGGCGAGCCTGATCGGTCCATCTCACGTGTACTCCAAGAGGGTTGATTGATCGTCCTGGGCGCCGAGAGCGGCGCCTATCGCGGCGGAATGGTCGGTGAAGCGGGCGAGCCGGATGAGTGACGGCCCGATGAGCGGCGCCACCGTCTCCAGTCGCCGTCTGACGACTTCCACGAGGCCGGGATAGCGGTGCGCGAGCCCGCCGCCGAGGACGACGTTGGATATCCCCAGCAGGGCGCAGGCGTTGGCCACGCCGGCCGCCAGCGCGGCGCTCGCGTGGCTGACGACCGCCGCCGCCCCCCGATCGCCGTCGGCGACCGCGGCGAAGACGGCGGCGGGAGTGAGCCGCGCCGAGTCGCCGTCGCCGTGACGTTCGAGAAGGGGAGCGGCGCCCGCCCTGACGGCGGCGCGAGCGGCCGTCACCAATGCGGCGCCGCCGGCGACGGCGTCGACGCAGCCGCGGCCGCCGCAGCCGCACAGCGGCCCGTCGGGTACGACGCTCAGGTGCCCGACTTCGCCGACGCGGCCCGCGACGCCGCCGAGCAGCCTTCCGCCGAGCGCGACGGCGCCGCCCACCCCGGTTCCGATGGCCACGAAGACCGCGTCGGACAGATCGGTCGCGGCTCCGAGGCGCAACTCGGCGAGAGCGAATGCGCGGGCGTCGTTGAGCACGGCGACGTGGTGTCCGGTGGCTCCGGTCAGGACGGCGCCCAGCGGGAAGTCACGCCACTGTCCCGGCAGATTGGGCACGATGCCGGTCCGGCCGGTAGCGGCATCGACATGGCCGGGGACGGTGATCCCGACCCCCTTGACATCGCCAGCCTGTTCGTTGATCAGCTCGGCGACCTGACGGACGACGGAATGCTCACCATCGCGCGCCGTGGGCATCGAGCCGGATGCGACCGCCTCAGGACCGTTCAGGACCGTCCATTTGATGTTCGTGCCGCCGACGTCGACACCCAGCCAGGACGCCACCTCGGGCGCGCCCGCCGACGTTCGATCTTGATTATCTAGCCCTCTAGACATGGAGTACCCTAGCTTCATAGTCGCCGCGACGAGAAGGGGGCCGGCTGTGGCTGCCGCTCGCACACCGCGTTACGTGGTGATCGAGGAGCATCTCCGCAAGCTCATCGCCGCTGGTCAACCTGGTGATCAGCTGCCCAGCGACAGCGAGCTGTGCGAACGTTTCGACGTCAGCCGGATGACCGCGCGTCAGGCTGTGATGCGTCTGGTCAATGAGGGCTCCATCTATCGCGTGCCGGGCAGCGGTAGCTTCATCGCCGATCATCACATCCATCGCGGGATGAACCGGCTGCGGTCGTTCACCGAGGACATGCGCTCCCGTGGACGAGTGCCCAGCTCGCGGGTGCTGAACGCGGGGCTCAGAGCCGGCTCGCCAGATGAGTTGCGCGCGCTGCATCTCGCCGCGGCTGATCGTGTCGTCGCCGTGACGCGCGTGCGTCTGGCCGACGGGATCCCCTTGGCCCTGGAGCGTGCCATCCTGCCTCCTGGTAGTGCGCCGATCTTGCAGGCGGACCTAGCGACGTCGTCGATGCATGAACTCGTGCGGGAGCTGGGACGTGAGCCGACGCTGGCGCGCGGTTCGCTGACGGCGGCGACCGCGTCCGCGCTGGAGGCCGAACTGCTGGCGGTCAAGGTGGGGGCCGGGCTGCTGGTCGAACGTCGCACGATTTTCGATCAGCAGGGAGCGCCGATGGAATACACCGAGACCTCCTACGTCGGCGAGCGTTACCTGTTCGACGTCATCCTCGAGCGCGGCTGACCCACCGGCGCCAGGACGTCCGCGGAGCCGCCACATCAGCGAGGGGCAGGCCGGCTTCATCGCGGAAGCGCGTCGACGTCACGGGGATCGACGGGCAACCCGGTACGCGACGACTCGATCGCGGCATAACACAGCGCCAGTCCGGGCAGTGAAGCCCGGCCCTCTATGCTCGGCCGCCGCCCGTCCTCGATCGCGCGGAGCAGCTCGCCCATCGTTCCGCGCATCCCGTTGGCGAACCAGTCGCCTGCGACGGTCACCAGGTGGATGCCGCGCGCGTCAGTGAGGACGACGTCCGGGCCGCCGAGCGACCGCCCTGTGTGGGTGAGCACACCAGTTGTTCCCTCGACCCGGTAGCCGCCGGATTCAGCCCACCTGCTGGAGCCGCGGAACACGAGACTGACCTGCGCGTCGTCGAAATCGATGAGGACCTGGGCCTGTGTCGGGACCGCGATGACCTGTCCATGGCGCGTGCCGCGGTTCGCCATGACGCTGCGGGCCTCACCATGCTCCCCGAACAGGGTGGCGACGAGGTCGAACCAGTGGATGCCGAAGTCGTAGAGGATCAAGTCCTCCATCTTGGAGAAGCGCGGATCGTTCTCCACGATCCGATCGTGCGGCCAGTAGACGGCGAAGTCGGCAGAGGTCAGCGTGCCGATCTGACCGGCCGCGACGGCATGACGAAGATAGGAGAAATGAGGCGCCCAGCGCCCATTCTGATTGACCGCGAGCGTGCGGCCGACTTCATCGGCGATGCCGCACAGCCGCCGCCCTTCGGCCAGCGATCGCACGAACGGCTTCTGGCTGAGGACATGCTTGCCGGCGCGCAGCGCGGCCTCGACGATCGGCGGGCGCACATCGACGTGGGTGGCGATGTCGACCACTTCGAGTTCCGGCATGGCCAGCAGTTCGCGGTAGTCGGTGAGGACACGAGCGATCGGGAAGAACTCCGCCTGCCGCTCGTACGCGCGTTCGGCGATCAGATCGCACAGCACGAGCACGTCGTAGCCGGCCTCTCGGTAGGCGGCGAGATGCAGAGCGCTGATGCCTCCGCAGCCGATCAGCCCGATGCCCGGCCGGTAGCGCAGCGGCTCCTGCGGCAGATACGGCACCGCCGTGTCGTCGGCGGTCATCGGCCGGTCCCGGCCGTGAGCGGCTGGGCGGCGGCGACGTCCGCGAGCGTGACCGGTGTGCGCAGGCGCGCGCTCAAGATGGCCGCGTCGACGATCTGCTGTCCCGCCCGGGAGATGCTCCAGGAACTCGGTCCGGTGACCGGCACGTCGCGCTCCAGCGCGTCGATGAGCAGTCCGAGGTGATCCCGTTCGGCCGCCGGCAGCACGTCCACGGCGACCGGCTCACCTTCCGGCCGGGCGGCGGTGTGCAGGGTGATGGTCTCGGCGTAATCCCAGCTCGTGATGACTCCCTCGGATCCGATGACGATGAATCCGCAACGCGGCGCGGACTGGACGGTCCACGGATCGGTGAAAGCACCCCACCGGGTCTGGAACGTGGACAGCCCCCCGGGATAGGCCGCGGTGACGACCGACTGCTCGTCCACCTCCAATCCGGGCGGGATGTAGGTCACCGCCGTCACCTCGCCCGGCAACTCCCCGTCGCGGAACCAGGTGCCCAGCGTGACGCCGTACCCGAGGTAGTCCAGGAGTGAACCGCCGCCCGCGGCGCGCTGATACCACCATGACGCGTTCTTGGTGGCGGCGTCTTCGCCGGTCATGACCTCGCGCTTGTCGTGTGCGTGTTTCAGGGGCCCCCGGTTGCCGTCGTAGTAGTGGATCTCGGCGACCTCGCCGATGACTCCCTCGCCGATCAGCCGCTTGGTCGTGCGATGGGGCGGGTACCACGCCAGCGGCCAGTTGACCGTCAGGGTGCGTCCGGTGCCGCTCATGGCGGCGATCATGCGATCGGCGTCGGCCAGCGAGGACGCGAAGGGCTTCTCGACGACCACATGCACCGGATGGGAAGCCAGGTGCTCGACCCAGCGCACATGGTCGGCGGTCGTCGAGCACACGACGACGATCTGCGGCGACGCGCGCTGGAGCATCTCGTCGACGTCGGTGTAGAGCAGGGTCTCGGGCAGCCCCAGGTGCGTGAGCACGCTTCTGCCACGGCTCGGCCGGTCGTCCCACGCGCCGGCCAACTCCACGCTGGGGTGCTCGGCGGCCAGGCGCAGCTGATCGCCGGCATGCATGTGATCGAAGCCGAGCACCGCGACCCGCCATGCGCCCGACCCGTACTTCCCTTCCGGCATGGATTCGACCTCCGCGAGAAGCCATCTATACAGCTCGTTATGTAAGCAGACGGCTGTGTGCCGGTCAAGGTCGCGGTCCGGCCGGCCGGCCGGCGCCTGGGAACGTACTCCGCGCTGGCGCATGGTTGTGTGGCTGGCTGACGTACCTGGTCAGTCCCGGCAAAGAGGTTCGTTAATACCGCTTGGTGAGCTGGGGCGCTCATGAAAGATCGTGTTAACTCTGGATGTCGAAACACTAGCCATCTATACCGATGTCGTCCTATCGTCTCGCTACATCGACGCTGACCTTCCACTGGAGGACCCAGATGAACGACACGGCGCGTCATGGCGCGATCCCAGCCGGCATCGACCGCCGGAACTTCCTGCGCTTCGGTGCGATGGGTCTTGGAGGGGCCGCGCTCCTGGCGGCCTGTGGCGAGGGCAACGGCATCGGCGGGAGCATCGGCGCGAGCAGCGGCGCGAGCAGCGGCGCGAGCAGCGGCGCGAGCAGCGGCACCGCGTCGGCCCCGGGGCTGCCGGCCGCTCCGGCCGTGCACAACGTAGCCACCGCCAAGAAATATGCCGGTACGACGGTCGCGACCGACATCCCCGGCTTCGGTACGGAGATGTCCACCACTCAGCAACTGGCGAAACAGTTCGAGACCGAGACCGGAATCAAGATCAAGACCGTTCCGCTTCCGAAGAGCACGTCCGACGCGTACGCCGCGGACCAGCGTCTGCTCGCCGCCAATCAGGCCAGTCCCGACGTCCTGCTCGTGGACCTCATCTATCCGCCCGCGCTGGCCCAGTATCTGCTCGACCTCAAAGATCATCTCACCGAGGCCGAGATCGCGCTGAGCTACCCCAACCTCATCGCGGTCAACACGATCGACTCCCGCCTCGTGGCCTACCCGTGGTACGGCGGGTTCGGACGCCTCTACTACCGGACAGATCTGCTGCAGAAGTACGGATTCCCCAAGCCGCCGGCCACCTGGCCCGAGCTCACTTCCATGGCAACCAAGATCCAGGCCGGTGAGCAGAAGGCCAACAAGGCATTCGCCGGATACGTCTTCCAGGGCAACGCCTACGAAGGCTTGACCTGCAACGCTCTGGAATGGGTGGCCTCCTACGACGGCGGCACGTTCATCGACGGACCCACCGTGTCGGTCGACAACCCGAAAGCGATCGCCGCGCTGAAGCTGGCCCAGGGCTGGGTCGGCAAGATCTCCCCGACAGGCGTCACCACATTCACCGAGGACGAGACGCACAGCGCGTTCGGCGCCGGCAACGCGGCCTTCATGCGCAACTGGGAGTACGCCGAAGACCTGCAGAAGGGATCGAACGTCGCCGGGAAGTTCGCGGTCGCGCCGTTGCCCGCCGGCACCGGGCCCGGCGCCACGACCGCCGCGGCCGCCGGCGGTTGGGCTGTCGCCGTCAACAAGAACAGCCAGAACGCGGCGGCCGCCGTGGAGTGGCTGCGATACCTGACCAGCCCCGAGGCGCAGGCCTATCGAGCCATCAATTCCGCCGATGTCCCCGCCCAGCCGGCCGTCGCCGCCATGCCCGAGGTGCAGGCAGCGCTGCCGGCTCTGAAGCAGAAGGTCGTCCCGTTCGCGCGTCCGACCCAGGTCGGCGCCCAGTACAACGAGGCATCAACCATCATCTTCCAGGCGGTGAACGCGATGCTTCGCGGTTCGGACGTGGAGTCGGGAGTGAAGAAGATGGCCGCCGATCTGCGGGAACTGATCGGATGACGGCTCCGCGACGCTCCGGCCACACTCGTCGCCCGAGTGCCGGTCTCGCCACGCAACAGGCTCGGCTCGCCTGGATACTGCTGGCCCCCAGCCTGGCCGTGGCGGCCGTCGTGGCGCTGTACCCGGCCATCACCACGATCTACCGCAGCTTCACCAATGACACCTTCGGCGGCTCCTCCAGCTGGATCGGCCTGGACAACTACACCACCCTGTTGCAGGACGCGGCCTTCTGGTCCTCGGTCTGGATCACGATCGAGTTCTCGGTGATCACGGTCGTGGCCGAGGCCGTGCTGGGAATGATCATCGCGCTGACGTTGCAGAGAGTCTTCATCGGTCGCGGAATCATGCGGGCGCTGTTGCTGGTTCCGTTCGCGATCATCAATGTGATCTCGGCGAGCATCTGGAAGCTGATGTTCAACCAGAGCTACGGCGTCTTCAACGATCTGCTCGTCGACAAGTTGCACCTGGCCAGTGCGCCGATCGACTTCTTCGGCACCCGTACGGCCGCGCTGCTGTCGGTCTCGGCGATCGACATATGGAAGACGACCCCGTTCATGGCGCTGTTGCTGCTGGCGGGGCTGCAATCGATTTCGGCCGACACCCAGGAGGCCGCTCAGGTCGATGGGGCGGGACCGGTCCGGCGGTTCTTCTCCATCACGCTGCCGCAGCTTCGGCCGGCACTGATGGTCGCACTGGTCTTTCGCAGTCTGGACGCGCTGCGCGTGTTCGACGTCTTCTACGTGCTCTTCGGCGCACGAGCAGACACCACCACGATGTCGATCTATATCGAGCAGAACATCGTCGACTTCGGTAAGGCCGGCTATGGCTCGGCGATCAGCGTCGTCGCCATGCTGCTCATCGCCGTCTTCATCACGATGTACGTGGGCCTGAACGCGAGGATGAGTAACAAGTGACCAACACCCTGAGCCCGCGGATCCCGGCCATGACGAAGCGGACGAGGCGCCAGGTCCGGCTCTGGCGTGGGCGAACACCTGCAGCCTGGGTACGGCGAGTGCTGTTGTACCTGCTCGTCCTCGCGATCGCGTTCTTCCTGCTCTTCCCCGTCTACTGGGCCGCGAAGACGGCTGTTTCACCAGATCAGGAGATCTACGCGACCCCTGCGGCCTACGTGCCGCGCCAATTCACGCTTCAGCATTTCTCCAACGCCCTCAGCGACCCGCGCTTCATGCAGAGCATCCTCAACTCGGTGATCGTCGGCGCGTCCGTTACGGTGATCTCCGTTTTGCTCGGCGCTTTCGCAGCCTACGCTCTGGGCCGATTCCGCTTCCGCGGCCGCGGCATGATGCGCTACGTCATCCTGGCGATGTCGATGTTCCCCAACATCGCCATCCTCGGCTCGCTGTACAAGATGCTGACGGCCACGGATCTGTACAACACACTGCCCGCGCTGATCGGCACCTATCTGATCTTCATCCTGCCCTTCACCGTGTGGACCTTGGCCGGTTTTTTCCAGCAGCTGCCCCACGAACTCGAAGAAGCCGCGTACATCGACGGCGCATCCCCGATGCAGACCTTCTGGCGCATCATGATGCCGTTGGCCGCTCCCGGCCTGGCGGCCACGTCGATCCTCGCCGTCATCGCGGCATGGAACGAGTACCTGTTCGCGCTCTCCTTCGTGTCGGACAGCGGCAACTGGACCGTGCCGGTCCTGATCTCCAACGTCGGCTCGCAGTCCAGCGCCTACACGATCCCCTGGGGCGATCAGATGGCGGCGTCCCTGATCGTCATGGTTCCGGTGATCGCGCTCGTGCTGCTTCTGCAACGGCGAATCGTCGCCGGCCTCACGGCCGGGTCGGTAAAGGAATGACTCGGTGAGTGCGGCGGCCACGTCCTGGACGGCGGTGCCGCTGTCATGGCTCTTCCAGTGCGTAGGCGACCGTCCGGGACAGGCCGAGCCGCGTTCCGTCCCGGAAAGCCGCCAGGTACGCCTGGGCCCCCAGCGCCGCGCGGGCTCGCTCGGCGCACTCCTGATGTGACCTCGCCTGGAACGACAACTGCGACGGAGAGGAGGCGACCCCCTGCCACAGGTGGTGGGCGGCGCCCAGCAGCCGAGCCGCGCGCTCGTGCCGACCGTGCGCCCCAGCGGTCCAGGCCAGCACCTCCAGGCACTGAGGCAGGCCCCACCGGTCGTCGGCGGTGCTCCAGAACGCGGCCACCTCCCGCATCCTGGCCTCGGTCTGCTGCCAGTCGCCCTGCTCCCAGCGGGCCATGCCGACCGCGTACAGCGCGTACGCGCGGAAGAGCGGCGCGTCGCGCTCCTCACACATGATCACGAGTTCCTCGCCGTACGCGGCAGCCCGGTCCGGGCGCGGGGTGGCGGCGAAGAGCGCGGCGAAGTACAGGGTGACTCCCACGGCGTGGACGTCGCCTCTCGCACGGTGCCGGGCGAGGGCCTCCTCGAGGAGCGTGAGACCGCCCTCCGCATCGCCCTCGGCCAGCGCCGCGACGCCGGAGATCTGGACGGCGAACGCGAGCGCGGCCGCGTCTTCCAGCTCCCGAGCGAGGGCCGAGCACTCCCGCACGTCGGCTCCGGCCGCCGGATCTCCCTGGTAGAGGGCGAGCATCCCGTCGGCCCACAGGCCCATCACCCTGATGACGCTCGGTCCTGGCACGAGCGCGAGACCGCGCTTCAGCCAGTGCCGGCCTTCGCTGAGAACACCGGCGACGAGCCAGTTGCTCCACAGCGCGGACGCGATCTCCAACCCGGCGGGCGCGTCGCCGGGCCGGCCGAGGCTAAGGTCGAGCGCGACGCGCATGTTGGGAAGCTCCAGCTTCAGCGTCCGGTCGCGGTCGATCTGGTCGGGCTCCATCCGGTCCACGCGCACGCGCTCCGCCAACCGGCGATAGTGGTCGATGTAGCGCTCGCGCAGAGCCTCGGCGTCCGCGGAGGGCAGCTGTTCGCGACCGTACGCGCGGATGGTCTCCAGCATGCGGTAGCGGACTCCAGCGCCGTGCTGCTCCGCTCGGTTCAGGATGGACTTGTCGACCAGCCCGGCCATCAGATCCAGCACGCTCTCGGCTTCCAGACCCGGTCCGGGGCAGACGGCTTCGGCGGTCTCCAGGTCCACGCTCCCGGGAAACATCGACAGCCGCTCCCACAGCCGTCGTTCGCCGGACGAGCACAGTCTGAAGGTCCACTCCATGGCCGCCCGCAGCGTCTGGTGGCGTGCCGGCGTGCCGGGGGCGACCCCGGCCGCCTCGTCCAGGCGCTCGTCGAGCTCGTTCACGAGGTCTTCCACTGATGCCGTGCGCAGCCGTACCGCCGCCAGCTCGATGGCCAGTGGAATCCCGTCCAGGCGCCGGGCCAGCCGAGCGACCGCCTGGGCGTTGGCCGCGTTGACGAGGAAGTCCGGCCGGATGGTCGCCGCCCGCTCCGCGAAGAGGCGCACGGCGTCACGCCGGGCGATGTCGCGCGCACTGTCGCCGGGCTTCGGGATCGGGAGCGGCGGCACAGGTACCACCCGCTCGCCGTACACCCCGAGCGACTGGCGGCTGGTGGCCAAGATCCGCAGCCGCGAGGTGCCGCGCAGGAGCTGATGTACCAGCCGGGCGCACGCGTTGAGCTGATGCTCGCAGTTGTCCAGTACCAGGAGCATGTGCTTGTCGGCCAGGTGCTCGACCAGCAGGGCCACGACATCCGGTCTGGTGTCACGGATTCCCAGCGCGGCGGCCACGGCCGGGGCCAGCAGTTCCTCGTCGTCGACGGTGGCCAGCTCCACCAGCCGAACCCCGTCTCGATACTTCTGCAGCACCATCTCGCTGACGCGTTGCGCCAACCGCGTCTTGCCGACCCCGCCGGCGCCGGTCAGGGTCAGCAGGCGGGTCTTGGGCAGGATCCGCCTGACCTCGGAGATCTCGCGCCTGCGTCCGACGAAACCGGGAGCGTTGGACTGCGGCCGGTCCGCCCCCTGCTGTTCGGCGGCCGGTACGTGCGGGATCGTCTCGTTCGCGGGCATGCTCACTCAGCGATCTCCTTACTGCTCATTCCCCGGGCGATGAGCTGGGCGATCTCTGGTCTCCCGTGGGGTGAAGGGCAGGTGCTTGACGGTCGCCACCTCCCCTCACATCGGCTTCGGCGATACGTGTACAAGAGCCGATAAACCAACATATGCCCAGGGCGAGCGCTGAGTACGTCGGGCGATATACCTGGTCAACGTCCATATCGGGGCTGCATACCGGATCATCGGCAACCCATGGCGAACACCCGTCTCGCACACGGGACGAATTTTGCCGAGCGCCTGCCCGGCGTCCATCCGGGTGCGCGGGCGACGGCGCCGCGATCTGTCATCCAGCCCGAACTTTCGCCTTCCCATGGGTCTTGTAAAGACGCGGTGTCAGGGCTACGCTCTCACCAAATTTTAGGAAAGTTTCCTAAATAAGGGGTGAGCTCATGGTCCATCCCCGTGGTCGCGGCCGCCTGCTGTCACTCGGCGCGCTGATGATCGCACTGATCGCCGGCGTCATGTCCTCGCCGGCCGCCGACGCCCGCAGCGCGCCGGCCGCCTTCACGCATCCCGGCGTGCTCGTCAGCAAACCTCAGCTCGACTTCGTCCGCTCCAAGGTCAATGCCGGGGCCCAGCCGTGGAAGGGCGCCTACGATCAGATGATCGCGAGTTCCCTGGCGTCGTTGTCGCGGACCCCGAAGCCGCGAGCCGTCGTGGAGTGCGGCCCGTATTCGAATCCCAACAACGGCTGCACGGACGAACGTCAGGACGCGCTCGCCGCCTACACCGACGCACTGGTCTGGTACATCACGCGGGACAGCCGGTATGCGGAGAAGGCGATCCAGATCATGGACGCCTGGTCCGCCGTGATCACCGACCACACCAACCACAACGCGCCGCTCCAGACCGGGTGGGCGGGATCGTCCTGGCCCAGGGCGGCCGAGATCATCCGCTACACGTACACCGGGTGGTCCGCCACGGGCGTCAGCCGCTTCGCGACCATGCTCCGCAACGTCTACCTCCCCGAAGTCATCAACGGCAGCCCCCGCACGAACGGCAACTGGGAGCTCTCGATGATGGAAGCGGCGATCGGGATCGCGGTGTTCCTGCAGGACAAGGCCGCCTACGACAAGGCTGTGAGCACGTTCCGGGCTCGCCTGCCCGCCTATGTCTACCTCGCCGGCGACGGCGCCTTCCCCCGGGGGCCGGCCGGCAGCGGCATCGACACGCGGGCGGAGGTCGTCGACTACTGGCAAGGGCAGGGCACCTTCGTCGACGGGCTGTCCCAGGAGACGTGCCGTGACTTCACCCACACCGGGTACGGCCTGGCGGCGATCGCGCACATCGCTGAGACGGCCCGGATCCAGGGGCAGGACCTCTACCCCGAGATCGCCGACCGCCTCCGGCACGCCCTCGGCCTGCACGCCAGGTACCAGCTCGGTGCGAGCGTGCCGTCGTGGTTGTGCGGCGGGAGCCTCACCCTCGGCCTGGGACCGGTCACCGAGGTCGGCTTCAACGCCCTGCACCACCGCATGGGCATCGGGATGAGCAACACCCAGGCCCTCACCGAGCGGCAGCGCCCGGCGGGCACCAACAACCTCTTCGTCGCCTGGGAGACCCTCACCCACGCCGGCAACCCCCACTAGGACCGCACATCGGGGCGTTCGGCGAAGGCCCGGAACCGGCGATGCGGCGAGCCTGCGCCACCACCGCGTCGGCCAGGATCCGCGCGGGATCGGCCACGGGGACCGGCACGGTCTCGGCGTGGAGCACGAGCGGGAGCTCGGTGCACCCGGCGACCACGGCCTGCGCTCCGCGGGCGGCCAGGGCTCCAGTGATCTCCGAGATCCGCCGGCGGACCTGTGGGCCCGTGTCGCCGGCCTTGACGTCCCGGATGACCCGCATGATCACGGCCTGCTCCCCGGCGTCCGGCAGCACGACGCTCCTGCCGGCCCGGCTGAGCGAGTCCTGGTAGAGCCTCGCCTTGACGGTCCCGGTCGTCGCGAGGATCCCGACGCGGTGGACCGGCGGGCTCATCGCCTCGATGTGCCGGGCCGTCTCCTCGATCATGTGAATGATGCGCACGCCCAGCCTGGCCCCGATGCCGAGGAGGAACGCGTGGGCGGTGTTGCAGGGGACGGCGATGAGGTCGGCGCCCGCTTCCTTCAGGGCCCGGGCGCCCCGCTCCATGAACGGTGCCGGATCGGCTCCGCCGTCGAGCAGCGCCGCGGTGCGGTCAGGCACCGTCGGATCGGCCCAGATCACGACCCGGAGATGCTCCTGGTCGGTCTCGGCCGGCGTCGCGCGGATGAGCTTGTCGTAGAAGTCCGCCGTCGCCGCCGGGCCCATCCCGCCGAGGATGCCCACCAAGGGGCCGCCACCGGTCACACGAGCCTCCTCAGTCCACGGCGCATGTCGTTTGCATGCGATATATTGCATGCAAACGACAACTCTTGAGGATACGAAGGCGAATTGTCAAGAGGACATCGCGCGGCCGCCCCGAAGGCCGCTGCGGGCGGGCGTCACACCGGTCCGAAGCCCAGCCGGGCCACCAAGCCGTAAGATCGTACGGCGGCCGATAGCCTGGAGATTCGGAACCGAACCGGGAGTCTATGAATGCCTCTGGCAGAGCGCGGAGCCTCGCTCAAGAGGCCGCCACTCCGGTTCGAGGCCTACGACGTCCTGCTGAACGCCATCATCCGAGGCGAGCTCGCTCCGGGGGAGCAGATCAAGGACTCGCAGATCGCCGCGCGCCTCGGCCTGAGCCGGACGCCGGTGCGTGAGGCCATCAGCCGCCTCCTCGACGTGGGGCTGGTCGAGTCCAAACCGGGTGTCTACACCCGCATCACCGTGCCCGACCGGACGAGCGTGCTCGCCACGCTCAAGGTGCTGCGCGCGCTGGACGACGTGGCGGTACGCGACGCCGTCCCCGCCATGACACCCGAGCACATCGCCCGGCTCCGGGAGGCGAACCGGATGTTCGACGAGGCCGTGCGGTCAGGGGACGCCATGCGGGCGATCGGCGCCGACGACGGCCTTCACGCGATCATCGTCGAGGCGGCGGGCAATCCGGTCGTCGCGCGCCTGCTCCAACAGCTCCACCCCCAGATCCACCGCATCCTCTTCCGCAAGTTCTCCTCCCTGCTCGGTGGGCGCGACACGATCAACCACCATGACGAGCTGATCAGGCTGTGCGCCGCCGGTGACGCCGACGCCGCCGCGGCCCTGTCGGCCGAGCACTGGTCCCGGCTCGGGGAGCTCATCGAGGACCTGTTCGAGGGAGACTCGCTCGTCACCGGCCCACGATCTCCCGGCGCGGCCGGACCCGCGTGACGCCGGCCCTGCCGGCGATGAGGTGACCCGCCTTCGAGGCCGGCTTGCATGCGCAGGGCCGGGACAGTGCCGAGAATCGAACGATCCTCAACATGATCACCGGCGCCTTGCCTTCCCGGACGTGTCGCGGGGCGAAGCCGCAGCGCCAGCGGCTTCAGGCGAGGCGGTCGGCCAGTTTCTGCAGCGTTGTGGCGATCTGGATGTTGGTCATGTTCACGTCGTCGTCGCCCATCCGGACGATGACCGTGCGCGTGGCCGGTGATACCACCATGACCTGGCCGTGGGCGCCCATCGCGGCCAGGTCCCGGCCGCCGTCGCCACGGGGGAGGATCCACCAGCCGTTGCGGTATCCCACACTCACACCGGCGAACGTGGTCACCGGGTCCAGGTTGGCCGCATCCAGGCTGCGGTCCAGGAACGCCTTGGGCGCCACCTGCCGTCCGGCTGCCCGCCCGTCGTCGAGCATCAGCTGACCGATCCGGGCAAGGTCTGAGGCCGTCACCACCAAGCCGCTCTCGTGGTAGGGAAACCCGTGGTCGTCGACGCACCAGGCGGCGGCGTGCTCTGCGCCCAGGTCGTTCCACAGGCGTTGCAGCGGCTGCTGCGTGAGATAGGTCCCCGTCGATCGCCGTACGGCCAGGCCGATCAGGTTCGGCGCGTAGTCGTTGTAGCGGAACCGCCCCGGCGGGCCTTCGATCCGGGGGCGCCGGACGACGGTGCCGGCGAGATCACCGGCGTAGTAGACCGACGGGTAGTCCCGATTGACCCAGGGGAACGAGATGTCCTCGGAGAAGGCGATGCCCGACCGCATGTCGAGCAGGTGTCCCATCGTGACGGCCGTGAATCGCTCGTCCCTGGCCCGCAGTTCGGGGATGGCGTGGGTGATCGGGATGTCGAGCTCGCCGGTCTGGCCATGCGTGACGGCCCGGGCCAGCAGCAGCGAGAGCACGGTCTTGGAGACCGAGAAGGCCGCGGCCTGATGGTCGCGGGCTCCGCCGTTGCCGTGCCACTCGCACACCAGCCGCCCGTCGTGCACCACGATGAGGCTCTGCGCGTTGCCGGTCGGCAAGGACTCCCGGATCGGGCAGCCGCCCCCCTCGGGCCATGAGCGGGGCATGGTGGCCGGGCGCACCACCGTGTGCCGCTTCCACTCGACATCGGTGATGCCGGAGTCCTGGTGCATCAGCACCCGGGCGGCGTAGCCGGCGTCGCCGTCCGCCATCACCCAGAAGAACACGCTGACGGCCAGCGCTATGGCCAGGGCGCCGTGGCCCAGAGCCCGTCGGACACGATGTTGCACACGGTAAGTATATAATATAAACATTGGCCTTGCCGGGGAGGTTACGGTGCCGCGCCCGAAAATGATCGACCGGACGGCGATCCTGCGTACCGCCCTGGAGATCGCCGACGACGACGGTGTGACGGGTGTGAGCATGCATGCGGTCGCCCGGCGGCTCGGTGTCACGCCGATGGCGCTGTACCGGCACGTGGGGAACAAGGCCGACCTGCTGGACGGCATCGTCGAGCGACTACTCGCCGAGATCATGCAGGGTGTTCCGCCACCCGGCGAGACGGCCGGGCTCCAAGGGCCCGAGGGGTGGGTGGACGCGCTCATGGCGATGGCCAGGGGCGCGAGAGCCGTGGCCCGCCGGCATCCGGCGGCGTTCGCGCTCCTGCTGAGCCGGCCGGCGGCCACGGCAGGCGCGCGCCAGGTCCGTGCCTACGTCCACGATCTCCTGCGCCGGGCGGGCGTCGGTGCCGAACACGTGCCACGACTGGAGCGCATTCTGACCACGGCCGCGCTGGGCATGGCGGCCGGAGGAGCGTCGGAACGGTTCGCTCACCACCCGCCCGGCGTGCTCGATGACGACTTCCGAGCCCTCGCGACCTTCGTGACGGCAGGCATCGAACCCTTCCGCTCCAGGCCGGCCGCCGAGCCGGACGACGCCTCGGACCGCGGACGGGATGATTGACGCCGCACGGCATCGCCGGTCCCGTACTGGTGGCGGCAGCTTTGTCAGGAAGGCTGGCAGCCAGGGCACCAGACGGTTCTGCGGCCCGCGACACGGCGGCTGGACAGAGGTCTGCCGCAGCGCGGGCAAGGGCCATCGGGCTCGTCGCGGGTCCCGGTGAGCCAGGTGTCACGTGGGGGCACACATCCGGCCTTGATCGCTTCTCGCAGGACCCGGCGCATCGCCTCGTACAACGCGGCGCATTCGGTTTCGTCCAGATCTCCCACGGCACGCTGCGGATTGATACGGGCATGCCAGCAGATCTCGTCGGCGAGCAGGTTGCCCAGACCGGCGATGAGCGTCTGGTCGGTCAGCGCCGACTTGAGCCGTCCCCGGCGGCCCGACAGCAACTCGGCGAAGCGCTCGAGTGACACGTCGCGCGCGTCCGGGCCGAGGTCGCCGAGCATCCGCTCGGCCTGAGCCGCATCGCCGGCAAGGCGGATGCCCTGGAGTTTCCGCATGTCGCGGAAGCGCAGCTCACCGTCGTCGAACTGCCAGACGACACGGTCATGCCGGTGCCACGGCTCGTCAGGGGAATGCCAGGACAGTGAGCCGGTCATGCCGAAGTGCAACATCAGCACCGGCCCGCCCGCCGGGACGATCAGCCACTTGCCGTGCCGTCGCGGCCGCTCGAACCGGTGGCCCCGCAGCGCGCCGGCCAGTTGCCGCGCGCCGATGCCGCGAAGAACCCCGGGGTCGCGCACGCGCACGGCCCTGATCGGCTCGCCGGCGTGCTCGGACAGCACCCTGCGGAAGCCCTCCACGTCAGGAAGTTCCGGCATGAGGAAAGCCCTGCCCAGCCGGCCCCGTCCCATCCCTGAGCCCGCTTCGCGTCCTCGGCTGTGAGCTTGGAGGCCACGTGTGCCTTCCCCGCGACCGGGCTAGGATGACGGCGGCTGCCAGGAAGCCACCGGTCCGCGGGAAGGGGCTCAGCCCACCTGGCGTGCGCACCACGTGCCACCATCGCTCTCCTAATGAGTTCTGGGAGTAAGCCATCCGGCAGACTCCGTGGTGGATAGTGGCCGCCGGTAGGTGAGCACTCTGCTCTCCTGGACGTTGA
>NZ_JBITMD010000056.1:0-27905 GCF_044465905.1 Nonomuraea sp. NPDC049480
GCCGGCCGAGCAGGACTACGGGGTTCGCGACTGCGCCGTCCGCGATCCCGCGGGCAACATGATCCGCATCCAGGAGCTGCGCTGAGCCGACCGGCTTCCACCGCGTCGCGGCCGCCCCCGTACTTCCCCTGGGACCGTACGCAGACGGCCCGCCACGGCTACGCCCGCCCGATTTGCCGGAAATGCTCAGGTAAACATGGAGCCGGTCAGCGCCTGCCGCACGGCGCTACCCGGCGCTTGCAGGTGAGAGAGCCGGACATGCGGACAGGTCAGGCGGGAACGGCGCGGGCGATGCAGATGCGGGCCCGCAGCCGGGGGCCGGCTTCGTAGAACATGTACTCGACCCCGCCCTGGGTGCCGAACGAGGGCGCGGCCACGCGGCCGTTGTCCGAGGCGATCGGGGAGTGGAAGACGCCGAGGTGGACCTCCTTGTCGAAAGCGTTTCCGACCTCGGTGATGCGCATGTTGCCGTCGTTGCCGTGGTACGCGACGTACGTGGTGCCGTTGCGCTTGACCAGGGTCGGGCTGGAGATGTCGGTCACGTCGTCGGGTTCGGGGCCGACCAGCGGTTCCTGGCTGAACTGCCAGCCGTCCCAGCCGTTGGGGGACCAGCCGTAGAAGATGCGGCGGCCGTTCTTCACGCCCATGAAGACCATGACGTACTTGTTGCCGCGGCCCGGAAGGGAATGCTCGAAGACCCGGGCGTAGGAGGTCTCGGAGGTGCCGGACACCAGGCGGGTGCTCAGGATGGGGGTCTCGTCGGTGAAGGCGATGCCGTCGGTGGAGCGGGCCACGCGGGTGGTGAAGTTCTCGCCGTGGAAATAGCAGAAGAACTGCCTGGTGGAGGCGTCCCAGGTGACGTGCGGCGAGGACACGTGGCTGACCGTGGTGGTGGGCAGGTGGTTGTCGATGATCGGGTTGCCGCTGTAGTCGTGGAACGGACCCTCCAAGGTGTCGCTGAAGGCCACGCAGATGCCGCCGGGGTTCTCATGAGGGGCGTAGTAGAGGTAGTAGCGCGAGCGCGGGTTGCTGAGCTTGTCGTACACCCCTCGGATGCAGGGGAAGATGAATTCCCCGGTGCGGTTGTAGTGCAGGGGGAGGGCCAGCGCGTCCCGCACGTACCGGAACACCGGCAGACCCGCCGGCTGGGCGGCGGCCCCGGCGGTGGCGGGCCGGGCTACGAGGCCGGCGGTGGTCGCGGTCCCCAGAGTCGCGGCCCCCAGAGTCGCGGCCCCCAGAGTCCCGGCGCTGCGTAACACGCCGCGCCGGGTGGGCGGACGTAAGTCCCGGCCTGATTGATGGATGGTCAACATGCCTCCGATCCTGGTCGCGAAAGGCGATGGGGCACCGTGAGGGCTTGCAAGCCTTCGCCCCACCGTCGTCCCTCGGCGTCACTGTACGTCGTCATGCCCGGAGGAGGCTAGATCGCTGCTAATGCGAATTACTTCAGCGATTACCTCTTGACGTCCCGTTGCGCCCGATCGCACAATAGCCGACTAATACGCATTATCGACACGACGGGTGATACGCACTGTGACTGTTTCAGGGCGGCGGTTGACGCAGCAGGACATCGCGCGCATGGCTGGAGTGAGCCAGACGACGGTGTCCCTGGTGCTCAACGGAAGGGCCGAGGGCGAGGTGCGGATCTCGCCCGAAACCCGCGATCGGGTGCTTCAGGTGATCAGGGAGACCGGGTACGTGGCCGACCCCGCGGCGCGCCGGCTCGTCGAACGGCGCAACCGCATTTACGGCGTGTTCACCTACGAGGCCGTCTTCCCCGCGGAAAGCGCCGACTTCTATCACCCGTTCCTGGTCGGGATCGAGGAGTGCGCCGAGGAGGCGGGCTGCGACCTTCTGCTGTTCACCAGCGCCAAGGTGGAGCAGGGGGAGCGGCGGCGGATCTTCAGCGCGGAGAGCCGGATCCGGCTGGCCGACGGATGCGTCCTGCTCGGCCGGACGATCGACCGGGAGGATCTGTCCAGGCTGCTGTCCGAGGGCATTCCGTTCGTCTCGGTCGGCCGCCGCGACGACGCGGGCGGGCCGGTGCCGTACGTCGGAGCGGACTACCCGCCGGCGGTGCGCGCGCTGGTCGAGCGGGCGGCGGCGCTCGGGCACCGGCGGATGGCCTACGTCGGAGCGGGGCAGGGCCCGGAGTCCTACGCCGACCGGCTGCGTGGTTTCACCGAAGGCGTGGCCGCGAACGGTGTCGAAGGGCTGCACCTGACCACCGCGGACGGGCTGTTCGACTGTGGCGCGACCGTGGTGTTCGCCGAGGAGCTGGCCGACGGCGTGGCCATCGCCGAGGCCGCCAAGGCCCGCGGGCTGGACGTGCCGCGCGACCTGTCCATCGTCGCGCTGGGCGGGCCCACCAGGCCGGTGTCGACCGACATCGACTTCGCCGGGTTCCGCATCCCCCGGCGGGAGATGGGCCGCAGGGCCGTCGAGCTGCTCACCCGGGTGCTGGAAGGCGGCGGCGTCCCGCAGGAACTGCTGGTGTGCGAGCTGGTCGAGGGATCGACGCTGGCACCCGTACATGAGGAGAGGTAACCCCCACGTGGTTGAGATATCGGCAGACGCGCTCGTCGTCGGCGGTGGGCTGGGCGGCGTGGCCGCCGCGCTGGCCCTGCTGCGGGCCGGGCGATCGGTGGTGCTCACCGAGGAGTACGAATGGCTGGGCGGCCAGCTCACCAGCCAGGCGGTGCCGCCGGACGAGCACACCTGGGTGGAGCGGTTCGGCGTCACGGCGAGTTACCGCGCGCTGCGCGACGGCATCCGGCGCTACTACCGCGACCACTACCCGCTGACCGAGCGGGCGCGGGCGTGGCCCGAACTGAACCCGGGCGCCGGGCACGTCAGCAAGTTATGCCACGAGCCCAGGGTCGCGGTCGCGGTCATCGAGGGCATGCTGGCCCCGTACCGGGGGTCGGGCAGGCTGCGCGTGCTGCAGCCGTACCGGCCGGTCGGGGCCGAGGTGGACGGCGATCGTGTCACGGCCGTGCGGCTCGCGCACCGCGACGGGGGCGACGAGATCACCGCGGTGGCGCCGTACGTGCTGGACGCCACCGAGACCGGCGAGCTGCTGCCGCTGACCGGGACCGAGTACGTGACCGGGTTCGAGTCGCAGGGCGACACCGGCGAGCCGAGCGCCCCGGCGGCGGCGCAGCCGATGAACATGCAGGCCGTGTCCGTGTGCTTCGCGATCGACCACGTCGACGGCGACCACACCGTCGACAAGCCCGCCTCGTACGACTTCTGGCGCGCCTACCAGCCGCCCTTCTGGGGCGACCGGCTGCTGTCGTGGCGCTGCCCGAGCCCGCGGACGCTGGAGATCGTGGAGCGTTCCTTCACCCCGAACCCGGGTGACGACCCCCGCCTGGTGGAGGCCGACCAGCGGGTCAACCCGGGCGACGGCAACCTGTGGACGTTCCGCAGGATCGCCGCCCGTGACAACTTCCTGCCCGGCGCGTACGACAGCGACATCGCGCTGGTCAACTGGCCGATGATCGACTACCTGGAGGGGCCGGTCATCGACGTGCCGGACTCCGACCGGCACCTGGCGGCGGCCCGTGAGCTGTCGATGTCGGTGCTGTACTGGCTGCAGACCGAGGCCCCTCGCCACGACGGCGGCACCGGCTACCCGGGCCTGCGGCTGCGCGGCGACGTCACCGGTGGCGCCGACGGGCTCGCCCAGGCCCCCTACATCCGCGAGTCCCGGCGCGTCCGGGCCCTGACCACCGTCACCGAGCAGGACCTGTCCGTGGCGGTACGCGGCGACAAGGGCGCCGTCTCCTATCACGACTCCGTGGGCGTGGGCATGTACCGCATCGACCTGCACCCGTCGACCGGCGGCGACAACTACATCGACGTCGCCTGTTCCCCGTTCGAGATCCCTCTCGGGGCACTGATCCCGCAGCGGATGAGCAACCTGCTGCCCGCCTGCAAGAACATCGGCACCACCCACATCACCAACGGCGCCTACCGCCTGCACCCGGTGGAGTGGAACGTCGGCGAGGCGGCCGGCGCGCTCGCCGCCTTCTGCCTGGACCGCGCCACCACGCCGCACGCCGTGCGCGCGGACGGCCGGCTCCTGGCCGACTACCAGCACCGGCTCGTCCGCGACGGCGTGGAGCTGCGCTGGCCCGACGTCACCGGCTACTGACGCCAGAAGGAGAACCCCCCATGAAAGCATCCGGGAAGCTGGCGGCGCTCACGCTGACCGCCCTCCTCACGGTCACCGCCTGCGGCGGTGGCGGCGACGCCGCGCCGGCCGCGCAGGGCCCGCAGCCGCTGCGCATGTCGATCTGGACCTCCAACGAGGCCCACCTGAAGCTGTTCAACGAGATCGCCGCCGAGTACCGCAAGTCCCACCCGCAGGTCGGCGAGATCACCTTCGACCCGATCCCGTTCGAGAACTACACCACCACGCTGACCACGCAGATCGCCGGCGGCAACGCCCCCGACCTGGCATGGATCCTCGAGAACTCCGCCCCCGACTTCGTCGGCTCCGGCGCCCTCGTCCCGCTCAAGAGCAAGGTCGAGAACGCGGGCGAGCTGGTCCCCGCCGCCACCCGGCTGTGGGAGCGCGACGGAGAGCTGTACGCCTACCCGTTCTCCACCTCGCCCTTCGGCGTCTTCGTCAACACCGACCTGGTCAAGGCCGCGGGCCAGAAAACGCCGCGCGAGCTGATCAAGGCCGGCCAGTGGGACTGGGAGCACGCCAACGAGATCAACAAGGCCGTGGCGGCGAAGGGCAAGAACGGCCTGACCATCCTCAACTTCGACTACAAGGCCTGGGACAACCTCGCCACCGTCTGGCAGGGCTGGGGCGCCAAGGCATGGAGCGACGACGGCGGCACGTGCCAGTTCAACGCGCCCGAAATGGTCGAAGCCATGACGTTCATGCACAAGGCGATCTTCACCGACAAGTCCATGCCGGGGCCGGGCACCGCCGTCGACTTCTTCTCCGGCGACACCGCGATGGCCGTTGCCCAGATCTCCCGCGCCGCCATGCTGGAGGACGCGACGTTCAAGTGGGACCTGGTGCCGCTGCCCTCCGGGCCGAAGGGCGAGTACGCGGTCATCGGCCAGGCCGGGATCGGCGTGCTGAAGAAGTCGCCGAGGGCCGAGCAGGCCACCGACTTCCTCGCCTACTTCACCAACGTGGCCAACTCGGCCAAGCTCGCCGCGTACTTCCCGCCCGCGCGCGGCTCTCTGCTGACAGCCGGCACCATGGCCAAGACCAGCCCCATGCTGAACGGCGATCAGCTCCAGGAAGTGGTGATCGACGGCATCGAGAAGGGCGTGGTCAAGCCCAGCCACAAGGGGCAGGCCGAGCTCGCTCAGACCGCCAGGGCCGCACTCGACCCGCTGTGGAAGCCGGATGCCGACGTCAAGGCGGTGCTGGACGGCGTGTGCGCGAAGATCCAGCCGCTGCTGGGCGGATGACGTGACGGTGACGGATCTCGGCAACCGGGTGGCCGAGCGCGCCGCCACCCGGCCCCGCCACTTCTGGACCATCCCCCGGCGCGACGCCCTCGTCGGTTACCTGCTGATCTCGCCGCAGCTCGCCGGAAGCGCGCTGTTCGTCCTGCTGCCGCTCGGCCTGGTCGTCTACTACAGCCTCCAGGAGTGGAACGTGCTGGCGGGCACGTTCGAGTTCGCCGGGGGCGACAACTACGCCAAGCTGCTCGCCGACCCGAACATGGGACAGGTGCTGACCAGTACCGCGCTCTTCTCGGTCGGCCTGGTCGTGCTCAACCTCACCCTCGCCCTCACCCTGGCCATCCTGCTCGACCAGCGGCTGCGCGGCACCACGTTCTTCCGCACGCTGTTCTTCTCGCCGGTGCTGGTGTCGCTGGTCGCCTGGACCATCGTCTGGCAGTTCCTGCTCCAGCAGGACGGCGGCCTCAACGGCCTGCTCGGCGTGGCGGGCGTGGACGGCCCCAACTGGCTGCGCGGCGAGACCACCGCCCTGCTGTCGGTCGTCGTCGTCCAGGTCGTCAAGAACGTGGGGCTCAACATGGTCCTGTTCCTGGCCGCGCTCCAAGGCGTGCCGCGCCAGCTGTACGAGGCCGCGCAGCTCGACGGCGCCGGCGCCTGGACCAGGTTCCTGCGCATCACGGTGCCCCAGATCAGCCCGACGATCCTGCTCACCTCGATCATCACCGTGGTCGGATCGCTGCAGGTGTTCGCCCAGATCGCCGTGCTCACCCAGGGCGGGCCCGGCATGTCCACCACCGTCCTCGTCTACTACCTGTACCAGCAGGCCTTCCAGTTCCGGCACCTCGGCTACGGCGCCACCCTGTCGGTCCTGCTCTTCCTGATCGTCGCGGCGCTGACGTTGCTGCAGTGGCGGCTGCGCCGGAAGTGGGTCTTCCATGAGTCGTAGGGTCAAGCTCGCGTTGTACGCGCTGCTGAGCGTGTTGTGCGTGCCGTTCGTCTTCCCGACCTGGTGGATGGTCACCTCGTCGGTGAAGCCGATCAGCGACATCTTCGCCTTCCCGCCCGCGCTGGTGCCCTCCAGGTTCGACTTCTCCACCTACGGCAGGGTCTTCGAGCTGCAGCCGTTCGGGCAGCAGTACCTCAACAGCCTCTACATCGCCGCGGTGGTGACCGTCGGCACGATGGCGGTGGCCGCGATGGCCGGCTACGCCTTCGCCCGCATCCGCTTCCCCGGCCAGAACGTGCTCTTCCTGGTCGTGCTCGTCGGCCTGCTGATCCCCAGCGAGGTGACGATCGTCCCGCTGTTCCAGATGTTCCACACGGCGGGGATGACCGACACGCACTGGCCGCTGATCCTGGTGCCGATCCTGGGCGCGCCCAGCGTGCTGGCGACGTTCATCATGCGGCAGTTCTTCATCACGCTGCCCGGCGAGCTGGAGGAGGCCGCCAGGGTCGACGGGCTCGGCCGCTTCGGCACCTTCTGCCGGGTGGCGTTGCCGCTGGCCAGGCCGGCGCTCGGCGCCGTCGCCATCTTCACGTTCCTGCACTCGTGGAACCTCTATCTCGAACCGATCGTGTTCCTGTCGACCCCGTCGAAGTTCACCCTGCCGCAGGCGCTCACCCAGTTCGTCGACGCCTACGGCTCGCCCCTGTGGAACGTGCAGCTGTCCGCCGCCACGATGACCGCCCTGCCCATCCTGGTCGTCTTCGTACTGGCCCAGCGGCAGTTCATCGAGGGGCTCGCGCACACCGGTCTGAAAGGCTGACCATGCACTCCCCGCAGCTCTCCCGCCGCACCTTGCTCCGCGCCACCGCCCTGCTCCCGGTGGCCGCCCCCGTGCTCTTCCCCGGCACCGCATCCGCGGAAGTACCCGACCTTGCGCCGCTGCCCACCCTGAATCGCGCCTTGTTCGCCCCCCACGAGCAGCGCTTCGCGCCGTACCTGGCCACCCTGTCGCCCATGGTCAACGACATGGACGACAGCGGCTTCTTCGCCGGCGGCTGGTGGCGTACGCCGTCGGCGTCGTTCAACGCCCGCGTGCAGGAGCACGTCTTCACGCTGGCCTGGTTCTACGCCAACGCTCGCCCGTGGAACCCGTACGCCGGGGACGCGAGCCTGCTGGCCGCGCTCGACGCGGCGCTCGGCCACTACCTGTCGCTCCAGCACTCCGACGGTTCCTTCCCCGAGTACAACCGCAACGAGCACGGCCTGGCCCCCACCGGCTTCGGCATCGGCTACCTGGCCAAGACCCTGCGGATCCTGCGCGCGGCCGGGGCGCTGCCCACCCGGCAGGCCCAGCTGGCAGTCGCGTTGCGTACGGCCATGACCTGGTTCCTGAACGCCGCCAACCGCACCGTCTGGCAGGAACCCCTCTACTTCTCCAACCAGACCGCCTCCGGCCTGGCCGGGGCCGCGCTCGCGCTCAAGCTCGACCCCGACCCCACGCTCTCCACGAGCCTGACCGAGGCGTTCGCCCGGATCGCCGCGACCGGCGTCAGCCCCGTCGGCTTCTTCTACGAGGAGCGCGGCCACGACATGAACTACAACTTCGAGGTCATGCTCCCCGAACTGGCCGACGCCTACCACCACAACCCGGACCCGAACCTGGTGGACATGGCCCGCGCCTTCACCGGCTTCCTGGCCTACAACCTGCTGCGCGAGCCCGACGGCGCCGGGTACATGGTCAACGTCGCCCCCTCCACCCGCACCAGCACCCGCTGGTACGACGAGGTCCGGCCCGACCCCGACAGGACCGCGCTCAACTGGACCTTCACCCGCCGGGTGCCACTGCTGTCGGCGTTCATGACCGCCCGCGAGGACCTGGCCGAGGCCCGCGCCGCCTGGGCCGCGTCCACCGAGCCGGTGACGCCGCTCGCCAAGCAGGACACCTCGCCGCGCATCCTCACCCACGGCCTCTACGACGAGCGGTTCCCCAGCAGACGGCAGCGGGCCGCCGCCATCGCGGACCTGCCCTACCTGCGCTCCGACAACTTCGTCGAACTGCGCAGGGACGGCGGCCAGGACTTCCTGTACGTCCGCAAGCCCGGCCTCTACCTGGGCGGTTACTTCGGCAGCCGCGTCTCCCGCAGCCGCACCGGCCTGACCTTCCTGTGGCATCCCGAAGCCGGCACGATCATCTGCGGGCTCAACGACAACAACCACGCCTGCTGGTCCACCGTCTTCCCGGGCCAGGCGCCCGACTCCAACGGCCCCCTGCCGGCCGCCTACTTCCACGGCGCCCCAGGTGGCAGGGAATGGACCGGCGGCCGGGCCCCCGCCGCCCTCGGCATCCGCTACGGCAACACGAACGTCACCACGGACGTCCTGGTCACCCGCCGGACGGTCCGGCGCACGGTCACGGCGAACGCCGCCGCCACCGAGCAGATCCCTCTCGTCCTCCACCCCACGGACGTCCTCACCTTCACCGACGGCACACAGGCCGCGTTCGGCGGCTCGACCACCGCCACGGCCGACGGCCTCGACCTCCGCCGGGGCCGCGCCACGATCCGCTTCCGCTGGGGCACCCCGCTGCAGGCGACCCTGGCGGCCGGCACCGTGCGCTACTTCCGCGACGGCTCCCGCCGCTTCCACGCCCTCCGCATCCCTCACCAAAGCACCTTCGACCTCACGGTCATCATGGGATGACGCGACCGATGGGCGGGGATCAGGACCGCCGCGTCACCTCAGCCCGTACGCACGCACAATCGTCTGCTCGACCGCGTTCCCCTTCCTGTCCTGGGCCCCGTCGTCGGAGGACACCCCGAGGATGACCGGCCGGATTCGAGGCCGCTGCCCTCGCACCCGGCACGTGCGAGGGCGGCGTGGGCCCGCGGGCGGGTGCGGAGGTGTCAGGTTCGCGCCAGGTCGGTGTGGGGCGTCCCGGCCGGTGTGTCGAGCGCTTCACGGCTCTGGCCGGCCGCTCGGGACCTGGTGCGGAAGCGGCGGAACGCCGTGCCGGTGACGATGGCGGCGGCGGCGCCCAGCAGCGCCAGCACCACGGGGATCACGGTCGCCGCCCACGGCCAAGCGCTGCCGGCGAGCCTGAGGTCGATCACCGGGTGCTCTAGCGTCTTGGCCGCCCAGCGGGCGGTCTGCACGTTGTAGGTGCGGGCGATGTCGCGCAGCACCGGGTCGAACGCGAACTCGTCGCCGGCGTGCAGATATTCGGGTCGTGGCCCCCCTGTGGGGGCGTCGCCCGCCGCCTGGCGCCGTGCGGCCTCCGTACCGGGGACGAGCAGGCGGTCGACGTCGCCGGCGGCCGCCGCGACGGTCGCCCGCGGTACGAAGGTCAGGCCGTGCCGGGAGCGTACCGGGCCGTCGCCGACCGCGATCGTGCGCCCGATCATGGACTCGGTGTAGGTGTTGAACGCCGAGGCCAGCTCCAATTCCCCGGTGCCGTCGATGAGCCGCACGCCGATCGTGGCAGGGCCGGGCTCGTAGGAGGAGGTGAGGGCGACGACGGCCACATCCTTCGCCTCGAAGGCGGAGGCGGCGAGCGGGGCGGCGGCGCCGGGCGAGTAATGGCGCCAGTGCACCCGCCGCGCGGCCTGGCGGGCGGCGTCGGCGTCGACGAGGCGCTCGAGGATGCGCAGGGCGCCGTCGATGCCGGACAACACGCCGGCGGTGGTGATCAGGTTGCCGTCGTCGACGTAGCGGCGGCCGGTCAGCCAGGTGACCTCGGTGAAGTCGGCGCGGAGCCCGTTCAGCCGCCACCAGTGGGAGGTCGCTCGCCTGCCGTCGAGCAGGCCGCTGGCCGCCAGCGTACGGGCGCCGTTGCAGACGCTGACGGTCAGCGTGCCCCCGGCCGACTGCTCGCGCAGCCAGCCGGTGATCGAGGCCAGTTCGGTGGCGGGTGGCTTGTTCAGGGCCGGGATCACCACGGCGTCGAGGCGGTCGTTCCGCTCGGCCAGCAGCCGTCCGAGCTCATCGAAGGTGAGGTCGGGGACGAGGTCCAGGCCGCCGGTCGCAGGGATCAGCCGGGAACCTGAAGAGACGACGTAGGCGTTGACCTTGCCGGTGCCGGCGAGCACCTCATACGGCCCCAGCAGGTCGGCCGCGTTGGTGCCGTTGGCGCTGGTCACGAAGGCGACCGTGGGCTTGGCCGGGTCGTGGGCCCGCGGCGCGGGCCGGACCGCCACCGCATCGGCGCGCGCCCGGTACTGGTCGCCGAACTTGCCCATCGTGTTGACCGCGGAGACCGCGCCGGGGACCGCCAGCGCGACCAGCACGACGGAAACCCTCTTGCCCCACGTCGCCCGGACACGGAACCGGGACGGCCGGGTGTACTCCTCCCGCCGCCGCACCATGGCCGGCACCATGAGCACGAACATCAACCCGTGCCCGATCCACGACACCAGATCACCCGGCAACACACCGAACCAGAACGGGACAAGCAGAACGAGAAACGGCGCGACCATCGCCACGCTCATCTCACCGACGCTCGCCCAGGAGTGGCGGCGGATCCGCAGCCAGACCGCCACGCCGATGGACATCTCAGCCGCCATGAGCAGGACGCCGACGTCGAACCGGGTGACCTTGGGCAGGCCCAGGCCCCACACCAGATCGATCAGCAGCACTCCGAGACCCATCGCGATGACCAGCTCGATGTACCGCCAGACGAACCGGCCGGCCAAGCGCGCCCTGCGGGCACGCGGCTCGTGGACTGTCATTGCCGAGCTCCTAACGTTAAGAACGTGACGTCGCCGTCGTGGGAGGTGGCCGTGGGCGCCCGGGCAGGCCGATGCCAGTTCAGCCTGCTCGCCGGGGGCCAACAAGCGATCGCGGGCCGGTTGTCCGTATAGGCGGGCTGTGTGTCCGTTGTGGCCTGCCGTGCTCGCCGGCCCAAGGACCCGAACCGGTATCGGCGCGCAGGAGCGATTCCTCCGGGGCCTCTGTCGAAAGCGGCTCTTCTCGTTCGTCGGGTGATAGAGAGGATGACCACCGAGAAAGAGGAGGGCCTGATGCCCCAGTACGCGGTCCTGATCTACCAGCCGGCGCCGGCCGACCCGATGAAGATCTCGCCCGAGTACGAAGCGGCGCTCGAACGCTACCCGGCGCAGGTCGAGGAGCTGGGCGGGCGCGGTGTCGCGGGGTACGCGCTGCAGCCCAGCACCACGGCCACGTCCGTGCGCGGCGGCGACATCGTCACCGACGGCCCGTTCACCGAGGCCAAGGAGGTCGTCGCCGGGTTCTTCATCCTGGAGGCGCCCGACCTGGACGTCGCTCTCAAGATCGCCAAGCTCAACCCGGTCCACCTGGACGGCGGCGGCGTTGAGGTCCGGCCGCTGTTCGTCCCGCCGGCGGAGTGAGCGACGACATCAGGGCTGCGGTCGAACGCGCCGTGGCGGACGCGCACCGTCGCGAGTGGGCCTTCGTGCTCGCGGCGACGGCGCGCGCCGCCGGCGACCTCGATCTGGCCGAGGAGTGCGTCCAAGACGCCTACCTCACCGCGCTGGAGGTCTGGGCCCGCGACGGCGTGCCCCGCAAGCCCGGTGCCTGGCTCACCACCACCGCCAAACGCAAAGCGTTGGACGTTCTGCGCCGGGACCAGGTGTTCCGGGCGAAAATGCCGCTGCTCGCAGAACGAGAGGAGGTCGACATGGATGAGCCCGGCGACGAGGCGATCCCCGATGACCGCCTGCGCCTGATCTTCACCTGTTGCCACCCCGCGCTTGCCCGGGAGGCCCAGGTGGCGCTGACCCTGCGTCTGGTGTGCGGGGTCGGCACCGGCGACATCGCCAAGGCGTTCCTCGTCCCCGAACCGACCATGGCGGCACGGGTCACCCGGGCCAAGAAGAAGATCTCCGCAGCGGCGATCCCGTACCGGGTACCCGACGCCGGCGAGCTGCCCGAGCGGCTGGACGCGGTGCTGACGGTCATCCACCTGCTCTACACCACCGGGCACACCGCCTCCACGGGCGCCGATCTGGTCCGCGCCGATCTGGTGGAGCGCGCGCTGGGGCTCGCCCGCATGCTCATGGCCCTGATGCCCGATGAGGTGGAGGTCCGCGGGCTGCTTGCGCTGTTGCTGCTCACCGATGCCCGCCGGGCCACCCGCGCCGACTCCCACGGCCGGTTGTTGTTGCTGGAGGAGCAGGACCGGTCCGCCTGGGACCGGGCCGCCATCGACGAGGGACGCCGCCTGGTCGAGGGCGCGTTCCGTACCGGCCGGGCCGGCCGGTACGCGCTGCAGGCCGGCATCGCCTGCCTGCACGCCACCGCCGCCGCCTACGCCGCAACCGACTGGCGTCAGATCCTGTGGCTCTACAACGAACTGCTGAAGGTGTGGCCCTCCCCGGTCGTCGCGCTCAACCGGGCTGTGGCGACCTCGATGGTGCACGGTCCCCAGGCCGCCCTGGCGGAGATCGATGCCCTGGAGCGGGACGGCCGGCTCGCCGCCTACCACTACCTTCCGGCCATCCGCGCCGACCTGCTGCGCCGGCTCGGCCGCACCCGCGAGGCCGGTATCGCCTACCGCGCGGCGTTGGACCTCGCCGGCAACGAGGCCGAACGGGAGTTCCTCGCCGGCCGCCTCCGCGAGGTGGCCGATTCCGGATCCGGTCGCTCGTCGGAACGGTAGACGACCGGCCGGCAAGGAATTTCGCATGGACACGGCCACCGACGCCGGTTCTGATGTGCGAGCCGGGCGACGGGAGCGGAGGGGGCTTGCGGCTCCGGCCCTGCCCGCCTTTTCGCCGGCGATCGGCCGCCGACACCATGACCACCCCATCAGCCAGGAGACGGCCGGATCGATCCGAGCCTGAGCGCGATCATGAGCGAGCGGCGTCAGCTGATCAATCTCGCGTACCGGCTCCTCGGCTCCCTGGCCGAGGCTGCCTTCTTTCATCAGTGACTGTTGGTGATCGCATGGTATCGTTCTGGCATCGGCATGCCCCGTGCCCAGGCGACGCGGGGCACCCTCCTCGGTCCCATAGCCGTGCACGCTGGACCGATAGCGTCCGGAGGGACGTGCCACGCGGGCCGGGGGCTTTGCCCACCGGCATCAGGGCACGAAGACGATCGGTGCATGCCCGGCATTTCGCCGTGCACTGTTCCTGGGGATTCCTCAGGATCGCCAAGCCGATCAGAGACGCTGAAGATGTCGCACAAGAGACCTACGTGCGCTGGTACGCCATGGCCCGGCGGCAACGGGAGCCCATCGAGTCTCCCGGTGCCTGGCTGACGGTCGCCAGCCGCATCTGCCTCGACCTGCTCGGCTCGGCACGGGCCCGAGCGCGTCGTGTTCATCCTTCACGATGTCTTCCGCTACTCCTTCGCCGAAGTGGCCGAGATCGTCGGCCGTACCCCGGCGGCCTGCCGCCAGCCGGCCTCGATGCCCTCATCGGCCTCCTCGCCCCCGACGCCACGGGATCGCCGACGGCGGCGGCCTGGTCAGCGCCGTGCTCCACCCCGTTGAAGGCGGTGAGCGGATCGCGCGCCTCTTCGTCGACATCGCCGGCAAGGCACCCGACCTGACGATCCTGGAGCGTACGGTCAACGGCCGGCCCGGTCTGGTGGCTCAGTGCGGCTGCGGCCGACCTTGTGGCACTTTGAGGCGCACCCCACGGGGGAAATCGAACGTGAATGAGAGGTCGACGTGCGGGTTTTGATGGACCACTCCTTGAGGGTCTGGTCTTTGTTCCCGGCCCGATGCTTGCGGATCCTGATACGAACCGTGTTGTCGGCCTGCAAGCCCGGGCCGGAGCTGTACCGGTTGAGCCGGTTGAAAATATCCTGCGTGGAGGTGCTGTTGTAGTACGCCCGCAGGCTCGCGACGTAGTTGCCCGTGGAGGCGAAATGGCCGCACCGATCTTTTGAATGCGTTTCATGCCGAGACCCCGTCCTGTCTTCCCGTTCCCCGGAAGAAAGCGGTTCCCTTGACGGCTTGCCCCGAGGCCTGTGCCGCCAGGATCGTGGCGCCCAAATTGTTCGGCGACCCTGATCAGACAGGTAAACAATTGCGTTTCTGGAGAACGGAGAGAATCAGGGACGGCTACTTATCACTACGTGAAGCGAGGGACCTTCTTGTCCCGGCCGCGCAGGGCCTCCGCCGGGACCTGGCTGAGCTGGCCGGCGGGCACCCACGCGCGGTCTGGCTCTAGTGCTTGATGAGCTGAGCGGGCTCGTTACGCTGGGTCTTGTGCCAGGTGAACTTGACCTTGCCCATGCGCTTGCGTTCCTCTTTACTAAACGCATGGATACTAAATCCGGCATGATTTCTGTCGTGTATCCAGCCGCTCTTCCAGCCGGTGGTAGTTTGCACATAAAGCCATGAATGACCTGTGCACCCCCCCTGTACCTTCTTGGTAAAGGCGCCATTATGGCTGCTTTCAAACAGCCAAATGCAGCCGCTGCGGCGCTTCCAAGCGACTTTTCTGTGGGCGGCCTTCGCCGTGTTGTTGCCCACATGCGCATGCAATGTTTGGGCAGCGGGGGCGAGAGTGGTCGCCGTGGAGGATGCCGTGTGCGCCGGTGGGCCGGGTGCGATGATCAGCATAGATGCGTCACCGGTGATGCCGATGGAGGTGATGATCCGCTTGGTGACTGAAGCCATGGGGATGGTCCTTTCCGCCGTCGATTGCCCTCAACTCGGCGGCCAGGCGCAGCGCGATCGCGTCGATCCGAGCGGCGTTGGGGATGTTGTCAGGAACGCCGCAACAGCCGCGGCTCAGTACATCGTGCGGAACATGAAGATGGAGCACCGGCCGGTGGTGCTGCCGGACCTCCAGGGGCTGTCGATCGGCGCTCGCATGTCGGAGTGGGTGGCGCAGCATGTCGCCGACCAGGGCTACCGCTACCGGTCCGTTACGCGGAGAAGATGCCGGCGATCGCCGCGATCTTGATGGCCAGCGTGATCGGCATCCAGATCAGCCAGGGCAGCAGCCAGCGAGCCGCGGAGGGTGAGTAGCGCGAGAACACCACCACCGTGGTAGCGGCGAGCAGGAGGCCGGTCGCATCGGTGACGGCGATGGAGCGCAGGCCGTCGGCCAGCCAGAAGAGGTTGCTCTGCAGATAGCCGGCGATCAGCACGGTCAGGGGTACGGTGACATCGCTTCCGCGTGGTGCCCGGCGCCAGAGTTGCCATGCCGCGATCCCCATCCCGGCTTTGATCACGGGCCAGACCGCGATGAAGACCCACGTGGGCACGGGGACCTGGGCCATCCCGAGATCGGTGGCGACCTCGGGGTTGAGCGTGAAGGCGAGTGCGCCCGGAATCTGCCCGATGATCACGGGAACAAGGACGAAGAGGAGTCCGACCGGCCAGAAACGCGAGCGAGCTGCGCCTGTCTCGGAGGTGCGGGCGTTGGCCGAAGCGTTCATCGGGGTTCCTTCCGGCTGCTGGTGGCCGCGCCGCCGGCGAGCTTGGCGAGCAGAGCGTGCAGGGTTTGCCGTTCCTCAAGCGTCAGCGGGCCGAAGAACTCGCCCGAAATGCGTTCGCTGACCTGCTCGGCGTTCCGGATCTTCTGCACGCCCGCCGGCAGAAGGTGCACCTCCACAGCACGCCGGTCGCGCGGGTGGGGACGCCGCTCCGCCAGGCCCATGGCCTCCAGTTCGTTGACCAGCGTAACCATCACGGGCTTGAACACGCTCAGCCGCTCGCTGAGTCGTGACTGGACCAGCGGGCCGCTCTGGAGCTGCGTCAGCACGCCGAGGTGAAGCGCCTTGAGCCCTATCTCGGCCAGCACCTCCTCGTACTGCTCACCGGCTCTGGCGGCGACCCATGACAGCAGGAAACCGGTCGAGCGCGCCAGCTCCTCCGGGGGACCCTCGCCTGTGTCATCGCCGAGCAAATTATCGTTAAAACCCATAACGTTATTCAGATTAACGGTATCTGAAGCACGACGTCAACAGCCTCGTGAAGGCATCGGCGGACTCGAGGCCGGCGGCAAGCGGAGGTCTTGCGGTTCCGAGCGCCCCCGCAGGAACCGCCTTGACCCTGACACAGGGTCAACCGTCGCCGGGTCGAATCCTTCTGGGGCCACTCTGCACCAGCCGAGTCTCCCGCCTGACCTGCGATAACGGCGCCACACGCACGTTCGGCGTGTGAACTTGACGGCTGGCGGCTGGACGGTCAAGGGCATCTACGAGTACGCCGTCCGGTAAGCCGACGACACCAGCCAGACGGGCATCGCCTACGACCCGGACACGTTCAACCCGCACGACCGCGCCTTCGCCGACATGCGCTGTCGGGGCATGCGCACGGCGCAGGACGACCGCGACATCCCCAAGGCCGCGCACGACCTCGGGATGCAGACGCACGAGGTTCTGGCCATGTTGGCGGGCCGGGTGCAGGTGGAATCGACGAGACGGCGGCACGGCGCCTAGCGGGGGAGGGGCAGCTTGCCGTCGTGGATGCCATGCTTGAACTGGCCGACCATAGGGACACCACCTACATTGACGGCTCCGGCGGCTGGGACAGCGAAGGGCTGATGGCCGGGGAGATCATGTTCCCGGACGGTGTCGGCTGCCGGTTCGTGCCGCAGGCGAATCTGGAGGAGCTCACGCGGGCCGCCGACGTGGACGACGTCGAGCGGATGCTGGCGCTGTCCGTCGAGATGGAGGAGTCGGGCTCGGTCGAGGGTGGTGTCTGATGTCGATCCGGCAGGAGGCAGAACGCGACCTGGTCGCCACCTTCGACGAACTCGGGATCGAACTCGACCACCAGCAGTGGCGGCGCGTGCGTGAGCTGGTGGGTGTGGCCCCGTTCTCCACGGGCACGGTGATCGGCCTGATGCGGCTGTCGTACGACGCTGGCCGCGCCCGCGACTCGGTGGGGGTGGTGTCTGATGCGCCTCACCGAAGCCGAGCGGCTGTCGCTGATCTCGCCGTGCCCGCCGCCGAACTGCTGGGACGGCTTCGGCCTGTGCCCGAACCGTGGGGGCAGGTGGCCATGCGCCCAGACCGACTTCCGCGCCGTGGGCATCTTCCCTCTGAGGTTGAAAATTCATCCACTCGGGGCAGGGCGACGAATACCGGTTGTTCGGTAAGTCGATTCGATCCTGGGGGTACCTTCATGCGAAGATCTCTGGTCCGTCCTCGCTTCTCGGCCTTGGCGCTGGCGTTGGGCATGCTGCTGGCCGCCGCGCTGATGCTGGCGGGCGGCTTGAAAGTGTCGCAGGCCGTCCAGTCCGAGTTCGCGCAGGGCTCCAACGCCAAACCGACCGTCCTGGCGGAAGGCGTGCAGGGCATGAGGAAGCCTCTGGAGCCGTGACCGCCGTTCCCGCTCGGGCGTGACCAGGAAGGGTGATCTTCGTGTGCTGGCGCTTCCGTCAACCGGCCAGCACGCGCGGAATGCTCATCATGGTGGGCGCTCGCGGCCTAACCGACCTGGCATGATGGCCGCCTGCGTCGCTCGTGAGGTGAGGCGCTGAGAATCGCTCTCAGCGCCTCACTTGTCTCACGGCAAGATCGCGAAATTCTGGTGATCACGTGTCGCACTTCGTGCTCGTCTCCGGAAGACATAGGTATGGACCTGCGCACCGGAGATGAACTGCCCATGATCCCCCGCACCTGCACCTGCGGCCGGGCCTTCTGGCCGCAACCGGGTGACGGTGGCTACTGCGGCATCTGTGAACTACCAGAGATCGGCGGGACGGACGTGTACGACGCACCCGACAACGTCTCGTAGCACCTCGACCCGATCACTGCTTAAAACGAGGCGCCTTCCCGTACCGGCCACGCAGCGCCTAACCATGGGGTCTGATCCCTGCGCAGGGAGGGCATTCCTTGAGGACGACATCGACGCTAGCGGAGATATTCGTCAAGTATCTGCGGTCGATCGCGCCCGAAGATGCTCGATATGGAACCGCATAGCAATGACCTGCTCGGACACGGCTTAGTACGCGATCCGGTTCCGATGTTCCTCGGCCCCGTGTCGCCGTAGGGGCCGATTCAGCAGAGGCCCTTGTACCAGGCGTACTTGATATCGTATGTATACCCGAGAAGGGTGATCCCAGGCCGGACGCATTGGTCGTATCCGGGCCGATCGAAGGTCCGTTCGACGCGGATGAGAACGTTGACGTTGGAGTTGCAGTGGTTGTATCTGGCGACGGCGCCCTGGGGGTCCCAGCCGCAGGCGAATGCCCCGGCCTCGGCTGTGCTGCCAGCGGTCGCGGTGGTGCTGGCGTACGCTGGCACGGTGGTCAGTGCCAGGGCGGTCAACGTCCCGCCGATCGCCTTGAGGATCTGTGTACGCATATTTCTCTAGTGCCTCTTTCGTGTTGTGCCGGAATTTCGTCAAAGCTACCTACCGGATAGAGCCTCGCACTACCAAAATTCCTGCCAAGCACCGTAGGTTTGCTGCCAAAATCTTCCAGTCGGCGTCACAAGTCAGCGTAGGAGCGCAGCGAGATAAACAGGTTCTTCGTAGCCGACGTGACGGCCGTAACCGTGCACCCCCCACGGCATTTTCTAGGCCTCGTACCGTGCACAAACCGAGTGGATGGAAATGCCCGCTCGGCGACCGGTTCCGGGTTCAGGTGTGCTGTGGAGCTCGCGCCGCCATGCGCCCACGTTGGTGTCCGGGCCGCCTTCTCACGAACCGACCCTAGCGAGGACCTGATGCGCCGTATCGAACACATGCGCCTCCCCGAGATCGCCCGCGCCGTGCGGAACCCGAAGGAGCACGACCTGGCGGCCATCCGGAGGTCGATCGAGGCGTTCGGCTGCACCCTCGCCGGCGAGCTCGGCGAGCGCACCGGCCGCCTCGTCGCCGGGCACGGGCGACTCCACGTCCTGGACGAGATGGCGGGCGACGGCAAGTCGCCGCCCGAAGGCGTCAAGGTCGGCGACGACGGCACATGGCTGGTGCCCATCCTGCGCGGCTGGACCTCCAGGTCGGATGCGGACGCGGAGGCGTACCTGGTGGCGGCGAACCGGCTGACCGAGCGCGGCGGGTGGGATCACGGCATGCTCGCCGAGATGCTGACCGACATCGGCGACGCCGACGAAGCGCTGCTCGCCGCGGCCGGGTACACGGGCGACGACCTGGCGGACCTGGACGAGCTGATGCCGCGCGATCCCGAGCAGGCACCGCCGAACCCGGTCACGGGGGCGGGGCCGGCGGAGCGGGTGGAGCCGCCGACCGTGTGGGGTGTCGTCGTCACATGCTCCTCGGAGGCCGAGCAGGTCAAACTGCTGGAGCGGCTGTCGGCCGAGGGCCACTCGGTTCGAGCCCTCATGTAGGCCGATCGGTAACGCCCGCTATATCAAGGCGGCTGACTCCCCGCCCGCCGGCCCGGAGAGGAGACGATCGGGCCCCCGGCGCAAGGCAGCCGGGGATCTCTGCTCACGGTAGGTGGTCGGCTGCCTATCTGCCCACGACTGCGCGCATGGCCCCGGCGGCGGCGGCCGTCGGCCTGGCGTGCACTGGGGTGCCAACACGACAACCCGATCGGAGTTCGGCAGCGGCTACCTCTGCGATCCTGGCTTTTTGATTTGGATCTTCTGATGCTGGCCTTGGCTCTGGCTCTGGTGGTGCCTCCGGCTCCGGTTCTGGCTCTGGCGCTGGACGTGAGTCTGGCGCTGGCCAGGAGTCTTGGTCACGCGGTTCCTGATATTGCGGGCGGTAATGGGGAGGGACTGCCAGTCGGGCTGGAGGTCACCAACGGGGTCGGTGTTGTTGGTGAGGCGGGTCTGCCCGCTGCCGTCGGCGTTCATCGAATGGATCTCGAAGTTGCCGTCCCGATCACTGGCGAAGGCGATCTTGCCGTTTCTGCCGGGGACCACCGCCCCCGTCGCGCCGCCACCACGCCCATGATCGTCATGGAAGCCGTGACCATGACCATCACAGCGTCATCGTCCCGGACATCTTCCTCGACTCCCTTGGACGGGGGAACGGTAGCTCGTGGGATCCGGACCGGGAGATCTACTCGGGGCTCGGCATGCTACCGCCGCCCGGCGCCCAAGCCAACAGCATGCTGACAATCACGCAGTTCGCCATCAGGGTCAAGGAGCACGTGGACGCTGGGAAGGCGCTCAACGCCCAGATCCTGCGCGGCGCGGGCTACAGCGCCCGGAGTTTCGGCGAGTCGGATGGATCCGGGCAGCAGATCACCGCGACCGAGGTGCACGCTCGCGAACGCAAGAGCTTTTCGACGCGGGGCCGGAAGACCGGCTACTGGAACCCCACTCTCCAGTGGGGGCCGGACGTGCTGCTGTCCATCGACCGCGAGGTGTTCGGCCGCAAGGTCACGGCGGACAAGGTCGAGGTGCACTGGCCGGACGGCGTGCAAACGGACCCGGAAGCGCTCGGCCGGACCGTAGAGCTGTTCAACCGGGCGCAGGCCATGTCGCTGGAGACGAAGATCCGCACGGTGCACCCGGACTGGGACGACGACCAGGGCCGGAATATTTGCAGAAATTTGGCAGCGGGCCGGAAGTAAATCAACTCTTCCGACCCGCATGCGAAATGTGACCTTAATTGCCGCAGCGCTACGGCTGGAAGGCGTTAGCCACATCTGTCGTTGTCGAGCTTCAGCGACGACCCCCACCGCCCGACGGCATATCCTTGCAGATCCGCGATTCGCCCGCCAGGCTGAATGCAGGTGTGAGAGCCGCCGTAGCTGCTGTTCCGGTAGATCCGCGCGGTACGGTTCCCGGTGCCGTTGTTTATGACGGAGTACGTCTGGTCGTTGACGGGGGTGTTCGCGAGGCTCACGCTGCTGTCCGACGCGCGGCGCACGTACGGTACCCCTCCGTAGTTGGTCTGCGGGTAGATGCATACCTGTCCGGACCCGCATTCAACCATGATGGTGGCCTGGGCGCCGCTTGCTGGAGTCAGCAGGGCAAGAGAGACGGCAGCCGTTCCAGCCGCCGCCGCGAATCTGAATTTCAACGATTTCTCCGCTCTAAGAGATGGTTGATGACTCGCTGCCGTCCTCGCCAGAGCGAAACGACTCAGGCGATCGCATTTCTTAAACTCCGGAGCCTAGGCGATGATATTTACCATGCCGCAGATTGTCCAGCTTAGATGAAACATCTTGACAAATAACCAATGGGCTGTCTGGACAACCACAGCATGTTAGGGCCTGTAATTGAACATCGGCGTTTTATGTGGCCCTGCTTTATGTCGATTTCCAGCCACACCCAAAGGGGATGTTATGCCCGAGATCGTGCAGGTGTGGGACGCCGAACTGGCCTACACGCACACGCCGCTCCGGCCCACCGGCACCGACGTGCCGCCACACGTGGACGGAGCCGAACCGCTGTGGCGCGTCTACCAGTTCCAGCCTGCGGCTGGGGTGGAGATCCATCACGCGCTGCCGCACACGCTGCTTGAGTGGCGGTGCGTCATGTACGGGCTTGACCCTGACGACGTCAGCACGCTGCTGGACGTGGCGCTGCATGAGCCGTACATCCCGAGCAGTAGCGACGTGTTCACGCGCACGGACCCGACCGCAGCGGCGGTGCTGGCGGTCACGCACGGCCTGCCGACGTGCTGGACGCCCGGCGTGCCGGACGAGGAGCGGCGGGCCGCGTACCTGGCCCGGATCGCTGCGGTGAAGACGCATCGGGTCCGGATGGAGCCCGTGCCGCAGACGCTGCGTGCGGAGGCGCTCGCGTTCGTCGGCTCGGGCCGTGCCGCGCCGCCTGACCCGTTGGAGCCGATCACATCGCCGATCCGGCTCGACCCGGTGCGGGTCGAGGCGCGGCGCCTGGCGGCTGAGTGGGTGCGCGCCAGTCGCTCCGATCAGCTTCCGCAACCCACGTTCCAGCTCAAGCCCGGCGGCACGTTCGTCGGCATGCAGCCCCCGCCTGGAGGTGGCCTGTGACCGCCGACGAGGTGCACGACCTCTCCCTGGCCCTGGCCAAGCTGCAAGGCTCCGTCGAGCTGAGGTTCGAGCGAGTGGACGGCTCGATCAGGCTCATCCTTCAGCACCTGGACCAGGTGGACGGACGGCACGCCCAGCTCGCCGAGCAGGTCGAGGGCATGGACGCGCGCCTGGCCGAGGTCGAGCGGACCGCTGTCACCACGGCGCAGCTCGGCGACCGCACCCGTCTGATCATCGCCATCGTAACCGTGCTGCTCCTCGTCGCGGGCACCGTCATCTCTCTGATCAGCCTCACCCGGATCTGAGCAACCTTCTTGATCGTGTTCCCCATGCGGGACGGCGTGGACGTCGTACCCGCTTACCTGCCCATCCGCATCAGCCACGACGAGCTCAAGATGACCGTCGCTGACTGGATTGCTCTCAAGGAGACCAGCATGTCCAAGCCCTCCATGCCTAACCTGTCCGAGGGGGTCACGGTCCTGGACGGGCAGCTTCCGCTGCCGCCGTACGCCGACGCCGGCCCGACCGCGCTCGACCCCGACCAGGACGGGCTGCCACAGGAGCCCGGCAGTGCCGTCGAAGACGACGATGAGGAGGCGGCCGGTGGCGAGAAAGCCTGAAGACCGCCTCTTGGCGGAGGTCCGCGCCCAGCTCGGCTACTGCGAATCCCCGACCGGCTGGACGGTGTTCGGATCGTGGTGGGCCAAACGGCACGGCAAACCGTCGTCGTGGGCGCTAGCGCCGTGGTGCGACATGTTCCTTGCCTGGTGCGCGAACAAGGCGGGCTTGCTGCCGGTGGTCGGGGATCATGCGTGGACGGTCGGCCACGCCGAGTGGTTCAAAGCGCGCGGCCAGTGGGGGCACACGCCGCGGCGGGGCGCGATCGTGTTCTTCGACTGGGGCGGTACCCGCGACATCCAGCGCATGGACCACGTCGGCATCGTCGAAGCGGTCGGTGACGGTGGCCGGACCATCGTCACGATCGAGGGCAACACGCAGAACCGCGTGATGCGGCGCTGGCGGGGTCTCGAGAACGTGGCCGGGTTCGGATACCCCGCCCTACCTCCCCGCGCCGGCCAAGCCCAAGCCGCCCGCCGCTCCGCCGCCGAACTGGACGGAGAAGACGAGGAAGGAACTACCGACCCTGCGACGCGGCGACGGAAAGGACCCGAACGACCCGAAGCGGTGGCACGTCAAGACCGTGTTCCACCTGCTGCACGCCCGAGGCATGGGCCTGGGCGGCGGCGTGGACGACACCGTGTTCGGCGGCCCGCTGGAGGACGCGATCTGCTCCTTCCAGCGGGAGGCCGGGCTGAAGGTGGACGGCGTGGCTGGGCCGAAGACGTGGTCCGCGCTCGTGCGCGTCTCAAAAACCCGAGGAGTGATCATGCTCAGATTCATGTCTACTGTGCTGGCCGCTGTCGTCGGCACCACCGCCACCGCCGCAACTACGTAGCCGCAGGTGGGGCGACACCGGCCCGAAGGGCGAGGTCGGTCCCAAGGGGGACACCGGCGCCCCCGGCAAGGACGGTCGTGGCCTCGACGGCGCCCCCTTCACCATGACGTTCACCGGCAACGGCCCCTGGAAGTGCACCTGGAAGGCGAGCACCGAGACGCTGGCCTGCGTCACCCCCCCTAACTCTCGTTGGCGGTCCCGCCAACCTTTATCCTGGAGGATCCCCATGCACGGCGAGTCCATGTCGTACAGCAAGCCGCCCGTCGAGCGGAAGGTGACCGCGCAACCGCAGGCTCCTACCTGGGCCTGCTCGCGGTCCTGACCGTCCTGCAGACGGTCAACGCCGATCTCAACCTCATCTCGTCCCTGCCCGACTGGCTGGAGACGCTGTCGATTCCGCTGCTCCCCGGCCTGATCACGTACGTGTCCGGGTACGCGGCCAAGCACACCGCGAGGCCGGACCTGCCGCTGGATCAGCGATGGCACTGATGCTGATGCGCCCCGTCGCCCAGGCTTGGGTGATGCGGGCGCATTCAGCATTTGCATCAAAAACTTACTACGGTTCGCGTGTTGCACCCCACCAGACAGCACTTCGCTCATGGGTGATGAATCGGAGACAGCCCGCAAGTAGAGCCCGTTGACCGCCACCGTGCGCAGTCCCATACTAACGGTGAGCGCAGGAGGCGCGATTCGCCCCGAACATTCAGCCGGCAACGGTGAAGGGCATGCGTATGCTAAATGAGCGACATTCCTTCGAGTCTCTAAAGCCACGCGACCACCATATTCGGCACGCCAACGGGCTTGGAGAGATATCTCGGGTCGTCACGGCGCTCGACCGTGCCGACGCTTCCTTCGACGTCGTGGAAGGACTCATCGGCGCGCCCGGCCATGTCTCGTTCAGGTCGGCCAACTTCCCGAACCAGTATCTGCGGCATCAGAATTTTCGTGTGATTCTCTCTGAGTACGCCCCGGGGGATCGGCTCATGCATGAGGACGCGACCTTCATGTCGGTCGACGGTCTCGTCCTCCCGCTCTGGAGATCCTTTCGCTCGTACAACAACCCCAAGCTCCATATCCGGCATCAGAACTCTCACCTGTACGTCAGCGAGATCAACCAGAGCAGCCCTGAACTGGATCGATCGGACGCAACATTCCTTCCGGTCGCCCCCTTCGTGGCGCCGCCCGAGACGATACGCATAGTCGAAATGGCCAACGACCGGCGGATATTCAACTCGCCTGGACCGCGTCCGCCATTCCTCCGCCTCGACAAGCGACTTGTCGACGTGGCTCAGGAGCACAGCCAGGACCTGGCTAACCATCCCGGTCTCTGGGAGAGGCTTCTGGACGGCCATCCCGGGCACTATGGCTCGGACAATAGCATTCCACAGCAGCGGATCCAGAGAGTGATGGGTTCCGCCGGAACCGAGAACGCATACATCCAATGGTTCTGGGGCGGCAACGTCCCACCGCCGTCGGCTCAGGCAGCGCACGATTGGTGGTATCAGAGTCCTCCCCACGAAGCTAATCTGCTCAACCCAGGCCACAGATCAACAGGCGTCGGCATCGCCACTGGGGCCGGGAGAGTCCCTCAAGGCCACGATCACGCAGGCGAGCCAGCGACATTCCACTACTACACCCAGGTGTTTCACTCCTCGCCCTAATTAAGCGGAGGCCTTCGAGGTAGCGGGCCATGGCGTCAGTCGGGCGGCGCGAATCGCGGCAGGTCGGCGAGCTTGATCTCGCGCAGGTCGTCGTCGGCCTGCTCTGCGGCGGTGTGGAGCTTGCGGATGGCGACGCGTACGTCGTTCAGCGTCCGGGCACCGTCGAGCGCGTGGAAGGCTTCTCGGACGGGCTTCAGCGCAGCCTCTATCGCCTCGTGCTGCTCATCCATAGAGCGACGTTACGTCACGCTCTCGGCCTCGTCACCTCACAGCCCGCCGCCCTTCGGTACGGTGGGGCTGTTTCTGCGTGTGAGGGCTCGGGCCGATCAGGCAGCTTGGGTCAGCGGTGCGTTCGGGCAGCCTTGCGCGATTTCGGTGAGCTTGGTTTTCTCCGCTGCGTCCACTCCAAGCTGCCAATGCCGCTCGATCGCCACCCATTCCGCGACGTAGCGGCATCGGACCTGCTCGATCGGCAGCCACTCCGCCGGGTCCTTATCTGCCTTCTGCCAAAGCGCGCGGGTTCTCGGATTCCTCATCCTGTAGCTGAAGGAACCCATGCGTGATACAGACGCAGGTCCCCGAACGCAGACGAATTCCTCATATGCGGGCTGGCAGAGAGACGGAAGAGGGGTGCGTGGCCAACGCCTGTTCTGCTCGACCAATGGGCATTTCCGAGGTAACGCGGACGGTTGCCGGCATCGCAGGGTTGCGTTTGTGGTGTCTCAGCAGACCCATTGGGTGGCACCGTCCTCCGCGCCAACGGGAGCGCACCCGTTGTCCAGGTCAAGGTCCAGGACGTTGAGGTGAGGACCATGGCGACGGGTGTGCCAGCCCCTGCCGGCGCCTTGCCCTCCTGCTTCCGCGCTGCGGCCGGCACCCTCTGTCGCGGAGTCCCGGTCGAGATCAGGGGTTGTCGAGAAACGGTGACATCACGCGCGCGGGCCGGTGACATGCGCGACGAAATATCGCAGCCATGACCAACAGCGCGCGGGACCATCGCGTCCCTCAACGAGCACTCGCCTCCTGCCTCGCGCGGGGAGGGCGATGACATGGACTCGGATTCCGTACGTGGTGTCGAACGGCGGCGGCTGCTCGGATGGGGCGGGCTGGCTGCCGGTGTGATGGCGGTCGGCACGCCGCTGTCATGCGCCGGGCTCGGCACCGCCGCCGCGTCCGAGTTGTCCGGAAAGGACCGGATCCCGCCGGACACCCTGCCCGGCGGGGCCTACGACCGGTTCGTGGCGGAACTGGCCGCACAGGACAAGTTCTCCGGAGTGGTGCTGCTGTCGCACCGGGGCCGGACGGTACTGTCGCGCAGCTACGGCATGGCCGACAAGGAGAAGAGGATCCGTAACCACGAAGATGTCGCGTTCAACCTCTACGGCGGGCCGTTCGTCAGCCTGTCCATCGTGCAGCTGGCGCAGCGGGGCAAGGTGAAGCTGTGGGATACGGTGGGCACCTACCTGACCGGTTTCGCCAAGGAGATCGCTGAGCAGGTGCGCATCCACCACCTGCTCATGGGCACCTCCGGGTTGTCCTTTCCGGAGCACGACTACCAACGCATCTTCCACAGCAAGGAGGAGCAGCACGAGTACTACCAGCAGTACACCCGGCAGGCGAAGCTGGTCGCCACCCCCGGCGCGGGTTCGAACAAACCCGGCTGGGGTGCGGATGTCACGGTGCAGATCGTCGAGGCGGTGGCCGGCATGACGTTCTGGGACTACGTGCACAAGCACATCTTCGGGCGCTGCGACATGACCGGCTCGGCGTACTACACCAGGCCGCAGTGGCTGGCCGACGAGCACATCGCGCACTCGTACATGAAACAGGCCGACGGTAGCCGGGTGGACGCCGTCCGCAACCTGGACAAGGACAGCCCGAGCCCGGGTATGGCGGGCCAGAACAATGCTCGCAACTTCGTCCCGGACGGCGGGTTCGTCACCGCACCGGACCTGGTCCGGTTCGCAAATGCGTTGTACGACGGCATCGTGCTCGACCCGGCCTGGGCCGACGTGTTCACCTCGGTCAAGGCCCCCAACTTCCGAGGCTCCCCGGGGTTCAGCACCTACGGGCCGACAGCCCACATCGTCGAAGGCCAGTGGGAGCTCTCGCGCAGCGGCGTCCACCCCGGCAGCTGCTCCCACTGGAGCATCTACCCTGACACCGGATGGGTCGGCGTCGTCCTCAGCAACTACGACGACATACCGCTGCAGGAGATCACCGGACAGCAGACGCGGGCCATCACCGGGGCTTCACCCGGCGACGGCGACGGCGGCGGCTGACGCGCGGCCACGGCATAGCCGACCCGAAGAAAGAGGGCTGATCGCCACGGTGCCCGGCGTCGGCTATCGCATCGACGTGACCGATGGGGGTCTGTACGGTCACTGACTGGACACACCCGCGGTGTCGCTGTGGCTCAACGCAGGCGTGCACGCGCCGGAGGTCGCCGAGCGGGCCGGGCACAGTGTGGACGTGCTCGTCAGCTTCTCGGCCGTAAACGGACCGAGCTTGCAGCTCCTCGCCGTCGATGGCTTCGACGGTCCGGTCCGCGTCAGGCAGCGTGACTCACTGCC
>NZ_JBITMD010000057.1:0-23536 GCF_044465905.1 Nonomuraea sp. NPDC049480
GAACGCCTTCGCCATCACCTTCGAAGGCCGCCTGACCCCGGCCACCCGATAGACCCAGTCAAGATTGAGATACACCGATCACTGGACAGACCCTCGGCCGCCGGCAGCGCGGCCCCGGCCGAGACGGTGATGCTGTGGGACGCGGTCGCGGCCCTGCCGTCCGCCGGTGAGTCCCGGGACGGTCTACCGGCCGGGAGGGCCCAGATCGCGGTCTCGGCTGAGGTTCTGGGAGCCGGGAGTCGGCGGTGACCAACGTGTTCCACCCGTCCCGGGGCCGTCCCGACCGGGAGAGGACGGCAGCTCCACATTCCCTCGCTGGTCCTTCGGTGCGGGGAGGAATTCATCCTCCGGCGCGCGGGCCAGGGCTTCCGAGCGAGAGGAGGATCCCGTCGGGCGCGCGAGGCCGTCGTGCGGTTCGCGGGAGGGGTTGCCCAGCGGCTGTGGCAAGGATGGGCGGGCGCCTGCTGTGGGTCCGCTCCGAGGATCGTGCGCCGGCGGATCCCCCGGTGCTCGGCCGGTCTGCTCGGTCGCCTTGAGGAGCTCGCGCCGGCGAGCGGTGGCTGATCGCTCGGGGGTCACTTCCCGCGACGGCTCGGAGCGCTCAGTCGGCTCACCCGGCTCGGGGGCATGCGATGCGGCGGCGTGCGGAGCGGGCTCCGGCGTAGGTGGGGCCGTCGGGCGGCCCTGGGACCCGGGCGGATCGGGACGAGCGCCCTGTTCACCGGCCGCCGCGGACGCGCGCGTGCGGTCCTCGCCAGCTGCCCGCCCTCGATGGGCCTCTCCGGCGTCCCACCCGCGGTAGGTTTCCCCGGCGTCCCGCCCGCGATGGTCGCCGGCGGCGGACCATCCACGGAAATCATCCGCCAGCAACGGCTCCCGGAAGTCCCCCGCGCCTGGACGCCCGGGCGGAGGACCGTTTGGGGGACCGCTCCGCGAGCCAGGCCCCTCTCGCGCGTCGGGAGGCCGCCGTCGCTCGTCCGGAGCCCGTGGTTCGTCAGTGGCCTGCCGAGTCGCGGCGTGGCGCTGCGCATACCGCAGGATCTGCTCGGTGAGCACCCGGCACAGAAAGGCGATCCTGATCGCGCTCGCATCGAACCGCCGACGGAGGCGGACCTTGTTGCGGAACCCCATCGACACGCCGATCCGCCGGTACAGCGAGCGCAGTCCCGTGATCAGGCTCGGCTCGGTGAGGCGCTCGAACTCCCTCTCCAGGCGGGTCAGAAGGGTGGCGAGGGCACGCTCCACGATGTCACGGGCGATCATGGCCGCGGCGTCCCTGTCGTGAGGGTCCGCCAGCAGCCGGCGCATGGCCGCCCGCCGCCCGCTCCGCAGGTGCAGGCTGTCGATGCGGATCAGGAAACCGTCGGCACGGAGGATGAACGTGTTGCGCTGGAAGCACCGGTTGCCGATCTGGACGCCGCAGGAGCGCCTGACGACGATCAGCCGCGTGTCGTCCGGATGCCTGCGGGTGAAGGACTCGGCCGGCGACCCGCGGAAGGCCGGAAGTCCGGGGAGGCGGATGTCGGTCCTGAATCCGTCATCCGCGCCCGGTGAGATCAGGGCGAGCAGCGCCGCCAACGCCTCCTCATCCAGTGCGATCTCGAGCTTGGAGAGGACGATGTCGTAGGTGTCGGTCTGTGAGTTGTATGCGCCGATCTGTATGCCGACGCAGTCCCTGATCCAGATGATCTCGGGTTCCGCGACCGGCTGACGGGCCGGCGGGCCCTCGGCGACGTCCGCCTCCGGCACGGGACCAGCCGGATTCCACCCGTACGACGTCCGCGTGATCTGCCGGGCCTGCCATTCGACGGCGGCAGGGGGCGGCTGCGGCCGGTCGTCGGGCCGCTTCTCCCCCGTGCGGCGCCCCTCAGGACGCGGCCCCGACGGTTCCGGCGCCCGTGGAGGCCGTAGCGGCCATTGGTAGACGATGTGGTCGGGCGTGACGGTCACCTGGCACCCGCGCCGCCCGCGCTTCCGCCGTGCGTGGCCGGTTTCGCGCAGCGGCGCTTCCCCCTGCTTGTGCCGGGAGTACTGTTCGTCCGACAGCTCGTCCGAACCGGCCCATTCAGCGAGGGCGATCAACGTCCGCTCCCAGATCCGCAGGAGGGGTGGACGGGCCGAAGGTGCAGTGCACGAATTGCACGCCCTTGGCGCCGTCTTCCGTGACGACTTGGACGCCACTGCTGTGCTCAACGTGGATCCCGACCTTGCCCAGCGGGTCCTGCTCGTGCGCGGACGCGTCCGGCTCCTCGACCGGTGACGTCTTCCTCCGCCTGCCCTCCACCATTTTCTGAGCCCTCTCAGTGAGCCTAGTGCTCAGGCCGGCCAGGGAGCCGGCCGCCAGTGCGGCGATGACCACTGTTAAGAGACCGTCCACCGTGCTGCCTCCTGCGAGCGTTGGTGACTCGATGCTGCAGCACCGTCGGACTCACCTGTCGGCCAGATTCCGGTTTGTGTGCTGCGGCGGCGCCAGTAGAGGACGAGGCCAGCGATCAGGACGAGGCCGGTGGCGGCGCCTCCGACGGCCCACCCTGTGCCGGAACCCCCCGACGGACTCGACGCCACCATCTCCGGCCCGCTGGGTTCCGGGCTGCTCCCCGGCACCGCGGCGGGCTTGCCCAGGGCTGTGATCAGGCGGCGTCGAGCGTCGGCCCGGCCCGCAGCGAGCCCGGGTCGATCTGCACGTTCCCCGAGCACAGGGACGACGTCAGCGCCACCTGCGGCACCGCCTCGAGGCCAAGAGCAAAACCGAAGACCCGAGCAGACCGATCCCCGCCGTTGACGTGCGCGAGGCCTGCTGACAGGGGGCCGGTGCTACCGGACATCAGCGACGGCATCACCTTCGGCCGCCGTTTCAAGAGCGCCGCCCGGACGAGTCGCTTCCCTGGCGCCAGGCGGCAGATCATCAAGGGCGGGTACGCCCTGGCGCGGCAGCTCGACGAGTACCGGCTCCTCGGTGACGCGCAGGCGGTTGCCCGCCCTGACGGCCGCCACCCGGCCATCGAGGCGGCGCACGGCCTCGATGGGGGCCGCCATCGTGATGGTGGCCGTGCCGGTATCCGTCCACAGTATGGCCGCCTCGCGGCTGCGGCCGGGCTGAGTTATGGCGAAATCGCAGCGCCAGACGTTCGCTGGCAGTCCGATGGTCGCGCCGCGCCCGCAGGAGTAGTGGCGGGCGTGCGCGAGCCAGCGCTGCAGTTCCTCGACGGCCCGGGCGGCGGCGGTGGGAGGGCGGCCGACGGCCTGAAGCACGATAGGGATCTTGGTGCCGCCCCAGTTGTAGAAGTACATGCGTTCCAGGTTGAAGTGGCGTGCGTACAGGCCGGTCAAGTAGAAGCGGACGGCGTAGTTACGCGCCCTGACCTCCTCCAGCCTGTCTTGAAGGGGGATGTCGTACGTGGTGCCCGTGCTCCACAACCGCGGATGGATGCCGGCCTGGTGGAAGGCGCGGTCAGCGGTCGCGGCGAGTTCGAGCATGGTCTCCGGTGGATCGCTGGCCTGGCGCTGGTGGAGCTTGATTCCGGCCACGTCGCAGTGGTCGAAACCGCCCAGCTCGGCGAAGCGGCGCAGCGAAGCGCGCCCGTCTGCACTCCACAGCCGCCCCATTCCAGGGCATACCAGGATCGCGGAAGGATCGACGGAGCGGATGATGCGACTGGCCCGGCGCGTCATCTCCACCAAGGTCTCCATGCTCCCGCTGTAGAAGCGGGAATCGTTGGCCAGGACCCACAGCTCGTACGCCTCGATACGCCCGCGATAGCGCGTGGCCAGCCCGGTCACGAAGCCGTCCCAGTCGGCCAGCCGGTCCGGAGGCGACGTGCGCGAACCACCGGGATAGGGACCGATGGGCCCGCCGGGGCTGGCCCACTGAGGGGTTCCCCCCATGACGAACAGGACCGGCCGCCCTGCCCGGCGCGCGCCGTTCACCAGCCGGTCCAGGACCGACCAGTCGAACTCGCCGCGGCGCGGCTGCAGGTGCGCCCACAGGGTGCCGCTGTCCCACAGGCGTACCGCGCCCACGCGGAAGCCGGGCATGGCGCCTGTCGAACTGTTGACTGTGACTCCGAACAACGTGGCCGGGACGGGGGCGGCCGGGAGCGTCCAGACGTCGGGCACGACGGCGTCGCCCTGTGCGGGCGGCTGCGACTGCGCCGGCACGGCGCGTCTGTCGGCGGGGGCCAGGATCAGCGTCATCACGGCCAGCAGGCCGGCGAACATCACCAGGGCGCCCGCCCGGCGCGCCTGCCCGTGCCGTGGCGCCGCCACGCCGGCCAGCGCGGCACCTGGCCGGCCCGGCGCTGAGGGGACGGGTGCCGAGCGGACGGGTTCGGCGGCGGGGGCACCGGCGGGCCCGGGCTCCCGCTCCGCGATCTCGGCCGGCGAGTCCTGCGCAGGCAACATCGCCGCTTCCCAAAGGCGGTAAAGACGGCTCAGCTCGTCGGGCCGCGCTCCGCAGACGCGGGCGATGCGCTCGATGATGCCAAATTCCGGAGGAAGTGAATGACCCGTGCAGTAGCGGTGGACGGCGGACTTGCTGGCGTTGATGACACGGCCGATGGATTGGTAACTGTGTCCGCTACGCTCCTTGAGTAGCGTGAGTAATGCGCCCAGCTCCGCGGATTTCGGCATGCTACGTCCTCGCTTTCGGCCGTGACGTCGGCGTGCGCCGTGGTTCGTGACCAACACGCAAGTACGCTTCGGGTACTTCCCTCACCTTGGCAGAAGGCCCATGAGCGCCCAAGATAACGAGCTCTCCCCAGCGGCGCTAGCGCGCTGTTCGCGGCGGTGTGGCGCCCGCGTCGCCGGCGAAGATGGACGCGGCGTTGTTGCAAAATACCCGTGGACGGGCGGTCATATCCGTCTGGGAATTCCCGCTACCGACCATCGACGCAGGCCAGCAGCTTCCGAGAAGACCGTGTTCTCGGAAGCCCTCGGGACGACACTTCCGAGAACACGGTTCAGGGGGCGACGTACGGCCAGCCCAGCGCTTCCGAGAACAAGCGGCCGGACCGCAAGCGGGAAATCTCGGCCGGATATGTACAACACCCGGACTGAGCGATCCGAGATGGCCGCCAAGGCGTGCAGTTTCCTGCACGCTGCATTGGGTCTGATGACGGGTTCGGGAGCCGTGGCTGGCGGTTCAGCGTGGCTCGAAGGGGTTTGAACCCCCACGGGTCGCTGTGCGGCTCGCCGCGTTCGCGCGGCTCGAGCTGGTAGGCCCGCCAGATGTCGGCCTCGGTCAGCGGTACCGGCACGCCGTGCCGCAGCCGTTCCCTGCGGGCCCGCTCACGGTAGGTGCGGTTGAAAGCGGCGTACGACAGGTCCGGTTCGGCCAGTCGGCGACGCCTGGTCGGCGAGCGCATCGGCCGAGACGCCGCGCTTGCCCCAACGCATGCGCCGAATGGTCGGTGTCTCACGCCCGGCTCATGACGCTGGGTACCGATGCGTGAATGCCGCCCGAACGTCGCTGGAGATCTCCGGCGCCCCCGACGGCGCCGGAGAGTCTGCCTCCCGGCGTGTTCAGGACGGGCCAGCCGTCCCGCAAACAGTACGCCGTCGCAGCGTGCGGGGCCTGCAGCGTCCCACCCGTCCCGAAGTCGTCTCGGGGACCTTGCCGGAACCGTCGACCCCGCAGCAGGCTCCAGTGGACCAGATCGCTCATCGAAAGGTCCGATCCATGAACCTGTCATTGCCGACCATTCGGCGGCGCGTCATCGCGATCGCGTGCGCCCTCACCATGTCCGTGCCGGTGCTCCAGGTGACGGCGGCCTCGCCGGCGAACGCTGACGGCTGCGACGGCGGGGTCGTCTGCTCGGCCATCACGAACCTGTCCGTCTTCCGAGTCCGCGTCTACCAGGACTGGTGCGAAGGAAGCGGACCGTGCGCCGGTACGGCCCAGATGTGGCTCAGCCCGGGGGCATCGACCCCGCTGCTGGAGGACTGGGACGCGTTCCGCATCGACGCCGGCTGGTGCTACTCGTACGCCATCGCGCCGCCCGGCCTCCCGGTCCGCCAATACGGCGAGCGGTGGATTCGGGTCCGCAACGGCATGCGGGCGAACATTCTCGGGCAGGCGCGGGTGCCGTCCTTCCTCTGCGTCTAGCGGTGGTAGTTCGTTGAATCAAGACAGGCCGGCGCCGCCGTGGCGGCGCCGGCGGCATTGTGGGCGTTGGTGCTGGTCATGGCGTTTGACCTTCTGTATGCCGGCGAGGAAAGCCTAGTGCGCCGCCCCTACCGCGAGCGGCGTGAACGGTTGGAAGATCTCATCACGCCGGGAACTCACTGGCAGGTGTCAGCGGTCTTCGACGACGCCAAGGCCGTTCTCGACGCCACCCGCCAGCTCGGCCTGGAGGGCATCGTCTGCAAGCGGCCGGATGCACCGTATAGACCGGGTCGCCGCTCGCCGGCATGGCGGAAGATCAAGAATTCGCAGGTGGCCGATGGTCATCGGCGGCTGGAAGCCTACGGGCCGTGGCGGCCGCCGAGTGGACAGATTGCTGCTCGGCCTGCCCAACAGTGCCGGGCGGCTGACATATGTCGGCACCGTCAAGACCGGCTTCACTGATGCGATGCGCACCGACCTGGCCACCCGGCAGCGCCCCTTGCAGCAGCAACGCAATCCGTTCACCGGCCAGCCGCAGGATGAGCCCCTCCACGGTGTGCGTTGGGTCCGGCCCGAGCTCGTTGGGGAGGTGCGCGCCATGGAATGGACCGCCAACCGACACCTGCGGCTGGCGTCCTGGCGAGGTCTCCGACCAGATCTGGACCCCTCCGATCTCAACATGGCTGAATTGCGTTTGATGCAACAACAGTGCGAGATCACGCCACGCTGATGACGCAGGCGGCTCGATGGAAGCCACCCGCTTGGGGGCTGGGAAAACCTCGTGCCTGCGCGCTAGGAGCATCGTTGAGAACCACCGTCCATGCAGCGGGCATGCGGCTGCGCGGTAGGCCGCGACGAGAGACGATGACGATATGACGCCCACTGACGCGGACGCGGTCCGGATCGACCACGCCAGGAGTCTCCGGCAGGAGCTGCGCGACCTCTTCCGCCGCCAGGACCCGGCCGAGCTGCTCGTCATGAAGGCGGGCAGAAAGTACGCTTTACGCCGGCTGCGGCCCCACCTCATCTATCTCGTCCCCGCTGCGGCGCTCTCGCTTGCCGGGCTGACCCCCGTAGCCGAGCGCTGGCCGTCCCTCTGGTGGTGGGCCGTGTGCGTGATCACCGTCGCGGTATTCGCGCTGGCCGTCATGATGGCCTACTGGAGTGACAGAGCCTTGCGTACCTGGAGTCCCCAGGCCGTCGAGCTGGCCAGCCGGGACGCCGAGCTCATCCTCTACTGTGATGATCCGGCCGGCCGCGCCGCTCGCGATGTTGCTCGTTTCTTCAGCGAAACAGGAGCGACCTGGCCGATCCGTGTTCGCGTGCACTACCCCTATGGCGTGTCTGTCACCGCCGGCAGGTGCACCGACATGCCGTCCCTGCGCCGTCGTGTCGCCGGCATCTTTCCTGCCTTCGATCAAGGTCGGTAACGACAAAGCGAGCGCTGTTATCGGCATCCGGGCCCGACGAAGTGGGAGCATCCAGGAGCCGGCCACATGCTTGATCCGGAGGAACCTCCGATCATGGCTGAGAGAGATGCCGTTGAGCCTCCCGCAGCGTAGGCTCGCGATATGGCAAAGGAAGAGGACACGGTCAGCGTCGACGAAATATCCGTCGTCGGTTTCACCCGAGGCGGCGACGAGAAGACTGCCGTCACTCTCGCAGCCGGTCTCGCCCTCCACGGGCAGCGGGTCATCATCCCCGATATGGACCCACAGGGCTCCGTCTTCTCTCCCGTTTACGATCACTTCATCGTCGACACGCCGCCCTCTCCTTCTCTGCTCAGCGACAGGGGCCAACCGCGCCAGGCCTAGACGGGCGCGGCGTAGGCACCGACCCAGCGTGGTCTCGCCGGGACCTTCTCATGTACGGCGGCGGCGGTGCAAGGCGCCGGAGCCAGGAGCGCCTTGCACCGTTCCGCACCCGCCTGGCATGCTCACGATCATGACGACACGAAGCGACAGCGGCGGTTGGGCTCCAAGCGGCACGGCTGGCTGGCTCCCCTACAGTGTTGGCGGCGGTGTACGCCACATGGGCGGTCACCGGGTGATATCGCGGTGATGCTGGCGAACGGCGCGATGCGCAATGACGCAAGGTATCGAGTGATGTCCGGTTCGCGACCCAGCCTCGGCAGGACCGTCCGGCAACCTCGACATCGTGACCCTCGCGGCCGAGGCTGGGCTGAAGCGCCACCATCTCACGCACAAGCTGCGCAAGAAACTCGACAAGGTTCGTTCCTCCACCGTCAGACCACTCAGTGATCCCGCTCAGGTGAACGTGGCTCTGGCGATCTTTGTGTGGTGCCGTCACAGACGGTGGCCGGGACGTCGATTCGTCGACGATCTCGGTCACGTCGCCGCAGAGCTTCTATCGGTGGGGCCAGTACAACCGTTTACCAGTGGGACCCCCGGCCGTGGTCGAGTGCAGCTCAGTGTCGGCGAGCTGGGCGCGGACATGACTGGCGTCGGGGTGAGCGAGCTCATCGAGAATGATGAGGGCTTGCCGCCAGATGTCGCGGGCGGCGTCGAGATCGCCGCTGGTGTGGTGGGTGTTGCCGAGACGGATCAGCGCCTCGATTTCGCCGATGCGATCGCCCAGGTCCAGGTGCAGCTTGAGCGCCTGCTGGTGACAGCATTTGGCCAGGTCGTATTGACCGAGGTGGTGGTGTGCGTAGCCGAGACCGTCGAGGGATGCGGCCTGACCGTTGAGGTCGCCGAGTTCCTGGAACAGGGTGAGGGCTCGGCGGCAGTACATGAGCGCTTGGTTGTGGTGTCCGAGTAGGGCGTGGCAGTTGCCGACCCCGTTGAGCGCCTTGGCGTGTCCGGGGTGGTGGCCGGCGGCTCGGAACAGGTCGAGGGCTTGCTCAGCGTGGTCGAGTGCCTCCTTGTAGCGACCTTGTCGTGACAGGGCCCAGGTGAGCTCGTGATGTGCGTGCGCCTGGCCGGGGTGATCGGCGAGATCGACGGCCAGGCCGAGGGCCTGCGCAGCGTGTGTGTGGGCGCGGTCAAAGTGGCCGAGCAGGGTGAAGGCGCGGCTGAGGTGGCGGTGGGCGTGGGCCTGTCCGCGAGGATCGGCCAGTCGGCGCGAAGCGTCCAGGGCGGCCTGCTCGACGGTGGCCCAGTCGAGAAGCAGGCCGCGCCATCGCAGGAATGGGCTCAGCGTCCAGGCCAGGTGCCGCACATCTTCGTCGTGCCCCTTGGCGGCCGCCTGCTCCACGGTCGCGAGCAGCACGGGGTGTTCGGTGGTGAACCAGGTCCGTGCTTGTTCGGACCCGGCGATCGCCTCGGCGCTCACCCCCGGCGCGGCGGGGGCGTGTGCGATCGGGCGTCGGTGCGGGGCCAGCAGCAGCGTCGCGGTGTGAGCGGTGTGCAGGTAGTGGTCGAGCAACCGGCGGAACGCTTGTTGCCGGTCGTGTTCAGTGTCGATGGCGTGGACGAGCTCGACCGTGTAGGTGCGGAGCAGGTCGTGCAGGGTGTATCGGCCGGGCTTGTGTTCGACGACCAGGTGCGCGCCGGCCAGTTCGGCCAGCAGCGGCCGGACCTCGTGCACGGCCACGCCGGCCAGGCTGGCCGCGGCGGGTGGGGCGATGTCCGGGCCGGTGAGCACCCCCAGGAACCGGAACAACCGCGCGGCTGCGGGGTTCAGCGCATCGTAGGACCAGGAGAACACCGCCCGCGGATCGGTGGCCGGGTCTTGACCGGCCAGGGCATCGAGCCGATTGCGCGCGTGGCGGAGTTCGCCGGCCAGCGCGGTGAGGGGGAAGCCCGGGTGGGTGGCGGCTCGGGCGGCCACGATGACCAGGGCGAGAGGCAGCCCCGCACACCGGGCGATGATCTCATCCACCACGTGGGGCTCGGCCGCTACCCGCGCCAGCCCGAGGCGGTGGACCAGCAGCTCGCGTGCCTCGGCGTCGGACAGCGGATCCAGCCTCAGCGGGTGGGCGCCCTCCGCGGCGACCAGGCCGGAGAGCTGGCTGCGGCTGGTCACCACCACCAGGCAGCCTGGTGCGCCGGGCAGCAGCGGACGGACCTGCTCGGCGTCGCGGGCGTTGTCCAGCACCACCAGCATCCGCCGGTCCGCCAACAGGCTGCGGTACAGCCCGGCCTGCCCGTCCAGGTCGGGCGGGACACGGTCCGGCGCTACCCCCAGCGCATCCAGGAATCCGGCCAGCGCCTCCGCCGCGCCCACGCAGGACCCGCTTGGGTCGAAGCCCCTCAGATTCACGTACAACTGCCCGTCACCGAATCGGTGGCGCACCCGATGCGCCCACTGCATGGCCAGTGCGGTCTTGCCCACCCCGGCGATACCGGCGATCACCGAGACCCGTACCAGGACCTGATCGCCCGATCCCAGCATGTCGTCCAGCCGCTTGAGGTATCCGATGCGGCCGGCGAACGCCGGCACCTCCGCCGGGAGCTGCGCCGGCAGCGGACGCTCCGATACATCAACATCCCGTGGCTGTTGCACGGGCCTGCGCACGGAGAGAACCGTCGGCACGGGGTCCGGCGCGCCGGCTGCGAGAGTAACCGCTTCTCCGCGGAGGATGGCCGTGTGCAGTGAACGCAGCTCAGGACCGGGCCGGGCGCCGAGCTCGTCGTCGATTCGCCGGCACGCCCTTGCGTAAACCTCCAGAGCTTCGGCACCACGGCCGGCCAGGCTCAGAGCCTGGATCAACCGGGCCACCAAGGACTCCGCCAGCGGGTAGTCGACGATCAGCTCCTCGAGGCGTTCGATCACCGGAGAGTGCCGGCCCAGGTCCAACTCGGCCTCGGCCCAGTCGGTCAACGCACCCAGCCGCTGTTGCCGCAGCCCCTCGCGGACCCGCGCCGCCCACCGCCCAGCCATTCCGTCCAGTGGGGATGCCCGCCACAGGCCGACGGCCTCGCCAAGCAGGGCAGCGCGCTCCGGCCGGTGGCGGTGATGGGCGCGGGCCTGCTCGACCAGCCGGCGAAACCGGTGAAGGTCGATGCGATCGATGTCCATGATCAGCTGGTAGCCGTCCGCCCGGCGGTCCAGCGCGATCTGTCCATTGTCGAGATGTCGTGCCTGCTCCAGCACGCGGCGGGAGCGTGCGACATAGGTGTGCAGCACGTTGCGGGGTTCGCGCGGTGGGGCGTCGTCCCATATCCGGTCGATGAGTGTCTCTGTGGCCACCGGGTGCCCGGCATCGACGGCCAAGGACGCGAACAGGATCCGTTGCTTGGCCGGCCCGAGATCGAGGCTGCGGCCCCCGGCCACCAGCTCGAACGCGCCCAGCAGCCGAAACTCCATTGCGCATCCCCCATCGGCGCGAAACCCGGCAAGTCCAGCGGCAAAACCATCGAACCACAATTGTCGGTGGCCATTCAAGAAAGGCGAAGGATTTCTGAAGGCGATCCCATTTACCTTTGTCACGTCCGCCCTCATGGTGGAACCGGCAAGGCGCGATGTGACGAAAGAATCACATAGCGTACATGGTCGGTGGTCGATCGTCTACACGGGAGGAGATGGGATGCGCATCCGGGAGATGGTTCGTGTTCTAATTGGACCTGGTTTTCCCGCTCCGATTCGCAGTTTTCTGAGATCGAAATCGAACTGGTGAAGAAGGGCGTTCTCCGGGTCCAGGTTGCGCTCAGGCCGCCCCATGGCGGACACCATATCCCCACGATCCCGCCGCGGTGTTTGAATTCGCAATCACTTCCGCCCTTGTGATGGCCACGCGAGATTGTTTGTTCAGCGGCTCAGCCGCCACTGAACAACGCGCAACGGTGCTAGACCGGGATGGGCCGGGATCCCATGCCATGTCCTTTCACCACTCACCGCGAAACACCTGATCGCACGGGAAAGAGAGCAGGGAAAATGAAACTTCGCCGGGCCGCCACCGTATCCGCGGGCGCCGTGTCGCTGATCGCCTCCTGCCTGGTGCCCTCATCCGCCGCCGAGGCCGCCGTGGCCTGCGACGTGCAGATCGGCACCACGTACAAGTCCGGGAACTACATCGTCGGATACGGCAGCCTCAGCGGCTGTCCCAGCACGTCGACCGCCGATCTCTATATCCAGCGGCAGGTCATTCCCGGATGGTGGAAGCGGGCCAGCGGAATAGCGACCGCCCATCAGGGTTACGACACCTATGTACGCTACAACTGCTCCGGAACGGGAACGCAGAGCTGGCGCACCCTCATCTACGGCAGGACCATCGGCGGCAGCGCCCGGGTGAAATCGTCGAACACCATCAGGGTCAACTGCGGATGATGAACCGCACCCCGAAGTCATCGGCTCGTTGTGAGCCGGTGAGAAAGGAGAACTCATGCGCGCAGACGCGACATCGGCGCTCCGCCGCCTCGCGGCCGGCCGTTTATGGGCGATCGCGGGCCTGACCGCCGCCCTCTTGCCTCTCGGGGGCGTGGCCGCCGCCGCATCGTCCTCGTCCGCGCCGGCTCCGGCGGTCATCTGCGTGCCCCAAGCGCCGGTCTGCTACGGCATTCGCGGCACCGTAGGCGCCTACCACTACTGGTTCTGGATCCAGCCTCCGCCGACGTCGGCCGTCTTCTCGTTCACCGTCAACGGCGCTCCTGTCTCCGGCACGGTGTCGAGGCGTACCGTGGGCGGCGCGCTCGAGGGCGAGTTCCGGCCCACCTCGCCGCTCACCAGCGGGGACCGCGTGTGCATGCGGTATGCGGGCGGAGCCGGCCCGTACTGCGCCACCACCCCGTAAGCCCCGCCGAGGACTTGTCGGAGCCATCGGCGGAAACTGAATCCCGCCGCGTGCAGCCGTCACGGGGTCGCCGTCATATCCATCCAGAAATTCTCGATGCCGGCCGACGGCACAGGTCAGGATTGATGAAGGGAAGATTGCCGATGAGGCACCTTAGCGCGTTATTCTTCACCGCGGTCACGATGATCATCGCCGCTATATCGACGCTGGTCGTCACAACACCGGCGGCTGCAACAACCGCGACGGTTCTCGCGTGCACGAACAACGGTCCTTACAGCTTCAGGACCGCCGTCGCGACAACGTACAGCACAATATACGTCCACCGGGGATCGGGGTGCGGCGGCGACGCCATCTCATATGGCCGAACCACTCTGGTGGGTTCGGACGTCGTCATCTACGCCATCGACATCGCGTGCGACAACGTCGGCCTGACGACAACCGTGTCCGGCGGATGGTCGGTGCCGTCCACTGGCTGCAACACAACGAACAGCCATAGGACGAGCAGGTCGTCCTCTGGTGGCACCTTCTGGGTCACGGTCGGCGGGAGGTACATGTCCCCGCTGCACTCGATCCCGATCTAGCCGCGGCCGCACCCTCGTTCGACCGCTCATGATGCAGGCCCGTCTCAGCACGAGGCGGGCCTGGCGCTGTCGCCAACGGTCCCCACCAACGGCGCGATTGCCGGCATCCGGGGCGCGGATCGGCACGGGCGAGGAGGCGTGGGGCGCCGACATCGTCTTCCGGGTCAACGGCCCGTCACCGGGCGAGGTGGGCAAGTCGAAGGACCGCGCCGCACTGGTCTTCTCCACACTCGCGCCGGCCCTCAACCCCGAGCTGGTCGACGCGCTCGCGGCGCGGCCGATCACGGTGCTGGCGATGGACGCGGTGCCCCGCATCGGCCGCGCCCAGTCGCTCGACGTGCTCTCGTCCGATAGCTGGAACGTTGCTTCTTATCTGTTCGCCGGGGCGCGCATCTGTTAGAGAGCAGGCATGGTGTCGTGGGAGCGACCGGCGGCGGTCGTCCTGGCCGGGTTTCTGGTGCTGGCCGGGCTGCTGGTGCTGGTGGTGCGGGCTGGCGCTGCTGTCGGCCAAATTCGGTGATCCCATGCCGGAACCGGATCCCGGCAAGCTCAAGGCGCGCACCGCCGCGCCCACGACCACGGCACGCCGCAAGGGGGTGTGCTGCATCTGCCACACGAGCATCAGAACGGGCGAAACCATCGCCCTCAACGTGATGCTCCAGCAGTGGGGGCACCTGCGATGCGTCGACCCCGACCGGGCCCCCGAAGCCGCCCAGCCAGCCGCCCCAGCATCCCTGCCTGCCGCCGGCACCAGTCCTCAGCCCACCGCTCGCCGACGGCTGCCGACGGCTACCAGCCAGGATGGCGACGCGCGCATGCTGCCCTTCCTCTACCTACGCGCCGACCTTGGCGACATCTACAACGACGGCCGCCTGCCGGTGGCCTGTCCGCAATGCGGTGACATGAACCTTCATCTGGACGTCGTCGGATTCGCCTCAGGCGACTTCGACGAGCTCCGACGGTCGCAGGAGGTCTCCTTCCCCGACTGCCTCGTGGCCGACAGCCCGGACACTGCCGCCCTCCAGGAGGCTCTTCACTATCGTGGCCCAATGCTCGCCATCCAGTACCTGTGCGAAGCCGGCTGCCGCGGCCGGATCGAGCTGCGCGACCACAAGGGAAGCCTGTTCGGAAGTTTGCATAACCTGCCCCCTGAGCCCGAGGTCGACATCGACGATGAAGATGAGGACGCCGCATTGCACATGTCCGGTGCGTGAGCCTGGCTCGGCCCCATCGCACAGGCACTTCACGCCGCCAATTTCACATGACTCCGGTCACGGGAGCCAGCCGCGGTAGCGCAGGCTGGGGGCACGTCCCCGGCAGAAGGACGAGCAGTACAAGCGGGCCCGGCCCGGCCCGACCATGGGCTGGGCCATCGGCTGGGCACACACCCGGCAACACCCAGGGCCGATGAGGGGAGCGAGATCGGCTAGCAACTGCTCAACGCCGGGCAGCTCCTCAGGCAGCGGATCGTCATCGGCCCGGCAACCGGTGTAGGCCAGCAGTTGTTGACAAAGCGGCCCGCAGCTCGGTGAGGTCACGCCGGCGGGCGCCGAGCAGGGCGAGGTAATCCTCGATCGGCCAGTGGATGAGGGCTCCCGCCCGCGTCAGGCACACACCGACCCGGTCGATGCGATACCGGTCGGCGAAGTCCATCAAGGTGTAGCCGAGGAGCTGCAGGATCATCGGGAGGGGGAAGCGCTCGGTGCGACGGGTGCTCTTGAAGTCGATCAGTAGGCCGTCCACGATGAGGTCGGCGTCGGCGGAGACGTAGGCGCTGCCGTCGAAGGTGGGCCCGGGCAGGCACATCTCTGGTGTGGTCGCGTGGCGAAGCTGGCCCAGCGGCCCATCGCTTGCAGCCTGCACCTGCGCGACGGTGTCACGCACGAGGTCGTGATGTGGGAGTGCCAGCAGCGTGGTCAAGGTGAAAGTGCCAGGACTGGCGAAGGCCTCCCTGCACAACGGAGTCAGCGGAAAGGCCACAGGGTTACGGAAGTTGAGGGCGTACCACGCGGCCCCAAGAAGCAGACGGGCCAGGCATTCCTCCTCCTCTTCGGTCCGCGCCAGCGGACGTTCGCGGTCGTCGAGCTGCAGCTCGGAGAGCGTCGCGCGCAACCGCTCCAGCAGTTGATGGCCAACCGTCTCCATCACCTCCCAGGCCGTATGCTGGCCGAGGGCCAGTGCGGTGGCACGGAGGTTGTCCACGCCCATGACGGTGGCGGCGTCGACGCCTGCGACTTGAGTGAAGGCGAAGCGCAGACGCTGGTCGATTGCGGTTCCCCAGTTCCTGCCTCGTAGCCGACGCCCGGCCCTGGCAAGATCAAGGGCGTGGTCGGCAGCTGCACCAGATAACTCGCACGAAGCCGGCGAACGCCCGCCGACAGCTCTCGATCTAGGAACCGGCGTAGCGGCGTGCGGGGAGAGGCCAACCCTTGCGTCAGGCTCATACCCGGGGAGAGTAGACGCTGACAGTGACAAAAATTAACTGATCGTGATTGTCGGCATTCGCGATCAGTCCGTGGGGCCGTGACCTCCGCATCAACCTGCCATCCTCCTTGGCCGACGCACTTTCCGGCCCCCTGAGGTGTTCACGAGAGGGGATGACCTGGCGGAATAGGCGAGTCCAAAGATCGCTTCCCGCGCGAGGGATGATCGCTTCCCAAGGGTTGAGGTTAGCCGGCAATGGTCTTGATCTTCGATAGCGGTCGCGAACAGACGGCGGGCAGGGAAGCGCTCCGCGTGCATGCCGGTGCCGCCGCCCACGTCCAGCACCCGATTCGGCGCCGGGGGCAAGGCGTTGCTGAGACATCCTCCAGAAGGAGGAAAGGCAGACGATCCACTGCTCAGCGAGACGCTCCACCTCAACGAAGCTTTCACCGCGTTCTCGCTGTCACACCCGTACGCTGCCGGACATTTACTGGCATGTGACATTCCTAAACCAGAAGGAAGCAGTGGAGCCCCGGCAGCGCTTTGAAGAGCTCTACACGGGGCACTACGCAGCCGTCTCCGGTTATGTCCGGCGTCGCACCGACCATCCGGACGACTGCGCCGATGTGATCGCCGAGACGTTCACCACGGCCTGGCGGCGGCTGGTGGACGTGCCGGCCGGTGACGAAGCCAGGCTGTGGTTATACGGAACGGCCCGGCGGATCCTGGCCAACCATCGCCGTAGCGCCCTCCGCCGTACGGCCCTGACGCTGCGCCTTCGTGAAGAACTTTCCGCGTACGACAGTACGGCGCCGGACCGGGCGCCGGAGGGGGCCAGGGAGGCGTTCGCGCGACTGTCGGACGACGACAGGGAGCTGTTGTCGCTGATGGGCTGGGAAGGGCTCGGCACCGACGAGATCGCCAAGGTGCTGGGCTGCTCGCGCGTGGCGGTCCGTCAGCGCCTGCATCGTGCGCGTAAGCGCCTGGCCACCGAGCTGGCCGCCATCGACATCGACTTGAGCACGTACGGCCCGCGTGCCGTGAGCCTCGCCAAGGAGCGCGCATGACCCCCGACCACGTCGTCAAGACCCTGGCTCCCGACCCCGGCCCCGGGCTCACCCCGGCCGCGCGGGAGATGCTGACCCAGATCATGGACACGGCCGAGCCCGAGCCCAGTGCCCGGCGCCCGCGGTGGCGGCCGCTGCTGGCGCTGCCGATCGCGGCGGCGGTCGCCGCGGCGGGCTGGTCGGCCACGGTCGTCTTCGGCGCCGTACCCGCCTCCGCGTTGGACATCACGGAGGAGGGCGACCACTACCTGATCGAGGTCAAGGACCTGTACGCCAGCCCCGAGGTGTACGAGACCCAGCTCAAGGATGCGGGCGTGGACATCTCGCTCAGGGTCGAGCCGGTCACGCCTTCCTTCGTGGGCGAGATCTCCACCCACACGTCCGGCCGGAACACGGGCCCGTCCCCCTACGCGGACAAGATCAAAACGATCGACCGCCCCAAGAACTGCGACCTCGTCGACTTCGGCCGTAGCTGCCCGATCGGGCTCACCATCGCCAAGGACTTCACCGGCAAGGCCGACATCCTGCTCGGCCGCCAGGCCCGTCCCGGGGAGGAGTACCAGGTCGTCGGCATGCTGGATGCCCCGGGCGAGCCCATGCACTGCAAGCCGTTCCTCAACCACCGGGTGAGCGAGGTCCGGCAGACCCTGGCCGGGCTCGGGCTGTCCATCGGCGAGTTCGCGGTCAAGGAGCCCGGCGAGCGGGGCACCGATCCGGAGATCAAGACGTCGGTGCCCGACTCCATGTACGTGACCAGCGGCTGGCTGTACGAGTACGGCAAGGCCAGCCTCACCGTCAGCGAGCAGCCGATGGACGAGGAGCTCAGGCGGAACATCCTGGGCAAGTACGGCTGCCCCGTGAACGACGGGAGCACGTCATGAAGGCGCTGATCGGCACGCTGCTGCTGGCGGCGACGACCGCGACGCCGTTATCGGCCGCCCAGGCGGGCGCCGGACCCGCCGGGAACGTGGTCACCCTCATCACCGGTGACCGCGTCATGGTGGCCGGCAAGGGATACCACGTGACGCCCGGCGACGGACGCGAAGTGACGTTCACAGGGCAGGTGCGCGGGGGCCACCAGTACGTGATCCCGTCCGACGCCAAGCCACTGATCGCCAAGGGCCTGCTCGACAGGCGCCTGTTCGACGTCACCCAGCTCCTGCAGTGGGGCTACGGCGACGCCACCAGGACGGACATCCCTCTCATCCTCCAGTCGCCGGAGGGGCGCGCCGCGCCGCTGCGGGCCGCTGGGGACGTCCGGCGGCTCGCCGACGTGGGCATGACCACGCTGCGCCTGCCCAAGACGAGCACCGCCCAGACGTGGCGAGACCTCACGGGCCAGGGCGCCCGCACACTGGCCGCGGGGACGGCCAAGCTCTGGCTGGACGGCCGCCGCTCCTTCAGCCTCGACCGGAGCGTCGAGCAGATCGGCGCCCCGCAAGCGTGGAAACAAGGCTTCACCGGCAAGGGCGTCAAGGTCGCCGTGCTCGACTCCGGGTACGACCCCGACCATCCGGACCTGAAGAAGGTGGTCAAGCAGGCACGCAACTTCAGCGAGGAACCCGACATCCGCGACAACATCGGGCATGGCACCCATGTGACGTCGATCGTCGCGGGGGCGGGCGAGAAGTACAAGGGCGTGGCGCCGGACGCGGAGCTCGCCGTCGGCAAGCTGGGCAGCAGGGAATTCACCGACTCGGCCCTGCTGGCCGCCATGGAGTGGGCCGCTGTCGAGGTCAAGGCCAAGGTGGTCAACATGAGCCTCGGCGCACCCGACACCCCCGGGCTGGACCCCGTGGAGCAGGCGGTGAACGTGCTGTCGGAACGGACCGGCGCGTTGTTCGTGGTGGCCGCGGGCAATGACCCCGTCAACCCGGTGAAAAGCCCCGGCAGCGCCGACGCCGCCCTGACGGTCGGCGCCGTGGACCGGCAGGGCCGGATGGCCAACTTCTCCAGCGCGGGGCCGCGCGACGGCGACCACGCGATCAAGCCGGACGTCACGGCGCCCGGCGTCGGCATCGTGGCCGCGCAGGCCGGCGGCACCCATATCGAGATGAACGGCACCTCGATGGCCACGCCGCACGTGACCGGGGCCGCCGCCATCCTCGCGCAGCGCCACCCCACGTGGACCGGCCCTCAGTTGAAGGCGGCTCTCATCGGCAGCGCCGCGCCCGCGGAGGACGCGACGCCGTACCAGCAGGGCGCCGGACTGGTGGACCTGGTGCGCGCGCTGGCCCAGCCCGTGACGGCCGAACCGGCCAACCTGCATGCCCTCTTTCCCTTCGGCGCGGCAGAGCAGATGCAGACCAGGACGATCACCTACACCAACTCCGGCGACACCCCGGTCACACTCGACCTGACCGCCGAGGGTGACCTGCTTGACCTCTCCGCCGACCGCGTCGAGGTGCCCGCGCACGGACAGGCGCCGGTCATGCTGACGATCGACGCGCGCGGCAAGGCGACCGGCGACTACCCGGGAACCGTCACCGCCAGATCAGGAGAACAGGTGATCCGGACGCTGGCCGGCGCGTACGTCGAGCCGGAGTCCCACAACGTGACCATCACTGCCGTCGGCAAATCCGGCACGCCGATCGACCCAAGGGCCACCATCTACAACCCGGACACCGGCGCCGAACGCGACCTGGTCTTCGAGCAGGGCCGCGCCGACATCAGACTGCCCAAGGGGCAGTGGAACCTACTGACCGACACCCCTGAACTGGAAGGCACCACGATCGCCCACACCATCATCACCGTGGGCGATACCGACCAGCAGGTGACACTGGACGCACGCCTGGGGAAACAGGTCCGCTTCGCGATCGACGACCCCGACGCGGTCCAGGACAACGGTTTCGACTTCCAGGTGGCGTTCGGGAAGTGGGCCGCGTCCTGGGTCTCGTTCAAGAAGTATCCCGACAGGCTGTTCGTCGTCCCGACCCGCCAACCAGGGCTGAAGTTCATGATCAGGAACATCTGGGTGAACAAGACCGCCTCGTACGTCTATGACCTCGCCCAGCGCCACATCGACGAGCTCCCCGACGAACCCGTCTACGCGGCCAAGCGGCGGAAGCTGGCGAAGGTGACGGCGACATACCGGGCCTCCGGCGCGGCGGCCAAGGCCACCCCCATCACGGGGGCGCGCCTTGGCGACGCCGCTGACGAGTTCCTGCAGGCACCGCTGCAGGAGATGGACCTGCCCGGCACGCTGACCCATTACCGGACACCCGGCCTTGTCTGGGACAGCGCGCTCCTGGCCGGGACCGCGACGATCGTGGACGAGGGAAGAACCGCACGGCGCGGATCCACCCAGGAGCTGTGGAACGCCGCGGTGACGGGCCCTTCGCTCGCTGGGGTCGGCGCACGGCGTACCGGTGACAAGCTGGTGCTCAACGCCGGCGCCCTCTTCGCCGACGGTATCGCTGGGCGGGCCGGGACGGACTCAGCCGCCACGGGTTCCGTCACCGTCACCAGGGATGGGCAGGTGCTCGCCAGGGCCGACCTCGCCGGTTGCGGAATCGACGATCCGGATGCGTGCGAATTCCGCGCGAACCTGCCGGCCGAGGCCGCCACGTACACGCTCAGCGCGTCCCTGCGCCGGCCGTCGTCCTCGACGCTGTCCACGACCGTGGACGCCGTCTGGACGGTGCGGTCCGCGCGCGCAGAGGGAGAACGGCCGTTGCCGCTGATGGCGATGCGATACGCCCCGGCGGGGCTTGACGAGTTCAACCGTGCCGCCGCCGGCTCGCTGACCCGGCTGCCCATGTGGCTCGAGCGGAGTACCCCGGTCAAGAGCGTCCGGCTGGAGATGTCCGCTGACGACGGCGCGACCTGGCGCCCTGTTCCCACGGTTCGCGCGGGCTCGGAATGGACGGCCACCGTGCTCAATCCGCGCACGCCGGGACATGTATCGCTCCGCGTGCGGGTCGAGGGAACGTCCGGCGCCAGCCTCACCCAGACCGTCATCCGAGCCTACGCCGTGGGATCGGAATAACCGACCACGAGTCGCCACCGAGGCTACGCCACCGTCCTGGACGAACAACCTGACCTTGCCGGTCTCCAGATCCCCTTGCGCGAAGCCCCGGTGGCGGCCGCCACCACCGATCACCTATCCCGCCGTCCACCACCGCAGCACCGAGCGCGGTGAACTCGTGTAGTCGTCCTCCTTCTCCGAGAACCACGGGTTGCCGAGCGCGTACTCCGTCCACAAGCCGCGGGTCGCGTCCGGCGCCTTCAGGTACTGACAGCGCTCTGCGTGCGACACACATCGGCGTGGAACCAGGAGGTCATGCATCACCATGGGGTTCAGGGTCCGTCGGTCCAGATGTACCAGGGGACCTTGAAGTGTTCATACCCTCGCTCTTCTAGGTCCGGTGCCCGATCCGGGATGTAGGCGAAGCCGTAGCTCTGCCAATCCATCGTGAGCTCGGTGACCATGAACCTCGCTCCACCAGGGATCTTCTCCACATCGTCCACAAAATACAGGCCCCACCATCGATCCGCCCCATGTAGCGGGGCTGGACCTGCAACGGAACCTGAGCGCCACGCAACTTCAACCGCAGCTTCGCCAAAGCCATCGTGAGGTTCCCCCCGTTAACCAACGAGTCATAGGCCGCCAAACCCGGAGATCCCTGGCCTGACCTTCTGTATTGTCGAAGGGCCCGGCGCGGATCTATTGGCTCGAACCGGTCCGTCAGTTCGTCAGTGTGAGCGGGTTGACCAAGTCGGCGTAGACCAGCAGACCCGCCATGATCATCATTGCCAGTGCCGCCGCGTACGTCAGCGGCAGCACCTTGGCGATGTCGACGGGCTTGGGCTTCGGCCGCCGCATGATCTTGGCGTAAGCCCGTTTGAGGCCCTCCCAGAGCCCACCCGCGATGTGCCCGCCGTCGAGCGGCAGCAGCGGGATCAGGTTGAACATGCCGATTGCCAGGTTGAAGCCGGCCAGCAGGTTGACGAAGGTGGCGATCTTTTCTTCGTTGGACAGGTCGGAGGCCAGGATCTCGCCACCCAAGCGGCCCGCGCCGACCATGCCCACCGGGCCCTCGGGGTCGCGTTCCTCGCCGGAGAAGGCCGCGTGCCAGACGCCGACCATCTTCTCCGGCAGGTTCAAGATCGAGCCCGCGACCTTGGCCGTCACCCCGCCCATGTAGCCGATCACCTGGCCGACGCTCTGCTGCTCCATCACCTCGGTGGGCCGCACGCCGAGGAAGCCGACGTTCTTGTCGGTCTTCTCGGGGTCTTCGAGGTTGGGCCGGTCCTGGGCGATGAGGGTGACGTCGAACGTCATCGGCTTACCGTCACGCACGATGCCGAGCTTGACCGGGCCGGCGCCGTGGGAGCGGATCAGGCGCTTGGCGTTTTCCCAGGAGCTGATCGTGGCGCCGTCGAAGGAGACCATGCGGTCGCCCGGCTTGAGGCCCGCCTGCGCGGCCGGGGTGGGCTGGTCGCCGGGCTTGCAGGCGGCGCGCTGCTCGGAGACGGGGATTACGCACGTTTCGGTGGTGGGCGAGACGATCGGGGCCTCGGCGGGCAGGCCGATACCGACCAGCAGGATGGTGAAGAAGACGAACGCCAGCACGAAGTTCATCAACGGCCCGCCGGACATGATGATGACCTTCTGCCACCACTTCTTGCGGTAGAAGACGCGGTTTTCGTCGCCTGGACGCACCTCTTCCAGCGCGGCCTCGCGGGCGGACTCGATCAGCCCTTGGAAAGGTCCTGTTGCCGTGCTCCTGACCTTGGCGGGATCCTCTCCGGGTCGCGGCGGCAGCATGCCGATCATGCGGATGTAGCCGCCGAACGGGATCCACTTGATGCCATATTCGGTCTCGCCTTTGCGCCGGGACCAGGCCGTGGAGCCGAAGCCCACCATGTACTGGGTCACCTTGACGCCGAAGAGCTTGGCCGGCACCAGGTGACCGAGCTCGTGCAACGCGATGGAGATCATCAACCCGAGAAGGAAGAGGATGATCCCCGCGACGTAGAGCCAGTCCATCTAGGGCGCTCCTCAGCAGGCGACATGGACAGATGTGAAGACCGAGACGAAAGGTGCGAAGGTCCAATGTAGTCCAACTCGCCACACCACGAGGCTGACCGCATTTCCCGAGCATTGATGCGCACGTGCGTCACGTACGTCTGCAGCAACCGATGGCCTTGGCCGGTGGCTCTCCTCGCCACAGGTCGTCGATCCACCGGTCCACGGAAAACCACCTCGTTCCTGGCGGCGACCAAGAGCGCGAGCGGCGCGCGCTGGCGCGGGCCTCCACGTTGTACGGCGACGCCGTTCACATTCGCGGTGAGCGTGCCGAGGACGCATAGCCGGATCTTCATATGGCTACCATGCCGATTGGCCCGGAGAGCGTGGAGGGAGTCGATGGGGTTCCGGTGGGCTTGCTCGGCAAGCCGGTGAAGTGCTGTGGAGCGTGCGCGGATACCCCGGTTACCGTGACGCTGAGCACGCTGGACATCGTAGTCCGTGGGAGATTCTCCCTACCCCGCGGGAACCTGATCGCGGACCGGCTGGAGAAGAAGCCCAGCGACCGGCCTCTGTCTCACCGCTTGGCGGGTCCGCTTCGCGGCGAGCAGGCGTGTTCAAAGCGGTGCCATCTGGAGCGACACCAGCTCGGCATATCGCATCCCATCAGAGATCAGATCGTCGTGGGTGCCCCAC
>NZ_JBITMD010000058.1:0-22280 GCF_044465905.1 Nonomuraea sp. NPDC049480
GAAGCCCGACAGAACCTCGACAGGAGCCCATGGTCACTGTCCGTCGACCTACTCGTTGACCAGGGGGAACCCTGCGGTATTTCGGTCAACGGGTCTTCCATGCCCTCGTGGTAGTTCTGGTAGAGCTGCCCGTTGCGGCCGTGGAAGACCTTGCGGGCCAGGGCGTGGCGGCCTTCTTGCAGGTTGGCCTGAGCCTTGATCTGATGGCGGTAGCCGGGTTCGTCGGCCATCCGCAGGATGTGCAGGGTCTTGGAGATGCGGCCGTAGTGGGCGATGGCATCGCCGAGCGGGGTCAGGCGGCCGTCGCGCGACAGCATCCGGATCACGTCGTAGGCGCGCACTGCGCCGGTGTGAATCGACCCGATGATCCGCAGGATGTCCTCCCAATGCCGATCGATGCGGGCCGGGTCGACGCGGCCGCGGGCGGCGTCGGTGAACGGGCCGTAGTCGGCACGGGCGTCGATCCGCCACATCTTCTGGTCGGGAAGGTCGGCCAACTGCGGGGCGTAGGCGTACCCGGCCAGGGTGAGCAGCCCGAACACGATGTCGCTGTAGGCGGCGGTATCGGTCACGATCATCTCGGGGCGGCGGCCGCCGTCGCGGTCGTACAGCACGTCCAGCACGTGCAGCGAGTCGCGCGGCGTCCCGGCCACGATCTTGCCGCCGAGCCCGGCGGCATGGTCGTTTACTGGGGCAGAGCCAGGTCGCGCCGCCGCGGCGGCCGAAGTACTTGGGGTTGGGCCGGGCGTACACCGACGGCACGGGAACGACGACCCGCATCCCGTCGATCGAGGCAACCAGGCCGCCGCCCCACGTGCTGGCCAGGGCGATGGTCTGCTGCTTGGCGATCAGGGTAGCGTTGGCGGCTCGGTAGGTGGCCAGCCGCAGGTAGGTCTGGTCCACATGCGACAGCCGGTCGCGGGTCAGGGCCTCGGCCGAGCCGATGACCGGGGTGTAGCCGATGTTGCAGCCGTGGGCGACCAGCAGTGCGGCGATGGTGACGTGCAGGTCGCCCAACCTGGCCTCGCCGCCGGTGATGGAGGTGAACGCGGTGTCGGCGCCGGTCCAGGCGAACACCTCCAGCAGTACCTCGGGCAGGTCCACCCTGGGCAGCAGCGCGTTCACCGCCGACCGCAGCTCGGTCAGCGAGGCGGGTTCGGGCTGGGGCTCCAGCGCGGCCAGGTGCAACCGGCCGTCGTCGCCGAACACCACCTGAGCATTGCCGGGCAGCCGGCCCGCGACTTCGTGGTAGGTGTCGTGCAGCAGCTCGGCGCGCGCCTTCAGGTGTTCCTTGGCCCGGCCGGGCAGATTCAAGCTGGCTAGCGCCTTGGGCCGGGCCAGCTCCCAGGCATGGTCGGCCAGCAGCTTGGCGCGCGGGTCGCCCCATCTGGAGGAGTTGCGGGCGAAGATCTCGCGGCGGCGCAGCATCCGGTGGAAGTGCTCCAGCACGCAGAAGGTGTAGGCTTTCCAGTCCACCGTGCCCGGCTCAGCGTGTGGGGCCGCCAACACCAGCCGCCTCCAGGAGCCGACGAGCAGCCCGGTGTTGATCTCGCTGGGGGCGACCTTCTTACGGCCCGACAGACCCGGCAGCAACCGCAATGCCTTGAGCACCGGCAGTCCTTCGGGCGTGGCGCCGAAGTCCACCACGGTGGTGAGGCGTTCCAGGAACGGCCGTACGGTGGGGAACCGGGTGACCAGCTGGGCGCGCCATGCTTCATCGGCGTCGGAATCCAGCGGCGGCGCCAGTTCGCCGATCGCCGCCAGCGCCGCGGCCAACTCCCGGCGCGGCACCACCGCCTCGATCCGCTGCCACACCGCCTCCACGCTGTCGGCCTCGGGCGGGAAGACCTCGCCGGTGCCGGTGTCGACCTGCTCGGTGGTCGACTCGATCAGCACCTGGACCGCGGCCGCCAGCTTGGCCGAGGCGCGCTCCACCCGCGGCAGCGTCTTCATCTTCTCCCGCGCCGTCTCCCGCTCGGCGCGCGCCAGCAGCTTGGTCGCGATCAGCACGTCCAGCAGGTCCAGGGCGTCATCGACCGCCCGAGTGGTCAGGTGCACCGCGGTGGCCAGCAGCGTGGCCAACCGGCGCGGATCGCTGTGCCGGCGCAGCAGCGAGGCCTTGCCGTCGATCCCATACCGCGACAACTCCGCCAGCCGCCGCGGCGGCACCGCCGACACATCCAGCTCGCCCATCCCCAGCGAGGCGATCTCGGCGGCCCGCTCCAGCGCTCTGGTCATCTGCGGGCCCGACACTCGCACCGGCCCATGCCGCAACCGGTCAAGCTCCGACACCCGCGCGCCCGGCGGTACCTGAAGCAGCGAGTCCAGCACCGCCCGCTGCCCGATGCTCAGCAACCCGTACAGGCTGTCCCACAACCGCTGGTTGGCCACCTCCCGCACCGAGCCGACCAGCCGTTCCAGCGTCGTGGCCCCCGGCAGCAGCACCCGCCGTTCCCGCAGCCACCCGGCCGCCGCGTCGAACAGCGCCTTGCGCCCGTCCCCGGTCGTCCACGCCCGCGCGTCCACCCACTCCCGCAGGTCCTCGGCGACCTCAGCGAAGTCCCGCCACCCCTCCACCTGCTGGATCTCCCCGGCATGCGTGCGGGCTGTGCCGTCGCGCTCCCCGTACAGCTTCAGGCACGAAGCGTCGGCGATGTCCAGCTGCTCGGCCAGGTACTCGGCCACCTCCGCCGGCACCTGCCGTGGGTCGGGCATGAACCGGCCCAAGAACCGCACGCTGGTCAACTGGACCGCGAACCCCAGCCGATTGTGATCCCGGCGTTTGTCCTGGATCAGCTCCCGGTCCGCGTCGTCCAGGAAGAAGTACCGCTCCAACTCCGCACGCGACGGCGCCCCGCCGAACGCCCCGTACCCAGCCGCCTGCTCATCGGTCAGGAACTCGACTGCCACAACACCCTCCGAAGATCGACAAAACGACCCACGAAGGTTCCAGCGGTAAATAGCCCCAGGTCAAACCGGTACAGGCGCCCTTGAACGCTTAGCGCACGATTTCGCAGAGATGTTCCTCAACCCCCGAAACCGACCCTGAGCGGCATCTGACGGCCTGTGAAACGCTCGAAACCCTTGGGCTCCTGGCCTGACGACCAGATTCGCTACCTGTTGAGCGCTCCTCTCGCCGCTGTCGAGGACAAGCTTGCCCAGTTGGATGAGCGGCCCCATCGGTTCACCAGCATCAACGCCGGCATACCGGCCTTCCGCGAGATCGTCGGCCGCACTGCCATGCCTCAACCCGTTATGACCACGTTCCCCATGAACGCCCTGATCCATCGCCCATGGGGAACGTGATCATGCTGTGGTCAGTCAGGCAGGATCCCCTTGATAGGATGAACAAAAGTTCATTTCATCTTGGAGGGGTCCATGCCGCGCACTGCCGAACAGAATGCGGCGCTGCGAGCGGCAACGCGCGAGGTCATCCAGACGGCCGCCGTTCGGGTGTTCGCCCGCCGAGGGTTTGCGGCGTCGACCATCCGTGACATCGCGCTCGAAGCGGACGTGAGTATCGGGTCGATCTACCGTCACTACGCCACGAAGGACGACCTTTACTTTGATCTGCTCGACCAGGCCGTCGCCGGCCTCGTCACGCTCGCGGCCGACATTTCAGGACCAGGGCGGCCGTCCGCCCTGGTTCGCGCATTCACCACTCGTTTTCTGGCCGGCGTCACGGCTGACAATGGCGCTGCCGAGTTCGTCGTCGTCGTCAACCATGGGGTCACCACCGACACACCCCCCGGCACGGTCGACCGGATCGTTGGGGCACACCGCTCGATGTGGCACGCCTTCGAGGAGCTCGTGCGGCGCGGCCAGGCCGCCGGCGAGTTCGGCAGCGGCGATCCGGCAGAGATCACGGCGTGCTACTTCGCCACCCTCGGCGGTCTTACGACGATGCGGCTCGCCCTCGGTGCCGAGCTCGCCGTCCCCGACGTCGACATTGTGCTGAGGTTACTCACGGAAGGAATGTCCGAATGATCGAGATCAAGCGCGGCGATGAGTTGGGCGAGGACTATCGACGGCGGATCACCGAGGTGCTAGTCTGCGGCTTTGCCGAAGACTTCGCGTTCTTCTCCTCCGATCCGCAGAAACTCGCGAATGCGTTCGAGCACATGATCCTGCTAAACCGGTTCTACGTCGCCCTCGTGGAGGGGGAGCCTGCGGCCATTGCCTCTGTCACCGTGGGAACGCAGGAGTGCTTCGCCCCACGCTGGTCCGAGGTCCGACGCCACCTGGGGACAGTTCACGGCACGATCAGCCACCTCGTCGTGCGCTCCCAGTTTCTCGGCGCGGCGGACGAAGCGCGGGCCGGCCTGGCGGAGATCGGCTTCGTCACGACTGCGCCCGCCTACCAGGGGCGCGGGGTGGCGACTGCCCTCATGCAGCACATCCTCGCCCTTCCCGACTTCGACGAATACGTGCTCCGCGATATCAAGAGCACCAACGCCCCGGCGCTCGGCCTCTATGCCAAGCTCGGGTTCACCGAGTACCAGCGACGACCCGTCAAGTTCGCCCGGCGCGCGGGGTTCACCGACTATGTCTCCATGCGGCTCGGTTAGACGGGGGGACCATGCCGAAGGTCATCCATGTCGGCGTACGGCTTCCAGCGCAGAGCCGCGTACGAATAGACGTGCAAAGCTTGAGGAGCTTGACCGTGGCGAGTCAGACGGTTGCGTCATGAGACGCTTCGGCGGTGTTGGTAGGACAGCGTGACGGCGGCGAGCAGCGGTGCCCACGCCACTAGTGGCAGGTAGACGAACCCGACGAGCAGCCTTCCGGTCGCCGTCATGTCGACGTGTGGCAGCGTCCACCAGAACAGGAACGGCGTCCACAGCAGGGCGAGAACCGCGACGCCGAGCCAGGCGGGCACGGTGACGGCCGGACGCGGGATCGTATGGCCGCCGAGCAGCGGGATCCAGCGCGGCACCACCTCGCCCCAGGGGCGCACCAGGCCGAGCGTGAGCAGGGCCGCGACCTCGGTCAGCACGGAGAGAGCCACCAGGTACAGCGGCCCCCACATGGTCGTGCCGACCAGGTCGCGCAGGCCCTGCTCGGTGTAGCCGAGCGGAAGCCCCACGGCTAGGCCCATCCGCCACAGGCTCGACGGCAGCACGAGCAGGGGCACAGCGTGCGCCACCCCGACGGTCCAGCGCGGGACTGGCCGCCGGGTGCCGGCCGAAGGTGGCAGCGCCACCGATTCCTCGATCACTAATGCCCACTTTCGAGACCATAGTTTCGAAACACTGGTCTCGTATCATGGCGGAATGGAGCGCAGCAGGCAACAGGCCGGACGGCCACGCGACACCCGAGTAGATGCGGCCATCACCGCGGCCGTCACCGAGCTGCTGGATGAGGTCGGATACGCGGGCATGACGGTGGCCGCGGTGGCCGAGCGTGCGGGAATCGGCAAGGCGTCGATCTACCGGCGGTACGCCACCAAACACGAGATGGCCTTCGCCGCGATCATCCACGGAAGGACGCTGGAGGTACCGCCCGACACCGGATCGCTGCTGGGTGACCTGACCGCACTGGCGCGGGTCATCGTCGGCCATCTGAGCACCCCGGGGGCCGCCACCGCGCTGATGAGCCTGCTCAGCGAGGCCGCGGCCGATCCGGCACTTGCCGCACGGTTCACTACGACCTTCGTGGAGCCGGAACGTGCCGGGAATGCCGAGCTGCTGGAGCGCGCGGTGCAGCGCGGTGAGCTGGCGCACCTGCCCGACGTCGATCTGTTCCACGCGATGTTCGGGGGCACCGTGATGTCGTGGCTGTTCATCTGTCACCATGACCCGCACGACCTGCCCGAACGACTCGCCCGGTTCGCCTGCGCCGCACTACGGCCCATCGCTAACGCGCCGACCCCACCCGCATGAGCCCCCGCTCACGCCGATGGGCGCTCCTGACCCGGGCCACCGAACCCTGACGGAGCTGAACGGCTCACCGGCCGTCGGTTCATCACGGACACGACACCCGCCGAAACGGGCGAAGCGACCTGCGCGGGCACCGCCAGGACGCACCCGTCGTACGGCGCGGCGATCTACTTCATCGGCGAGTGAGGCGAACGAGCGGCCGGCCAGCACGTGGTCGCGGACGATGGACACCTGGCGTTCCACCCGGCCCTTGCCCATGGGCCGGTAGGCGGCCAGCACATCGATGTCGAAATCGTAATGACCGGCGAACGCCACTGCCTCCGGATGCAGCGGCACCGCCTTGCCCGGGGCCACGTGCCGGCGCACTACCGTTTTGGTGCGGTCGTAGACGATCGCGCCGGGCATGCCGCCGAAGTGCTCGAATGCCCGCCGGTGGCAGGCCCAGAAGGTCGCCAGGTCCTGGCTGGTGGTGAAGCAGCAAAACGGGTCGCGCGAGTACGACAGCACCATGTGGAAGGAATAGACCTTGGCGATCCCGACATGCGCCAGGATCGCGCCCTCATCGCCCCAGTCGACCTGAGCCTGAGCACCTGGCACCACCTCGAACCGGCGATGCAGCCGGGCCAGCTCGTCCGGGCTGTTGCCCAGTTCCGCGGCGATACGCGGCCGGGCCTGCTGCAGGTAGAGCTTGACCCGCTGGTAGTTGCCGGTGAAGCCGTACTCCTCGACCAGCCGTTCATGGATGACCGTGCCCTTCAGCAGCAGCTCGGCGCGCAACCACGCATCGATCACCGGTGCGTATGCGTCGATCATCTGGTTGCGCCGGCTCGGCCGCGCCGCGGCTACCGGTGGTGCCACCGGCCCCTCGTGCTCCAGGTATTTGCGCACCGTGCGCCAGTTCAGCCCGGTCTCTCGGGCGATCTCCGAGATCGACGCCCCAGGTTCCCGCAGCGCCCGGAACCGGCGCAGCTCCAGCCACTGCTCGGCCTCCAGCACCATCGCCTCGCCCCCGCCAAGATGGTCAACATCACCTGGCAGGCTTCACCAACACCGCCCAACTGCGGCAGCGGACACACCGCTCACCTCTGCACGTTTACCTGTACCTGACTCTGCACATCCCGTACGCCGACAATCCAGGTCGTTCGGGCGCGAGGCCAGTCGGTATCGCCGACCATCAATGTTCCCAACCCGAGACCCCCGGACCCCCGTCCTGGCCAGCTTCCTGACGGCTCTTCGCCAACCCACCCCTGATGAGGCGCCCGCCAGCGGCTTTGGCCGCGGAGGGCCACTGGCCGACCGCTTTGAGCAGTTCGCCAAGCAGCTCACCTCGGCCACGGAGCTGGGGCTCATCCCCGACCCAGACGCCGTTCGCGCGGTCTGGCACGACGCCGCCGCGCCCGACTGGGCAGGCCCAGGCGCTATGGCTCCACGGCGACCTGCATCCGCGGCTAACGTCCTCACCGGAGGTCTTGGGGCCATCCGGCCGAAATTGAACGCTAGCGAGCGCCTTCCCAGCTCAGAACCTTGAGTGCTGTTGGCTCTTCCTCCGCAGTAATCCCTGGATTTACTGCGGTGGTGGACATGCTCACCTGCGGGAATACGTGCCGCAGGCGAGATCAGATCTATCGCGTTTACTGCTATAGAGCGTCCTGGCGTTTCAACTCCGGCCGGATGGCCCCGAGACCCCTCACCGCGGACGGCAAGCCCACCTGGGGCCCATCCGCCCACGCCGCACTGCGACGCCTCATCGCAACCGCCCATCGCTGATCAACCGCTCCCCACGCGCTCGAATACCTCCGCGTCGGACCCCACCATGCTCGGCATGCTGGGGTCTACTTGCCTGACGTGCCTGACAGACCTCCAGGCGGCTGACCAGCAAGTTTGCTTGACAACCCTAGATAACGTCCTAGGTGGTGGCGGGCACGCTGACCGGATGGCCGAGCATGCTGGACGATTACAAGCCCCACCTGCATGAACGCTGGAATTCCGGGTGCGCCAACATCCAGCAGCTGCACCGGGAGATCACCGCGCTCGGCTTCCGCGGCAGCTACGGCACCGTCTACGCCTACCTCGCGCCCTTCAAGGGCTCAGCCGCGACGCCCGCCGTCCCCGCGCCGCCCAAGGCCCGCCACATCACCAGCTGGATCCGCCGCCGTCCCGACAACCTCGGCCGGATGAGCAGCTGAAACTCAAAGAGGTCCTGGCAGCCTGCCCGCACCTCGGCGCCTTACACGGCCACATCAAGACCTTCGCGGAGATGATGACCGAACGCCAAGGCCACCGCCTCGACGCTTGGATCGACGCCGTCCGGGCTGACGACCTGCCCCATCTTCATTCCTTCGCCAACGGCCTCGAACGCGACCACGCCGCCGTCCTGAACGGACTCACGCTCCCTTACAGCTCAGGCGTTGTCGAAGGCAAAGCATGCAAGATCAAATTCTTGAAACGGCTCATGTTCGGCCGCGCCAACTACGACCTCCTCAGAAAGATGGCACTGCTGAACTGAGCCGAGATCACCGACCGTGACCGCTCCCCAGCAAATGCACCAGATCCATTTACCGATGAAACTGACACCGTCACCCTGGCCCGGGAGATGCGCGCCTCCGGCGTCGCGGTCACCCTGGTCGTCCACGAGCACAAGCGGCTCGGCCGCGGTCTGGCGCTGGCCGAGCTCGCCGAACAACTGCGCGCCTGCGACGTCGGCCTGGAGTTCCTCACCGGCGAGCTGCAAGGCAGCCACGATCCGTCCGGCGTGGTGTTCACCGTGCTGGCCGCCCTGTCCGGGATGGAGCGCGAATACATCCGCGACCGCAACCTGGAAGGCCACGAGGCCGCCCGCAAGAACGGCAAGGCCATCGGCGGCGCCACCGTCACCGATGAGGCCATGCTGTCCATGGCGGTGCATCTGCGCGGCCAAGACCTCAGCCTCCGCGAGATCGCCTCCCGCCTGGTCATCACCCAGGGCGCCAAGAGGGGCCAGCACCCCTCCCCGGCCACTGTCATGCGCATGCTCCGCGACCACGACACCAGCATCACCGAGCGGAGCGTCGGAGCTGACGATGCGAAGCTACGGCCGTAGTCCCTGGCCGGTACCCGTGCCGCGAACTGTTCTTGGCCATGATCCAACACCGTGATCAAACCGAGACGCCAGTCGCAGGCTCTTGCGTTATCGCAGGTCAGGCGCTACTTCGGTGAAAATTTCGTCATTGCTACCGGGACCCCTACGCGGAACATGCGCGAGCTTCGCGATCAGATGCGTGAGATGAAAGACGAGATCCGTCGCGCTCAGGCCCGCGCTGACACCGTCTTCCTTGGCCTGCCGCTGGACCGAGTCGGGGGTGGACCTGCAACGGAACCCGCTTATGAAACAAGCCCAGACGGCCGCGCAGCTACGAAGAACTCGGCGAACGTCTTGGCGAGTGTCTCGGGATGGGTGAGCGGGGCGGCGTGCCCGGCGCCGGGGATCTCGCGCACCCGTGCGTTGGGGACGTGGTCGGCCACGTGCCGCGCGCTGGCGTGGTAGAAGGGCATGGTGTCGGATCCGTGCAACACCAGCACTGGAGCGGAGATCGCGCCGAGCACGGCCGGATCCTCAGCGGTGGGGCCTTCGTACGCCACCACTTGCTGGAGCATGTTGAGCAGGTGCGGGACATAGCGGCCCGCGGCCTCGAAGTAGCCGGCGTCCTCGGCCACAGCCATCTCCTCGTCGTTGAAGGGCCCGCCCGCGAACGCGCGGACCGCAGCCGTCAAGTCGCCTTCGGCGGCCAGTTCTCCCATCCGGGCGACGGCGTCGCCGATAACCGCTTGCTCCCGCTCGTCCATCAGGCCCCGCATCGGAGGCTCCACGAGGACCACCGCGTCCACCGCGTCGGACCGCGCTGCCGCGCCGAGTGCCAGGTTGGCGCCGGCGGACCAGCCCACCAGTCCGGTCGGCCCCCCGATGCTGTCGAGGTAGGCGAGGACGTCGTCGACCTGTCGACCTAGGCTGAGGTCGGGGTGGTCGCCGCTGAGGCCACGGCCGCGCATGCTCGGCAGATGGCAGGTGAACCGGCCGGTCAGGTGCTCCAGCAGCCGGTTCCAGTCGATGTCGCTGTCGCCGATGCCCCCGTGCAGGAACACCAGTGGCCGTCCCTGGCCGTGCACGGTTCCGCCGATGGTGACGCCGTCGGTGGCGGTGACGTAGTGCGTGCGCTGTGTCTTCATGGCAGGCTCCATACGAAGTAAACACGTTTACATCCGCACGATAGCGTCAGCCCGTTTAGTAAGTAAATGCGTTTACTTACTGCCTTCCCCGGCACTGCCGTGCAGCAGTGCCCGCACTCCCTGGCGGACGTACTCGACCACCTGCTCGGGCGGCGCGGTGGCCAGCCGTCCCTGGGGAGACGCCCACCGCAGCACCCTGATCCCAGCGAGAAGCGCGGCGGCCAGCTCCGCGCGCAGCCGCGGGTCGTCGCCGGTCGCGACCGTGGCGAACGGCCCGACGACATTGTTCTCGGCGTAGTCCCGCACCTTCTCGGGCAGCCCCTCCTCATCGGAGGTCTCCCCAATGAGCCGCCAGACCGTGAGCAGGTCGTCCAGGCCGGGCGAGTGCGCCGCGCTGGACGCCAGCAGCTCGGCCATCCGGTCAGGCAGTTCCTCGGCCGGTACGTCCAACTGCCCGAACATCGCCGAGTCCGCCGCCGCCGTGGCGAATAACCCTGCCTTCGACCCGAAGTAGCGGTACACCAGGGCGACGTTGACGCCGACCTCCGCGGCGATGTCCCTGACACTGACCGCCTCGAAGCGGTCACGAGCGAACCGCTGGCGTGCCGCCTCCAGCAGCGCCTGCCGCGTCGCTGCGGCGTCACGGCGGCGCCGCGGCGACGCCGCCGTGCCCCTGGAGTTCGATTCCTCCGCCGCCATCACCATCACCCCCAGGACTCGACGTCAACGGTGGTAACGCTAGCTGACGCCTGCCCTTCTCCCCCAAACAGGGCTTGCGCTTACCGTACGAAATGGTTCCGTTGCAGGTCCACCTTCGGCGCGAGGCTGGAAGGTCTGCGAGGACACCCGCTGACGCTTGGACCGCCGTCAGAAGTCATGGGGCATGGGGTGCTTGGGAATCGCATGTGCTCGCGCCCAGAGCCACGACCGCTTCGGAGTGGTACTACGACTCGCCTTCAGATCATGGCTGAATGATCGCTAAATGGTCCCAAGAGGACTGACAATCGGTCCCATTTCACGCTGTCGAAACCATCGGAGCGACGGCGCGCAACTGGCAGGGCAAACCCGTGGAGTTCCGCGGCCCCGCGACACCCTCGTAGCGCCCTCGCTGAATCGGCTGGGCCGTTCCCTGCAACACTTCATCTCGATCGTGGCCGGGCTGCGCAAGCGTGGCGTCGGCTTCCGCCTCCGGCACGAGGCCCTGGGCAGCGTCTCTGCCAGTACTGACCCCCAGGAATTCCACTCAGAGCTGGGTCAGTTCAGATCTTCGGTGATCGTCCAGCCGCGGCTACCGCCGATCTTGGCGAGCTGCCGGCGCAGCACCGCGATCCGCTCACGCGCGTCCGGCCCAGCGATCCCGATCGTGATGCGCTCATCGGTCGCGTGATAACTGGTCCGCCGATCGCCTGCCGCGACCCGGCACGCCGCGTTGATGGCGGCTCGCAGCCGGGCCACTTTTCGTAGATCACCTTGCCCGCCGAATCCTTCGATCGTCACGGACGAGAATAGCGGTGCGAGACGCAGGCCGTCCTGCCGCTTGGAAGCGTCCAACGCTTCCTGATCGGCACTCAGATCCTTCAGGATCCTGTCCCGGTCGGCCGAGCTGATCGGCCTGCGACCGAGCCAGTCAGGCCAGCCGTCCGGCCGAGTCGGCACCACTCGCACCGGCTCGTACGGAGGCGGCGCAACCGCCTCACCGGCCTTGCCCTCAGCATCGACGGCCCCGCTGTCGCTCAACCAGACTCCTCGTGCCACGTCCACGCGACAGCTCGTGATCTTCTCCCGATCGTACCGGTCGATTCCAGGCCGATGACCTACAGACAGGACAGGCGTGGCGCATTGTAGGCGTCCCCATCCGCCCACGATCCTTCGCAAGCCTGCCTGACCTGCGGTGGAGGCTTATCGTTCAATTTCGGCCGGATAGTCCCAGCACCCCTGCTCAGCGGGCAGCAGCGGGCGGTGCTGGACCTGCTGCTGGAGGTGCCGCCAGGGAAGAAGGTCTCGGACCTGGAACGGTGGCGGACCGGCCCGTCGAAGGCGTCCGGGCCGCAGATCGTCAAGTCGCTGGATCTGGTGGCCGAGATCGGTGGCACCGAGCTCGGCCGGCTGGAGCTGGACGCCGCGGTGCCGCAGCGGCGGCTGGACGAGCTGGCACGCTATGGCCTGACCGCCCACTCCTCCCAGTTGAAGAAGCACCCGGCCTCGCGGCGGTTGGCCACGCTGCTGGCCACCGCGCAGCGGCTGGAGACCAAGACCATCGACGACACGCTGGAGCTGCTGGACCTGCTCATGGTGACCGAGCTGCTCGGCAAGGCGCAGCGGGAGGCTGACAAGCAGAAGGTCGTCAAGCATCCCCGGCTGGCCAAGGCCTCAGCCTGGCTGGCCCAGGCGGTGGAGGTGCTGCTGGAGGCCGAGGGGTGGAGCGAGGACGTGCGGTTGTTCGAGGTGTGGGAGATGATCGACGCGGTCGTGCCCCGCGCCCAGTTGCGTTCGGCGGTGGCCACGGTGACCGGGCTGGTGCCGCCGCCGGACGCCGAGGACGATGGCGGCTGGCGGGCGGAGATGGCAGGCAAGTACGCCACCGTGTCGGGGTTCGTGAAGCTGCTGACCCAGGTGATCGCGTTCGAGGCCAACGCCGAGGGCGCGCGGGTGCTGGCCGCGATGAAGGCCCTGCCGGACGCGCTGGCCTACCGCTCGCGCCACCATCCGGTCACGGTGCTGCCGCTGCGGCTGATCGACCCGCTGGTGGTGAGTGGAGCGTGGAAGCGGCTGGTGTTCGGTCATCCGGTCCGCACCGACAACCTGGTCGACCGCAACGCGTACGTGTTCTGCGTGCTGGAGCAGTTCCACCGCCATCTCAAGCGGCGCGAGATCCACGCGCCCGCCTCCAGCCGGTGGCGCGACCCGGACGCCCAGCTGCTGAAGGGCGCGGCCTGGGCGGCGGTCAAGGACAGCGTGCTGACCGACCTGGGCCTGCCGGAAGATCCAGCGGAGCTGCTGGCCGAGCACGCTGAACGGCTGGATCGCGCCTACCGGGTGGTGCGGGCCGGGCTGGCCGCCAATACCTCCGTCACCATCGACGACGACGGCAAGATCCATGTGGCGAGTGTGAAGGCGATCGAGGAGCCGCCGTCGCTGATCGACCTGCGCAGGCAGGTGGAGGCGATGATGCCGCGGGTGGACATCTCCGAGGCGGTGGTGGAGGTGCTGGGCTGGTGCCCGAAGTTCATGGAGGCCTTCACTTCGATCGCCGGCACCGGAGCGCACCTGGATAACCTGGACATCTCGGTGGCGGCGTGCCTGACCGCGCAGGCGCTGAACATCACCTACGGACCGATTGCGATCAAGGGCGTGCCCGCGCTGGAGCGGCACCGACTCGGGTACGTCGATCACACCTATCTGCGTGCCGACAACTACGCCGCCGCCAATCCGCACCTGATCGCCAAGCAGGCCGGGATCGGTTTCGCCCAGGCGCTGGGCGGCGGCCTGGTGGCGGCCATCGACGGCATGCGTTTCGTCGTTCCGGTGCCCTCCGCATATGCCCGCCCGAATAAAAAATATTTCGGTCCGAAGCGCGGAATTACCTGGTTGAATATGATAAATGATCAGGCGTTCGGTATCGCATCGAAAATTGTGTCCGGCACCGACCGGGATTGCCTGCACGCGTTGGATGTCATCTTCGGTTCGGGCGAGGGTCGCAGGGCTGATGTGATTGTCACCGATACCGGATCTTACAGCGATCTGGTATTCGGGCTCGCGCATTTGCTGGACAAGGAGTATCGGCCTGCGCTGGCCGATCTGCCGGACCAGAAGCTGTGGCGGGTGCAGGCCGATGCCGACTACGGGGCGCTGAACGCACTGGCTCGCGGACGGCTGGACCTGGGCAAGGTCGCCCGGTGGTGGCCGGACATCCTGCGCCTGGTCGGCTCCATCTACACCAGCGCCGTCAACCCCTACGACGTGGTGCGGATGCTGCAGCGCGACGGCCGGCCGACTGCGATGGGCGAGGCGATCAACACCTACGGGCGGATTTATAAGAGTCTGCATGTGCTGGCGCTGATCGACGATGAGGGCATGCGGCGCGGCATCAAGGGCATCCGCAACCTTCAGGAGGGCCGGCACGATCTGGCGCAGAAGGTCTTCCACGGCCGCAAAAGCGAAGTGTTCCAGCGGTATTACGAGGGAATGGAGGACCAGTTAGGAGCTCTGGGCATTGTTTTGAATTGCCTGGTGCTGTGGAACACCGTCTACATTGACGATGCCCTGCGTCAGTTGCGCACGCAGGGCTATCCGGTGCTGGATGACGACGTGGCCCGGCTCAGTCCGTTCATCAGACGACACATTAATGTGCATGGAAGGTATTCGTTTCAGCGGCCGCAGCTGAATGGCGGGCGGCGGGCTCTGCGTGACCCCGATGCCGACGACACCGATGATGAGGATTGACGGGGGCGGGAGGAGGCAAACATCCTGCCGCGGGAGACGAGGAGGTTGCATCATCGGGTGTGCCGGCCAGGGTCACGGCGTTGATGCCATCTGTGAGGGGTGGAGGAGAAAGCGCGTGCTGGCCCCGCTGGACGAGTAGCGGGGTGAGCGTCTTGTGCGGGCTGTGATCAGCTGGCAGCCGCCGGGTTGATCGTGTGCGCTATCGCAGCTCCGCGTCCGGGTGAGGCTGGCTCTGCAGGCGATGGCGAAGGTCGGCCTCCTGAGCCGTCAGCGCCTGGCCCGGGCGTCGGATGCGGGCCAGGCGCGGCCAGGGGATGTCGTCACCTTGCAGGAGGGCAAAGTCGGCGTGCGCCTGCTCGACGGCCTCGGGGTAGGCCTGCGTCTTCTCATACTCGGCCAGGGCGCGGTAGATGCTGGCCAGGGACGGATTCTGGCCCTTGCGCTTGCCGGTGGGGATGATCAGGTCCTTGCGGATGTCTTCGACGCGTTCCCCGGCGGCTTTGCGGCGTAGCACGGTGTGCAGCATGTCGTCGGTGATCACCACGGGTCGGCCGCCGTACTTGCCCTGGCGGGCGGCGGCGTCCAGGCCTTCCAGGGTGGCCTCGCGGATGGCCTCGCGTTCGGTCTCGGCCATCGCGGCGAAGAACGCGAACAGCATCCGGCCGGGTCCGGCCGGATCGTAGATGCCTGCGAGGGGTCCGGCGAGCATCTCCAGCACCAGCCCGTGCGCGGTCAGGTGGTCGGCCAGTGCGGTGAGTTCGGCGGCGTCGCGACCCAGCCGCTTCATCTCATACACCGTCAAGATGACCCGGCAGTGCGGGGCGTGCGCCTTGATCTGCCGCGCCAGAGCGAGCGCGGCCTCGAACTGCGGGCGCACCTTCACCCTGGTCGAGATCTTCTCGGCGAAGATCTTCTCCCGGTCGATGCCGTGCGCGGCCAGTGCGTCCAGTTGCGACTGCAGTTCCTGGGTGAGGGCGGAGCAGCGGGCGTAGCCAATCCGGATGTCGGCCGACGGCCTGTCGGCGTCGACGGGCGCGGGCGGCGGCGTGCCGGGCCGCCACGGCTGGCCCGGGTTGCGGTCGGCCGGGGTTATCACCCGCAGCAGCTTGGCCAGCCGGGGCACTTTGGTGAAGCGGCCGGTGTGGTAGGTGCCGGCCACGGCGCCCGAACGTGATCGGCACGGCGAACCGGGAGCGACGGCGCATCGCGGGCATGGGTGACGTTCAATGTCATCGGCGTCACGGGGGTGTTCCTCGCCGATAGCGGACAGAGAGGTAAATTCGATATGTTCGCGGACTTCCGGGGCCTCGGCCACGCCTCCGATGCTCTCACAAATATTTCTCAGAACCTGGCGATCGGCCGACTTGCACGGCCGCATCCTGGCCGAATCTCATCTTGGCGCAGTGATCCGCAGTCAGCGCCGCGATCAAGCTCAACGCCTGCGGCTGTTTCGGCAGCAAGGCCGGTGTCGGGTTGCTACGACGCCGGTCCGGGTGTTCGTTATGACAGGTTGAGTTTCTCGGCGAGCGAGGTCAGGTTGTCACCTCCGCAGATGGATGGCTGGGATCTTCGGCGCTATCTGGCCGGACCGTCCAGTTGAGGTAGGCCTCAACGCCAAGGTCGCCATTGCGCAGCGTGGTCTGCTGCCGCCCAGGGGCGAACGTTGGTCCATCGGCGACCAGACACTCACGACTTCAGGCGACCTCATCACACGCTCGCCACTGAGCACACGAAGGTACGGTCACGCGCTCGAGCGGTCGATCAAGACCTTGGCCGGGTGGCCACCGCCCGCTTGCTCGGGAGAGTCTTCCGCTCTAAGATGCAAGTAACTAGTTAGTTTCATCCTAGAGGTGGGTCAGATGATCACAGCAAAACGGCCTCGCGACTCCGCGGCGACACGGCAGGCCATTCTGAGCGCGGCGGCGCGGTCGTTCGCCGAGCACGGGTTCGACGGTGCCCGCATCGACATGATCGCGGAGGCGTCGGGTTGCAACAAGGCACTGATCTTCCGGTACTTCGAGGACAAGCTCGGCCTCTATGTCGAGGTCTTGCAACGTATGGACCGGGAGGTGGCCGAGCTCATCGCCCAGGCCCTGCCGCCCCCCGGCGACCTGCGCAGCCTCGCGGCGAACCCGCAGCGACTGGCCACGCTCCTGCGATCAGTGCTGGGCGCTCTGGTCGATCACATGCTGGCCGATCCCCAGACGGCACGCATGCTGTGCTGGGAGCAGGCCGAGGGCTGGGAAACCTACGCAAAGATCATCCACCGGTTCGACACCGACGATCTCGCCCGGCTCACGGCCATCCTCGATGCTGCGCGTGAGGAGGGCACGGTCCGAGCCGACCTCGACATCTCTCTGATCGCCGTGATCCTGATGCAAGTGTGCTGGTCCATCCCCTCGGCCCTGGCACTGCGCGAGCAGCTGAGCGGCACCTCGACCCACCCCGATCACGCACGCGAGCAGATCGTCGCCTTCCTCATCGCCGCCATCGTGCAACACCCACAGGAGAACCAATGAAGAACAGGCGCATTCTGGTGTCCGGTGCGGGTGTCGCCGGCCCGACCCTCGCCTACTGGCTGGCGCGCTGGGGCTTTCGTCCCACGCTCGTCGAGCGCGCCCCAGCCTTGAGGACCGGAGGATACCTGCTGGACTTCTCAGGCGCCGGCTTCGACGTCGCGCAGCGGATGGGACTCGTGCCGCACCTGTCCCGCTTGGCCGTACGGATGGATGAGACCCTCCTGGTCGACCGGGACGGCCGCGTCAGGCAGCGCATCGACATGAACCGCACGCTGGCCTCCTCAGCCGATCGGTACATGACCATCGCCAGGAGCGACCTGTCCCAGGTCATCTACGCCGCGCTCGGCGACGGGGTGGAGACCATCTTTGGCGACACCGTGACCCGTCTGCGACAAGACGAGGACGGCGTGGAGGTCGATTTCGAGCGCGCCGGGAGCCGCCGCTTCGACCTGGTCATCGGCTGCGACGGGCTGCACTCGACGACCCGGCAGCTGGTGTTCGGCGACGAGCGGCAATTCACCCGCCCTCTCGGCTTCTGCGTCGCCGCATTCGTCCTCGACGACTACCCCCACAGCGAGAAGGGCGCCGTGCTCGGCCATCTCGAACCCGGCAGGCAGACCTGGGTGCACGGACTGGACGACGGGCGGACCGCCTTCTCCATGATCTTCGCTGCCTCTCCCCCTCCGCGCTTCAACCCCCGTGATGCCGCCACGCACAAAGCCCTGGTACGCCGCGCCTACGCCGACGCCGGCTGGCAAGTCCCGAAGATCCTCGATGAGCTGAGCCGGGTTCCCGACCCATACTTCGACCTGGTCTGCCAGACCCGCATGTCACGCTGGCACGAGAGCCGCGTCGCCCTGGCGGGCGACGCCGTCGCGTGCCCGTCGCTGGTGTCGGGGCAAGGGTCGGCGTTCGGCATGGCCGAGGCCTACGCGCTCGCCGGCGAACTGCACGCCGCGGACGGCGATCACACCCGAGCCTTCCCAGCCTACGAATCGCTGCTCAAGCCCTTCATCACCGCCCAACAGGACAAGGTACGACGCGCCACCCGATGGATCATCCCCAAGACGGCGCTCGGCCGGCAATTGCAGGACACCGCGGCTCAGCTCCTGTCGCTTCCGCTCATCGCCAAGCGCGCCACAGGCCGCGTCGCCGACGTACGACTCCCGCTGCCGCACTACCCACGCTGAGGGACGAATACACCGACATCCCCCATGCCCGCCTTGACAGGCGCGGCACCGGACCCGCTCAGACAAGCGGCGCGACCGCCGGCGAACTGCACCAGGCAGGGCAGGGCCACCGCGGCACGAGTCCAGCCACCTCGTTCGAGTCCGGGGCGCTGTGAAATGGAACGGAATCCGGGCGTTAACCACGTTCGGATGGGCAAGCGAGGGGGCCGCTGGCCAGCGGGAATAGCGTTAACGCCGGATTCCGTTCCAAATCTGACCCCGAGCCGGGACAAGCAATGAAGATCCGCCTGGTCGGCACCGCAGAAGAAGCCGAGACCGCTTCCCTATTGGATAGGCGTGTTGTTCCTGTTCACTAGAGGGGCTGATGTGACGGCTTGGCGGGTGTTTTGGGTGCCCCGAGATGCGACCCGTTTCGGTGTTCGGCGGTCGGTTCTGGAGGGGTGGGAGGACCTGACCGCTCGGGAGCGTGAGGTGGGCGTGCGGGCAGGGGATCCGATCTTCTTGTCCCCCGACTATCGGGTGGATCCAGGCTTGTCTGCGTACGGACGGGCGAAGGGCTTCCGATCCTGCACGCGGGAGACGCGACGCAACTATGCGACGGACATCTGCCTGCTGCTGAACTTCCTGTGGAGCCGCGGCGATGACCGCGGCCGGCTGCCGATAGTCACGATTCGGCACCGGGACGGGCCCTGATGCATGCCGTGGGTGCTGGACGGCGGCGATCATATCGATGTGAGTCGACGTCCCATCCGCTGGTGGAATACGGCCGCTCTGCTGGCCATCGTTGCGCTGGTCGCGACGGTGGTGTTGGTGGGACGCGCGCTGGACCGGACCGACAAGGTCAACGTGGCTGACCTGGCTGCGGTCGCGATCGCCGCAGCGGTGGCCACGGCCGCCGTCGTGACGTGGGCCAGGCGCCGCAACACCGTCGCCGGCAATCTCGCCGATGTGACACAAACCGCCGATGTGCTGGCCGATCTGGTGCGTCGTCAATGGCAGGACGAGGCCCGCAACCGGCTGCTCGACGATCCCGAACCGATCCCGGTGTATTGGCAGCTCATCGCCGACGAGACAGTGATGAGCCAGCCCCGTCTGATCATGAGCGATGCCGAGCTCACCCTGACCGGCCGCAGCGACGACATGGCGGCTTTGGCGGAGGCCTTCCGCGCCCTGACCCGGCGGCGGCTGGTCATCGCCGGCGGCGCCGGCATGGGCAAGACCACCCTGGCGATCCAACTGCTGCTGCAGCTGTTGTCCACCCGCGCCGCCGATCAGGCCCGTGCCGGCGAGGGGGATGTCGTGCCGGTGCCGGTGCTGCTGCCGGTCTCCGGCTGGGATCCCGGCGTTCATCCCCGGCTGCAGGACTGGCTCGCCGTCCGCCTGGCCACCGACTACCCGGCGCTGGACGCGCCGCAGCTCGGCGCCGGCGGCGCTGCCGCGCTGGCCGAAGGCGGCCACATCCTGGCTGTCCTGGACGGCCTGGACGAAATCCCCGCACCCGCCCGCGCCCAGGTGCTCGCCGCGCTCAACGCCTCGCTGACCGCCCGCGACCAGCTCATCCTCACCAGCCGCCGGACCGAGTTCACCACCGCCGTCCACGACGCCGGCCGGCCGCTGACCGCAGCCGCGGTCATCGTCCCCAAGCCTGTCACCGCGCAGGTCGCCGCGGACTACCTGACCGCCTGCCTGCCCGCCTCCCCGTCCGAGGCCTGGACCCACACCCTGGCCGCACTACGCTCCCGCACCGCCCTCGGCCTGACCCGGCTCGCCGCCACCCCGCTCGGCCTATGGCTGATCCGCACCGTCTATATCGCCCCCGGAGCCGACCCCATCCCCCTGACCGGACCGCTCGGCGCCGACGCCGACGCGCTGCGCACTCACCTGCTGGACCACGTCATCCCCGCGCTGATCCAAACTCGCCCGCCCAGCACCGACCCCGCCGACCACTTCCGGCCACGCCGCTCTCACAGCCCTGCCCGAGCCCGCCACTACCTGACCGAGCTGGCTCGTCTGTTCCCCCCCGACCAGACCCGCGATATCACCTGGTGGCACCTGGCCCGCACCACTATCGCTCCCCGCAGTCTTCAAGCTATCGCCGGCCTCGCGATTGGGCTCGTGTTCGCACTCGTGATCACACCCGGGGTCTGGGGGAACATCGATCTTGAGACCTGGTTCCTGCTCTGGCTTGGAGGGGCGTTGGCGGCCGGACTCGGGGCCAGCAGATGGGCAGCGGAATCTCCCGGTCACGCCGATCTGCGCCTGCGAGGACGAATGATCGGGCTTCTTCGGTCAACCAAGGACAACTTCGTATCCGGGGTCATGTTCGGGTTCGTGTTCGGACTCGCGCTCTTACTCGCGCCCGGGGTCGTGAGCAGGCTCATCAAGGAATTCACGTCCAGGTCCAAGCACGATCTCTGGACCGGGCTCCTGATCGAAGTTGAGCCAGCACTCATGAGCGGGCTCGTGTTCGGTCTCGTGGGCGGGCTTGTGACCGGGCTCATCGCATGGGCGCAACAACCAAGCGTCATCACTGCCGGAACGCCGCAATCCACCTTGAAGGCCGACAGAGCCATCACGCTACTTCGCGTATCCGCGTTCGGTCTCGTGACCGGGCTCGCGCTATCGTTCGCGGACTCGCTCACGGCCGGACTCACGGTCGGGCCCGCGATTGGGCTCGCGTTCGGTCTCGTGTCCGGAAAACATCATGCCTGGTTCGTCTTCGTGATCGCGGCCGCCCGACTGGCGTCCGCCGGGCGGCTGCCCTGGCGGCTCATGTCCTTCCTGGACGACGCCCACCGGCTGGGCCTGCTGCGCACTATGGGCCCGATCTACCAGTTCCGTCACGCGGCCCTGCACGACCACCTCGCGACGCGTCGTCGAGAGAGCAACAAGAAGCTCAACACGCAGACTTGACGGGGAAGACCGCCGCCGCGCTGATCGGCACCATCATGACCGTGGTCGAGGACTCCGGCCCGCGCTCCCGCCGCGGCGGCGGCCTGCAGATTCAGCGCTACCTCGACGTCCGGCTCACGCCGCCGGACCCACCCGGCTCGAAGGACCAGCCGCCGCGCCGGTGCTCTGGTGCCGGGCGCGAAGCGGCGGCCGCAGACGACGCCGTCGACCTCACTTCATGGGGCTGACTGTGGCCTCTCTTCTGATCTGTCGAGGAACACCGTCGCTGACCTGCGGTTCGCCAGTTGGGGCCGGGATGGTCACTTGCCTTGGTCTCTCATCTGAAGTGGCGGATTTCGGGGGAAACAGAGCCCCACGCCGGTCGGCGTCGGCTATCTGCGGTGTAATAGAGAGGAGTCTCCCTTTATGACGTGTGCCCCGGGATGACCCTGACGCCCGGCACATCAAGCGGCATGAACGGGAAGCTATGACAGCGGAGTTCGCGATCGGCGAGTACATCCTGGTGCGAGATGGCAGGACCTTCGAAATCTTCCATTGTCTGACGGATGCCAGGCGATACCACGTGGCGTTCCTCGGAGTGGACGCGAAACCACACGGTGACGGCTTCAAGGTTACGATCGGCACCAGGTACAACGACCGGATCGCCAACGGGGTGCCGCTGAAGATGGATCAGCAGCAGTTCGCGCGTTTCCAGGAATTCATGGCCGCGGTGATTGAGGCGCGCGATGGCACGAGCGCCCAGTAGCCGCACGGGATAGCTCCCGGATCCTCCACAACCACGGGCACTCCCGTTCGTTCAGGCGTTCTCCTCCCGAGCGCGGCCCCAGCCCCAAGGTGAGGTGATCGTCGCAGGTCACTGTGCGCGACGGCGTTATCCCGAGGGTCGGTGTCGGTCCGGGCGTTTGGGGATGAGTCAGGCGCGCAGCCGCTCGATAACACTGAGAGCCCGGTGTCTATACCTTGCTCGCGACCACCATGTAGTTCTCGGCCTCAAGATCGAACGTGCTCACTTCCGTCCGGAGTCCGACCCGGTGCAGTTCGACTTCGAGTTCCTCGTACCGGTAGGGCCAGCAGGACAGCAGTTCCGAGCGGACAAGAACCAGCCCAGTCGCATCAACTTGCGCGATCGCAAT
>NZ_JBITMD010000059.1:0-20999 GCF_044465905.1 Nonomuraea sp. NPDC049480
CCGGCCACCTGACAATCCCGGACACGATCACCACGGCGCAGAGCGCCGCGGTGATGCTGCCGCGCCCAAGTTAGGGTTCTGTTTTCGGGCCAGCCGGCGCGGCCTCGCGGTGCCGCGCCCAGAGCAGCAGCGCTCCCAGCGACGCCAGGCTCAGCAGCGCCACCACGATGCCCGGCCAGACCCAGGGGCCGGGCTCGGCAGGGCGGACGAAGATCTCGACCGTGACCAGGAGCAGCGTCACCCCCCAGGCCATCCCAGCCACGGCCGGTCGGCCGTCCTGGTGCGCACGCCTCGGTCACGGCGATCGGCCCGGCGAAACTCCACAGCACGTGCCCGCCGACGAAGGTCAGCAACTGGTCGGCGTCGACGTCGATCCCGGGACTGATGGTGTGCAGCCCTTCCGAGAAAGGACTGTCCGCGAAGGATGCGTGGTTGAACAGGGACTGGTCGATCAAACCCGCCTGGATCAGCCCGAAGGCCGCGCTCAGCAGCAGCAGCAGCCCCGCCACCGCGGCCAGCCTGGTCCGTTTGGGCGCCATGGGCCGAAGGTACGGACCGCCGCTTTCTCGGAGCATCCACCGTTCGTCTACCCGGCGCTGACCAAGTCGAGTCCGCACCGCCCTACAAGGGATCCGGAGATCCGCAGGTCGAGGAGGCTGCCCGGCCCCAGCAGATCGGGCAGGCTCAGGTGCCGTCGCGCTCGCCTCAGCGAAGCCCTTCGACGAGCATCGCAACACCGATCCCGATCAGGACAAGCGGGAGCAGGACATGCCCCCACCGGCTGAGGGCCTTGGCGACGAGCGGCCGGGTGGCGAAGAACCTGCCCGCCAGGCACCAGGCGGCCACCAGGACGAGGAAGACGGCCGCGTAGACACTCATGCCGCCCACGCCGGACATGGCGAACACCGGGACGTAGACGCCGAGGTTGTCTCCTCCGTTGGCGAAGGTGACGGCGGCGACCTCCAACGCCCTGGGACCGCCCGGCCTGGCCGGCTCGCCGGTGTCGTCGTCCCCGCCGCGCCACACCTGCCAGGCGGCCTTGACGCCCAGGGTCAGGGGGAGCAGGCCCAGGAACGGGATGACGGACTCGGGCAGGAGCGTGGCCCCCAGGGCGGCGGCGATGGAGACGACGAGGATGGCGATGAAGCCGAGGTACTGGCCGAGGACGATCCGCGGGACCGCGTTGCGGTGGCCGGCGCCCCGGGCGAAGAACAGCGCCAGGAGGACGATGTCGTCGACGTTGGTGACGGCGAACAGACCGACGGCCTGCCCGACGATGCCCGCGTTCATGGCCTCGCGGGCGCGTTGCGGGTACGCGCCGGCGGCGACTGCGTCAGCTCGGGAACCCACCGGACGACGAGGATGATCATCCCGATGGCGATCGTGAACATCCCCGAGCAGGCGCCTATGAACCCCAAGACCGACTCGCCATCAGGGTCCCCGATACCGGAAGGCCCCCCGTCTGCCCAGGTGGACGTGGCCCAGCCCTGTGTGGTGACGAGAACGCCGAAGGCGGTCGTGACCGTGCCGATCACGTAGCCGGGGCGACGCCACCACGGCCGGATGAAGGTGAGCACGATGCCGATCAACACCCCGATCGGGACGGTCACGACCTGGACCAAGACCAGCGAAATGAGCGCGTCGAGACGTGCGTGTTCGAAGCCGTCGCCGCGCGGAGACCCCAGAAAGGGAATCGCCACCACCGCGCTGAGAAGGCCGATGGCCAGGAACCGGATGACCGTCACAGGCGTCATGATCCACGACTGCCACGGCATAATGACGCACGATGCCGAAATTTCACGGCCTGACGGAGTACGCGGCGGCGATCGCCCCCGTCATCAACGCGGCCCACATCAACGTGCACGCCGCGGCCCATCAGGCGGTCACCGAGCTCGCCGACGCAGCGGGCCTGACCCCGGGATACCTGTCCGACCTGCGCTTCTCACTCCCCCTCCGCCCCGTCACACGGGCACAGCTCGGCACGATCTACCGCTACCGCGACACGGCGGAGCGGGAGAGCGGCATCCAGGAGCACCTCCGCGAGGGCACCCTGACCGACGACGGCGCGCTCCGGCTGACCGGCGAAGGGCTGGCGTTCATCCACCGCCTCTACGCAGCGCACGCCGCCGCGGCCGACCGCGTCTGGGCCGGGACCGGCCTGCCGCGGCTCGCCGAGCTGGCGGACCGGGTGCTGGCCGAGGCGGAGCGGGTGCCGGGCGGCGCGCTGGAACTGGTGGCGCCGCCGTACGAGCCGGAGTGGGCGGCGCCCGGGCTGCTGCTTTTCAACCGGCTCGCCGTGCTCCGTTACCACCGCGCGGACGCGCACGCCGCCGCCTGGCAGGCGGCGGGCCTGTCCGCGGCCGAGATCGCCGGGCTCGAGGACGGCCCGGTGCGCGCCGGCATCGAGGCGGACACGAATCTGCGGGCCGGAGCGGCGTACGCGCAGCTCTCGGCGGCGGAACGGGAGATTTTCCACGAGGGCCTGCTGAAGCTCATTTGACGACCGGCCGCACCCGCGGCACAGCACTGGGCCGAGGCACTCGAACTCCCCCGCCACCGCGTGCTACCAATGAGAAACCTGCCAAATGGGCTGCCGCTATGGACCTTTACCACGAACGACAGTGGGGCGGCTTCTTGTAGATCGGTCGCCCCGTGAGCCGACTCCAGAGTTCGCAAAGTGCCACCTCCCGGTAACCAGTGGGTAGGCGCACTATGGTCGTACTTCTTACAGGAGGCACCGTGGAACAGGATCTGCCCGGCGGTGCGAGGCTGATCGTGGGGGTGGACGAGTCCCCGGCCTCGCGCTGGGCGCTGGCCTGGGCCATCGGGGTGGCCAGGCTGCACCGAATGGCCCTGGTCGCCGTGCATGTCAGTCGTGCTCCCGTTCATCCCTTCCCGGAGGCGCTGCCCGTGCAGCACGCCGTCAGGATGGGTGAGGAGGCTCGCTGCGCCGAGGTGATCGGCGCGGCGTTCGACGACGTCGCGGGCGGCGTGCCCGACGATCTCACGACGGCCGTGGTCGGCCGGGTCGGCGATCCGGGCTATCACCTCGTCGATCTGGCCCGGGAGGGCGATCTGCTGGTGCTCGGCCGGGGCCGGCGCGGGCTGCTCAGCCGGATCTTCCTGCCGTCGACCAGCATGTACTGCGCCCGGCACGCGCGTACCACGGTCGTGATCGTGCAGCAGCCGGCGGCGCCCGACGACCCCGAGATGTCAGGGGAGCGAAACCGGCGGTTCTGGACTCGCCGACATCCGTAGGGATCTCCTGAGCAGCCGCAGGCCCTCGGGGATCCGCTCTCTCGTGATCGCGCCGTAGCCCAGGACCAGGCCGGGCTGGGCCGGGGTCTCGCCGCAGTACGCCTCCAGCCGCTCCAGCGCCACGCCGCGCATGGGGCGTACGGACACGCCGGGCGCGAGGCGGGCGCACAGGTGCAGGCCCGCGGTGGACGGAATCGGGCGCAGGCGGTCGTCTTCCTGGAGCGTGTTCGCGATCATGGCGTGGCGGGCGGCGTACTCGCGGGTCGCCTTCCTGATGTGCCTGGCCAGCAGCCCCTCGTCGATGAAGCGGGCCAGGGCCGCCTGCGTCGGAAGCTCGCCGTGCCAGTCCGACAACTGCCTGGCCGTACGCAGCGCCGGGGCGAGCGAGGCGGGGGCGACGAGGAAACCGAGCCTGAGCATGGGGAGCAGGGTCTTCGAGAACGAGCCCACGTAGATGACGCGTCCGGCCCGGTCCAGGCTCTGGAGGGGTTCGAGCGGCCGGTCGCCGAAACGGAATTCGCTGTCGTAGTCGTCCTCGATCACCACCGCCCTGCGGCGCTCGGCCCAGGTCAGGAGGGCGGCGCGGCGGGCCAGCGACATGGGGGTGCCCAGCGGGAACTGGTGCGACGGCGTGACGTACACGATGCGGGCGGTCTTCGGGATCGCCTGGACGTCGATGCCCTCGGCGTCGACCGGGACACCGGCCACGCGGGCGCCGAGGGAGCGGAACAGGAGGCGGGCGGGCGGGTAGCCGGGCTCCTCGACCGCCACCACGGCCCCCGGCTCGATCAGGACGCGGCCGATGAGGTCCAGGGCCTGCTGGGCGCCGTTGGTGATCAGAACGTCGCCGGCATTGGCGTGGACGGACCGGCTGATGCCGATGTGCCGGGAGATGGCCTCACGCAACGGCTCATATCCGGCCGGGTCCCCGTAGGTGGCGGCGCCGGCCCGCAGTTCCCTGGCCACCAGGCGGCGCCAGCTCTCCATCGGGAACAGCCGGGGGTCGGGCATGCCGACGCGGAAGTCGTACGGGGCGTGCGGGGTGGTGGGGGGTGTGCCGATGTCCCGCCAGACCGTACGCGGCAGGACCACGCCCTTGGGGGCCGCCCGGCCGCGGACCGGCTCGGCCGACACGAACGTGCCCGCGCCCGCCCGGCCCACCAGGAACCCGTCGGCGACGAGGCGGTCGTAGGCCAGGGCGACCGTGTTCCTGGAGATCTCCAGACGGCCGGCCAGCTCCCTGGTCGGGGGCAACCGTTCACCTGATCTGAGCCGGCCGTCGAGTATGGCGTCGAGCAGCTGCCGGTAGACCTGGGCGGCCAGGTCGCCGCGGCCTTCGAGGGTGACGTGAAGGTCCATCTTGGCCCAATCAATTTGCCGGAAATTGGAGCTTATCTCGGGACAAGTTGGGATTGAAGATGGGTGCATGACAGAGCGCATGAAACTCGGATCGCTGGCCGGCGAGGCGTACAAGGCGATGGCGGGGCTGGACAGGTTCGTCGCCGCGAGCACCCTCCCCAAGCCCCTCCTCGAGCTGGTACGCCTGCGCGCCAGCCAGATCAACGGCTGCGTCTACTGCGTGGACATGCACAGTTCGGACGCCAAGCAGGCGGGAGAGAGCGACGCCCGCCTGCACGCGGTCGCGGTGTGGCGCGAGGCGCCGTTCTTCACCGACCAGGAGCGGGCCGCCCTCGCCTTCACCGAGGCGGCCACCAGGCTCTCCACCCACGACGTCACCGACGAGGTCTGGGAGCAGGCCGCCACGCACTTCAGCGAGCCGGAGCTGGCCGCGCTCGTCGTGGCCGTGGCCACCATCAACGCATGGAACCGGATGGGTGTCGCCACCCGGATGACCCCGGAGTCGTACCAATCATGAACAGTCGGCGCATCCTGGCTCAGGCCCAGTTCGCGAACTCCGTCGGCGACGGCGTCTACCTCGTCACCTCCGCGTTCTACTTCGCCAGGATCGTCGGACTGCCGGCCGCAGAGATCGGTCTCGGCCTGACCCTGGGGTGGGCCGTGGGCTCGGTGGCCGGCGTCCCGCTCGGCCACCTGGCCGACCGGCGCGGGCCGCGCGGCGTCGCCGTACTGCTGGCTCTGGCGACCGCGGCGGCGGTGGCCTCGTTCATGTTCGTCCGGTCGTTCGCGCCGTTCGTGCTGGTGGCCTGCCTGTACGGGACGGCGCAGACCGGTCTGTCGGCGGCCCGGCAGGCTCTCCTGGCCGGGCTGGTCGAGCCCGCGGAGCGGACCGTGGTGCGGGCGGTCCTGCAGGCCACGCTGAACGGCGGCCTGGCCATCGGGGCCGGGCTGGGCGGGCTCGCCCTGTGGCTGAACACGCCTGCCGCGTACCTGACGCTGTTCGCGCTGGACGCGGTGAGCTTCCTCGTGGCCGCGGCGCTGCTGCTCAGGCTGCCTTCTGTGGCGCCCGGACGCGTCGCGGCCGCCGAGCCGAAGCTGGTCGTGCTCAGGGACCGTCCGTACGCGGTCGTCACGTTGATCAACGCGGTGATGCTCTTCTACATGCCGCTGCTCAGCGTGGTGGTGCCGCTGTGGATCGCCGAACGCACCTCCGCGCCCTCCTGGGTGATCTCGGCGCTGCTGCTCATCAACACCGGCTGCGTGCTGCTCTTCCAGGTGCGGATGGCCCGGCGGGTGAAAGGGCTGCGCGGGGCGTCGGCGTCGGTCCGGCGGGCGGGCGTGGTCATGCTCGCGGCCTGTGCGGTGTTCGCGCTCAGCGCGTACGGGTGGGTGTTCCTGCTGGTGGCCGCCGGTCTGCTGGTCGTCGGCGAGATGTTGCTGGCCGCCGGGGCCTGGGAGATCAGCTTCGGGCTCGCCCCGGACGACCAGCAAGGCCAGTACCAGGGCTTCTTCGGCACCGGCGTGGCGGTGGCCAGGATGCTCGGGCCGGTCGCGCTCACCGCGCTCGTGCTCGGCGGCGGGACGCTGGGCTGGCTGCTGCTCGGCGCCCTGTTCGTGACGGCCGGCGCCGCGATGGCGCCGACCGTCAGATGGGCTCGCGCCCGCTCACTTGAAGCGGCGTAGCCGCAGGCTGTTGCTCACCACGAAAACGCTGGAGAACGCCATCGCGGCACCCGCGATCATCGGATTCAGCAGACCCAGCGCGGCCAGCGGCAGCGCGGCCACGTTGTAGGCGAACGCCCAGAACAGATTGCCCTTGATCGTCGACAGCGTGCGACGCGACAACCGCAGCGCATCGGCCGTCACCCGCAGATCACCGCGCACCAAAGTCAGATCAGAGGCCTCGATGGCGGCATCCGTCCCGGTGCCCATCGCCAGCCCCAGATCAGCCTGAGCCAGCGCGGCGGCGTCGTTGACCCCGTCGCCCACCATCGCCACCACCTTGCCCTCAGCCTGCAACCGCTTGACCACCTCCACCTTCTCCGCCGGCAACACCCCGGCGATCACCTCATCGACGCCCACCTCGGCCGCCACCGCCCTGGCCACGGCCTCGTTGTCGCCGGTCAGCAACACCGGCGTCAACCCCAGCGCACGCAACCGCTCGATCGCCTCCTTGCTGGTCGCCTTGACCACATCGGCCACCACCAGCACCGCCCGCGCCCGGCCGTCCCAGCCCACCGCCACCGCGGTACGCCCCCGAGCCTGCTCCTCCTCCAGCGTGCGCTCCAGAGCGGCAGGCAGATGCTGAGACCACTCCCGCAACAGCCGCGGCCGGCCGACCAGCACCGCATGCCCATCCACCACGCCCTGCACGCCCAGCCCCTCCACATTGGCGAAGTCCTCCACGGTCGCGAAATCCTCCACCGTGGCATCCGACTGCGCGGCCCGCGCCACGGCCCGGGCGATCGGATGCTCCGAGGCGTGCTCCAGCGCACCGGCCAACCGCAGCACCTGCTCCCGGCTCTCCCCCTCGGCCACATGCACCTCGATCAGCGTCATCGTGCCCTCGGTGACCGTGCCGGTCTTGTCCAAAACGATCGTGTCGATGCCGCGGGTGGACTCCAGCACCTCCGGCCCCTTGATCAAAATGCCCAGCTGCGCCCCCCGCCCGGTCCCCACCAGCAGCGCGGTCGGCGTGGCCAGCCCCAGCGCGCACGGGCACGCGATGATCAACACCGCGACCGCGGCGGTGAACGCCGCCGCCACACCGTTGCCGGTACCCAGCCAGAACCCCAGCGTGCCCACGGCCAGCGCGATCACGATCGGCACGAAAATCCCGGAGACACGATCGGCCAGCCGCTGCACGGCCGCCTTGCCGGTCTGCGCCTCCTCCACCAGCCGCGCCATCTGAGCCAGCTGAGTGTCGGCGCCCACCCGGGTCGCCTTGACGATCAACCGGCCGCCCGCGTTCACCGTCGCCCCGCTCACCGCATCGCCCGGCCGCACCTCCACCGGCACCGACTCGCCGGTCAGCATCGAGGCGTCCACCGCCGAGGACCCCTCAACGACCACCCCATCGGTGGCGATCTTCTCCCCCGGCCGCACCACGAACCCATCACCCACCGCCAGCCGCCCGGCCGGCACGCGACGGCCGTCGACCAGCTCCACCTCCTTGACGCCCAACTCCAGCAGCGCCCGCAACGCCGCCCCGGCACGCCGCTTGGACCGCGACTCGAAATACCGCCCCGCCAAGATGAACGCGGTCACCCCGGCCGCGGCCTCCAGATAGATGTTGCCCGAGCCGTCGCTGCGCGCGATGGTGAACTCGAACGCATGCCTCATCCCCGGCGTGCCGCCGGTGCCGAAGAACAACGCCCACAACGACCAGCCCAGCGCGGCCAGCGTCCCCATCGAGATCAGCGTGTCCATGGTGGCCGCGCCGTGCCGCAGATTGCTCCAGGCCGCCTTGTGAAACGGCCAGCCCGCATAAACCACCACCGGCGCCGCCAGCGTCAGCGACAACCACTGCCAGTAGGTGAACTGCAACGCCGGGATCATCGCCATCGCGATCACCGGCACACTCAGCACCAGCGAAGTGATCAGCCGCTGCCGCAACGGCCCCAACCCGTCATCCTCCACCGGCCCCCCGGCCGGCCCCCCGGCCTCCCCTGCCGCCTCCTTCGCCGGCGGGGCGGGCAGCGCCGCGCTGTAGCCTGCCTTCTCCACCTCACTGATCAGCTCCCGCGGATCGACACCCTCGGGAAAGGTGACCTTCGCCTTCTCCGTGGCGTAGTTGACCGTCGCGCTCACGCCGTCCAGCTTGTTGAGCTTGCGCTCGATCCGGTTCGCGCAGGACGCGCAGGTCATTCCGCCGATCGTGAGTTCGACGGCCTTGCCTTCGGTTATGGAGGACATCACCTCTCCTTTCTCCGCGTCCTGTGTGCTCAGTTGCTGTGATCGTGGTTCGCCGACGGAACGTGGCCGTCGGACAAGGTGGCGGCGGTCGTGAAGCTTGCCGTACGCACCTTGTCACCGTGCTGGAAGTCGAGGAACAGCCGGTAGTTGCCGCCGCTGGGCACCTCGGCGTAGAAGACGATCTCCGGTCCGGCCTTCTTGCTGTCTTCCGGGTGCACGTGCAGGTAGGCGAGGTCGCCGTCGCGGAGCGCCACCAGGTGCCCGTACGCGCCGAGGTAGGGCTGCAGATCCGTGACCGGCTCGCCGTTCTTGTTGATCGTCAGGGTGAGCTTGCTGGACTGTCCAGGGACCAGGTTTCCGGCGAGGTTCACAGTGTAGTCGTCGACCATGGCCGTGCGGCTGGCGTGCGGGAGCGGCTCGGGCTGGAAGTCGCCCGCGGCCTGCAGGTCCGCGCCGAGCGTGAGCTTCTCGCCGCCGGTGGGGACGAAGTCGGCGAAGGCGCGGTACGTGCCCGCCTTGGGGAGCGTCAGCTTGACCGACCACGTGCCGTCGGGCGTCATCTCGGGGTGCACGTGCTGGAAGCTTGTCAGGTCGCGTGAGACGACGATGAAGTGCATCTTCTTGTCGTGCTCGACCTGGTAGTCGGTCACCGGCTTGACGTCAGGGCCGATGACGGTGAACCGGAAGTCCATCGGCTGGCCGGTCACGGGCGTGGTGAGCGGGTTGAGGGTGTAGCCGTTCTGCGACACTTGGAGCCCCCCAGGGGTATCGCTCTTCGTCTCGCCCGTGCCGCCACCGTGCGCGTCGCCGTGCCCGCCACCATGCTCTCCACCGCCGCCTTCCGCCAGCTCCTTGGCCAGCGCCACGGCGGGGTGGTCCATGACCTCCTCCGGAGTCTCCGTGGGACCGACCAGCCGGCCTACGCCCAGGGCGCCGCCGAAGACGACGATCAACCCCAGGACATAGGCACCGAATTTGGCGGGAGGGCTCATGAGCGGCCCGCCAGCTCGTATCCGGCTTCTTCCACCGCCGCGGCGATCTGCGCCACGTCGACGGGCCCTTCACTGTTGACCGTCAGCAGGCCGCTGGCCAGGTCCACCTCCACAGAGGTGATGCCGGCAACCTCCCCGACCTCTTCCTTCACCGAGCTGACGCAGTGGCCGCAGGTCATGCCCTTGACGGTGTAGGTGTAGGTGGCGGCGCTCATCACGGTCTCCTTAGCGTGCGCGTCATCGGCCTGTCGTCGTACGTCCGTGTTCGAGTATAACACCATACCCCCCTATGGTATTTCAACGGCTTGCGGCTCATACTGAGGTACGCATCCGCGCCACGTACGGCCGCCTGTTCGCCCAAAGGCTTCTCGCGACGTACTCATAGGGGCCGGGGGCGCACCTCGGATCTCGCACCTCCCAGCAACGAGTGGGGCGGCCGGCCGGCCACCGAGAACAAAAACCGCCGAAGACGGCGCCTTCGCTTGATGACCTGCGCGCCGAGGCGGGATATACGGCATGATCGAGTCGTTGTCCGAGTCCTCGCGACGAGCCGTCAGCATCGGCGAGCCACGGGATCTGACACCAGGGCGAACCGGCACAGAACAGGGGCGGATGGGTACAGATATGTGCCACAAAGGTTTGACCAGCCACTCGCCGCGAATCTGTGCAAGTGACGCGTACTCGGACGAGTACGGCGACGTACGTCATCGTCACTTGGAGTAATCACCGGTAAGCCATTGTGCGGGATAGGGCGGGTATGGTGGGGACCTGAACATTTGGCTCTACGCACATTCCGCACATCTGGTCCATGCACAGCACAGGGACCGCAGCCATCCCTTGCTAGGCTGCTTGTCAACCATTGGGTCTCACCCCGGCAGGTGAGGCCGTCGAAGAAGTGGGGTCACACCGTGAAGAAGCTGCTCGTTCTGGCGCTGATCGCCCTCGGGGGGTTGCTGATCTGGCGCAAGGTGCAGGCCGACCGCGCAGAGCTCGATCTCTGGACCGAGGCGACCGGCAGCGAGAACTAACCGACCGGCGAGGCGATGAGTGACATCGTCCCCATCAAGCTGGTGTGCCTGGATCTTGCGGGCACCACGGTCGGTGACATCGCCATGGTCGAGCGCGCCTTCGCCGAGGCGATCGCGACCCAGGGCATAGTGCCCGGGACCGGAGCGTACGCGCGTGCCATGGTTCACGTGCACCGGTCCCGGGGCTGCCCCAAGATCGATGTCTTCCGCGGGATCTTCCCCGGAAACGAGGCCCAGGCACAGGCGGCGAACCTGACGTTCGAGCGCTCCTATGAGGGCGCGCTGGAGCGGGCAGGTCTCGTACCCGTGCCCGGGGTCATGGAGGTCCTCGACAAGCTCCGCGGCACCGGAATCAAGCTCGCCTTGATCACCGGCTTCAGCCGCGCCACTTTGAGCCGCGTCCTCAGCATCCTCGGCTGGCACGACAAGATCGACCTGGCCATCTCCCCCGAGGACGCCGGCGACCGCGGCCGCCCCTGGCCGGACATGATCCTGCACGCCGTGCTGCGCCTGGAAGTGGAGGACGTACGCAATGTGGCGGTCGTCGGGGACTCGGAAAGCGACATGCTGTCCGGCCGCCGAGCCGGCGCCTCGATCGTGGCGGGTCTGATGACGGGGGTCCACAGCAGGGAGCGCCTCCTGAAGGGCGGGGCAACCCACATCCTGGACTCGATCATCGACTTCCCAAGTTTGGTGCTGAGCGACGACCTTGGTACGACGCAGGTGGCTTCCTCGGCCCGGTAAGCTATCTTCGTCGAAGGGGCCTTAGCTCAGTTGGCAGAGCGCCTGCTTTGCAAGCAGGAAGTCAGGAGTTCGAATCTCCTAGGCTCCACAAGATCAGAAGGGCGATGACCAGGCTAAACGGCCTGGTCATTTCTCATTTCTATGATCTCCGCGCCGCCGATGGGAGGAATTTGGGAGGACACCACCCACGGGCGCAGGTACGGCCGCAGAACGCGGGGCTGATGTCAGCACGCCCGACGGCAGCATTACTCTGACCGGTGTGCTGACGACGCCGACCTGTCCATGAGCGTGGCCTTCCAGAAGGCGACGCAGAGACTCGTCGATGAGGGGGTTCTGCGGCGGGCAGGCCGAATCCGCTGGAGAGGCCGCCGAACCGACGAGCCGAGCGCCCCGCACCTGGCGTCAGATAGCCCTGACCGCTCCGTAGAACGCCGCCGCCGCGATTCGGCACGACGCCTTCTTCGTGCCGGAGAATGTCACGCACACGTTGCCCATATCGAAGAGGAACGCGTCATCGATGGGCTTCTTGTAGGTATTCTTCCACTTGCTGGAGCTCACCATCTTCTTGACGTTGCGGTAACCGAAGTCATGGCGATCGCAGGGCGTCTTGAAGACTCCCTTCCAGTAGTCGGAGTTACCGATATCCTTGGGCACCGAGCAGCCGTCGGTGTTCCAGTTGAAACTCCATCTCAGGACATAGGGCTCGTTCTTGTTGCGACGCATATTGGCCCAGTAGGTCTGGCTGCTGGTGGTGTTCTTGGTGAGCGAAAGGGCTACGTTCAGCCGGGCATCCGCCGCTGCGGGTGTGCTGGCCAGGACTAATGCCGTCGCCGCGGTCACCAGCACACTAGAGATGATTGCCGTCGTCTTCACGGGCGCTCCTTGATGAGGAAGATGATTCACCAGGGTTGCGGCTCGTGGTGTGGAACGGCAAACAAATGCGGCCGATACGGCGCGCGAACATACCCCCGCTATACCGCACGGGTGAGCCGGTGTTCCGCAGATGTGCAACGAGAAAGCATATAAATCAGGGCGTGAGCTGCGGAAACACTCGCGGGGCACGCTACAGTACAGAGCTTGAAGTCTGGGGTAGCACGGCGTGGTTGCGTGCTCACGGCGGGGTTGGGGAGTATGCCGGTGGGATGCGTTATCCGGATGGTGGTGGTCTGACCCCGGCGGCGCGAGCCAAGCGTGAACAGGTGCGCTTGGAGGCCGCCGGGTTATTCTCCGCGGGCACGGCCGCAGAAGCTCCTGCAATATCGGAAGCCTCGAAGGGCCGGTTTTGGCCCTCCGGCGCAGCGAGCCCTCCCACCGCTTTTGCAGCGCCGCCACGAGCTGCTGGCGCATCGGCTCCGACACGTGCGAGTAGCGGTCCGAGATGTGCGTGGCCCTGCCCTTGATCGACGCGATGGAGTGGGCAAGTCACTCCGCCTGCGCCACGTCCGGGATCAGGTCCTCGTCCATCCACACCTTGTGCAAGTGCGTGCGTGCGCTGCTTTCTTTCAGGTCATGGGGCGTCAGGCCTTCGACGACCGGTAGCCACACGTCCGCCGCCCGGTCCTCCAGTGCCTGTATCGTCTGCCTACCGCGGCGCACCACCTGGCGGCCGTCAACGTCCAGCATGATCCTGTGTCGGACTCGTGGCCCCTTCGCCACCAGCTGCCCGTCCGTCGCGGGACGGTACAGCCGGTTGGCGAAGTTAGGATTGCTGCTCCCGCGGTCCCTGATGCGGCGGGGTGGCCGGCCACCGCGGCGAGCACGGATGCGGCGGCGCTGACGCCGAGGACTTCGGGAACCGGCATTCGCCGGTCGGCGAAGCGGGATCCTGGGGTCACCTACGAGTTGCCTTGTGCCGCTTCGACCGCTCGCACGCAGCGCGCAAGGGCGGCGACCATGTATCGGCGCCACAGGGGCGCGAACGGGCCGGCGAGAATCCAGCGACGTCCCGGAAGCGGCTTGAACTCGTAAGTCCATCGGAGGAGCGTGCCATCGCCGTCGGGATTGAAGTTCCATTCACCTCTGACGCCGGCGGCGAGGCGGGAAAGGACATTAGTGAACCCCGTCAGCTGATATGCGAAACTTGAACCTTCGGTGTATTCGGTCAACTGTTCGTCGACTTGCGATCCGTCGTCGAACTGAGGGTTCCTGGTCGGACCGACGTGATCCCATTCTTCGGTCTGGTTCGCCACGCTCTTGACACCGGGGAATGGTGCCACCCGGTGGAAGACGGACGTGAGGTCGATTGGGACGATCATTCGGAAAGCTTTGCTGGGGGCCACCGAGCTTCGCTGTTGGACCGTGATCGAGACGGTGTCGTCCGTTGAGCTGATAAGTATTGGCGTCCTCATGTCGATATCCTTGGTGTCGCGATGCGTGATTAATCATTTGTGCCGTATGCGCTGCGCTCGTCACGACGAGGATGAGGCTGCCGGGGTCGCGCGGACCGCGCGGTGGCGACGGCGCGGACGACGTCGTCGATCGAGCGGGCGGTGAACGCCCCGGCCGGGTCGACCGGCGCCGCGAGCTGGAAGAGGCGCCCGCCTGCGCATAGTTGGCGGTTCCGGGCGGGCTGAACGGGGTGAGGTCGGTGCTGGTCATCGGGGCTCGTCCGAGTCGCCAGGAAGTTGGTCAGGCCGCGAGTTCGGCACGATGCGCGGCCAGGAAGTCGGTCAGGGTGAGCGGATCGGGGTTGAACGCGCGTGCGATGTCGAGGTCGCGGCGGCCGAGATAGGACCCGGGAAACTCGGTGTAGTACTGGAACATGTTTCCCAGCTCGTCCGCGCCGGGGAAGCCGACGCTGCGGAACTGGTCGTGGGTGGGTGGGCGGTAGGCCACCGGCTCACCGAGGACCGTGCTGAGCGCCGCCGCCATCTGCTCGCCGGTCAGGTACTCGCCGACCACGGGAACCGTGGCGCCGATCGTCTGCGACGGCTGGCGCAACACGCGCAGCGCCAGCCGTCCGATGTCGTCGGAGGCGACGCCCGCGATGGCCGTGTCGCCGAGCGGGAGATGGAAGGCCAGCGTCCCGTCCGGGTCGCGTTGTGGCTTGGCCAGGCCGAGCAGGTTGTCCCAGTAGAAGGACATCAGCATGTACGTCGTGGGCAGGCCGGACTTGGCGAACAGGGCGTCGGCGGCCCCTCCCTTCAAGTCGAAGTGCGGCACCCGGTAGCCGTCGCCGATGAACGGCATCCGGGTGTCGTCGCCCGCGATCGCCTCGCGCGTGTCCTCGAGCGTCGACCACACGACGTGCCGCAGGGCGGCGGCCTGGGCCGCGCTGATGAGGTTCTCCACCTCGGCCAGTTCCCGGGTGGGCGAACGGTGCTCCCAGTACGGCGTAACCAGGAACGCGCCGTATGCCCCGTCGAATGCCCGGCGAAGGCTGCCCTCGTCGGTGAGGGTCGCCTCCACCACGTGGGCGCCGAGCCCGGCCAGAGTCTGCGCCTTGGGCGACGCGGCGTTGCGCGTCACCGCCCGTACGGTGAATTCGCCGTCGGTCAGCAGCGCCCGCGCGACCGCGCCGCCTTGCGTGCCGGTCGCGCCGAGCACCGTGATCACATTGTCGTGGGACATCGAGGTTTCTCCTGTCATGGGTGGTGCTTCGAAGGTGGCCGGGTCGGCCTCATAGGGCGGCGTCAGGCGGTGGGGGCGACGATGACGGTCTTGCCGGGCAGCGCACCCGCGGCGGCCTGGGCGTGTACGGCCGGCAGCTCCGGGAGGGGGACCTGCTGGGCGACGTCGACGTGCAGCTCGCCGGAGTCGATCAGCGCGACCAGGTGGGACAGCTGGGTGGCGTCGCTGCGGACGAACAGGTCGATGCCGCGTACGCCGCGCTGCTCGTCGCTGGGGGCGGGCATCCACACCGTGGTGTTCACCAGCACTCCGCCGGGACGGATCAGGGTGAGCAGTGCGGCCAACTGCGCCGGGTTGATCGGGGCGAGGTTGAGCACGACGTCGACCGGCTCGCTCACCGCCGCGGCCACCTCGGTGGTGGTGTGGTCGATGACCTCATCGGCACCTGTGGCCTTGACCTGCTCGATGCTGCGGGGGCTGGCCGTGGCGATCACGTACGCGCCGGCGTTCTTGGCCAGCTGAACGGCGTGGCCCCCGACGGCGCCGCCCGCGCCGTTGATCAGCACGCGCTGGCCGGCCGCCAGCTTCGCGTGGTCGAACAGCGCCTGCCACGCGGTGAGACCGACGATGGGTAGCGCGGCGGCGTCGGCCAAGGAGATGCTGGTCGGCGCCGGAGCGAGAATCTCGGCCGGAGCGACGACGTACTCCGCGGCCGCGCCATCGGCCACCATCGGCAGGAACCCTACGACCTGGTCACCGAACTGGATGCCGGTCACGCCCTCGCCCAGCGCCGCGATCGTGCCGGACACGTCGATGCCCGGCGTGTGCGGCAACGTCACCGGGATCGGACCCTGCATGAAACCGGCGCGGATGTTGCCGTCGACCCCATTGAACGACGTCGCGGCGACCCGGATCAACACCTGCCCGGCGCCGGGGACGGGCTGCTCGACGTCCTCGTAACGCAGGACGCTCGGGTCGCCGTACTCGTGGAAACGCACTGCCTTCATCACAAGCCCTCGTCTCTTCCATCGTGAGGTGCTTCGTTTTCGAAGCATTTCCTGACCATAGCACGCTTCGAATTCGAAGCAATCTATGTACGGTGTGAGCCGGCCGACAGTCGCCGGGGCCTAATCGCCGGCGACTGTCAGGCGGCGCAGCTTCTCGTCGCTTGGAGAGCCCGGGACGGCCATGAAGACCAGCAGCATCTGGTGCTCCACGGGATCCACCAGAAGCTGTCGGCATAGCTCCAGCTCTCCCAGGTCGGCATGCCGGTAGCGTCGGAGGTGCCAGTGACCGGTGACGCCAACCTCGACGAGGTAGCGCTCGCGCGCCGCCGGGTCGGCGAACCAGCGGTCGACCAAATAGCGCGACGCTCCGCCGAACCGGGTGTAATCGCCGAACAGAACAATCGCCGGACGAGTCTGCAACAGCACCTCGCCGCACCGGGAGAACACCATCGCGGGATAGTCCGGCAGACGCTCGACGATGCGCGTCATGACCGGGCCGGCATGATCGCCCCCAACCTCATCGTGGCGCGCCCGGAGAAAGTGCTCCAGAAGTTCGCGGTCCACGTTGCTCACCACCTTCCCGGTCCGACCCATCAAGCATGGCGCGAACCGGAAGCCGGGTGAATGTCACCGTTATCCACGGACAAACAGTCCGTGGATAACGAGGCGGGCTCAGCTCATCGTGATCAGGCGCTGGAGCTTCTCATCGCTCGGTGAGCCGGGCTGCGCCAGGAAGACCAGCAACTCCTGGCCCTCGTCGGGATCCACCAGCCGCTGGCCGTAGAGCTCCAGCTCGCCCAGTTCCGGATGCCGGTAGCGCTTCAGATCGTGGTGGTGGGTGACATCCACCTCGTGCCGCCGCCAGACCTCGGCGAACTCGGGGCTGACCGCCAGCAGCGCGTCGACGATCTCGCCGGCTGTGCCCGTAGGGTCGGCCGTGTACGCCGCACGGATCTCCGCGGTGAAGACCCGGCCGCGGAGGGCATGGTCCTCGGGGGGATAGAGGGCGCGCTGCGCCGCGTCGGTGAACCAGCGGTAGACCAGGTAGCGGGACATGCCGTTGAACCGGGTGTAGTCGCCGAGCAGGGCAACCGCCGACTGGTTCTGCAACAGCGTCTCGCCGAACCGGGACAACACGATCGCGGGCGTGTCTGAGAGACGCTCGACGATGCGCCTCATGGCCGGACTGACCTGCTCGTCGCGCAAGGAGCGCCGCGGAGCGGAGTGCCCGCCGAGGGCGAACAAGTGCTCCCGCTCACTCGCGTTGAGGTTCAGCGCCCGCGCCAGGGCGGCGAGCATCTGCTCGGACGGCATCGGACCGCGCTGCTGCTCGAGCCGGCTGTAGTAATCGGCCGACATGCCGGCCAGCACCGCGATCTCCTCGCGCCGCAGTCCGCCCGTACGACGCCGTGAGCCACGGGGAAGCCCGACGTCCTCCGGCTGCAGCCTCTCCCGCCGTGCCCGGAGAAAGTCCGCCAGCAGTGCTCGGTCCATCCCTCTCTCCGCCCTTCAGTCGGTTCGGTTGCGTCCGGCGCGGGGTTTGGCGGACCGTGGCGGGGTGGCGCGCATGTGGTCGCGGACACGACCGAGAACGGTGCTGAGGGCGGTGAGGTCCTCGCCGGTCATCGGTTCGAACAGCAACTGCCGGACGCGGTCGACATGCCCGGGAAGCACATGGGCGATCAGGTCCCGGCCGGCGTCGGTGACAGTCACCATGACACTGCGCTCGTCGTCCGGCGACGGTGAGCGGGTGATCAGGCCGCGTTTGTCCAGCAATCCCGCCTGGTAGGTGAGCCCGCTGCGGCTGTACACGACACCGTCGGCCAGATCCGTCATCCGCAGCCTGCCCTCTGGAGCGTCCACCAGCCGCGCCAGGATCTGGAACTGCACGTAACTGAGGTCACCGTCGGCGCGCAGGTGCTCGTCCACCGCGTACTGAAGAAGGCTGCTGACCTCCATCAGAGCGAAGTACGCACCGAGTTGCTCCGAATTCAGGCCAGGTGCCGGGTCACTCACCCCATGATCCTACTTGCTTTGAATTCGAAGTGCATCACGGTTCTGCCGCCCACGCCTGACGACTCGATGCAATCGTGATCGTCACTGCGGCGCGCCCACCCGCTCGGCAAGCCGCCCTTCGGCGGCGGGTGGGACACTCGCTCGGCGGCGCGATAACGCTGCACGGGACGTTTCCGCAGGTCGCGTTGCTCGCTAAGTGTCTTTATGTCAAGCCGTGCCGCACCCCTCGTAGCTCAGAGTCACTAACGCCGGATTCCGTTCGGATTCTCTCTGCGGGCCCACTCCTCCCCCCGCTCTTGCGCTCTCACACAGTCCCAGTCACCAGACGGCCTGGCCTGATGCCTTGGCGCCGTGCCCAATCTGACGGGCTACTACCCGCGAGACGAACGATGGACCACCCGAACTTGATCATCGCGGTGACGTCGGCGTCGGCGTGGTTGGCCATGCCGGACACGTGCGACGGCAGGCCAAGACGTTCGGCCGCGCGCCGCAGCGCCGCAACCTCGGTCAGCGCTCACCGTCCATCCTCCAGTATGACGCCGCAGGTCCCGGTCACGCCTCAGCGCTTCCTCAAGCTGCGCGCGTCCCTGGTGGCCATGGCGTGGAAGACCGCCTTGGGCTCCCACCTGGTCGCGTCGAGCATCCTTACGACACCGTAGGAGCCTAGATCGGCCGCGCCTTGGAGTGCGTATCCGGCAAAACTGAACCAGAAGGCGGCGGCCACGCCCTCCTTGTCGAAGATGTCCATCAGCTCCTCGAAGTAGCGGACCTGCTCGCCCTCGTCCGGCACCGCCCCCTCCGGCACCAGCATCGCGGCGCCGCCCTGCTCGGCCGCGCCCCGCCAGGCGCAGGTGCCGAACTCGGTGACCACGACGGGCTTGCCGTGCTTGAAGTGGCCGCGCATCTCCTCGACGAAGGTGTCGGCGTTGTACGCGGCGCGGTAGGCATCCACGCCCACCAGGTCGAACGGGGCCCAGTCAACGGACTCCCACGGGGCCGAAGCGTAGGTGATCCGGCCGCCGAACAGCGGCCGCACGGTCTCAGCCGCCTCGGCGAGGAACGCGTTGAAGCGGCCCATCGTCGTGCTCAGCGACTCCAACCAGGCCAGGTCTGCCATCATGGCATCCATGCGCGCCGTGTAGGTGTCGCCGGGCAGGTAGCCGTAGCCGAAAGTGGTGTACTCGCAGCCGGCCACGAGCACCACCTCGGCCCCGCCGCGCCGCACCGCCTCCGCGCGCTCGGCGCAGTCGGCGTAGAGGCCCAGCGCGTCTTGATCGGGCAGGTCCACGGGGAAGGGCGCGAACCAGACCTCCAGCCCTGCCTCGGCGGCCTCCTGGGCGGCGACGCTCAGCCGGGTGGGGTCGCCGCCGGACACGCGAACGGCCTGGCAGCGCAGATCGTCGGCGATGACACGCATCTCGCGTCGCACGGTCTCGGCGTCGAACACCTTGCGGGTGAAGTGGTCTCCCGGCAGGAACCCCGTGTCATAGTTGATCCCCTTTTTCATGACAATTCCCTTCTGGTGTGAACCTGTGTTTCAGCCAGGAGAAGAACGCCTCCTGGTGCATGGCGGGCGCGGCTGTGATCTGCGCCGCCATGAGCGGCACGACCGGTTCGCCCACGCAGAGCGCGTCCTCGCCGCTTGCGGCCCGCCGCCCCTGGGTCCAGCAGTGGCTGGGGATGGTGCTCGCGGTACTGCCTGGCGTAGGCCAGGAGTCAGCGGAACCGGTCTGCGTTCTCGATCGCCCAGTCGTCGTAGGTTCGTAGCGGGCGGCCGATGATCTCCTGCACGGAAGGCCGTTGCTCGAGCGTCCATTGGGTGAGTTCGGCCAGTTGCGCGCCGTACTCCTCAAGGGCGTACAGCGTCACGTCGATGCCGCTGTCGGGCCAGCCACGACGGCGCCAGTTCGTGCGGCTGTCGGAGGGTGTCAGCTCGACGGCGTCGATGTCGCGGCCGATGGCCTTGGCAATGCTCCGCACGCGAGAACGCGTGCTGAGGGGCAGGCCGACCGCCTCAATGATGCCGCCGACGTACTCGTCGTCGCGCAGTGCCGACACTGCGACGGCAGCTAGGTCGTCTTCGTGGATGAACGGATAGTGGCCCTCGTCCAGGAAGGCCTCCCGGACGACCAGCTCGCGTCTGATGGTGTCCGGCCAGTCCGATCCCGTGGCGGGATAGCTGCCTTCGATGATGGACCCCATCACAGCCGATGGGCGGATGTGAGTCCACTCCATCCCTGAACGCTCGACGGCTTTTTCGATGGCCAGCCAGAACCACGTCTCCGGCGGATACGACTCCTCGTACTCCGGCCCGTGCGAGGACAGGACCACGATGCGCCGGACACCGGCGGCCAGCGCGAGTCCCAGCGCATCCTGAACCGACGCGGGCTGGGCGCCGGCGAGAAAGATACCGTCAACGCCGTTGAAGGCCTCGGCGCACTCCCCTGGCCGGGTGATGGACCCCTCGACAAGTTCGACCGCATCAGGCCAGTCGGCCAACTGGTCGGACTCGGCGATCACGCGCACGCGATCGCCGACGGCGAGCAACTGCCGTGCCAGGCTCCGTCCGACGATCCCAGTAGGGCTGCTGCCGGCGTCCTTCCGCGCACTGACCACGGTCAGCAGCCGCAGTTCTCCGGATTCCGGCGCACTCTTGATCCGCTTGATTTCACCCATGGCAAGACTCTCCAACTGTCAACGGAGATCTTGCGCCTTCCCCGCAGCTGGAGCATGTGCTTCAGCTTGGGCCCTCAAGACCATCGGGAGAAGGTTGCGGATCTGAGGTCGTCAACACTAGCAGCAACACAGGCTCAACCGGAGATGGCGCTCTAGCTCGCGCCGTCCACGGGGCCGGACGGGGGCCCTGTTCTTCCCATCCGCAAACGGCCGGCCGCACAGATGCAGCCCTACGATCGCCACAGCATGGCTGGACGCCGTACGTGGTCGGTGTCAACGACGGCCGAATTCTGACCCCCTGACGACGTCTGAATCGTGACCCCCTGATGTTGTCGTTGGTTACTGCTCGTGCTCGGATCGGGCCGATGGAACCCGGCCCAGGTCGCGGTTCTTCAGCCGGTAGCTGTCTCCCTTCAGCGAGATCACCTCGGCGT
>NZ_JBITMD010000060.1:0-15054 GCF_044465905.1 Nonomuraea sp. NPDC049480
GGTTACATTCCGAACCCGGAAGTTAAGCTTCTCTGCGCCGATGGTACTGCACTCGGGAGGGTGTGGGAGAGTAGGTCACCGCCGGACAATCTTTAGAAAGGGCCCTGACGCCTCAAGCGTCGGGGCCCTTTCTGCGTTCTGGGCTCATCTGCCCCTCGCGGATGCTTCGAGGAGGGGCTCGATGCGGAACGGGATCTGGGTGGAGAGCGCGATCGTGGTGTCCGTGCGTTGAACCGCCGGCGAGGCCAGGATGCGGGCGATGACCTCCTGCAGGTGCTCGGTGCTTCTCGCGACCACACGGCACAGCAGGTCGTGCTGGCCGCTCGTACCGTGGACCTCCAGGATCTGCGGCACGCCCCGCAGTGCCGCCACCGCCTCCTCAAGCCGGCCCTGAGCTATCTGGAGCCAGACGAACGCCAGGATGGGATGCCCGGCCGCGGCCGGCGAGACCGTGGGGCCGAAGTCCTCGATCACGCCGCGGGCGGTCAGTTTCTCCACCCGGGCCTGGACCGTGCCCCTGGCGACGCCCAGGAGACGGGCGAGCTCGGTCAAGCCGATGCGCGGGTTGGCGCGCATGGTCACGAGCAACCTGGTGTCCAGCTCGTCCATCCCGGTCCCTCCGCGGACTGTGCGATGCGACTAGCAAATGTGGATGTAAGCGTACGAAAGTAAGCGTATCGCGCAGTGAAACTGGGCGCTCTTGCCAGGAAAAGACGGATTTGCTGTTATTTGAGCATGTTTGAGGAAGCGCAGTACTTCGCGCCGGTCGCGGCCCAGGCCGACGGGTCGGTGGTGGTCGAGCTGTCCGCGTCGCATCCGGGGTTCGCGGATCCGGTCTACCGAGCACGGCGGAACGCGATCGCGGGGCTGGCGGTCAACTACCGTCCGGGGACTCCCATTCCGGCGGCCGAGTACACCGAGCAGGAGCACGAGGTATGGGCGATGGTCAGCAGGGAGCTGGCGATCAAACATGCCAAGTACGCCACGGCGGAATACCTCGACGGCGCGGCCCGGCTGGGGCTGCCGGCCGAGCGGATTCCGCAGTTGGAGGAGGTCTCACGGCTGCTGGAGCCGCTGACCGGGTTCCGGTACCTGCCGGCGGCGGGGCTGGTGCCGCTGCGGGACTTCTACGGGGTGCTCGCGGACGGGCTCTTCCACTCCACGCAGTACATCCGCCACCATTCCGTGCCCTTCTACACGCCGGAGCCCGACGTCGTCCACGAGGTGATCGGGCACGCCAACGCGCTGGCCAGCTCCCGGTACGCCGCCCTCTACCGCCTGGCCGGGCAGGCCGCGCGGCGGGTCGAGGGGGAAGAGGCGCTGGAGTTCGTGTCGAAGGTGTTCTGGTTCACGCTGGAGTTCGGTGTGATGGAGGAGCGGGGCGAGATCAGGGCGTACGGGGCGGGGATCCTGTCCTCATACGGAGAGATCGAGGAGTTCCGCGGCATGGACATCCGGCCGCTGGAGCTGTCGGCCATGGGGACGACCCACTACGACATCACGAAATATCAGGACGTGTTGTTCCGGGCCGAATCCCTGGAGCACCTGGAGGATGTCGTGGGCGGCTTCTGGGACACCTGCGACGACGACTCGATCGCGAAACTGTTGGCGACGGCCGTCTAGCGGCGGCTCTCGGTTATTCGTGATAATGCCCGGGTGATCACGGGGCGAGGGCAGGTGCCGGCACGCGTGCTGCTCGCCCACTCCCTGGTCCTGTCCCTGGTCACGGTGCCCGTCGAGCCGTCTCCCGGGCGGCATCCCGTGTGGCAGGCGGCGGTCGCGATCCCGAAGGCCCGGGAAGGGACGTTGGGGAGGATCGAGAGCGTCGAGGCGGAGGAGTCCCTGGCGCCGATCCCGGCCAAGCGGATCACCAAACGGCTCGACCGGTTCCTGGCCGGCCGTCCGGGCCCCGTTACTGCCATGGTCAAGGACCTGGCGACCGGACGCGTCTACCGCTACCACGCGGGCGAGCGACTGATCACCGCCAGCAGCGCCAAAGTCCTGATCCTCATGGCTCTGCTGCTGAAGACGCCGTGGAAGAAGCTGCCCGAGGCAGTCAGACGCGACGCCGACCTGATGATCCGCTACAGCGACAACCACGCCGCCGACCGCTTGTGGCTCCGCATGGGCGGCGTGGCGGGGTTCACGAAGGCGGCCAGGCGCTTCGGGCTCAGACACACGCACGGCGTCCCCGGTGAGTGCCTCGACCTGTATTGCTGGGGAATCACCCGGACGTCTGTCGACGACCAGATCCGCCTCATGACCGCGCTGGTGTCCGGCAAGAGCCCGCTCAAGGGGGCGGATCGCGATCGGGTGCTCGGGCTCATGGGCAAGGTCGTCGACGGCCAGGACTGGGGCGTCAGCGCCGCCGCGTGCCGGGGCGATCGGGTGGCGCTCAAGAACGGCTGGCTCAAGCGCGTCTCGACCAAGCGCTGGGCTGTCATCAGCGTGGGCCTGATCAGAGACGACGGCCACGACTACGCCGTGGCCGTGCTCTCCGAAGGCAGCCCCGAGGTGGGGTACGGCATCGCCACTGTGGAGGGCGTCGCCAAGAGGATCATAGAATCCTTCCGGACGTGCCCGGAGTGACCAGGCGATAGCCTACGCCGCGTACGGTCTGGATGAGCTGGTCGTCCTCGTCGCCCAACCGTGCGCGCAGCCGCTTGACGTGCACCGCGATGGTGTTCGTCGAGGTGGTGGTGGCGGTGTGCCACACGTTCCGCATGATCTGCTCGCGGGTGACCGTGCGGTCGGCGTTGCGCATGAGGTACTGCAGCAGCTCGAACTCCCGCAGCGGCAGGTGCACGACGCGTCCCCCCACGCGTACCTGGTAAGCCTGCACGTCCAGCTCGACACCGCCCACGCTCAGCACCTTGCGCGACTCGGGCGAGGACGCCTGGATGAACGGCAGCAGCTCCGGCACCCGGTAGGGCCTGGCCACACAGGCCGCCGCCCCGGCCGCGAGCGCGCGTACCGCCTGCTCGGCGTGCCCCTCGCCGACGCCGAGCAGCACCGGTACGGCTCGCGCGAGCCGTACCGCGCGGACGAAGTCGACCGCGTCGATGACCGTGAGCGTGGCCGAGACGAGCACCACGTCCGGCTGCAGGGCCCCTGCCTGCAGCAGCCCTTGCGCACCGTCGGGGGCCCCGGTGACGGCCACGCCCTCGCGTTCGAGGGCGGTGGCCAGGTCCTCGACGACGGCGCTGTCGGGATCGGCGATGAGCAGTACGGGCTTGGTCCTCGCGTCCCCGTTCATCGTGGATGCCGCCTGCTGTCGGGTCATCAGCCGAAGCGCCCCGTGATGTAGTCCTCGGTGCGCTTGTCGGACGGGTTCGTGAAGATGCGACTCGTCTCGTCGTACTCCACGAGGCGGCCGTGCCGCACCTGCTTGTCGTCCACTTCGGCGGTGAAGAACGCGGTGCGGTGGGACACTCGGGCGGCCTGCTGCATGTTGTGCGTGACGATCACGATCGTGTAGTCGCGCGCCAGCTCCTGCATCAGGTCCTCGATCTTGGTGGTCGCGATCGGGTCCAGGGCCGAGCAGGGCTCGTCCATGAGGATGACCTCGGGCTTGACCGCGATCGCCCGCGCGATGCACAGGCGCTGCTGCTGGCCGCCGGACAGGGACAGAGCGTTCTGCTTGAGCTTGTCCTTGACCTCGTCCCACAGGGCCGCCTTGGTGAGCGCCTGCTCGACCAGGTCGTCCATCTTGCCCTTCATGCCGTTGACGCGGGGGCCGTAGGCGATGTTGTCGTAGATCGACTTGGGGAAGGGGTTGGGCTTCTGGAAGACCATGCCGATGCGGCGGCGTACCTCGATGGGGTCCACGTGGTCGCCGTACAGGTCTTCGCCGTGGTAGAGGATCTTGCCGTCGGGGCGGGCGCCGGGGATCAGGTCGTTCATCCGGTTGAAGCAGCGCAGCACCGTGCTCTTGCCACAGCCGGACGGACCGATCATGGCGGTGATCTCGCGGTTGCCGATCGTCATGTCGACGTCGCGCACGGCCTCGTAGTCGCCGTACCAGACGCTCAGGTCGGAGACGGTGAAGACCGGATCCAGGGCCTCGAGGTTGCGGGGCGCCTCGGGACCACGGACGGTGACGTTCGCCATGGGGTTTCCTATCTCAGTCATTTCTCCCTCACCAACGCCTCTGGTAGCGGTTGCGGAGCCAGATCGCGACCGAGTTCATCAGCAGCAGGATCACCAGCAGGATGACGATCGCCGCCGCGGCCAGGATGTGGAATCCCTCGCGCGACTGGGAGATCCAGTTGAAGATCTGGATCGGGAGGACGGTGTAGCTGGCGAAGATGCCGTCCGGGTTGAAACGGATGAAGGACACCGCACCCAGCATGATCAGCGGGGCGGCCTCGCCGATGGCCCGGGAGAGCGCCAGGATCGAGCCGGTCGCGATGCCGGGGATCGAGGCGGGCAGCACCTGGCGGGAGATCGTCTGCCACTGCGTGGCTCCCAGCGCGAGTGAGCCCTCGCGGATGGAGGGCGGCACCGCGCGGATCGCCTCGCGGGAGGCGATGATCACGATGGGGAGCACCAGCAGGCCCAGGGTGAGCGAGGCGGTGATCACGCTGAAGCCGAGGCCGAGCGTCCGGGCGATGATGCCGAGGCCCAGGATGCCGTAGACGATGGACGGGATGGCGGCGAGGTTCTGGATGTTGAGCTCGATCCACCGGTTGTACCAGCGGGTCCCGTCCGCGTACTCCTCCAGGTAGATCGCCGCGGCGATGCCCGTCGGCACGGTGAAGACCGCGGTCAGGGAGATGACCCAGAGCGTGCCCATGATGGCGGACTGGGCGCCGGCGATCTCGGGGTTGCGGATCGACGGCATGTTCTCCCACAGCCGGGAGTCGAGCCGGGGCCAGCCCTCCACCAGGACGAAGGTGATCAGGGAGACCAGGAAGATGAGCGCGAGCGCCAGGCTCGAGAGCAGGAGGACCCGGAACAGGTGCTCCTTGAGCGGGCGTCCCTTGCTCGCCAGCTGCACGGCGGAGCGCGGTGTCGAGAGGATGGCCATTACTCGTACACCTCACGATACTTGCGCACCAGGCGGGCGCTGACGTAGTTCATCGCGAACGTCATCACGAAGAGCACGGCACCGACCGCGAAGATGGTGTCGTATTCGACGGTGCCGACCGGCACGTCTCCGGAGCCGGCCGCGGCGATGAACGCGGCCATGGTCTGCATCGCCTTGCCGAGGTCGAGGGTGAAGTTGGGCTGGAGCCCACCGGCGATGTAGACGATCATCGTCTCGCCCGCGCCACGTGAGACCGCCAGGATGACGGCCGCGACGATGCCGGAGAAGGCCGCGGGCAGGACCACGCGGAGTGAGGTGATCATCTTGGAGGCGCCCAGGGCGTACGAGCCTTCGCGCAGGCCGTTCGGCACCGCCGTCATCGCGTCCTCGGACAGTGACGCCACGATCGGGATGATCATGAAGCCGACCACGAGACCCGCGCTCAGGGCGTTGAAGATCTCGATTTCGAACCACAGGACGTTGCGCAGCAACGGGGTGATGAAGCTGAACGCGAAGAACCCGAAGACCACGGTCGGGACGCCCGCCAGCACCTCGAGCACCGGCTTGAAGAACTTCCTGACGCGTGGCTTGGCGTACTCCGACAGGTAGATCGCGGCGGCCAGGCCGAGCGGCACGGCCACCACGATCGCGATGCCGGTCGTGATGAGGGTCGCGCTGACCAGCGGCAGCACGCCGTAGTGCGGGGGCTTGAACAGCGGTCCCCAGTCGGTGGAGGTGAAGAACTCCACCGCGCTGATCTCCCCGAAGAACTTGATCGTGGGCTCCAGGAGGGAGACCACGATGCCGATGGTGGTGGCGATGGAGAGCAGGGCGGCCAGCATGAGGATCGCCTTGATGACCATCTCGCCGTAACGCGGGCGCGACCGCGCCAGGGACTGGGGAGTCCCCGGCGCGGTCGCGGTGTCGCGGGCCGCCATCAGCCCGCCTGGCTCTTCAGCGTCTGAAGGTCCGTCTTGAGCTTGCTCTCCTGCTCGGCGTTGAGCGGGATGTACTTCGCGTCGGTGACGATCTTCTCGATGTTCGCCACGTAGTAGTCGAGGAAGCCCGCGACCTCCGGCCGCTTGGCCGCGGCGACCGACGGGTAGATGAACAGCGGCCTGGCCAGCGGGGTGTACGTGCCGTCCTGCGCGGTCTCCTTGCTCGGCGTGACGCAGCCCTTGCCGGAGTCGACCTGCACCGCCTTCAGCTTGGAGGCGTTCTCCTCGAAGTAGGTGTAGCCGAAGTAGCCGAGGCCGCCCTTGGTGCCCTCGACGCCCTGGACCGTGACGTTGTCGTCCTCGCTCGGGCTGTAGTCCTTGCGGCTCGCGCCCTCTTCACCGTTGATCTCGTCGGTGAAGTAGTCGAACGTGCCGGAGTCGGTGCCGGGGCCGAACAGCTTCAGCGGCTCATCCGGGAACTTGGGGTCGACCTGCTTCCAGGTGGTGATCTTGCCTTCCGCGCCCGGCTCCCACATCTTCTTGAGCTGGTCCGTGGTCAGGCAGGTGGCCCAGGTGTTCTCCTTGTTCACCACGACGGTCAGCGCGTCGGTCGCGACGGTGAGCTCGGCGTACTTGATGCCCTTGCTCTCGCACGCCGCCTTCTCCTCGTCCTTGATCGGACGGGAGGCGTCGGAAATGTCGGTCTCGCCGTTGCAGAACTTCTCGAAACCACCACCGGTTCCGGAGGTGGCGACGGTCACGTTGACCTTGGGCTGCTCTTCGGCGAAGAACTCGTAAGCGGCGCTGGTCAGCGGGGCGACCGTGCTGGAGCCGTCAACCTTGACCTGCCCGCTCAGCTGGGCGCCGGCGTCCGTGCCGGCAGAGGCGGAGGCGGTGCCGTCCCCGGCGGGCGGAGTGGTGTTGGTGCCGCCACATGCGGCGGAAAGGCCCACAACGATGGCGGCCGTCGCCACCGCACTGAGGCGGCGCTGTCCACGGGTCACGGTATTTCCTCGTCCCTAGTGAGATCCGTATCTTCGTCGCCTCCGATAACACCCGGCAAAAGTGAACGGAAGTAGAACGACCCGTGACCGACGCCCAAAGAGGTGTCCTGGGTCGTATGAATAGCTCGTTAGGGCCATCCTGGTGAGATGACCTATCGCGTATGTCTGGTGTGCATGGGGAACATCTGCAGGTCACCGATGGCGGAGGCGGTGCTGCGGAAGGCCCTCGCCGACCGAGGGCTGGCCGGCCGCGTCGACGTGGAGAGCGCCGGGACCGGCGATTGGCACGAGGGAGACCCCATGGACGAGCGGGCGCTGCGGATTCTGACCGAGCACGGCTACGACGGCTCCGCGCACCGGGCCAGGCGGTTCACCAAGGACTGGTTCGACCGCTACGACCTGGTGCTGGCCATGGATCGGGACAACCTCGCCAACCTGCGGCGGATGGCGCCCGCCGGGGTGGAGGTGCGGCTGTTTCGCGCGTTCGATCCCGCGGCGCCGCCGGACGCCGAGGTCCCCGACCCCTACTACGGGGGCCGGGAGGGGTTCGAGGAGGTGCTCGCGCTGGCCGAGTCGGCCGCCGAGGGTGTGGCCAAGCACATCGCCGATGAGATCGACTGAGGATCTGGGCTCGTCGCACGGCTGGCGGCGGCAGCGGGGCGTGCTGGGCGACGGGCGCCAGGTGTTCGCGAAGACCGGGGCTGTTTCCGAAGTGTTCATCTCCGAGGCGGCCGGGCTGCGCTGGCTCGGCGAGGCGATCGCGGTGCCCGAGGTGATCGAGGCCGGTCCTGACCGGCTGGTGCTGTCGTGGGTGGAGGAGGAACGGCCGAGCGCGGCGGCGGCCGAGCGGTTCGGGCGGGAGCTGGCGCGGCTGCATCGCGCCGGGGCTCGGGGCTTCGGGGCGCCGTGGCCGGGGTTCATCGCCGAACTGCCGATGGACAACTCGCCGGGTGACGACTGGCCGGCCTTCTACGCGGAGCGGCGGGTTCTGCCCTTCCTGCGGCAGGCCCGGCTGCCGGCCGGGGACGCCGCCGCCGTCGAGCGGGCTGTGGAGCGGTTCGCCGAGGTCGCGGGGCCGGTCGAGCCTCCGTCGCGGATCCACGGGGATCTGTGGAGCGGCAACGTGCTGTGGTCCGGCGGGTCCGCGGTGCTGATCGACCCGGCCGCGCACGGCGGGCATCGGGAGACGGACCTGGCGATGCTGGCGCTGTTCGGGCTCCCGTACCTGGACCGGGTGCTCGGGGCCTATGCGGAGGAGTGGCCGCCGGCGGACGGGTGGCGGGAGCGGGTGCCGCTGCACCAGCTGCATCCCCTGCTCGTTCACGTGGTGTTGTTCGGCGGGTCCTATCGGGACAGCCTGATGGAGGCGGTACGGCGGGTGCTGGCGCTCTAACCGGAGTTGCGCTTGCGGTAGGCGCGTTGCCGGCAGGCGCGCGAGCAGTAGACACGGGGGCGGCCGGACGCCGCGGGCTCCAGCGGCCTGCCGCACTCCCCACAAGTTTCGTCACGACTTTCGTCACGGTCTTTGTCGCGATGCTTGATGAAGGCCTCGATGCCGTCCAGCAGGCGGCGCAATCCGAACTCGAAGGAGTCCTCGGGGGCGTCCCAGCCGCCCGCCGTCCACAGGTAGGTGATCGTCGGGTAGCGGTCGAGCTGGTCGTAGAGCGTGTCGCGGGCGCCCCACCACTCGTCCTCGGACACGCCGCTGCGCCGCTCCTCGCGCCGGACCTCCACCAGGTGCAGGGCCTCGGCGTCGACGAAGCGGCCGACCAGGCCCACGACGGCTATCACCTCGGAGGGGGCGAGCGCGGTGCCGGTGAGGGTGCTCAGCATGTACTCGTAGTGCGCGACGCCGTTGGGGCCGGGGAGGTGGCGGGTGCCGCGTACCTCGGCCAGCCAGGGGTGCCGCTCGCGGATCCGCCATGCCTGCCTGGCGCCGGCCTCCAGCCGCGCCCGCCAGCCGGCGGCCTCCGGCACGTCGTCGGGGTGCTCGCCCAGGACCTCGTCCACCATCAGGTCGACGAGCTGGTCCCGGCCGGGCACGTGGCGGTAGAGGGACATGGTCGTGAAGCCGAGCCGGTCGGCCACCTTGCGCATCGACAGACCCGGCAGGCCTTCGGCGTCGGCCAGCTCGACGGCCGCCCGCACGATCCTGTCCAGGCTCAGGCCGGGCCGCGGCTCGCGCTCACGCGCTTGCCACAGCAACTCGAGCCCGTGGTCGGGATCCCTCGTCATTCGCGCCTTCCTTTGTTTATGGTGTATTACTACGTGTACGCCATAAACAGCAAAGGGAGTTCCGATGTTCCACTTCCACGTCGCGCCTTTCGGTGACGACGCCTGGCCCGGCACGGCCGAGCGTCCCTTCGCCACGCTCGAACGCGCCCGGTCCGCGGCCCGCGAGGCGGCCGGAGAGGCCGTCGTCCACCTCAGGGCGGGCACCCACGTGCCGGCCGGGACGCTCGAGCTCACCGAGGCCGACTCCGGGGTCGTCTACCAGGCGTTCGGCTATGGCACGCCCGCCCAGGAGGAGGCCGTGGTGAGCGGCGGCCGACGCGTCACGGACTGGCGGGAGCGCGACGGCGTGTGGGTCGCGGACGTCGGCGACCTCGACTTCCGCCAGCTCTACGTGGACGGCCGCCGGGCCCTCCGCGCCGGCATCCCGGGTCTGCCCGGCGCCGCGAGTCCGACCGTCACGGGTTACGTCACGGACAGCACGGAACCGCGCGGGTGGCGGAGTCCTGGCGACGTGGAGTTCGTCTACCGGGGCGTCTACCCCTGGACCGAGGCCCGCTGCGGGGTGGCGGGCGTCTCGGCCGACGGGGACTCGACGGTGATCACCATGGCGCGGCCCGCGTACGGCTGGGCCGCCGAGCTCTACAACTCCACCTGGGAGGGCCAGACCTCCAGCGGGCTCGGTCTGCCCACCCGGATCGAGAACGACGCCGCCTTCCTGAGCGAGCCGGGCACGTTCGTGCTCGACCGGTCGCGTCCGGGGCGGCACGAGCTGCTCTACCTGCCCCTTCCCGGCGAGGACCCGGGGCGTACGGAGGTGGTCGCGCCGGTCCTGGAAACGCTCCTGAGCGCCGTGGGAGCGCGGAACGTGTCGTTCCGTGGGCTGGTGTTCGCCGACGCCACCTGGCTGCGTCCCAGCCGCCCTGAGGGCTTCCTGCACTATCACGGCAGCGGCTACTACGAAGGCGGCGGTGTCGAGACGGCCGTCCTGGGGGAGGGGGCGTCGGTGACGTACCCGGCCGCGTGGGCGTCCATCCCGGCCTGCGTGACGTTGGCGGACGTGGCGGGGGTCGAGGTCGAGGGCTGCCGGTTCACCCGGCTCGGGGCGTCCGGGCTGGGCGTGTCCGGCGGCGTCGGGGTCGCGGTGCGCGGCTGCGACTTCGACACCCTCTCGGGCGGCGGCATCTCCGTGTCGGGCGGGCGGGACGTCACGATCGAGGACACCTGGGTGCATCAGGTCGGGCTCGAGTACAGCGGGTCGCCGGGCATCGCCGTGTCGGGCGCGCGGGGGTGCACGGTGGCGCAGAACGAGATCGCGGACGTGCCTCACTGCGGCATCGTCGTCGGGGCAGGGGAGGGGGTGCGTGTCCTGGGCAACCTCACCGTGGACACCATGCAGGTGCTGGCCGACGGGGGCGGGATCTACCTGTCCGGGGCGCAGGGGTCTTCGCCGGAGAACGGGGCGGTGGTGCGGGGCAACGTCATCGAGGACACGCGCACGCCGTACAACTTCGGGCTCTACACCGACTACGGGGCCTCGTGGGTGACGGTGGAGGCGAACGTCGTCGCGCGGGCGGACAACACGGCCGTGCTGGAGGTGGCGCCGCCGCTGGAGCACGTCGTCTACCGGGGGAACTTCTGGGATGCGGATCCGGTGGGGCACGACAACCCGCCTGGCGGGGTGACGTACGAAGGGAACGTGACGCTCAAGGATGAACGGGAACTGAACGCGGCCACCGTACACATTCGGTCTCGGGCCGGGCTTCTGCGTCCGCGGGACGGGTCGCGGACGGTGAGGTTCTAAGGGGCCGGATCCGGTGGCCCGCTGACGGCGGCCTCATCGGTGGAGGCAGCGTCCGCGGGGGCGCGCATCGAGTGGATCGGGGCGTTCGTCAGCGGATGATGGTGGAGTTGAGGCGCTGGATGACCTCGTCGTGCAGGATGCCGTTGGTGCAGACCAGGCTGCCGCCCTCCAGCCCCCGTACCCCGGCGACGTCCGTCCAGACGCCGCCGGCCTCCTCGACGATCACCGTGAGCGCCGCCATGTCCCACGGTGACAGCTCGGGCTCGGCGGACAGGTCCACCGAGCCCTCGGCGACCATCATGTGCGACCAGAAGTCGCCGTACGCCCTGGTACGCCAGCAGGCGCGGCCGAGGTCGAGGAAGTTGTCCAGCCTGCCGGTCTTCTCCCACCCGCCGAAGCTCGAGTACGAGAACGACGCGTCCTCCAGGGTGGACACCGAGGACACGTGCATCCGGGACGCCTTCGTCAGGCTCTTGCCGGTCCACGCGCCGCCCTCGATCGCCGCCCACCATCGCCGGCCGATCGCGGGGGCCGACACCAGGCCGACGACGACCTTGCCGTACTCCATGAGCGCGATCAGCGTCGCCCACACGGGCACGCCGCGAACGTAGTTCTTGGTGCCGTCGATGGGGTCGATGATCCACGACCGGGCGCCCCACCCGGTCTTGCCGAACTCCTCACCCACGACCGCGTCACGCGGCCTGGCCCGCCGCAGCGTGCCGCGGATCGCCTCCTCGACGGTGCGGTCGGCGTCGCTGACCGGCGTGAGGTCCGGCTTCGTGTCGACCTTGAGGTCGACCGCCTTGAACCGCCGCATGGTCAGGTCGTCGGCGGCGTCCGCCATGACGTGAGCGAGGCGTAGATCATCGCTGTAACCCTGCACGGTCGCCCACGCTACCGTGTCGCGTATAACGAACATCAGTCACAGACGCCCCTTTTCTGGTAACTACCACTCCAGTTACCGACAAGTAGCATGTCCGCCATATCGCTAGATGCCGGTGCCTTGCCGCTCCAGACTGTTCCTTTTGCCCGAACTCTGGGCATCGTTTCGACTCGGTGGGTGACGGTCAGGCCGTTTGCCGGCTGCCCGACCGTACGGATCTCCACAATCACGTTGCCGGGCCGCACGCGGGGCTCTGTTCACCCTGGCCGAGTCGGCGTCGGGGCCGCGATGCTCTCCGCCCTGGGTGATCAGCTGGGACGAGCGGTTCCCGCGCCCTCGCGCTCGGCTGCACGGTGACCACATCTCCCGGCCCACGGCCGTGCGGTTCAGAGGGCGGGCCGGACCGGTGAGACGGGGCGGGGTCAGGCGTTGGGGTCGTCGAGGGTGCCTTCGCGGCTGGACAAGAGGCGGCGGAGGGACTCCAGGCGGACCCGGTCGGCGTTGCCGGCGTCCGCCCAGGCGTCCAGCGCGCAGCCGTCCGCCAGATGCGTGCACCCCTTCGGGCAGTTGACCGTCCCCTCCACCAGATCGGGGAACGCGGCCAGCACGGTCTCCACCGACACATGGGCCAGGCCGAAGCTGCGCACCCCCGGTGTGTCGATGATCCAGCCGCCCAGCGGCAGCTCCAGGGCCACGGCCGAGGTCGAGGTGTGGCGGCCGCGGCCGGTCACCGCGTTGACCTGGGAGACGGCCCGGTTGGCGTCCGGGACCAGGGCGTTGACCAGGGTGGACTTGCCGACGCCCGAGTGGCCGACCATGACACTGATGCGACCGGTCAGGTGATCGCGGAGCTCGTCCAGCGAGCCGCCCTTTTGCACGACGACGTGCGCCACGCCCAGCGGCTCGTACGCGGCCACCAGCTCGTCCGGCGGGGCGAGGTCGGACTTGGTGAGGCAGAGCAGGGCGTCGATCTCCGCGTCGAACGCCGCCACCAGGATCCTGTCGATCATGCGCGGACGGGGCGGCGGGTCGGCCAGGGCGGTCACGATGACGAGCTGGTCGGCGTTGGCCACGACCGGGCGTTCGATGCCGTCGGTGTCCTCGGTGTCGTCGGCCGAGCGGCGCAGCATCGAGGTGCGCGGCTCCACGCGGACCACTCTGGCCAGGGTGTCAGGGCGGCCCGACACGTCGCCGACCAGGGCGACGCGGTCGCCCACGACGATGCCCTTGCGGCCCAGCTCGCGGGCCTTCATGGCGATCACGAACCGGCGTTGTGGCTGCTTGCGCTTCTGCGCCGAGCCCTTCGGGCGGTCGAGCTCGACCAGCGTCGTGTAGCGGCCCCGGTCGACGGCGACCACGAAGCCTTCGACGGCGTCATCGTGCGCAGGACGGATCCGGGTCCGCGGCCGGGAGCCTTTGCCCGGTCTGACCCGTACGTCGTCCTCGTCGTACTCCCGCTTTCTCAGCGGTCCGCTCCCATGCGCTCGTTTCCCTTCTGTTGCTCAACGCTGCGCGGTCCTCGCCGACCGGCCCGGATCTTCGCGTGGAGAGGGAAGGCGCCGGGGGCCGCGAGCATGGGGATGGTCCATGGTGATCTGCTGTGGCCGCCACCCGGGCGCGGCCGGATGGCGTGGTGCCGGTGGGTCCGTGCGTCGGCGTGCGGGCAGCGTGCTAGCACGCGTCGCCCTTTTCCGACTTGCCCGCAGCACTGGTCGTGAAACCAGCCCGGGCTCGGCTCCCTGTCATCGCGCTTCCAGCATGGCCGCCCACATCTGGACGAACTCCGGGAGGGTCTTGGCGGTCGTCGCGATGTTCTCCACCTCTGTGGCGGGCACCCTCAGGCCGACCACGGCGCCCGCCGTGGCCATGCGGTGGTCGTCGTAGCTGTGGAAGGTGCCACCGTGCAGGGGGCGCGGGCGGATGACGAGACCGTCCTCGGTCTCCTCGGCGTCGCCGCCCAGGCGGTTGATCTCGGTGGCGAGCGCGGCGAGGCGGTCGGTCTCGTGGCCGCGCAGATGGCTCACGCCCCGGATGCGGCTCGGCGTCGTGGCCAGCGCGGCCAGGGCGGCGATCGTGGGGGTCAGCTCGCCCACCTCGTGCAGGTCGGCGTCAATGCCGGAGATCTCGCCCGTCCCGGTGACCACCAGATCGCCGCCGGCCCGCGTGACCGTGGCGCCCATGGCCGTCAGCAGGCCGCGCAGGGCGTCGCCCGGCTGCGTCGTCTCCTGCGGCCAGCCGGGGATGGTGACCGTGCCGCCCGTGACCAGGGCCGCGGCCAGGAACGGCGCCGCGTTGGACAGGTCGGGCTCCACCGTCAGGTCCATGGCCGCGATCGGCCCGGGCTCCACCCGCCACACGTCGTGCTCACGGTCGTCGACCGTGACGCCGGCCGCCCTGAGCATCTGCACGGTCATCTCGATGTGCGGCTGCGAGGGCACCGGCGGGCCCACGTGGCGGATCGTGACGCCCTTCTCGAAGCGCGCCGCCGTCAGCATCAGGCCCGAGACGAACTGCGACGAACCCGACGCGTCCAGCGTGACCTCGCCGCCCGTCAGCGGCCCGCTGATCGTGAACGGCAGCGCGTCGTTGTCGACCCGCGCCCCCAGCGCGCGCAGGGCGTCGAGGATGGGGCCCATCGGCCGCTTGCGGGCGTGCGGATCGCCGTCGAACGAGACGGGGCCGTCGGCCAGCGCGGCCACCGGCGGGACGAACCGCATGACCGTGCCCGCCAGGCCGGCGTCGATGGCGGCGCGGCCGCGGATCGGACCCGGCGTCACGTGCCAGTCCACGCTCGCCGCGCTCTCGCCGCTGGGGACGAGCGTCGCGCCCAGCGCCCGCAGCGCCGCCACCATGAGGTCCGCGTCCCGGCTGCGCAGCGCCCGCCGCACCACGCCCGGGCCCTCGGCCAGCGCGGCGAGGACGAGCGCGCGGTTGGTCACCGACTTGGAGCCGGGCAGGGAGACGGTGGCGGTGACGGGTGCGGTCGTGGTCGGCGCGGGCCAGTGCGGAGCGGGCATGGTCAAAGAGTACTGGCGCCTGGCCTGGTGAGGTCACAGCCCCATTGCCTTTCGAAAGACATCCCAGGAGCTTAGATGTCAAGCAGCAAGCGACTCGGCGTGATGAGACCAAGCGGTTGCTTCGTCGTAGTGCGTTCCGGTCTTGAG
>NZ_JBITMD010000061.1:0-13912 GCF_044465905.1 Nonomuraea sp. NPDC049480
TTGCCACCCGGCCCCGCCACACCCGAGATCGGCTCAGCCAACCCCGCCAGCAACTCCTCCCGATCACCACCCACCACCACCGCACGATGATCAAACACCGACCGGCCCTTCACCAACGACCAACCCACATCGGCAGAATCCTGCTCAGGATGCGCCCGCACCCACTCCGCCAACCGCCTGGCCTGCGCCGCAACACCCTCACGCGTCTTGGCCGACAACACCCACGGCACCACCGGCAGCTCGGTCGCCATCCTGGGCTCCGGCTCGACGGCCGGTCCCTGCTCGATGATCACATGGGCGTTGGTGCCGCTGATCCCGAAGGACGAGACGGCGGCACGGCGTGGATGCCCGTTCACCGACCACGGCCGCGCCTCGGTCAGCAGCCGCACGTCGCCCGCCGACCAGTCCACGTGCGGCGACGGCTCGTCCACGTGCAGGGTCTGCGGCAGCGTGCCGTGCCGCATGGCCATGACCATCTTGATGATCCCGGCCACCCCGGCCGCGGACTGGGTGTGGCCGATGTTCGACTTGATCGAGCCGAGCCAGAGCGGCTGCTCCCGATCCTGGCCGTAGGTGGCGATGATCGCCTGGGCCTCGATCGGGTCGCCGAGGGTCGTGCCGGTGCCATGGGCTTCGACCACGTCGACCTCGGCGGTGGACAGCCCGGCGTTGGCCAGGGCGTGCCGGATCACCCGCTGCTGCGAAGGACCGTTCGGCGCCGTCAGCCCGTTGCTCGCACCGTCCTGGTTGACCGCCGAGCCCCGTACCACCGCCAGCACCTGATGCCCGTTGCGCTCGGCGTCCGACAGCCGCTCCACCAGCAACATCCCGACGCCCTCCGAGAGGGCGAACCCGTCCGCCGCACCGGCGAAGGGCTTGCACCTGCCGTCCCTGGCGAGCGCGCCCTGCAAGCTGAAGCCGATGAATCCGAGCGGGGTGCACATCACCGTGACACCGCCGGCCAGCGCCAGGTCGCAGTCGCCGTTCCGCAGCGCCTGCACCGCCATGTGCAGCGCCACGAGCGACGACGAGCACGCCGTGTCCACCGTCACCGCGGGCCCTTCGAGGCCCATCACGTACGCGACCCGCCCGGAGACGATGCTGCTCAGCGTGCCGGTGACCAGGTGGCCCGCGGACTCCAGCGGGATCTGGTCGGAGTGGCGGCCGTATTCCTCGTAGGCCGCGCCGACGAACACTCCGGTACGGCTGCCACGCAGCGAACCGGGGTCGATCCGGCCGTGCTCGATCGCCTCCCACGAGGCTTCCAGCAGGACCCGCTGCTGCGGATCCATGGCCAGGGCCTCGCGCGGGCTGATGCCGAAGAACTCGGGGTCGAAGTCGGCGGCGCCGGCCAGGAAGCCGCCTTCGCACACGTAGGAGGCGAGCGGCGCGTCCGGGTCCGGGTCGTAGATGCCCTCGACGTCCCAGCCGCGGTTGCCCGGCATCGGCGTGATCGCGTCCCCGCCCTCGGCGACCAGCCGCCAGAGGTCGTCGGCGTTGCTCACGCCGCCGGGCATGCGGCAGCTCATCCCGACGATCACGATCGGGTCGTCGGAGACCGGCCCGCGGCTCCCGCCCGCGATCTCGATCTCCGCCCGCGTGCCCAGGACCTCGTCACGGACCAAGCCCGCGAGCACCTTGACGTTCGGGTAGTCGAAGACCACGGTCGCCGGCAGACGCACACCCAAAGCGGCGTTGAGCCTGCCGCGCAACTCGACCGCGGTGACCGAGTCGAAGCCGAGGTCGCGGAAGGCCCGATCCACCTCCACCTCGGCGGGCTCGTATCCGAGCACGGCGGCCACCTGCTCGCGTACCTCCGCGATCAGCAGCCGCTCCTGCTCCTCCGCTCTCAGCGGGAGCAGTTTGGCGTGGAGTTCCGAGGACTCCCCGGTGGCTTCCGCCTCGCTCTCGAGTACCGCCAGGGTCTCGGGCACGCCGTCGAGGAGCGGGCGCCGCCGCGAGGCGGTGAAGACCGGGAAGAACCGCGCCCAGTCCACGTCGGCGATGACCAGGTTTGTCTCGTCGTCGTCCAGCGCCTGCCGGAGGCCGTCGACGGCCATGCCGGTGTCCATGTACCTGACGCCGGTCTTGCGGGCGTCTTCCTCGCTCAGCAGGGTGGTCATCCCACCGCCTGCCGAGTCCCAGAATCCCCAGGCGACGGCCGTGCCGGGGAGGCCGCGGGAGCGGCGGTGCGCGGCGAGCGCGTCGAGGAAGGCGTTGCCCGCGGCGTAGGCCCCGTTGTGCGCGCCGCCCCAGACTCCGGCGCCGGACGAGAACAGGACGAAGGCGTCGAGCGGTCCGGTGAGGAGCTCGTCCAGGTTGGCCGCCCCGGCGATCTTGGCCTGCGTGGCCTGGACCAGCTCGTCCTGGCCGAGCCCGGTGATCGGCTGGATGTGCGGGACGCCGGCGGTGTGGAAGACCGACCGGATGGCGCCGCCGGCGGACTCGACCTCGCGGAGCAGCGCCGTGAGCGTGTCGCGATCGGCCACGTCGCACCTGGCCACGGTGACCCGCGCGCCGAGCTCTTCGAGCTCCGCCACGAGCTCGGCCGCGCCGGGAGCGTCGGGGCCACGCCGGCTGGTGAGCACGAGGTGCTCGGCGCCGCCGCGGGCCAGCCACCGGGCGACGTGCGCGCCCAGGCCGCCGGTGCCGCCGGTGATCAGCGCGGTGCCGCGGGCCTGCCAGCGCCCGTCCGATCCCGCGGACGTTCTGGGCGCGCGGGTCAGCCTGCGGGCGAAGACGCCGGAGGCGCGGATCGCCAGCTGGTCCTCGTCGCCGATCCCGGCGAGCACGCTCACCAGCCGGGTCAGGATGCGCTGGTCGAGCGTCTCGGGCAGGTCGACGAGGCCGCCCCAGCGGGCCGGCTGCTCCAGGCCGAAGACTCTGCCGAGGCCCGCGACCGCGCCCTGCTCCGGATTGCGTACCGGATCGACCCGGCTGACGCTCTCGGCGCCGTCGGTGGCGATCCAGAGCGGCGCGTCCACGCCGGCGGAGTCCATGGCCTGGATCAGCGTCACCGTCTGCGCCAGGTCTCCGTAAAGTGACAGCACGCCGGCGACCGGCTCTTCGCCGCGCGGCTGCGCGGCGAAGTCGTGCAGGAGCTCGCACCGGGCTCCGTGCCGTTCGAGCGCCTGTACGACGGCCGCCGCGTCATCGGCGCGGTCCGCCGGGACGACGATCCGCCAGTCGCCGGACAGCGCGGGCGGCTTCCCGCCGGGGACGGTGACGGGCGTCCAGGTGACGCGGTAGCGCCAGGAGTCGAGCACGTCCTGGTCGCGCCTGCGCCGGCGCCAGGACGACAGTGCCGGCAGGATGGCGGCGAGCGGGGAGCCGTCCTCGATGCCGAGCGTGGCGGTGAGCGCGGCGACGTCCTCACGCTCCACGGCCGCCCAGAACTGCGGGTCGACGGAGCCGTCGCCCTGCTCGGCCGTCGCGGCCCCGGGCATGAACCAGAAGCGCTTGCGCTGGAAGGCGTACGTGGGCAGGTCGACGCGCCTGGGGCAGGCCTCGGCGAAGTACGCGTCCCAGTCGACGGCGACGCCCCGGCAGTGCAGCTGTCCGAGTGCCTCCAGGAAGGCGCGGCTCTCGTCGCGGTCCTTTCTGGCCGGGGTGACGAACACCACGGCGTCGTCACCGTCGAGCGTCTGCCTGGCCAGGCTGGTGAGCACGCCGTCCGGGCCGACCTCCACGAACACCGTGGCGCCGCCGGCCCGGGCGGTGGTGACGGCGTCGGCGAAGCGGACGGCCTGCCGGACGTGGTCCACCCAGTAGCCAGGATCGGTGAGCTGGCCGGCCTGCGCCTTCTGCCCGGTCACGTCGGAGATGATGGGGATGGCCGGCTCGTGGTAGGTGAGTGACTCGGCGACCTGCCGGAACTCCTCCAGCATCGGCTCGATCAGCGGCGAGTGGAAGGCGTGCGACACCCGCAACCGCCGCGTCCGCACGTCGACCTGCCGCTCGATCCCGGCGATGGCCTCCTCGTCACCGGAGACGACCACCGCGCCGGGGGCGTTGACCGCGGCGATCCCGACCCGGTCCGTCAGGCCGTCCAGCAGCGGCAGCACCTCCTCCTCCGTCGCGGCGACGGCCAGCATCGCCCCGCCTGAAGGCAGCGCCTGCATCAGCCGCGCCCGCGCGGCCACCAGCGTGCACGCGTCGTGCAGCGAGAGCACGCCCGCCACGTGGGCGGCGGCGATCTCGCCGACCGAGTGCCCGGCGAGCACGTCGGCTTGGACGCCCAGCGAGGTCAGCAGCCGATACAGGGCGACCTCGAAGGCGAACAGCGCCGGCTGGGTCATCCCCGTCTCGTCCAGCACCCCGTGGGGGTCGATGAACATCACGTCCCGTACGGGGTGCGGCAGCAGGGGATCCAGGACCTTGCACACGTCTTCGAGCGCGTCGGCGAACACCGGGAACGCCTCGGCCAGCGCGGCCCCCATGCCCACCCGCTGGCTGCCCTGACCGGCGAACAGGAAGGCGAGCTTGCCGCCCGCGCCGGCACCCGTGACGGTCCCGGCCGCGACCCCGCCGTCGGCGAGCGCCTGGAGACCGGCCAGGAGCTCGTCCCGATCCTCCCCCACCACGACCGCGCGCCGGTCGAGGACCGCCCGGCCGGTCGCGAGCGACCAGCCCACGTCGGCGACCCGCAGCTCCGGCTGCTCGCTCGCCCACTCCTTCAGCCGGCCGGCCTGTGCCGCCAGCGCCTGCGCGTCCTTGGCCGACACCACCCAGGGCACCAGCGGCAGGTGCAGGCCGTCCGGCCCGGCGTCGGCCTGCTCGGCCGGCGGCTCTTCGATGATCAGGTGGGCGTTGGTGCCGCTGAAGCCGAAGGCCGAGACGGCGGCGCGGCGGGGCGCCTCGCCGCGGTCCCACGTCTTGGGCTCGGTCAGCAGCTCGACTGCGCCGGCCGACCAGTCCACGTGCGTGGACGGCTGGTCCACGTGCAGGGTCCGCGGCAGCGTGCCGTGCCGCATGGCCATCACCATCTTGATGACGCCGCCGACACCCGCGGCGGCCTGGGTGTGGCCGATGTTCGACTTCAGCGAGCCCAGCCACAGCGGCCTGCCGTCCGGCCGCTCCTGGCCGTACGCGGCGAGGAGCGCCTGCGCCTCGATCGGGTCGCCCAGGGTCGTACCGGTGCCGTGCCCCTCGACCGCGTCGATCTGCGAGGGCGACAGCCCGGCGTCGGCCAGCGCCTCCCTGATGACCCGGATCTGGGAGGGGCCGTTCGGCGCGGACAGCCCGTTGCTGGCGCCGTCCTGGTTGACCGCGCTGCCGCGGATGACCGCGAGCACGCGGTGCCCGTTCTCCTGAGCGTCGGAGAGGCGTTCGAGCAGCAGCACCCCGACGCCCTCGCTCCAGCCGGTGCCGTTCGCGGCGTCGGCGTAGGACTTGCAGCGGCCGTCGGCGGACAGGCCCCGCTGCTGCGAGAACTCGATGAACGTGTTCGGGGTCGCCATCACGGTCACGCCGCCGGCCAGCGCCATCGAGCACTCGCCCCGCCGCAGTGACTGCGCGGCCAGGTGCAGCGCCACCAGCGACGACGAACACGCGGTGTCGACGGAGACGGCCGGGCCCTCGAGGTCGAGCGCGTACGCGACCCGGCCGGAGGTGACGCTCCCGAGCGCTTCGGCGCGGAAGTAGTCGTGGTACATGATCCCGGCGTAGACCCCGGTACGGCTGCCGCGCACGGCGGCCGGGTCGATGCCCGCCCGCTCGAACACCTCCCAGCACGATTCCAGGAACAGCCGCTGCTGCGGATCGGTCCCGAAGGCCTCACGCGGGGAGATGGCGAAGAATCCCGCGTCGAAGTCGGCGGCGTCGTAGAGGAACCCGCCCTGCCGGGCAGTGGTCGTGCCCGGATTGTCGGGGTCCGGGTGGTACAGGTCCTCTCGCCAGCCGCGGTCGGCCGGGAATTCGGAGATCGCGTCTCCTCCTTCGTCGATCATCCGCCACAGCTCCTCGGGTGAGGTGACCCCTCCCGGGTAGCGGCAGCTCATGCCGATGATCGCGATCGGCTCGTGGTCACGCCCCTCGATCTCGCGGAGCTGCCGACGAGTTTGGGCGAGGTCGGCCGTGACCCGCTTCAGGTAGTCCCTGAGCTTGTCTTCGTTTGCCATCGGAATAAACCTTTCTCAGCCGGCGCGCCTGTCAGGAGACTTCGAGCTCGTTGTCGATCAAGGCGAACATCTCGTCGTCGCTGGCAGCCTCGATCTGGTCCGCGATGCCGGCTTCGCCGCCGGAACCGTTGAGGCCCGACAGGACCTCCTTGAGCCGCGCGACGAGCCGGTCGCGCACGGTGCTGTCCTCGGTCATCCGGGCCATCGAGGTCTCGATGGTGTCGAGCTCGGCGAAGATCCGCAGGATGCCCGCCTCCTCGTCCTCGGCCCCGTCGAAGTGCCCCATGAGGTACTCGATGAGCTCGGCCGAGGTGGGGTAGTCGAAGACCAGCGTGGCCGGGAGACGTAGCCCGGTGACGGTGCTGAGCCGGTTGCGGAACTCGACCGCGGTGAGCGAGTCGAAGCCGAGATCCTGGAACCGGCGCTGGGGGTCGATGGCCGACGCGTCGGCGAATCCGAGCACGGTGGCCACCCGGCCGCGGACGAGGTCGGACAGCGCCGACTCACGTTCGGCCGGCTCCATCGCGGCCAGCCGGTCGGCGAGCCCGTCGACCGCGGCCGCCCGCCGCGGGGCGTTGTTCCTGGCCTGTACGAACCGCGCCGCCACCAGCGCCGCCCGGTCGGCCCGCAGACCCGCGTCGAACAGCGACAGCCCTTCCGCGACGGACAGCGGCTTCAGCCCCATACGTTCCATCCGGCGCAGGTCAGCCTCGGTGAGCTCCTGGGTCATGCCGCCCGCGTCCCACAGACCCCAGGCCAGCGAGACCCCCGGCAGCCCCCGTGCCCTGCGGTATTCCGCCAGCGCGTCCAGATAGGCGTTGGCCGCCGAGTAGTTGCCCTGGCCAGGACCGCCCAGCACCCCGGCCAGCGAGGAGAACAGGACGAACGCGGACAGGTCCAGCTCGTGGGTGAGTTCGTGGAGATGCCAGGCGGCGTCCGCCTTCGGCCCCATGACGGTGTCCAGGCGCTCGGGTGTGAGGGAGGGGATGATCCCGTCGTCCAGCACCCCGGCCGTGTGCACCACACCCGTCAGCGGGGTCGATGCGATCAGCCGGGCAAGCGCGTCGCGGTCGGCCACGTCGCAGGCCTCGACCCTGACGTCGGCCCCCAGCTCGGACAGCTCGGCCACCAGCTCGGCCGCGCCCGGGGCGTCCGGTCCGCGCCGGCTGACCAGCAGCAGCCGCCTCACGTCGTGTGCGGTGACGAGGTGGCGCGCCACCAGCGCGCCCAGCCCGCCGGTGCCGCCGGTGATCAGCACCGTGCCTTCCGGCCCGAACACCGGCCCCCGCTGCTCCTCCGGTACGGCCACGCGGGTCAGGCGCGGCACCCGGATCTCCCCGGCCCGCACCGCGAGCTGGGACTCCCCGGTGCTCAACGCCTGCTCGACCAACTGCTCCGGTACGTCGCCGTCCAGGTCCAACAGCACGAACCTGCCGGGCTGCTCTCCTTGAGCGGCCCGCACCAGGCCCCACACCGCCGCCTGCGCCGGACTCGGGACGTCGTCCTGAGCGGCCGCCACCGCGCCGCGCGTGACGATGACCAGGCGGGACGAGGCGAACCGCTCCTCGGCCAGCCAATCCTGGACCAGCGTCAGCGCGTGGTGCACCCCGCCGAGCGCCTCAACCAGGACGAACTCCGGAAGCGACCCGTTCAGCTCGGAGAGCGCGCCGAGCGACACCCGGCGCGGCGCCTGAGCCGCGGGCCTGGGCGGGACGGCGCTCCACTCGAGGTGGTGCAGGTTCTGGCCGGCGGTGGTGGTCAGCTGCGCGGTGGACAGGGGCCGCAGCGTGAGCGCCTCGATGTCGGCCACCGGCACGCCCGTGCCGTCCGCGATGGCCAGAGAGATGGCCGGTGACGACGGGGAGGACGCGGCATCGGTGGTGGCCTTGATGCGGAGGCCGGTCGCCCCGGCGGCGTGCAGTGACACCCCGGACCAGGCGAACGGCAGGAACGGCCGGCCCGGCTCCACCGCCGGGAGCAGGCCGCCCAGAGCACTGGCGTGCAGTGCCGCGTCCAGCAGGGCCGGGTGCACCCCGAACCGGGCCGCCTCGGCATACTCCTGCTCCGGCAGCGCGATCTCGGCGAACACCTCACCCGGCCGCGCCCAAGCACGCACCAGCCCCTGGAAGATCGGCCCGTACTCCAGCCCGATCATCGCCAGATCGTCATACAGCTGCTCGACCTCGACCGGCGCCGCATCCGCGGGCGGCCACTGCACCACGTCAAAGCCCGGCACACCACCCTCGGCCGCCAGCACGCCATCGGCATGCCGCACCCACGGCTCGGCCGTCCCCGGACGCGAATGGATGCCCACCGACCGGCCACCGCTCTCGTCGGCCGGACCGGCCACCACCTGCACCTGCACCGCACCCTCGGCCGGCACCACCAACGGCGCCTGCAACGTCAGCTCCCGCAGCCGCGAACAGCCCAGCTCATCCCCGACCCGGACCGCCAGCTCCACCAACGCGGTCCCCGGCACGATCACCATGCCGTTGACCACGTGATCAGCCAGCCACGGATGCGTGGCCACCGACAGCCGGCCGCTGAAGATCACGGACTCGCCACCGGCCACCTCGGTCACCGCACTCAACAGCGGATGCTCGATCGCGCCCAGCCCGGCCGCGTCCACGTCCCCGACCTCGGCCCGCGCCGTGACCCAGTACCGGTCTCGCTGGAAGGCGTAGGTCGGCAGTTCCACTCGCTGCGGCCGCGCCGGAGCGAAGAACGCTTCCCAATCGACCTTCACCCCGTGCGCGTGGAGCCGCCCCAGGGCTTCGACCAGTGCTTGGGCTTCGTCGCGGTCCTTGCGAGCGGCCGGGATGAACACCCCATCGGCGATGCTCTGCTGAGCCAGCCCGGTCAACACCCCATCCGGACCCACCTCCACGAACACATCCGCGTGAGCGGCGGCCACGCCGTCGGCGAAGCGCACCGCCTCCCGCACGTGCTCCACCCAATAACCCGGCGTGGCCAACTGCCCCGGCTCGGCCACCCGGCCGGTCACATTCGAAATGACCGGAATCGACGGCTCATGGAAGGTCAACCCGGCGATCGCCTGCGCGAACTCGGCCAGCATCGGCTCCATCAACGGCGAATGGAACGCATGCGAGACCCGCAACCGCCGCGTCCGCACATCCACCCGCCGCTCGATCTCCGCGATCGCCTCCTCATCACCGGAGACCACCACCGCACCAGGAGCATTGACCGCCGCGATGCCGACCCGCTCACCCAGCAGCGGCACGATCTGCTCCTCAGGCGCTGCGACGGCCAGCATCGCCCCGCCCTCGGGCAGGGCTTGCATCAGCCGCGCCCGCGCCGCCACCAGCGTGCACGCATCGGCCAAGGAGAACACCCCCGCCACGTGCGCCGCGGCGATCTCCCCGATCGAATGCCCCACCAGCACATCAGCCCGCACCCCCAACGACTCCAACAGCCGATACAGGGCCACCTCGAAGCAGAACAACGCCGGCTGCGTCATCCCCGTCTGAGCCAGCACCCCATCCGGATCGGTGAACATCACCTCCCGCAACGACGGATCCAAATGCTCACAAACGTCCCGCAACGCCCGCTCGAACACCGGGAAGGCCTCCGCCAGCCGCCGGCCCATACCCACCCGCTGACTGCCCTGACCGGCGAACAACAACGCCACCCGGGACCGGCTTCGCGCCGACACGGGCTCTCCGTCCTCGGCCAGCGCCGACAGCGCCCCGAGCAGGGCGGCCCGGTCCTCGCCCACCACGACGGCGCGCTGCTCCAGCGCACTCCGCCCGGTCACCAGCGACCATCCCACATCGGTGGCGTTCAGCTCGGGCCGTGCCTCGATCCAGGCCGCCAGCCGGGACGCCTGCGCCCGCAACGCCGCCGCCGTCTTGGCGGAGAGCAGCCACGGCACCACCGGAAGCGCCTGGCCGGGCTCGTCGTCCTGCGGCGGGGCCTCTTCCAGCACCACGTGCGCGTTGGTGCCGCTGATCCCGAACGAGGAGACCGCAGCCCGCCGCGGGGCGTCCTGCCGTTCCCACGGCCGGGCTTCGGTCAGCAACTCCACCGCGCCCGCCGACCAGTCGATGTGCTCCGACCGCTCCTCGGCGTGCAGGGTCTGCGGCATGACGCCGTTGCGTAGCGCCATCACCATCTTGATCACGCCGGCCGCGCCGGCCGCGGCCTGCGCGTGGCCGATGTTCGACTTGATGGTCCCGAGCCACGCCGGCTTGTCCTCCGGCCGGTCCTGGCCGTAGGTGGCGATGATGGCCTGGGCCTCGATCGGGTCGCCCAGTACGGTGCCCGTACCGTGTGCCTCGATCATGTCCACGTCGGCGGCCGAAAGCCCCGCGTTGGCCAAGGCGTGCCGGATCACCCGCTGCTGCGAAGGACCGTTGGGCGCCGTCAGCCCGTTGCTCGCGCCGTCCTGATTGACCGCGCTGCCGCGGATGACCGCCAGCACCGGGTGCCCGTTGCGCTGGGCGTCCGACAGCCGTTCGACCAGCAGCGTCCCCACGCCTTCCGAGAGGCCGACACCGCCTTCCGCCTGGGCGAACGCCCTGCACCTGCCGTCCACCGACAGGTTCCGCTGCCGGGCGAACTCGATGAACGTCCACGGCGTCGCCATCACCGTCACACCGCCGGCCAGCGCCAGGTCGCAGTCACCCGACCGCAGCGCCTGCACCGCCAGATGGAGCGCGACCAGTGACGACGAGCACGCCGTGTCCACCGTCATCGCGGGCCCCTCGAACCCGAACGTGTACGACACCCGGCCGGACGCGACGCTGCCCGAGTTACCGGTGCCGATCAGCCCTTCCAGCTCCTCAGGCACCGAGGAGAGCTGGTTCGCGTAGTCGTGGTACATCACGCCGGAGAACACGCCGGTACGACTGCCGCGCAGCCTGTGCGGGTCGATCCCGGCCCGCTCGATGGCCTCCCACGACGCCTCCAGCAGCAACCGCTGCTGCGGATCCATCGCCAGCGCCTCACGCGGCGAGATCCCGAAGAACTGGGGATCGAACTCGGCGGCGTCGTACAGGAATCCACCGTGCCTGGCGTAGGAGGTGCCCCGGTTGCCGGGGTTCGGGTCGTACAGCTTCTCCAGGTCCCAGCCTCGGTCCGGCGGGAACTCGCCCACGGCGTCCCCGGCCTGTGCCACGAGCCGCCACAAGTCCTCCGGCGATTCAACCCCGCCGGGGAACCGGCAGGCCATGCCGACGATCGCGATGGGCTCGTCGTCGACCGCCGACGACCGTGCTATGACCGCGACCTCCCGCGTGCCGAGCAGCTCGCCGGACAGGAAGCCGACGAGTGCGGCCTGGGTCGGATAGTCGAAGATCAGCGTCGCGGGCAACCGCATGCCCGTGACCTCGCTGAGGCGGTTGCGGAACTCCACCGCCATCAGTGAGTCGAAGCCCAGCTCCTGGAACGACATGTCGTCGGTGAGCGCCGAGGTGTCGGCGAACCCGAGCACCACGCCCAGCTGGGCTCGTACCAGATCCTCGAGCGCGGCCTGCTGCCCGTCCGGCGGCAGGCTCGCCAACTGCTGCTTCAGCGTGGCCGCGGTCTCCGACGCGGCGGTCACCACCCGCCTGGCGGGACCTGACACCAGACCGCGCAGCAGGGGTGCCAGCATGTCCGCGTGGTTGCTCAGGACCTTCAGGTTCAGCAGGGCAGGGACCAGCGTGGCGCGGCCGGAGCCGAGCGCGGCGTCGAACAGGGCCAGCCCGTCCTCGGCCGACAGCGGGTCGACGCCCGAGCGCGCGAGGCGCTGCAGAGCGGCGTCGTCCAGGTCGGCCAGGCCGCCCTCCTTCCACAGCCCCCAGGCCAGCGAGATCGCGGGCAGGCCCTGCGCCACGCGGTGCTCCGCGAGAGCGTCCAGGTAGGCGTTGGCCGCCGCGTAATTGCCCTGGCCCGCGCCGCCCAGCACGCCGGCCAGCGACGAGAACAGGATGAACGCGGTCAGCGGCCGGTCCTGGGTGAGCTCGTGCAGGTGCCGGGCGGCGTCGGACTTGGGCCGCAGGACAGTGTCGAGGCGTTCGGGGGTCAGAGAGGTGATGACGCCGTCGTCGAGGACTCCGGCCGCGTGTACGACACCGGTCAGCTCGGGGACGGACGCGATCAGCTCGGCGACGGCGTCCCGGTCACCGACGTCACACGCGGCCACCGACACCTCCGCGCCCAGCTCCGCCAGCTCGGCCACCAGCTCCGCCGCACCCGGGGCATCCGGTCCACGCCTGCTCACCAGCACCAGACGCCGCACCTCATGCGCACTGACCAGATGCCGGGCCACCAGCGCACCCAGCCCACCGGTGCCACCGGTGACCAGCACCGCGCCGTCCGGCCCGAACACCGGCCCGTGCTCCTCCGGCTGCGCCGCGCGTGCCAGGCGCGGCACCCACAGCTCCCCAGCACGCACCGCCAGCTGCGCCTCGCCGCCGGCCAGCGCCCGGTCGACCACTTCCGCCACCGGCTCGTCATTGTCCAGGTCCAGCAGGACGAACCTGCCAGGTTGCTCGGCCTGCGCCGCGCGCACCAGCCCCCACACCGCCGCCTGCGCCGGATCCGGGACATCGTCCGGAGCGGCCGCCATCGCGCCGCGCGTGACGATGACCAGGCGCGACGCGGCGAACCGGTCGTCGGCCAGCCACTCCTGGAGCAGGCTCAGCGCTTCGTGCACCTCGGCGGGAGCCTCGACCAGCAGGCACTCGGGAACCGGCCCGGTCTCGGGGAGCCTGGGCAGGATCTCCACGTCGCGCAGGTCGCCCGTGGCGTTCGACGACAACGGCGCCCAGTCGACCTGGAAGAGCCTGTTCCTGTTCGTGGTCTGCGGCCGGCCGACGGACACCGGGCGTACCGCCAGCGAGGAGACCGTCGCGACCGGCAGGCCGCCGGTGTCCATCAGCGTCAGGGAAATCGCGCCCTGGGCGATGAGGGAGATCCTGACGCGGAGCTTCGTCGCTCCGGAGGCGTGCAGCGCGACCCCGCTCCAGGCGAACGGGAGGGCGGGGCGGCCGGGCTCCGCATCGGCCACGAACCCGCCGAGGGCGGTGGCGTGCAGTGCCACGTCGAACAGCGCCGGGTGCAGGCCGAACCGGGCCGCGTCACGCGCCATCTCCTCGGGCAGCGCCAGCTCGGCGAATACCTCGTCGCCCTTGCGCCAGGCGGCCTGGAGTCCGCGGAAGGCGGGGCCGTAGCCGAGGCCCATGCCGGTGAACTGGTCGTACAGGCCGTCCAGGGACACTGCCTGCGCGCCTTCCGGTGGCCAGGTTCCCTCGGGCTCAGGAGCGGTGACCCCGGCTCGGGTCAGCGTTCCTGCGGCGTGCTGGGTCCAGGGCTCGTCCTGTACGCCGTGCGGTCGCGAGTAGATGCCCAACCGGCGGCGGCCGTCCTCGTCGGGCGCGTCCACGGCGACCTGGAGCTGGACTGCTCCGCGTTCGGGAAGGATGAGCGGGGCCTGGAGGGTGAGCTCTTCCAGCAGGTCGCAGCCGGCCTCGTCGCCGGCTCTGATGGCCAGCTCCACGAAGGCCGTGCCTGGCAGGAGCACGTGTCCGTTGACGGCGTGATCGGCCAGCCACGGGTGTGTGGCGATCGATACGCGGCCGGTGAGGACCACCGCCCCGCCGTCGGCCAGGGCCGTGGCCGCGCCGAGCAACGGGTGCCCCGTGGCCCACAGCCCGAGGCTCTCCGCGTCGCCGCCTGCACCGGCCGCTTCCTGGAGCCAGTAGCGCTGGTGTTGGAAGGCGTAGGTGGGCAGCTCCACCCGCCGCGGCCGGGCCGGCTCGAACACCCCCTGCCAGTCGATACCGGCACCA
>NZ_JBITMD010000062.1:0-13207 GCF_044465905.1 Nonomuraea sp. NPDC049480
GTGCAGCCGACGGATCTCCGCCCAGTCCTCCACCTTGATCACCCTCCAGAGAGTGGAGGGGTCAACATTCAGCCGTCGCCTGGGGGTCAGTATTCTCGCGTCGTCGACAGTCGGGGGCGATCGACGATCCAGGGTTCGTTCCTCACCCTGGCTCACCGAGCAACGTAACTGATCGCGGTTCGGCGGTGGACGGCACGCGGATGCGCAAAGATCATTGAGCGTAGCCCATGGCGGTTTCAGCTGAGAGGAAACGTTTGTGATCGACTCAACCTACTATGAGTGGTTTTACCTGCGAACTCGGTTGGTCGTCGACTTGACGTGGTGTTCCGCTACCAAGATTGACGACGTCCTTGCGGCGTACGACATCTCACCCGAGAGCACTCAGCCGGCACGCTTCAACGCAGACGACGTCGACATGCTCATCGGACGCCTCGGCAATGGCACCGTCATCATGGACTACCGCGTCGATTCTGTCACCGATGGAGCTCTTCCCATTCTGGCGCAGTACGGCCCCTGCCTGAGCGCTGTATGGATCGATGACGCCCCAGCCTTGGTCTCCTATCGCACGGAAAGCGGCCTGGTGGTCAAGTTCGACATGTTGGATTGGGACTGGTATCCAGTTCCTGATCTCGCCAGCGTCGAGCAATGGATCGCTGCCAGCCCAGCGGGTCGGGAGACCTGGGAGAACAGTTGTGGTCTCGCCACGCTCATCACCGCCGAAGCGCTATGCCAGGCTGTGGTCGACGACGAATGGATGCGATCCGTACACACTGGCTTCACCTCACCACATCCACTGGTGCAGGAGATGCCGTCAGGCTCACGCTCGCTCAGTTCGATCATCGAAAAATACGGTGACCGCACACCGTAGAACAGAGGTCCGGCAGAACAGACCCCGTGACCGCATACGTGATCGCCGTGCCATTAGCGTGCCATTAAGGCCGGTCAACAGGGGTTAGTCACGGTCACTGGCGGACTGCCGGTCGCCCAGGTCGAGGCCGTGCTAATCGAAGATCAGACCGATTTGCAAGCAGGAAGTCAGGAGTTCGAATCTCCTAGGCTCCACCCCAGGTCAAAGGCCACTTCCTCAGAGCAGGAAGTGGCCTTTTCGATCTTTTACAGCTGCAAAGTACAGCAAGCCCTCTCTGTCAGACACTCTAACCCTCACGCATCGCGTGAATACCCAAGCAGCTCCATGGCCGTGACGTTATCGGGGCGGGACCAGAAGAGCTGGTGCAGCTCCTCTGGCAGTTCGTCCGAGTGTGTGCCGGTGTGTCCTCTCCGGAAGAAGCCGCCATCGACCTGGTGGAGCTCTGCGAAGGTGGGAATGCGAGCATCAGGCAGTGGCCGTAGGGCCGGCGCCAGCGTGGCCAGCACCTTCTCGACGGTCCGTCGGGGCTTGCGGATCAGATCCTCATAGCGGAGCATTACGCGATGGGGCGCGGGCGGACGTAGCCAGCTCAGTACGTTCTGACCCCAGCTGCCCGTTCCTACCTCGTCACGACGGTTGATCATCGCGCGGATCTCGGCCTCGACATCAGGCGCACCGGTCAGGTGGGCCCATGAAGTTATGGAGTCGCGCCCGTCTCGCACGAGACAGATCGCGCGATCCTCTTCCCCGGCACGCTGCCGGTGCGTCTTGACGAAATGCAGCTTCTCGGAGGCGCGCATCTCCTCAATTGAGGACGGACGCTCCTCGAAGCCGATCAGGTCAGGGCCAAGCCGCGCAGCCACGCCGTCGACGTCGTAGACGGTGGAGGTGTGCACGCCGTACAGCTGCTTGAGGATGATGCGGAGGAAGGTGTTGCCTGATCGAGGGAACGAAGCGACCCAGATGATCATGCCCTTAACGGTAATGTCTCCGTACATTGCGTGCGCATGGATTGTTCTGTTTATGGCCGCAGGCCTCCCACAAGGCGGCCAATCGCTCCCACGCTCGGCTACGCGGACCCGGCGAACACGCCAACGCCCCGCTCAAGAGCTGGCGCATCCTCCACAAGCTGTGCTGCTTCCTGCAGCACGAAGGAGCGGAATTCGCCAGGTAGCTCTACCAGAAGCTGCGCCTCCAGGTCAGCCAGGTCTTGGGCTTCCAGCGGTGGCTCAAGCTTCCAGCCATGGCTTGCAGAACCGAACACCGCACCGGCACCGGGCGCCGCGGCCAGCCGCGAAAACCGTACGCGTACATCTGCCCAGTCGGAATGCGTCACGACCGGCACGATACAAGAACGAGCAGCCCACACCCGGCGGTGCGCCGGATCGCAGACACCGCGGCAAGGACTAGTGCGGAGGACGGCGATAGTGGATATTTCCAATCTGGAGCGTCAGCGCCTGGTCGCGGTGACCACGGCACTGTTCACCCATGGGTCCGATGACCCCGAACTCCAGCATGTGTGGCTCCACCTTGAGGCGGTGACCATTCTGATCCGTGTCGCCGGAGATTGGACGCTGCGGATCACGCCGGACGAGCCGAGGAAAAGTTACACGATGCCGGAACTCGGCAGCCGCGTCGACATCGTCCCCGCCCCTGCTGAGGTCCCCTTCGTGCGGCATGTCGGAGAGCGGCTTGTGCGCGTGAGGGAGCGGTTCGACGCCGAGGATCCTGCTCAGTGCGTGGGGGCGGAGTTCGTCTTCGACACGGCGAGTGTGGTCGCGCGAAGCTTCGGAGGTGACCTCCACCTGACAGGCCGATGAGCCAGCGAGATCGCTGGAGTGGGCGCTGGTGACTCCGGTTCCTGGTCGAAGGCACCGCCCCTTCCCGAGGAGGCCGAAGAGCGTTTCGGACGGCTGGACGCCGTGGGCTAGGTCGGCGGCTGCGGGTCGTGCTGGTTGTGGCCTCGCGCGGCCTGCCTACGACTTGGCGGCTTTGGCGAGCGCTGAGAAGGCCCGGGGCGGGTTCGTCCCCGCAGTTCAAGGGCACGTTGATCAGCGAGCCACAATATCGGCATGCAGTCTGGTTCTGGCCCTCTTCCTTCTGCTGTGCGCCTTCCTCGCGCTTTCTTCTGGATAATCCCGGCGTGGGCAGCCCTCGGGTCCGCCTCACCGTAGGTCAGGGAGGGAAGTCTGGCATCTGGTCCGTAGCGAGGTCGAGATCGTCCACGGGCGTCTACCGCTGTTAGAAATGCCTGCGCACGGACGGCCATGGCGTTGAAGACGTCCATGGACGCATCGGCCTCGGATCCGTCACGGACCGCGCGGGCTTGGGTGGCGCAGGCCTCCCGCGCCGCCGCCCGGGTCGCCTCATCGGCCAGCAGGGCGGTCTTGACCGCCGTCGGGTGGCCGATGACGTAGCTGATGGCCGAGGGGCAACCGCCTCACCTTCGGCGGAACCATCCTCGAGACCGGCACTGACTCCTACCGGCTCGCCCAGACCCGCGCCCTCACCGAACAAGCCACTGGCTGACCACTGCCACCAACTACACCACCACCCCTCAAGCCCCTTATGACCCGTTGGTGAGCACAGCTGCCTCATTCGGTGAGCTCTGAGAGCGCCGGCCACACCTCCACGGCCGCGAAGGCGCCGGGAAAGGAGTACACCAACCGGCCGTCCGGGGTGAAGGTCATGGTGCTCACCGGTATCCAGCCCGGCGCCGGTTCCGGTCCCATCACTGCGAGCGGTTGCCCGCCTGGGTCCAGGAGGTATACGCGTCCGCCGTAGTCGACGGCCACGGTCCCGTCCGCCGGATTCAGCGCCGCCACGCAGGTGTGCACCATGTCCTTGCCCGGGATCATGTACACCCTGTCGTGTCGGGGTATCGTCTCCCAGTTCGCCAGGGGACGCCGACCGTCGAGGCCGCCCACGCACAGTTGACCGTCGGCCGCCAGCACGCGACCGCGTACCGAGTCCGCCAGGACGGTCCGAATCCAGACCCCGTTGTCACTCGCGGGCGAGCTCAAGGCTGGAAATCGGGAGTCGGCGCCCCGCAGCGTCCGGATCGGTACGCCTGTCCGCATGTCCCAGAGCATGATCGAACGATCCCAGCTCATCGTGATCGCATGGCGCTCGTCGTGGGTTACCGCGACCCACATCACCTCTTCTGTGCCCGGCAGCGTGAAGCGGCAGGATGCCTCGTGCAAATCCCACACCCGCGTACCGTCCCGGGCCGCCGTGACCACGATTCGACCCACCGCCGACAGCGCCAGGATCGGGTGGCTGTGCCCGGGCAACTCCGTGGTTACCGTCCAGCTCGCCACGTCCCAGATCCGGATGCCGTACTCACCGAAGGCGTGCATACTCGTGGCCATCAGCCGACCATCTGGGGTCACCGAAAGCGCGGAGACCCCCAGCGAGCCCGACTCCACTCGGACCACTTCACTTGTAGACAGTGAGACGGTGAACAACCGGCCGTAGGCGTCGACGACCACACAGGTGTCCCCGTCAGGGAGGACCGCTCGCGCCTCGGGGATGTACGCCTGCTCGATCCCTATCTTGCGAATCGGTGTCAGAACTTCGATCAACGGCTTGCTCCAGGATCGGTGACAACACGAGTTGTTGGACACTCGAACTTTTCGACATGTTTCTTGGACACTCTGGCGGCGTTGATCATCGCGTCTGGTCCACCTTAGTGATCTTGTCGAGAAACGTTCGATTTCCGACATGATCGTCTGCCTGGTGGATCTCGATAGCGTCCAGCGGTAAGGTGCTCAGTTCTTCCAGGTGACCTCGTACAGCCCGTCGATGGGCGAGCGGGTCGCCGACGGCGCGGTTTTCGTGCCGCCGGTCGACGCTGGGCAGGTGAGAGCCTGCTCCGCCGGCGTTCTGTCGCGGAGCGCGCGCATGCGGACGAGAAAGTCCTTGGTCTGACGGTCCTCCTCCAGCCAGGCGTAAACCGGGGCGAACGCGGCGCGCAGCTCCCGCACCCGCTCAGGCCCCGCGGTCACCAGTTTGATCGCATCGCGCCGGCACAGGACGCTGATCGCCTCCTGCTCGAAGGATCTGATGAACTCGATGCTGTCCGGCACCGCCGCCAGCGCGGCCCGGCGCAGCAGGTCGCGCTGGTCCGGGGTGAGGGCGTGGCGGCTCGCGACGATCGTGAGCGGGCGCGGCCACAGGCTCACGTCCGCTGTCAGCGATCGCAGCACCCCATCGTACCGATTGTCCCGCACGGCGGCGATCTGCAGTTCCACCCCGTCGAAGCCGTTCACCGGTGAGCCCTCGAACGCGTGGCGCACGGCAGTAACCCCCAAAGCTGCCAAGCTGCGCGCCGCCACTTCCCCGGCGGAGATCGCGATCCCCGCGCCTTTGTAGTCGGCCGGGCCGAGGAACTGCCGTTCCACGCCTGCGGGCCTGCGCAGCGGGCCGGGCAGGATGCCGATCCCCTCCAGCCCCAGCGCGGCGGGTCCCTGAAGCATCTGCGAGGTCAGCCCGGCGTCGCCCAGGACGGCCTGTTCCAGCGTGAGATCGGCGATCTCCAACGGCGCCAGCAGCGCGTCGAACGAGCGCACCCCGAGCCCGTGCCACGCCCGGGCTCCGACGACGCCCAGCGTGTACGTGCCGGCGCGCACCTCCCGCACCAGGTCGGCTTCGGCCTCCGGATCGTTCGCGCGCCAGCGGCGCGTGGCCTCGATCCGCACCGCACCGCCCGACAGCCGCTCGACCTGGGCGACGAAGTCCTCCGCCTCCGCGGCGTCCCGGATGCCGGCCATGGTGAGCACCACGGGTTCGGCCGTATCCGTTCCGCCTGCCTGGTCGACCGTACCCGCCGATCCGCACCCCGTCAGCGCGAGCAGCGCACAGCCCAGCGCGACCGTCTTCCTCCACAGCATGACCGCTCTCCTTGCTGGCCTTTGAGTGCTCATGCAGGCCTGGCCGGCGCTCATCGACGCCGCGATGGATGCGTGCGTGGCAGCCGTCCGTGTGATGATCAACAGAGCTGCTGCCAGTGCCGTCGTGGCCGGTGATGAGCGGATCATTGGACTCCTTGGAAACAAGCTCTGTGGCCTTGTCCTGGCGGCAGACGTAGGCGACGAATTTGTCGTCGCAGCCGCAGACGGTGCGGGGAGTTGTTGCGCTTGGTGCTCGCGTAGCAAGGAGAAGTTCTGGGAGGCTACGGAAACGTGCGGGCGGCGCGTCGTGGCACTCTTGCCGGCGGCGTATCCAACACGCCAGTCGTGCTGCCTTCAGTCCTCTGTCCGTGCTCTCGGAAGGGCACGGACGGGAGACGTTCGATCGCTGCTGCGGTCGTGCAGCGGTGCTAGGAGACCTTGCTGATCTGCCACTTCTGGTTGGCGCCGCTCCAGCATCGGGACTGTACGAGCCTGGTGCCGTTGGCCTTGTCGGCCCAGGCCACGTCCAGGCACTTGCCGCTGTGCTTCGCGACGACCTTCTGGGGGCGCGAGCCGTTGGCGGGGTCGTCCGTGATCCACCACCGCTGGTTGTTTCTGAAGTAGCAGGTGGCCTGCACGACTATGGTGGCGTCGGTGGTGCTCGCGTGGTACACATCCAGGCACCTGCCGCTGCGCCGGTTGATGAGGGCGTAGGAGCCGTCGTCGAGCGGGCGTACCTCCCACTGCTGGCTGGCGAGCCCGGGGATGCACTGCCACTGGTGGACGCGGGCGCCGTGTGCGGTGCTGCCGTCCCTGACGTCCAGGCACTTGCCGCTGTGCTGAGCGACGAAGGTGTAGTACAGGCCGTCCGCGTGGGCGGTACCGGTGCCGGCGAGGGCAAAAGTGGCCGTGGCGGCCAAGGCGACGGTGAGGGCGTGTCGAACACCTGTGGTGAACATGCTGACCTTCTCTCTTGTATGGACTCGTGTGGGTGGCGGGATCAGGCGGACTTGGCGGCCCAGGCCAGGGCCAAGCCGCCGAGGAGGGCGGCGGGCTGGTGCGGCGGGAGCAGCACGGCGACCAGCGCGGCGAGGCTGAGCAGGACGCACGCCCCTCGCGAGATGCCGCGACCTCTCCAGCCAGCGACGGCGAGCGCGCCGAAGCCGAGCCCGCAGAGCACCATCTTGGGGATCAGGCCCGCGAGGGCCAGGAGGCCGGGGCTGTCCCACTGGGCGTCGGTGACCGTGCCGGCGACGTCGGCGCCGAACGTCGCCATCGCCCACGCGGCCGCGGCGAGAAACGCGCAGCCCAGACCCGCGGTGACCGTGACCCAACGGGGCATCTTGGCGGGGCCGGTGAGCGCGGGCAGGGCGAGGGCCAGCGTGATGAAGCCGATCGTGATCAGCACATTGGCGGTCACGCACAGCGGGCTGCGGACGGCCTCGCGGCCGCTGAGGTCGGACAGCAGGAAGAAGCTGGAGATGTAGGCGGCCGCGCCGGTCGCGCCGATGAGGCCGCCTGCGATGACGGCGAATTGAGGTGTGAGGACGCGGCTTGATGGGGCTTGCGAGTCGTACGAGGTCGTGGACATCGGCTTCCTCCGGAGGGCTGGTGGCGTCGTCAGCCAGAGTGCGCTTCCGGCGGCGTGTCGGTCAGCGGCCTGCCGGCTGATCGGGGTGTTCCCCCAGGCGGCGGATCTGCTGGGCGCGTACCGTCGTGCGGGGGAAGGAGGCGTCCCCCGCACGGCGGTATCCTGGCCGGGCCGCCGGGCCGTACCCTGCGATCATGAGTGCGATGGCGGCAGGCGGGCGGCAGGCGGAGGCGCTGCCGCTGCGGGAGCGGTTGCTGGACCTGCTGCTGGCGCTGGCCCTCACCGCCCTGACCGTCAGCGATGTCTTCACCTACGATCCGGCTTCCGCTTTCCCGCAGCCCGAGCCGGATGCCGCGATGGTGCTGACGGCACTGGCGGCGGGGCTGGTGCTCGCGATGCGCAGGCGGTGGCCGTTGGCCGTATACACCCTCACGCTCGCGGCCAACACCTCCTTCGAGTGGCAAGGGTTGGATCCGGGGCTGATAGGCGTCTGCGTGTTGTTCGCCCTCTACGCGGTCGCCGCCTGGCGTCCAGTCCGGGTGTCGCTTGCGTGCCTGGTCACCGCATACGCCGCGACGATCGGGGTCATGGTGTTACGGTCGCCGGACCTCTGGTCGGCGGCGACCCTGCCCGAGTCCGGGTTCTTCGTGGTGGCCTGGGCGCTGGGCTTCTACGTGCGCCGCTGGCGGCTCGGCAGGCAGGAGGCGGTGGCGCTGGCGTTGGAGGCCGAGCGGAGCCGGGCGCTGGCGGTGGAGCAGGCGGTGTTCGCCGAACGGTTGCGGATCGTACGCGACCTGCACGACATCGTCTCCCACACGCTGTCGGTCATCACCGTGCAGTCTGCCGTCGCCCGGCACCTGGTCGGCGAGCGGCCGGATCGGGCGGGGCCGGCGCTCTCGACGATCGAGGAGGCCGGCCGGGCCGCGCTGGAAGATCTGCGGCGTATGCTCGGCCTGCTCCGCGCGCCCTCCCCCGAGCTCGACGGGCCGGCCGGTCCCCGCCACAATGGCCCTGCCGTTCCCGGTCGGCGGGAGCGGCTGCTCGACCTGCTGCTCGGGCTGGCGGTGGCTGCGGTGGCGGTGGCCAGCGTGCTCGCGAAGGACCCGACCGACACCTACACCTACCCCGAGCCCGATGCGTGGCTGGTGCTGCTTGCGCTGGGCGCGGGGCTGCCGCTGACGGTACGGCGCCGCTTCCCGATGAGCGTGCTGGGTGTGGTGGTGGTGTCGGCCTTCACGATCGCGGCGCTCGGCTGGAACGGCGGGCTGACGTCTTTGTGCATGATGATCGCGCTGTACACGGTCGCGACCGAACGGCGACGCCCGGTCGCGGTGGCGGGCCTGGCCCTGGTCTACGCCGGCATGGGCATGCTGGCCCTGCTGCGTGCCCCGTACTTCGACCATCCACTCGCCCTGGTCACCGTGGCCGCCGTCACCGTCCTGTGGGCACTCGGCCGGTACGCCAGGCACCGGCGGCTGGCCATGGACCACGCGGTCGAGCTGGCGCTGGAGGCCGAGTGGCGGCAGGCCCGGGAGGCCGAACGGGCGGTCGTCGAGGAACGGCTGCGCATCGCACGGGAGCTGCACGACGTGGTCTCGCACACGTTGTCGGTCATCGCCGTCCAGTCCGGTGTCGCCGGACACCTCATCACCTCCCAGCCGGAGCGGGTGGCGCCCGCGCTCACCGCCATCGAGGACGCGGCGCATACCGCCATGGATGATCTGCGCCGCATGCTGCACCTGCTGCAGCCGGACACAGCGGCGGCCAGCCTCGCGCCGACGCCGGGGCTGGCGGAGCTGGAGCTGCTGGCCTCCGTGCACCGGGCCTCCCACGGCCCGATCACGCTGGAGATCGACCCGTCCGTCGCGGACGCGCCGGAGAGCATGCGGCTGACCGTCTACCGGGTGGTGCAGGAAGCACTCACCAACGCCCGCAAGCACGCGCCTTCCAGCCCGGTAACGGTCGGCGTGCGGGCGGCTGAGGGAGTCATCGAGATTCGGGTCGACGACGACGGACCGGGTTCACCGGTGGGCCGAGGCGGGTTCGGCCTGGTGGGGATGGGGGAACGCGTGGCACTCTTCGACGGGACGTTGGAGACGGGGCCGCGGCCGGGCGGCGGCTTCAGCGTCCGTGCCACGCTGTCCGTCGGCAGGGAACGGGTGAGCCAATGACGACGTCGCTGCGGGTCGTGGTGGTCGACGACCAGGAGTTGGTGCGGGCCGGATTTGTCGCCCTTCTGTCGGCCACTCCCGATCTGGAGGTCGTCGGCGAGGCGGGGCAGGGTGAGGAGGCGGTTCGACTGGTCCGGGCCACCCGGCCGGACGTGGTGCTGATGGATGTACGGATGCCGGTGCTCGACGGCATCGAGGCGACACGCCGGATCACCGGTGATCCGGCGTGTGCAATGACGAAAATCGTCGTGCTGACGACGTTCGGGCTGGACGAATACGTCTTCGGGGCGTTGCGGGCGGGGGCCGTGGGGTTCCTGCTCAAGGACACGCCGCCGGCCGAGCTGCTGCGGGCGGTGCGGGTGGCCGCTGACGGGGACGCGCTGCTGTCGCCGTCGATCGCGCGCCGGCTCATCGAGGCGTTCGCGGTCACGCCGCCCGTCGTGGCCACCACCCGGGAACTGCCCGAGCTGACCGAGAGGGAGGCCGACGTGTTGCGGCTCGTCGCTCAGGGGCTGTCCAATGGGGACATCGCCGAGCGGCTGTTCATCGGGGCGGCGACGGTCAAGACGTACGTCAGCAGGCTGCTCACCAAGCTCGACGCCACCACGCGGGTCCACCTGGTGATCCACGCGTACGAGTCCGGACTGCTGACGCCGGGAGACGGACACCGGTCATGACCTACAGGCAAATCCCGGGGACCCGCAAGCCGGACGTCGTGTGGAACGCGCAGCCGCGGACCACTACGACGAGGAGTCGCTGTCGTAGCAGCCTCGTCAACGTCAGGCCAAGTCAGGAACCCGGAGGTGTTGTAGGCGCGCCTGCCCGTGGCGGGATCGATGCTGAAGGGCGGCCACGGGCCCCTTGGGGCGGCGGCGGTCAGCGCGCGGCTGATCGAGCTGCGGTGCACACACCCAACATCCGGGCGAGTTGGTCAGCGCATCGCACATCGTCGACCACCGGCTCCAGTCCGCTCTCCTGGCCAGATCCCTCAGCGGCTGCATCGCCTTCGCTTGTCACGCCCACGCCGACTCACGTGCCCCACGACGGGTCTCCTTCGACCATGCGGGGTTCTCCGGCGGCCGGGTTTCCTTCCCAGCCGTGAAACTTGCTGCAGGGACCATGCCGCTGGTGGGGTTGCCGCACCCGGCGCCAGCCGGATTAGCGCTGCCCGCCAGCTTGCCGTTTGAACGTGGTGGCGAGCAGCCCCCAGCGGTGCCGGCGCAGCGGAGATGCGGACGGAGAACGTGGAGGAAAGGTAGTTCACGGCCGAGGACGACCAGCTCGTATTCGCCTTACCGCAAGTCAGGCGAGAGGAAGGTCCTTGCGGGCCAGTTCCAGGTCGGCGGCCCAGATCCACAGCCGCTGAGATGGCGGCACCTGGTGGTAGCCGAACAGGCCGACCTCGGTCAGGATGCGCAGGTCCACGCACACCCGCTGGTAGGCCTCCGCGATCGCGTCGGCGGGATCGTCCAGGTCGCGGATGCCGAGCTTGATACATGCCCGGTACTCATAGCCGAGCAGCAGGTCCTGCCCGAACTGTGCCCAGGCACCGCGCTGCTCCTGCCGGGCCGTCTCCGCCTCGTCGATCAGCAGGTTCAGATCCGCGGGGCGGGGATTGACGGGTAAATGACGAAGGTGGCGACCATGTCGAGGTTGAAGGTGCGCCGGTCGGGGTGGTCACGCGGCGGCAGCGGGTCGGAGGTCGTGCCAGCGAACCATGGGGCGGTGTAGGCGAGCAGCCGGCCGTTTTTTCTCGACCAGCTCTTAACCGAAATAATCTTTAAGCTTCCAGATGGCTTGGCGGCCGCCTTTCGCTCACAGAAAGTAGCGCAAAGAACCTTGGCGTTTGCCCCCGTGTCGGCGTGTCGGGAACCGTTTCTGTAGTCCGCAGCACCATGAGGGCGAAGGTTCGCCGAACGAGCCGTGGCCTGCGTAGTGGTCGCTGCTTGTGTCATCGCTCCGTAGCGGGGGTCGAGCGACCCGCCTGTGTGTCCACAGGCCGGTGTTATCGGATGCGGCCGCCTTCGGTGACCAGCCACTCGCCGGTTTCCCAATCGGATGGGCCGTCTTCGATGCGGTAGCACAGGTCGAATCGGATCTCCAGGTTCGGCCAGGGATGGTTGACCGTGACGACGCGGAAGATCTCCTCAAGGCCTGAGAACGTGGTCCCTTCGGGCTCGGGGAATAGCTGCTCCAGCTCTGCGCGGGTCAAGTCGGTCCAGAGCGCGAACTGCCATTCCGTCTGCGTTAATCCTTGGTCGTAGACCAGCTCGAACCGGGGCTCGCGGCCGGCGACGAAGTCGTGGATGTCGCCGAGATGCTCATCTGATGTCGAGGGAAGGACGAAGGGCCACGTTTCACCGGTGGGAAAGCGGTACATGGTGGAGGCCGAGGCGAGTGCGTTGACAAGGTTTTGCCATTGCTCGGGCGAGGTGTGGCTGGCGGGCAGGTTCACACCCGTGTGATCGACACGCTGGACATGCCCGGCGAGACGGCGGGTCAGGTCCCCCATTTCGACCGTGGCCGGCGGCGTCTGTGCATCGGGCGTTTCGCCGCCCCAGACGCCGATGGATTGGCCCGTGTCGAAGACGACCTGCGGCGCGGGCACGTTGGCCAATTTGAACGCCGTCACCGGACGGGCGCCGGCGGGCTGTGGCGGGGTGAGGATCAGATGGTCAGCCGCCCCGCCGGATGTGGCGTATACGACCTCGGCGAGCAGCGAGCGTAGTTCGCCGAGGAAGGTGCGTGACTCCGGAGTCGTGGGCAGATAGAAGGTGATTTCGGAGAGGCGATCCATGCGCTTGACCTTAACCTAATTCAGGTCAATTTCGGCCGGTATATGCGGCGCTTCCGGTGTAGCCAGATATGCAGGTTTGGGCGTACTCGGTTGAGCACACGAACCTGGCGGTGACCCCCTACTGGGGATGACAACAGCGCCTGCGGGGTCAGGGCTCGGGAGCGGTGCGGCCAGCGGAGGAACGGAAGTCCGGCATGCCGAGATGGACGGTGGTGTGCGTGGCCGCCATGCGTTGCATGGCCTCGAGTTTCTGGTCGGCTGCGGCGATGCTGACCTCGATCGCGGCGACTTCGCCGAGCCAGCCTTGGTTCTTAGGACAGCCACGTCTCCCCCAGCGGCAGTGGATCGTCAGGGTCACCCTTGACGTACGACTCGCAGCCGCGCTTGCCGATGCAGATGTTGCGGGTGCCACGTCCGATGTTGGGATTCTTCATGTCCGACGCCACGATCTTGCCCTTGCCGAACCCCACGACGCCGTGCAACGGCTTGACGGAAGACCACCTGTCGAACAGAACATCCGGGAATGCTCGACGATCTCTACCCCATGGCCCGGAACGAGCTGGCGCTGGACGGCATCGGCCGGATCCACCACGGCATCCGCCCGCACAGTCGGCCCCGCAGTCACCGTGGAGGCGGCCATCAGGAGAACCGCCACCGCCATGCGTCGCCTCATAACCTAGGGATTGTCAATGTGAGGTCCCAGGACATGCTTAACCGTTTGTCATCGGGAGATGCTTAACGTCCGTCGGGCTGGGTGCCCTTGCCTCGGACGTAGAGACGAGTGGGCGACCTAAGTGGTCCGGCTCGTAAGTCATTCGAGGGTTCACGTGGTTGCTGGTAGTACGGCAGGCTGGTGATCGCAGCCGGTGGGCTGCTGGAAGTGGCGCT
>NZ_JBITMD010000063.1:0-13109 GCF_044465905.1 Nonomuraea sp. NPDC049480
CTCAAGACCGGAACGCACTACGACGAAGCAACCGCTTGGTCTCATCACGCCGAGTCGCTTGCTGCTTGACATCTAAGCTCCTGGGATGTCTTTCGGCCTGACCGAGCGGACATCAGGCAGACGAAAGGAGGCCGTCGTGCCGACTTTGGGCATACCCGACCGTCCCCACCTCGACAGCTTCCGCCGGCAGGCCCGTGCCCTGCAGCGGGCCGTTCGGGCCGGCGACCCCCACGCCGTCGCGCGGCTGGCCAGCCACCATCCCGGTGGAGTGCCCGACGACGCCGGCGGCCTCCAGCTCAGCGCGGCGCAGTTCGTCGTCGCCCGCGAATACGGGTTCGCCAGCTGGCCCCGGCTCGTGCGCTACCTGGAAACCGTGGCCGAACACGGCTGGGACACCGGGCTCGGTGCGGCGCCCGCGGCCGATCCGGCGGAGGAGTTCTGCCGCCTCGCCTGTCTGACGTACAGCCGCGAGGACGGACCGGCGCGCTGGGCGCAGGCCCGTCAACTGCTCGCTCAGCATCCCGGCCTGACCACGGTGAACATCTGGGCCGCCGCGTCGGCCGCCTGTCGGCCGAGCGTGTGCTAGCGGTCGCCCGGCAGCTGCTCGACGCCGGCGCCGACGCCAACGAGGGTTACCTCTTCGACGGGCTACCGTCGCCGTTCACGTTGCTGACGGGGGTGTTCGGCCACGGCGAGCTGGGCCGGCGGCGCCAGCCCAGCCACCCGCACTGGCGGGCGCTGGGCCGGCTGCTGCTTGACGCGGGCGCCGACCCCAACGACGCCCAGACCCTGTACAACCGGATGTTCGAGCCGGACAACTCGCACCTGGAGCTGCTGTTCGAGTATGGGCTCGGCACAGGCGACGGCGGTCCGTGGAAGACGCGGATCGAGAGGCTGGGCACGCCCGCGGAGATGCTGCGCACCCAGCTGCGCTGGGCGGTCGAGCACCACCAGCCCGCCCGGGTGCGGCTGCTGGTCGAACACGGCGTCGACTTCCGCTCGCCGTTCGAGGGTGACGGGCCCGCGTGGAGCCCCGGCGACGGCCGGACGCCCGTCGAGCTGGCCCGGCTCAACGGCGACACCGAGATCGCCGGCTACCTCGTCGCGCAGGCTGCCGCGCCGCCCGGCTCCGACCCGGTGCGCGAGCTGATCGCCGCGGCGTTCCGCGCTGACCGGTCCACCCTGGACCGAATCCGCGCCGAGCATCCCGACGCCGTGACGGAAGCCCGCCGCAGCCGCCCCGGGCTCATCGTGTGGGCCGCGACTCAGGCGCCCATCGAGACGGTCACGTTGCTGGCGGAGCTCGGCTACGACGTGAACGCCTACGGGCGCGGCGATGCGCCGGTCGAAGAGACTTGGGAGACCGCACTGCACCACAGTGCTGCGGAAGGCGACGTCGAGCTCACCCGCCTGCTGCTGGACCTGGGTGCCGACCCCAACCTCCGCGACCGGCGCTTCGACGCGACCCCGCTGGACTGCGGGTCGAGCCGAGATAACGGGAATTCCGGCCATGGGTGGATCTTGAGCGCTCTGACCTGCTACAACGTCGAGGGGGTTCGAGCTCCGCCGTACGACTCGGGGCCAGCCGTACTTCCGAGATCACGAACATGATCGACCGTTGGCCGCTTCTGCTCGTATCTCGGCTCGACCCCTCCGGGCCGGGCCGCCGGTCCTGTCTATGCTCAAGCCCATGGCACTGGAATGGGAACAGATCATCGTCGACTCCGCCGACCCTGTCGCTCTCGGGCGCTGGTGGGCCGAGGCTCTCGGCTGGGTTGTGGTCGACGAATCTGAGGAGATCATCGAGATCCGGCCTGAGCCGGACCGGATGCCGGGGCTGCTCTTCGTGCCTGTCGCCGAGGGCAAGACGTCGAAGAACCGGCTCCATCCCGACTTCCGCCCCGACGACCAGGAGGCCGAGGTCGCCCGGCTGCTCTCCCTCGGTGCCCGGCGCGTCGACACCGTGCAGGACGAGCAGCACTGGGTGACCCTCCTCGACCCGGAGGGCAACGAGTTCTGCGTCCTGGGTGAGCGGAAGAGCTGAGCGGAAGCACTGGCGGAAGCGCTGAGCGGAGGCCGGCAGTTATTCGGAGGCCCCGAGTCGTACGGCGGAGCTCGAACCCCCTCGACGTTGCAGCAGGTCAGAGCGCTCAGGATCCAGCCATGGCCGGAATTCCCGTTATCTCGGCTCGACCCGTGCTGGAGGTCGACTATCCGACCGGACTGGACCGCCAGATCCACCTGCGGGGGCGGGGGCTGACGGTGATCCCGTCCTACTTCCGCCGGGGCAACCCGGTGGCGCTGGTGGATCCGGCGTTGCCTCTCGTCCTGGCCTACCCGATCCGCCGCCCAGGCCAGCGCCGCGCCGCCGGGAGCGCCGCCGCCGGGGGCGAGGCGCTGGCGGCGCTGCTGGGGCGCACCCGAGCGGAGATCCTGAGCTGCATCGTCCAGGCGCCGGGCTGCAGCACCGGCGAGCTGGCCCACCGTGCGCGGGTCTCGCCGTCCACGGCCAGCGAGCACGTCCACGTGCTCCGCCAGGCCAATCTGATCGCCAGCGTCCGGCAGGTCAACCTGGTGCTGCACTATCCCACCGAACTGGGCGCCGACCTTCTCGCCGGGCGGCCCACCCGTGGACCAGCGTCTTTCGGCGGACGCCGAAAGACCCTCGCCTCCTGACGGCCGCGCGCCGATGCTGGTATCCGCCGGACGCTTGGACGAGCCACCTACCAGGGGCGTCATGCTCGCGCCAACATTACTTGCCCCACATGGATGACTACCAAGAGACACTAGGCGTGCTCCCAGAGCTGGTTGAGCTTACCGTCGCAGGGGAACTGGGCGGCCCACGCGAAGCGGTCGATGCTCGCGTTGTGAATGCCTAGGCACATCCCGCTGTTGCGGTTCCTGAGCGAGAAGCGCGTCGTCGGGTGGCCGTTGTGGTGAACCACGATCCAGTCCTGGTTGAGGGCGCCGGAGGGGTTGGCCTGGATGGCCGCGGCGCCGGCATTGCTGCTGGCGTAGTCGATGCCGAGGTTCTTGCGGGAGCCGGCGTTCTCATAGCCGATCCAGACGCCGTCCGTGACCTGGCACCAGAGCTGGTGGAGGCGGCCCGAGGGGGACTCCTGGATGATCCATTCGCCGTTGTAGTTGCTGTTGTTCTCGGGCTGTAGGAACAACTTGGACTTGTAGTTACGGAGCTTCAATGGGGGGTTGACGTTGCACCCCCGCCCGACTGCGCTTGAGCGGGCGCCGGGCCGGCCGCCAGGACCAGCGCTCCTGCCATGATCGCCGGGCGGCCTTTCTGGTACGGGTTGCGCGCATGGTGGTCTCCTCTCACGTCGCGGATTCCAGCATCGGCGCGCGGCCGTCGCACGGTAAGAGTGTTTCGGCGTCCGCCGAAAGACGCAGGTCCCGGGCTTGTTCAGACGGCCAGGGCATGCGTGGTGACACCCGTCCCCGACTCGGCTGTCGAACGAGGCCACGGCGTGGTCGGGCCAGTGGTGCCTGCAGGCGCGCCTCGGCGTGCCCCAGCGCCCCCAGCTTGGCCCGCCGCACCGCGTCTTCCTTGAGATCGAGTACGGCGTTCAGCACCGCGTCCACGTCCAGCGGCACCACCAACCCGCAGCCGACGCCCTCGACCATCGAAGCGCCCCGCGGCGTGGTGATCACCGGGAGGCCCCGCCTCATATAGTCCATGATCTTCGTCGGTACGGTGGCGACGGTGTCGTCCGGGAGCGCCAGCCCCGCCAGCACGCCCTCGGCCATCCGCAGCCGACTGCCTGACATGACTAACGTGCCTTACAACCCCCGAATACTCGTCAGGCACGTTCCCAGACCACCCACTTGGCTTACATGCCTGATGGCTGCGAGCGACCCAAGATAATTGTGGTGCTCGGCGACAACCCCGCGGGCTCGTTCGACTCCCGCCATTTCGGCTTCCTCCCGGCGAACCGGGTGCTCGGCGTGCGCAGGCGCGGGATGATCCTTGCATGACGGATGAATCGGACGCGGATTCCGGAGGTGCGGACGGGCAGGCCCGGGGGCGGCGGGTGTGGCGATGGACTGCGCCGATTGGGTTGGCCGTCGCCGCGGTGGTGGCTGTCGCCGTCGGTGTGAGGCTCCTGGCGGAGGAGCCGGACCGCAGTTCGTTCGCGACGTACGACACCGAATCGCCCGTACATACCCGGACGCCGCGTTTCGTGATCACGGTGGGCGCCTACGGACCTCCAGAAGCGCCATGGCTTCAGGTGCACGAGATGAAGAAGAACGAAGGGCAGCGCTTGGTCGACTCGGTTCGGTCGCCGTCGCCGTCCGCGGGCGAGGCCCAGGAGATCATCGCGGGCCCCGACGGAACATTCGTGGTCGCCGCCTCCCGGGCCAAACCATGTGAGTCCCGGCTCTACCGCTTCCGCCTCACCGGCGAAGGGCACGCGACCGGAGTCACGCCGGTGACCGGGGGCATCGCTCCGGCGCTGGTGGCGGGCCTGGCGATCAGCCCGGACGGCCGCCGGATCGCCTACGCGACGACGCCGTGCGCCGACGATCCATCGATGCCACCGACCGCGGCGTCCCCGCCGCAGGCCGCGAACCCGCCAAGCGCCACGCTGACCGTGCTTGACGCCGTCACTGGACACCGCCGCACCTGGACCACCGGCGGGATGTCGGTCCTCGGCGAGATCGTCTGGGCCCGCGACAGCCGGACACTCGGCTACGCCACCGGTGATGTCAACCACAGGACACGGACGTCACCGCCGCCTTCCCCTGACGGCACCGACGAGCCGCCCGGTGACGCCATCGGCAACGTCACGGTGCGCGCCCTCGACACTGACGCGCCTGGCACCGATCTGCTCGCCGGCCGCGTGCTGTTCCGCCCACCGAGCGGTGCCGGCACGGTTACCAGCGCGGTCATGAATCCGGACGGCAGGACAGGCTACGGCACGATGAGCAAGGGGCGACCGCCGAGCACCATCTTGTTCTCGTTCGCCGAGGGCCGACCGATGCACGTGACCAAGACCATCCCACCCGACCCGGAGGGCGCCATCACATTGCACGCCTTCAGCACAGGCGACGAACCTCGATATGCCTGCCTGAACGGCATCGACGCCTTCGGCAGGGTGACCGAAGGCACCTTCGGCTCACAGAGCTTCGGGCGATGCGGGACCGCATGGGGCTACTGAGCCGTCTCCATCACGGTCAGGCGCACTCTGCCCGGTGTCCAGCACGATCGGCACTCGGCAATCAGCCGGCACTGGGCCCGCTAAGTCGGACGCCTTCCCCGAACGCCGCCTTCAGCCGCCAAGTAGACCGCCGGGACCGCGCCCAGCACCAGAGGTTGACCACGGCCCCCGACGTGCCCGGAGCGGACGTCCGCGCCCATGCCCGGGACGGGGTCCTGGTCATATCCGGCCGGAAATTCCCGCTAAGCACTGAGGTGCTGGTCAGCGGGGCTCGTCCCGGGTAGTCCAGCCATGTTTGGTCATGAGCTCGGACGGCGCAGTGCGGAGCTGGTTGACGCGTTCTTGGGCGTCGGGGCCCTGGATGCCGATGGTGAGGGCTGAGTCGGTGGCGTTGTAGGTGGTGGGGCATCCCTCGGCGGCGACCCGAGCCGCGGCGTGGATTCGGCCCCGGAGCCGGATGAGCTTGCGCTGGTCGGTTAGGCGGTCCAGGCCGTCGATGGTGAGGTAACACAGGAATGGGCTCTTCCCTGCCACATCGCGCTCATCAGCCAAAGCGTTGAAGGCTCAGGGTCGGCGAAGGCAGTGCTGATCCTCAAGATGGGCGATCCTCGGTTGGGCGGGGTTCGGAGGACTCGTCCTGACACGCATGCGCGGCACCGACCCCTGATACGCTGTCAGGCATGATCCAGAAGTTCATCCGTCTTCGTAACAACTGACGCGGTCTGGCGCCGGTCGTTCAGCGACCAGCGCCAGTTGAGGCGACCCCGCAGACAGGTGCCATAGCACCAGCAGCGCACCACAGGGGGCTCGCCCGCCGCCGACCGCCGGCTTCATTTCACGGCCTGTCCTGCCGCGTTCTCGCCCGGCAGCCGCATGCCGTTCCCCGGCAATGCAGGCATGTTCGCCATGCCTTCCATCGAAACGGACTGTTCTTCATGCGATCCATCTCCAACCACTCGTCGTCGCCTACGTTCGTGCTGGTCCACGGCTCCGGCTCGAGTTCCTTCATGTGGGCTCCCGTCCAGCGCGAACTGGCGTTGCTCGGCCACCGCAGCTTCGCCGTCGATCTGCCGGGCCACGGCCTCGACGCGCAGTACCCGCTCGCCTTCCAGGCACCCCAGGACCTCGACACGTGGGCGGTCGAGCCGTCCACGCTGGCCGGGGTCACCCTGCAGGACAACGTCGACACCGTCGTCGACGTGGTCCGACGCGTGGCGGAGCACGGGCCCGTGGTGCTGGTGGCGGCCAGCCTCGGTGGCGTCACCATCACCGGCGTGGGCAACGCCATCCCCGAACTGGTGGATCGGCTCGTCTACATCTCCGCCTGGTCGTGCGTGCAGCGCGCCAACCCGATCGAGTACATGCAGGAGCCCGAATTCGCCGACAACCTGATGGGCCCGCTGTACGCGTTCAACGTCGGCGACCCCGCTCAGCTCGGTGTCGGCCGGGCCAACTACCGCACCGCGGACGTGGAACTGCTCAACGCGCTCAAGGCCGCGACCCTGGCGGACGTAAGCGACGAGCAGTTCCGGGCCTTCCTCAACATCCTGCAGCCGGACGAATCGATCGCGGTGATGACGGCCGACGCCCGCGTCGACGCCGACACCTGGGGCACCATCGCCCGCACCTACATCCGCCTCACCGGCGACCGAGCCCTCCCGGTGGCCATGCAGGACAGGCTGATCGCCGAAGCGGACGCCCTGACGCCCGGCAACCCGTACGAGGTCCACACCATGGACACCTCACACGTGGGATTCCTGTTCAGGGCCGATGAGGTGGCCGCCATTCTGGACAAGGCGGCGATCTAGCAAAAGCCCGGTACTGCTTGGTGGCCCGGCCGCCAAGCAGTACCGGGCTGCAGTTGGCGGACAAGGAACGCTGCAGCAGCCCGGATGGTCACCGCTTAGCGGGAATTTCCGGCCGGATACAACCAGGACCCGGGGACTGACGCGGGCGTCAGTGCGTTCCCTTCCAGGAGTAGAAGGCGCCGTGGAGATGATCGAAAGTGTGGGCGACGGGATCGCCTGACGGCTCCACGCCGTCGAAGATCCGGGCCGGATCGCTCCGCGGGCTCCAGGCGTAACCGTAGGGATCCAGTTCCGCGACCAAACCCCGCTGGAAGAAGACCACCCCGTGCTCACGGCTGACCTCCTCGAACGCCATCCCCTCGATGGTTCGAGGGCCGAGCCGGTCGCCCTCCCCCAGCGTGCGGGCGACCGCCTCGATCTCCCCGGCCGCGCGGACGAACTGCTCGTCCTCAGAGCCGCGGAAAACCACGATCGCCACCGTCACGGCACCCACGAGCACAAGGATGCCGAAGAACACCAACACTCCCGAACGCGAAACACCGACCGGCACCGCGCCTCCAGATGATCGGTGTGGACAGGACTCCTGATGATCGTAAACGGGCCTGCCGGACATCGGTGCCAGAACGCGTGACCATTTCTCGTTGGTAGCAAGTAGCGTGACCCAACAGTGCCAACAAGCATGTCCCGCAAATCAGAACGCCCGCCTCGCAGTACTACTCAACTTCCAACTAACGTGTCACGGCTCAGGAGCTGAGCCGAAGCACGATAGTTGTCACACAGGCAGGCTTTCTGTCACCGAGAGGGCCCCGTGGGGCTCATGGCGGCGACGAAGGCGGAGAATGTCGGGGTGATGATGCGCCAGGCGCACTGGTGCGGCTCGGTCCAGAAGTCGCTGGCGACGACCCGCGGGTCGGTGCGGCTGTTGCGATAGTCCAGCGCAATGGCGACGTCATCACCTGGGTTCCGGTTGACGGCGATGAGCACGGCTTGGTCGACGTCGAGCCATGGGAGTTCGACGGGGCTGATGGAGCGGTTGCCGCTGGCCTGCCGGAAAAGGTCAGCGGTGGCGGCATCCTCGGCCATCCAGTCGAGCGACCGCGATTCACGGCGTATCTGATCAACATCCTTCAGGAAGTCCAAGGGGTCCTCGAACCACGGCATGATCGTGCGCAGTGCTTCCTCACCAGGGTGCCGCCATTGCCCGCTGGCCAGTAACTCCAGGAGCAAAGCGGGCAATGGCAGCCCACGAACATCGATCGTCAAGGGAGCCTCTTCTCACGCGGTTCGCGACGGCCGATGCCTCTGATCCCACCGACAGCCTGCACCACCTCGTCGACATCCTCGACCAGGTACCCGTCCTGTTGGTGCCCTGCATTCAGGTCGGATCACGGGCCGAGCTAGACGATCCGGCGACACAAGCCGGAACCTGGGGCTCGGTGCTGCCCGCTGTGTGGAGCTTCATGCTGGCAGCCCGCAGCCGAGGACTCGGCACCGTCTGGACCACCCCGCACCTCAACTACGAACGCCAGGCGGCTACGCTCCTCGGCCTGCCGTACGAGACGACCGTCCAATGCGCGCTGATCCCCATCGCCTGGACGATCGGCACACAGTTCAAGCCCGCCCGTCGCGTCCCGGTCACCGAGGTCGTTCACTGGGATCACTGGTAGATCTCACAAACAGTGGGCCGAGAATCCACATACAAGATCCCCGCCGCCCCAATGAGAGCCCAAGCCTCGGCTCCGCGTGCTGCAACCGAGCCCGCGGCACAGATCTACGCCGCAGTCTCCTCGCCAAGGTGCAAGTGGTCTTCCATGTCCTCCAGCGGCGCGCACGGCGCCCCCAGCGAGCGGCGAATGAGCGCCGTGCTGACGGACGCCGAACGGGGCGAGGCGAGCGCGACCAGGCCGTACGCTCACCTAGGGCTGAGCGGGACCGGGGCTGGTGCTGAAGCGGTCGACGCCGTCCACTGCGTCCGGCATGTGTGTCACGGCGCGTAAGGCCGCGCAGCCCGGAGTGTGAACCTGTGTGACGATCACACCGCTGTCCACCCAGAGGACCATGGCCAGGCCTTCGGCGTTCGCGGGCGTCGCCTTGCAGGTGAAACACCAGCGCCTTTCCGTCTGCGGCCGGTCAGCAGGCATGGCCACCACCACGATGAGCGATCAGGAACGTCACGGCCCCTACGCTACGATCATCACGCCCATGCTCAGGCCCGATGGAGTGTGCGCGCGCCCCGCCGAGGCCGCTTCAGCCGTCATCGCGCACGAGAAACACCACCTTGCCGATCTCCGCGACGCTGGCCCGATCAAGACAGCCGAACGTGCCCCCAGTTGCCCGCTGTGATCGAGATCCTGGACCGGCAAGCGTGCCCGACGGGTCCGGGAGGCGAGCGGTCGCCGTGCACGGGGGCAGGCACGTTGCAAGGGCGGACCCGCCGCATGGGTGTGCGGCGGGTCCTGGGTGGCGTCAGCCGCGTGACCTGTTGTCGGTCTCGAGGACGAGACGCGCGAGCTCCAGCCGGTCGATGTCCGGTCCGTACGCCGCCGCGTTCCCGAGGACGATCGCGCCCGTGCCCGTGCTGAGCGTGAGAGGCGTCGCCTGCGGCCAGAAGTTGTCCCATGCGTAGTTGTGCCGGAACACGCCGCGCGTCGTCGTGCCGCCGGTCTCGCTGATGTCGAGGAAGCGGCTGACGACGTCGGTGTTGTACGGGTGGCCGGTGTTCCTGTCGGCGTTGGCGTAGTGCACCACCAGGACGTACTCTCCGGGGCCGGACCCGTCCGGGCGGGGGAGGGTGAGCGTGTTGCCCGGGCCGTTTCCGATGTTGCCGGCGTACGCGCCCGCGGAGGCGTTCGACCCGCTGGTGGCGGGAACGGTGACCACGTTCGCCGTTCCGGCGCGCGGCGCCTGCTCAGCCTCGATTCGGTGGACGGCCGCGTCCGCCTGCGCCACCCGCGCCGTGGTGAGCTCGCGCAGCTCCAGGCGGGCCGGGCCGCTCACGTCGATCTTGGAGATGCCGGCCGGGAGATACACCCGGGCCCGCGAGGAGCCCTCGCCGGGGTGCGTCGCCCGCAGGCCGCGGATCACGCGTCCGTCGACTCGCACCCGCAGCTCGCCCCTGCCGCGCGCCCGGTAGGCGAACGTCAGGTCGTGATAGCCGTCCTCGCCCGCGGCGACGAAGAACGTGGCCCGTGCGTCGCCGCCGAGCTCGATCGCGGCTCCCTTCGCCCGGCGGGTGATCCGCGCGCCGCCGGACAGCCGTGCCTCGTCGGCGGGGTAGGCCGCGCGCTCGACCCCGGTCACCTCGGTGAGGTCGAACTTGTCCAGTGTGATGTCGCTGCCGGGCAGCCGGTTCGCACCGTCGGAACTGGTGCGCACGGACAACTCGTGGGTGCCGGCGGTCAGGCCGAGCTCCACGTCGGTGTGGCCGCGATAGGTCCAGCCGAGGTTCGCCGAATACTGCACGATCTGGTTCAGCACGCCGTCCACGAACAGCGCGTGTCTTCCCGGCGCCTTGTTCGCGCCCTGGTAGACGCCCAGCCGGTAGCGGCCGTCGCGGGGCACGGTGACGGGGAACGTCACGGCCGAGTCGGCCCGGTTCATGGCGCCGACGTCCCGCTTGCCCGAGGTCGCGTACAGCTGGGGGTTCGCCGTAGTGTCCTGGTCGAAGGCCTGTGCGGAGGTGAGCGCGGCGGACTCCGCCTCGATCGAGACCGTCCAGGGCGCGTCGGGCGCGGGCGAGTCGCCGCTCGCGGGCACGATGGTGACCCGGTAGGCGGCCATCACGTCCCCGCCGGGCAGGTCCACCTGCAACCCGCCCTCCGGCACGGCGACGCGCCGGGCGGCGATGACCGGCGGCTTGAGCGCGTCGCCCTCGTACCCGGTCCAGGTCGTCTTGGACACCACGACGTCGACGCGCTCGCCGAAGACGGCGGGATGGAGTCCGGAGACGTCGAGCCGGACGGGCTCCGAGCCGCCGCCGACCAGGACCGTGCCGCGCCGTGCTGTCGAGTCGATCGCCGCGACGGCCTGGACCGTGTCGGCGGCGTTCACCTGGGGCGGGGTCGCCTTGACCGTCTGCCCGGTCAGGTCGGCGTACCACTTGAGCAGCCACCAGCCGCCGTTGGCCTGGCGGGTGCGCACCGCGTGGTCGTCGAGGTTGCCCGCGTAGGTCCAGTACGCCATGTCGGCGTCGACCTTGGTGTCCTCGAACAGCGAGATCCACTGGATCATCTGGCCGGGGACGGACATGTCGCGCCGGTTGCCGTACTCGTCGATGTTGATGGGCAGCGCCTCGATGCCGAGCTCGCGTTCCATCGCGCGGTAGTGCTCGTAGTGGCCGCGGTAGGAGGCCAGCTTGTCGCGCTGCAGCTCGTGCCAGGCCATGATGTCCGGCAGGCAGTTCCCCTCGGGGTCGCCGGCGCAGGGAGCGCCCTTGGCCCAGGTGAGGAAGTCGCGCAGCCGGCCGGCGTTGTAGCCGGCCTCGTTCGGGCCGACGATCCGGGCCTCGGGGTCGATCGACCGGATGCGCTCGAAGACCGCCTTCCAGTCGCTGAAGAACTTCTCCTTCACCTGCGACCAGTTCTGGTACCAGATCAGATCGGGCTCGTTGAACGGCACCCAGACGAACTTGTCCTTGTCCCGCGTCCGCTCCCGCACGACCTTGCGCACCATCGTGTCGACCTTCGCCAGATAGTCGTCGATGCCGCGGTTCTCGTAGGGCCACTGGCTGTAGACGTCCTGCATGTAGATGACGATCTCCTCGCCGCCCGCGGCGAAGTAGCCGTCCGCGACCACGAGCGCGTCGCCGTTGGGATGCTGGTCGCCGTCCGGGGCCTTCTGCGCGATGGTGCGCGGCCGGGCGCCGGCGAGAAGGGGATCTCCTGGTACGCCGGGGTCCGACAGGCCGTACAGCATGCCGGTCGCACCGCCGTGGACGCGACCGGTGCGCTGCGCGAAGTCCACGGCGACCACGTCGGGAGCGGCGGACGCGGCGGCCGGGGTGGCCGGGGTGGCGGTCAGGGTGGCGAGCGCCGCGAGGGCGGCCGCCGTGCGGGCATGCCGGAACAACCGATGTCGGTGCATGACTGTCCTCTCCTGGTGCCGGGCCGTTCGGTCCGGCTCGGGGGTGGGGGTGCGACCCGGGAGGGCGGCTTACCTGACGGCGCCGTCAGTGATCCCGGAGATGATCCTGCGCTGGGCGATGGCGAAGACGACCGGCGGCGGCAGGCTCATGAGGATGACGCAGGCGAAGATCAGGTGCCGGTTGCTGAGGCGCAGGCCGGAGACGGCGACCTGGAACGGGTTCTGCGGCGGCGCGTCGAGTCGGCCACCGATCTCGATCATGCCGGCCGGGCTACCGGCCAGGCCGAGCCGGCGGAGCAGGAGCACGATGGTGGCCACGGCGGGTGGCAGCACCCCAGCGCCGGGTCTCAACGACGGCAGAAGACATCAAGATCTCTCTTTCGGGCTGAGGCGCCGCTGACTCGGACCGGCTGCACGGGCTGGTGTGACCGGTCACATTCTTGAGCGTAAGTGTGAGCGGTCACACTCCTCTCGGGGAAGGGCCCTTTGCGGGATCGTTACGCCCGGATTTCAGGGACCCCACGGCGTGGGCGCGCGGTGCGAAGGTCCCCCCGGCCTCCGCGGCCTCGAACGCGAACCCATGATGGCGGCGCAGGCGGGCGTGCGATCTGGCCGGGACGCGAGGACTGCGAGAAATCGATCAAGCCGTGGGATGGTCCATTGATCGTTGCATAGAGCAAGGGAGTGCTATGGTCGGCTCAGGTGAGCCGGGAAGTCTGGTCGGCGCTGTCGAATCGTGCCCATCACTCATGGACGACCATCATGAATCCCATCGTGCCAGGCATCGACGAGGCCGTTCCCGACTTCGACATCCGCCTCGACAGACATGGAGACGTCGTTCTCCTCTGCTTGACCGGGCGTTTGGAGGGGGCGGCGTACCTGATCCTGCAGCAGTACCTGGTCGATGTACTGGTGGCGAGGATCCCGCCGCTGCTCGTCGTGGACGTCGGGGGCCTAGTACTCCAGTGACATTTCGCGATCATGGTTGGGATCTGCGCTGGTAGTGGCAGCGTCGAGCGGCGGCTTGATGACGGCGGCGCCATTG
>NZ_JBITMD010000064.1:0-12645 GCF_044465905.1 Nonomuraea sp. NPDC049480
AGCCCCACCGAGACGAGAACGATCTCTCCCGGCGAGTCGCTCACCTGGAAAAATTCAGAGAGCAGGTCTGGTCACTTTCACCTGAGCGGCATCACGGCGTCGGCGTGATCTGGTCAGACGGGCCGAACCGAGATGTCAGTGGCCCGGGCGAGCAGGGCGGTTGAGGCTGGGGCCAGCAGGCGCCACGGGTGGCTGTGGGCACGGGGGTCGTGCTCGCGTTGCCAGAAGGCCAGTTCGCTGAGGATGCGCAGCGCGTGCAGGCCGGCGTACCAGTCGAGAGGGCCGGTCTCGGCATGAGGGTTGGCGGCGTGGTAGCGGCGTACGAAGCTGCCGGCCAGGAGGCGGGCCGCCGCGGCGATGGCCGGGCGTAGCGGGGCGGGCGCCGGCAGTGGGGGGTGGCGCAGCAGCAGCCAGGTGGCGGTGATGTCGTAGCCGGGTGGGGCGAGTACGGCGGCCGTCCAGTCGAGGACGACGAGGCGTCCGTCGTGTTCGATCAGGTTGAGAGGGTGCAGGTCGCCGTGGCAGATCACGCTGCCCGACTGGTCGGGTCGGCTGGCCGTCAGGGCGCTGGCTGCGGCGATCAAGTTGGGCTGTCGGCTGGCCTGCGCCGCGGCGGCCAGGTGCAGCAGGAGCTCATCGACGGTGAAGGCGGTGCTGGGCGCGCTCTGCCGGACGTGCTCGATGATCGGCCCGGGGTCGATGCGGTGCAGGGCGGCCATGGTGTCGGCGAGCTGGGCCGGCAGGCGGCGTGCCAGTTGCGGCAGGCGGCGGGCTGCGGCCAGGCCGTCGAGTCCGGCCAGCAGCGGGGTTCCGGGGATGAAATCCATGACCGCCCACGCGCCGTCGAAGGGCTCGCCGGCTGGGCCGCTGAGGCGGATCGCCGGGGTGGCGACGCCGGCTTCGGCCATTTGGCGTTGTACGGCCAGTTCCTTGGCGCCCATCGCGGCGTGTGGCGCGATGCGCAGCACCAGATCCCCGGGCGCGCCCGGCGGCGTGCCGCGTACCGCGAGCCGCGCCATGCTCGCCCACTGCCCACCGGTCAGGGGCACCGGATCGGTGGTCAGCTGGGCTTGGGGCCAGGCGGTCCGCAGCGCCGCCTCCACCGCATCCACAGTTATCTTCACGGCATTTACCGTAACGGTATTTACTGTTACTGTCTATGGTGTGAGTGACCCATCTATCCCTGCCGACGCACCCGCCGCGCTTCCTGTGGTCGAGCTGGCCATCGACGAGCTGGCCCGGCGGACCGGCATACCAGTCCGGACGATCCGCGAATACCAGAGCATGGGCGTCCTGCCGCCGCCCGAGCGGCGCGGCCGCATCGGCATCTACCGCCAGTTCCACTTGAGTCGGCTGGAGTTGATCGCGCGTCTGCAGCGCCGTGGCTACTCGCTGGCCGGCATCCGCGACCTGCTCGCCTCCTGGCAGGACGGCGCCGACCTGGGTGAGGTCCTGGGGCTGGCGCCGGACGAACTGGTCCACATCGACGAGCCCGGCATGCCCGCCACGGCCGACCAGCTCGCCCGGCTGCTGCCCAGCCTGGTGCCCGAGCGGCTGGGCGACTTGATGGCGACCGGGGTGGTGGAGCACTGTGGCCCGGACCGGTACTGCGTTCCCAGCCCCTCACTTCTGCAACTCACGATGGACCTGCAGAATGCCGGCTTCCCGCCTGAGCAGCTGCTGGCCTTGCTGGGCAGCATCGGGCAAGCTGCCGATACCGCCGCCGACGCGGTCCTCCGGCTACTGGATGAGCGCCCCGCCGACGTTGACGATGAGCGCCTGGCAACGCTGATCAAGCGTGGCCGTGGCCTGCTGGCCCACGGCACGGGCCGACTCACCGTCCACACGCTCGGCCGCCGCCTGGGCATCACCGGAGACGAGGCGAGCATCGCCGCGCTGGGCCGCCGGTTGGAGAAGGGTCTCCCGCCGGACGCTTCGGAGCAGGAGCGATGAGCGGCGCAGGAGATGCCGCACAGCAGAGCTGGGATGACGAGGACGGCCGACGGTGGGCCGCCGATGCCGACCGCCGCGACCGCGTGCTGGCCCCCGTGGCCGAGGCGCTGCTGTCGGCCGCCCAGCTTGGCCCGGGCGAGCAGGTGCTGGACATCGGCTGCGGATGCGGCGCCACCACGCTCCAGGCCGCCGGACAAGTCGCCCCGGACGGCACGGTTGCCGGGATCGACGTCTCCGCGCCCATGTTGGAGGTGGCCCGCGCCCGGCTGGCGGCCAGCGGACTGGGCAACGTGCGGTTCGTCCACGCCGACGCGCAGTCCCACGCCTTCCCCGGCCTGTTCGATGTGGTGATCAGCCGGTTCGGCACGATGTTCTTCACCGACCCTGCCGCGGCGTTCACCACCCTCGCATCAGGCATGCGCTCCGGCGCCCGCCTGGTCTTGGCCACCTGGCAGCCGCTGGCCGCCAACGACTGGCTGATCATCCCCGGCGCCGAGCTGCTGCGCTACGGCACGATGCCCGCCCTCGGCGAAGGGCCGGGCATGTTCGCCCAGTCCGACCCCGCGGTGGTAGAGCGGGTTCTGACCGGCGCAGGCTTCGTCCATGCCCGGCTCTCCGATGTGCGGCTTCCTCTCACCCTCGGTGCCGACCTGGACGAGGCAGTCGACTACCTGGCCCATTCGGGGCCCGGCCGCACCGTCCTGGCCACCGTGCCCGCCCACGAGCGCGACGCCGCGCTCAGCGACGTACGCGCCGCTCTGACCGATCACGCCGACCAAGCCGGTGTCCACATGAACGCCGCCATCTGGCTCATCACCGCCACCCGCCCCTGACGGCAGCGATTGCCCCCTGGGCGACTCGGCGTTCCAGCGGCCGTCCGACTCCACCTCATCGCCGCCGGCAGCCCTCAATGCGAGAACTCCCGGCGGAGCCCGCGTAGCCGATCACGGTCCGCCGTGCGTGGCGCCCTCAGGCATGGTCGTTCGCAGCACGGTGAGCACGCGGTCAAGGACCGTGGCGAAGGTGGCGAGCTCAGCACGGGAGGTTCCGGCGAACAGCCGGGCGGTGCCGTCGTCACGGTCCATGCCCCACCCGGCGGCCAGTGTCTTTCCGCGCGTGGTGAGCGAGACGAGGACCGCGCGCCGGTCGGTGGGATGTTTGGTGCGGGTCACGAAGCCAGCACTTTCCAGCGCGTCCACCAGGCCGGTCACGTTGCGCGGGGTGCAGCCGAGTACGTCGCTGAGCTCGCGCTGGGTGAGCTGACCACGGCGGTGGAGCAGCCAGATGACCTCGCCTCTGGCAGGAGTAAGCCCGCTGTCGGCCAGGCGACGGTTCATCTGAGCGCCGAGCACCACGGCCAGCTCGAACAACTGGTCCACGACCTCGGTTTCCTCGACGGCCATTCGTCTCCTCAACATAGTGAAGTGCACTTCACTATGTGGCATGATTCCTAATTGCGCGATCAACGCTACCGGGAGGAGATGGCGCATGACCAGCAGCCGAGACGCCGCACCCGTAGGCAGACGCTCGTGGACTGAGCGGCCGCTCTGGCAGGTGGGCCTCGCCGCCGCGCTGGTTGCCGCGGCGGCCAGCGTCATCGTGTACGTGGCTGCCCGGGCAGCCGGTGTGCCGATGGAGCTGACCGAAGTATTCGACGACCACTTCGCGCGCATGCCTGTCATGAACATGGCGTGGGCAGCCCTCCTGGAGGGAGGGGTGGGCGGTACTGCGCTGGCCGTCGGGTGCCGGCGATGGAGCCGCCGCCCGCGGTCGACCTTCGTGGCGCTCGCGACGATCGGCGTCATCGCCTCGTTCGCCCTGCCCGTCACCAGCGACGCCAGTACCGCGACCAAGGTCGTCTTGTCGATCAGCCACGTCGTCGTCGCGCTGGTCATCGTGCCGGCGTTGGCGGGGGCTCTTCCATCTCGGCACAACGGGTCAGGGGGCTGATCGTTTGGTGATCCAACGGGCGGCGAGCAGGCCGGCCGGCTGCGGGTGGCACGGTGCAGCTGGAGCACGCGCCGGAGCTGGCGGGCCGGTTCGAGGTCATGGCGCTGCCCACATTGATCCTCTTCGTCGGCGGGGTGGCCAAGAAGCGGCTGACGGCCCGCCCACCAAGGCCGAGCTGCTGGCCGAGCTCGAGGAGTTCCTGGGCTGCGCAGGATGAAGCGGCTGGTGTCTCATTGCGTCGGCCGGGCGCCCAGGCTGCTGGCGGTGTGCTGGGCGTTTCATCCTGCGCGGGGTTGCACCGTCAGCCTGGGTAACGGACTTCGAAGGTAAGGCAGCCCTGCGGCGAGCTCCACGGGCCGTGAGGCATGCCGGGCGGGCGGCAGGCGTACATGCCCGCGGTGAAGGTCTGCTCCAGGGTCAGATCGTGCAGGGTTCCGTCGAGGATGTACACCTCTTCCCAGAAGTCGTGGGTCAAGACACCGTTGGGCGTGGTGTCGGTGCCGGGGGCAAAACGCAGCATGCGGGTCGACACGCCGCTGATCGGATCGGTGGCCAGTATCCGCTCGCTCAGACCACCACAGCGGCTGTCGAGCAGGGGCGTCCAGTCGATGTGGGAGACGGGGAAGAACTCGAACTCGGGCTTGTTCATGAGGCTCCAGCCGTGCGGGAAAGGCGCGTGGAACACTCGACGGAGGCTGGCGCCGGGGCGGTGGTGGCACTCATGCACCGCTCAAAGCGCCGTCGCCACGTGCCGGCGTCACCTGCCCGGCGATCAGGTCCGCGGCTCTGCGGACCTGTGGTTCGCTCGTCCAGCGGCCGAGGGAGAGCCGGAGCGCGGCGGTGGCCCGGTCAGCGGACATGCCCATGGCAAGCAGGACAGGTGACGGGGCGTCGAGTCCTTCGTGACAGGCCGACCCGGTGGCGGCGGCGATCTGTGGGATGGCAGCGAGCAGCTTGCGGGCGTTGACGCCGGCGATGCTGACGTTCAGTGTCCCGGGAAGCCGCTGGGTGGGATGGCCGTTGAGCTGGACACGCTCGCCCAGCAGGCGCTCAAGCTCGCGCTGCAGCAGGTCGCGCAGGGCGGCCAGCCGTACGGCGCTGCCGGGCAGCTCCTGGCGGGCGAGCTCGGCAGCGTGGCCGAGCGCGACGATGAAGGCGATGTTCTCCGTTCCCGAGCGCAGTCCTGCTTCCTGGCCGCCGCCGTGGATGATCGGCTGCAGGTGGACGCCGGAGCGCAGGTAGAGCGCGCCGATGCCCTTGGGCGCGTACATCTTGTGGCCGACCACGGTCAGCAGGTCCACACCCTGCCCGGCGACGTCGATGGGCAGTTTCCCGGCAGCCTGGGCGGCGTCGGTGTGGAACAGCGCACCGTGGCGGCGGGCGATGGCGGCGAGTTCGGCGATCGGCTGCAGGGTGCCGGTCTCGCTGTTGCCGTAGGCGATCGAGACCAGCGCGGTGCCAGGCCCGATCGCCTTCTCCAGGTCGGCGGGATCCAGCCGGCCGTACTGGTCGATGGGCAGCATCGTGGTGGTGAACCCGTCGGCTTGCAGGCTGCGGCACGCCTGCAGGACCGCGGGATGCTCGGTGGCCAGGGTGATGAGCTGTCGCCGGGGTGTGGGGGCGGCCAGGGCGGCGCCGCGAATGGCGAGGGTGTCGGCCTCGGAGCCGCCGGCGGTGAAAATGATCTCCTCAGGTGTGGCGGCGAGCAGGTCGGCTACCTGCCGCCGGGCCCGCGCCAGCGCCTGGCGTGGCTCGCTGGCGTAGTGGTGGGCGCTGGAGGGGTTGCCGAAGTGGTGGGTCAGGTACGGCAGGGCCGCCTCGTGCACGGCGGGGTCGACCGGGGTGGTGGCGTTGTAGTCCAGGTAGATGGGCCCGTTGGCGAGGGCGGGATGGGTCATGGTGTGCTCCTGAGATCGGGGCCCGCTGTGGGGCTGCAGGGTGGCGCAGTTGAGGTGGTGGATGCGCACGGGCCCTCCAACAGGGTTAGCGGCGGGGGTGGGTTTCGTACATGCGGACCGCGACGATCATCCCGGAGGCCGCGGTGATCGCGGCCACGGCCCAGATGGCGGCGCGCAGGCCGTACAGGTCGGCGATGAGGCCTGCGAGCAGGGCGCCGACGGCGAAGCCGCCGTCGCGCCAGAGCCGGTAGACGCCGACGGCGCGGGCGCGCCAGGTGGGGTGGGCGACGTCGCCGATGGTGGCCAGCAGGGTGGGGTAGACCAGGGCGGTGCCCACGCCGAGCAGGCCCATCGCCAGCGCCCACAGGGCAAAGGCGTCAGCGAGGGCGATAAGGGCCAGGGCGGCGGCCTGGAGCAGCATCCCGCACGTGATCAAATGCTTGCGGCCGTAACGGTCGGAGGCCGGTCCGGTGAGGAGCTGGCCGAGCCCCCACACCAGCGGGTACAGAGCGCCGAGTAGGCCGATCTGCGCCACCGGCAGGTCGTGGGCGGCGAACAGGATGGGCAGCAGGCCCCAGGCCAGCCCGTCGTTGAGGTTGTTGGCCATGCCGGCCTGGCTGGCCGCCGACAGGGCGGGTTCGCGGAAGCTGGTCAGGGCGAAGATCTGCCGCGCGGTCAGGCCGTCGCCGTGGGCGTGGGCGCCGGTGTGGTTGGCGGCCTCCAGCAGGGCGTGATCGCGGGTTTCCCGAACCGCCAGCAGGGTCAAGCCCAAGCCGAGAGCGGCGTAGGCGGCGCCGAGCAGGAACGGGGCGGGGCGCAACCCGTAGGTTTCGGCCAGGTACCCGGTGGCCTGCGCGGTGACGGCGACGGCCAGATAGCCCGACGCCTCGTTCAGGCCCATGGCCAGCCCCCGCCGGGCCGGGCCGGCCAGGTCGATCTTCATAATGACCGCGACCGACCAGGTCAGTCCCTGGTTGATGCCGAGCAGCACGTTGGCGGCGATCACCCAGCCCCAGGAGGGGGCCCAGATCAGCAGCAGCGGGACGGGCACGCCGATCAGCCAGCCGGCCAGCAGGACGGGCTTGCGGCCGAAGCGGTCGGCCAAGGTGCCGGCGAAGTAGTTGGTGAGGGCCTTGGTGGCGCCGAAGGCCAGGATGAACGTTAACGCGAACGTCGCCGACGACAGCGCGAACGCTTGCTCGGCCAGCAGCGGCAAGACGATGCGTTCCTGCCCGTACATGCCGCCGACCAGCGCGTTGACCGCCACCAGGAGGCTGAACTGGGCCAGGTTGGCGCGCAGTCCGAGACGGAGCGGCGCGGCCGATGCGGTGCCGCCGGCGCTCATGCCCCCTCCTCCAGCAGCTGCCCGGTGAGCTTGGCCCACGTGTCGGGGCCGCCGTCCAGCACCGCCACATCGGTGCGTCCCGTGCGGGCCAGCACGCTGGCGGCGGTCGCGGCGCGCTCGCCGTGCCCGCACATCACCAGCCACGGCCCAGCCTCCAACCCGCCCTCCACCTCGGCCGCCCTGCCAGGCAGCGCGCCGAGCTCGACGTGCACGGCACCAGGCAGGTGGCCGGCGGCGTATTCGACGTGCTGGCGCACGTCCAGCACCCGCCGGGATCCGACCTGGTCCGCCGGCAGGAGCGGCAGCCGGGCCAGCTCACCGCCGGCCGCCTGCCAGGCCGATAGGCCGCCGGACAGCTCTCCGGCCAGCCGCTCGTATCCGATCTTGAGCGCTTGCCAGAGCACGTCGGCGGCATCCTGCTGCGGGTCGCGGACGATGACGATCGGCGCGTCCGGTGGCAGCAGCCAGCCCAGCCACGTCGCGAACTGCTCACGCAGCGGGATCGACAGTGCGCCTGGGATGTGACCGGCCGCGAACTCGGCCGCCGGGCGCACGTCCACCACCTGGCCGCCGTCCGCGAGCAGGGCCTTGACCTGCCCGGCCTCCAGCGCGGGCAGCGGCGGCGTGCCGCCAAGGACGGCGGGCCCGCGCCGGTTGCGCTCGGTCAGCCAGGCAAAGTAGGTGGGAAAGGAGCCCAGGCTGGCCACCAACTGCCGCACGAAGGCATCCTCGTCCGGAGCGGCCAGCAGCGGATTGCTCCGCTTCTGGGCACCGATGGTGGTGGTGCGGTCGGTGCCCGGCGGGGCCGAGCAGAACGAGCCCGCGCCGTGGGTGGGCCACACCGCGGTCGCATCCGGCAGCGTGGCCAGCCGGTGCAGCGAGCGGCACTGGGCGCGGGCCAGCTCCTCGGTGCGCTCGGCGCCGAGCAGGTCGGTGCGGGCGGCCGAATCCACGATCAGTGACCCGCCGGTGAACACCCCGATCTCCCGGCTGCCGTCCAGCAGCAGGAACGACAGGTGCTCGTCGGTGTGTCCAGGAGTGGCCAGCGCGCGCAGCCGCAGCCCGCCCAAGTCCACCTCCTCGCCGTCGGCCAGGCCCCGGTGACCGAAGGCGCGTTTCCCGGCGGCGGAGGCCAGCACGATCGCACCGGACTCGTGCGCGAGCTGCACGGCGCCGGACAGGAAGTCGGCGTGCAGGTGCGTGTCGGCCGCGTACGCCACCCGCAAGCCGCGCCGCCGGGCGGCGGCGTGCAGGGCGCGCAGGTCACGGCTCGCGTCCACGGCCAGCGCGCGGCCGTCGCCCAGGTCGAGCAGGTAGGCGCTGTTGCCCAGCCCCTCGTCGACCAGTGGTATCAGGTGCTCGTCAGCAAATCCCACGATGTCCTCCCAGATCTGGCCCCGTCAGAGGGGCCGGGGAAGGTCGCGCGCACCACTCCCCGTTATGTACGATATTCCATAGACTAATGGAGGATTGGATGATTGACGCAACCCCCGCCCAGGCCAAGGCTCGGCTGTATGAGGCGTTCGCGGCCAGCGGCAAGGCGCTGGCCAGCGGAAAGCGCCTGGAACTGCTCGACCTGCTCGCCCAGGGCGAGCGCACCGTCGAAGCGCTGGCCAAGGCCGCCGGGCTGAACCTCACCACCGCCTCGGCCCACCTGCAGACCCTCAAGCAGGCCGGGTTGGTCACCACCCGCCGCGACGGCGTGCGCATCCACTACCGGCTCGCCGGCGACGACGTCGCCCAGCTGTTCGCGCTGCTGCGCAAGGTCGCCGAGCACCACCAGGCCGCCGTCCCGGCGGCACGTGACGCCTACCTCGGCCAGGACGGCGCGGTGGAGGTCACCCGCGAGGAGCTGCGCGAGCGCGTGCAGGCGGGCGAGGTGGTGGTGCTGGACGTGCGGCCGGTGGAGGAATACCTGGCTGGCCACATCCCCGGCGCCGTGTCCATCCCGGTCACCGAACTGGCCGAGCGCATCAGCGAACTGCCCGCCGACGCCGAGATCGTCGTGTACTGCCGCGGCGAATACTGCGTGCTCGCCTACGACGCGGTACGGCTGCTGACCGACCGCGCCCGCCGGGTCATCCGGCTCAGCGACGGCATGCTGGAGTGGCGGCTGTCGGAGCTGCCTGTCGAGGCCGGAGCACCGGCATGACCGCCCGCCCGGCCCGCATGCCCTCCCGCATCCGGTGCTGGCCGCCATGGGGCTGAATGCTGAGTGTGCTCTCGCCGCGGTGCGGCTGTCCTTGGGCCGCTGGAGCACGCCCGCCGATATCAAGACGGCCGCGACCGCCCTGATCAAGGCTGCCATCTGACCATGCCTCGCTCTGGCATTGCTCGAGCTCGGCTGGAACGTCGGCCTCGACACCGGATCATCACCAACGCCGTGCCCGCGCCATGACCGGCACGACCGTCTGCTGACCGCCGGCACGACGGACCCCGGTAGAGGTGGCCACCGTGGTGATGAGGCGCAACCTCAGTGCCAGGCCAGGCGTTGCTCCAGCAGCGCGTGCTGGGCCGGGTTGGCGGTCAGCTCCAGCGCCCGCTCATCGGCCCGCCGCGCCTGTTCACGGCGGCCCAGATCACGCAGCAACTCGGCGCGGGTGGCGTGGAGGAGGGGGTAGCGCTCCAGCACGTCGCCAAGGTCTTTCAGCTCGGCCAAGGCCGCCTCAGGGCCTTGGACGTGCCGCAGGGCGATCGCCCGGTGCAACCGCGTGACCGGTGAGGGCGCCAGGTGCAGCAGCATGTCGTACAGCACCAGGATCTGCGCCCAGTCGGTGGCGGCGAAGGTCTCGGCCTCGGCGTGGCAGGCCACGATCGCCGCCTGCAGCTGGTACGGCCCCGGCCGCCGGTGGGCGCGGGCCGCGCGGGTGAGGAGGGCGGTGGCCTGCTCGATGGCCTGCCGGTCCCACAGACCTCGGTCCTGATCGGCCAGCAGCACCAAGCGGCCCTGGGGGTCGAAGCGGGCCGCGCCCCGCGCCCGGTGCAGCCGGATCAGCGCCAGCAGCCCGGCCACCTCCGGCTCCTTCGGCAGCAGGTTCGCCAAAAGCGCGGCCAGCCACTCGGCGTCCTCGACCAGGTCACGTGCCTGGGCCCGCTCGGCCGTGCTGGACAGGTAGCCCTCGTTGAACAGCAGGTAGATGACCGCCAGCACCTCGTTGACGCGCCACGGCAACTCCTCCTGCGGCGGGATGCGGTACGGGATCCCGGCTTCGCCGATCTTCCGTTTGGCGCGGGTGATCCGCTGCGCCACCGTGGGCTCGGGCACCAGGAACGCCGCGGCGATCTGCTCGGCCGACAGCCCGCACACCACGCGCAACGTGAGCGCGATCTGCGCGGCACGCGACAGCGCCGGGTGGCAGCAGGTGAAGATCAGCCGCAGCCGGTCGTCGGATGTGGCGGGTGCCGGCCAGGTGAGCTGGGCGAGCTTGGCCCGGTAGTTCGACTCCCGGCGCAGCACGTCCAGGCCGCGCCGCCGGGCCACGGTGAACAACCAGGCGTCTGGGCGCTCGGGGATCCCCTCGACCGGCCAGCGGCGCAGCGCGACCTCCACCGCGTCCTGTACCAGGTCCTCGGCGGCGGCGAAGTCGCCCAGCAGCGACACCAAGGACGCGGCCAGCCGGCCCGCGTGCTCGCGCACCACGCGGGCCAGCACCTCCTGGCTGGCCTCCCCGCGCACCGGCTCGCTCATGAGGCCGGGCGGATCTCCACGATCGGGCAGGCCGGCCAGGAGCGAGCAATCTTCAGCGCCTCGTCCAGGTCGGCCACCTCGACCTCGGCGAACCCGCTGACCACCTCCTTGCCCTCGACGAACGGCCCGTCCGTGACGACGGGCTCGCCCTGATCCAGGCGTACCGTGGTGGCGGTGTGCACCGGCGCCAGATGCGTGTGGTGGGTGATCTTGTCGGCGTGGTCGGCGAACCACTGCCCGACGGCCGCGTAGGCGGCCTGCTGCTCCAGCTCGCCCATCGCCTCCAGTTGCTTGGCGAATTGCTCGGTCTCGACGAACATCAGCACGTACTTCACCTTCTGACCTCCTCGCTATGGTCAGTTTGCCGGGAGCGTCGCGTACAGATCCACGCCGTTGCCGTCCGGGTCGGCCACCGTGGCGTAACGCATACCCCAGAACGCGTCGAACGGCTCGGCGATCCCTCGGTAGCCAGCCTCGATGAGTTCGGCGTACTTGGCGTCCACCCCGGCCGGGCCGTCGAACTCGAAGCACAGCAGCGTGCGCGGCCCGCCGACCGGCGCGCTCCAGCCGGGCAGGAATGGGGTGCGGAACGCCTCCGTGTCCAGCATGATGTGCAGCCCGCCCGGCAGGTCGCAGCCGGCGTGCTCGGGCGTGTTCGGGTCGAGCTTGAACTCCAGCCCGAGGTGGGCGTAGAAGGCGATCGTCGCGTCCATGTCGGAAACCACGATGTCGATCGTGTTGAGCGTCGGATTCATGACCTACTCCATCTTCTCGGCCTGTCCGGAGGGCGCGCGCCGCGCGTCCGCACCGGTCCGTCACCAACAAGACGATTGGCGCAGACCGCGATACGACACCCGCCCAGCCGCGATCTCCAGTCCGTCGCCCGCCAACGGCGGTGATCTCGCACATCCGGCCACCCGGGTCGTTCTATCCTTCGACCGGCCGACCCCGTCATGTGCTGGACGACGTGATCATGACTGCCGTGAGACTGACACAATGCACCACGTAATCGGTCATGTTGATCATCTGACTGGCCGCTGCTGATATCCGAGGGCGCCCATGCCGCGCCGTGCGCGGTGGGGGCGCCCTCGCATGCCTGGAGGCCCCATGCCGGTCAGTTTCCTCACCCCCGAGCAACGCAGCCGATACGGCGTCTTCAACGCCGTCCCCGACATCGCCCAGCTGGGCGCCTTCTTCCACCTCGATGCCGACGACCGGCGCCGGGCGATGGCCGCCAACGGCGCGCGCAACCAGCTCGGCTGGTCCGTGCAACTGGGCACAGCACGGTTCTTGAACTGCTTCCTGGACGATCCCGAGGACGTTCCCGCTGCGGTGGTCGACTACGTCGCCGAGCAGCTCGGCCTGCAGGCAGCCGACCTGAAAGGGTACGGCGAGAAGGAGGCCCGTTGGGATCATCAGGAGCAGATCCGCACCGGCTACGGCTACACCGCCTTTGCAGGCGAGCAGTGGTTCGCGCTGGCCTGCTGGCTCTACAAACGGGCCTGGACCACCGGCGAGCGCCCGATCGTGCTGTTCGACCTGGCCACCCACCGCCTGGTGGAGGCCAAGATCCTGCTTCCCGGCGTCACCACCCTGGAGCGGCTGATCGCCGCGCTGCGCGAGCGCGTCGCCGCCCGCCAGTACGCGCTGCTAGTACTCCAGTGACATTTCGCGATCATGGTTGGGATCTGCGCTGGTAGTGGCAGCGTCGAGCGCCGGCTTGATGACGGCGGCGCCATTGTGACCAGTGCAGAACCTGCCGGGTGGTGCAGCAGCGGGTCAGGATGAGGACAGCCAGCAGGCGGCGGATC
>NZ_JBITMD010000065.1:0-10482 GCF_044465905.1 Nonomuraea sp. NPDC049480
GGCCGAGCCAAGCTCGACCTACTGAGAAAGATCATCTTGTGCGCTCGCTGAAGCTCACTATCAGTTACGCCATCACACAAAGATCGCCAGAGCCATTTTCAACGAGCGTCATCAGGGCTTGCGGCCACGCCATGATGTCCCGATGCACAAGGCGACCGCTTACCATGACGCACTCGGCGATCACTTCGCCGCACATGCGGAGACGAGCCCCTACAACGCCTACACCGACAGACCCGCGATGCTTCAACTCGCGGGCGATGTCTCTGGGGCCAGAATCCTGGATGTCGGCTGTGGGGCAGGCCACTACGCGGCCGAGCTTTCGGCCCGCGGTGCCCAGGTGGTCGGGCTCGAAGGCAGCGCCACACTGCTGCGCCACGCACGAGCACGCGTGAACGGCCATGCGGAGCTCCTTCTCCATGATCTGGAAGAGCCGCTCGGTTTCGCCGCTGACGCATCGTTCGACGGGGTGGTCTGCGCCCTCGTTTACGAGCACGTCAGGAACCGTGTGCAACTGCTGGGCGAACTGCGCCGCGTCCTGCGACCGGGTGGATGGCTCCTGATATCGACCACCCACCCCACAGCCGACTGGCGCCACTTCGGAGGCTCGTACTTCAGCCACGACTGGAGAGACCTGCCTCTCGGGGACAGCGAGCTGTCGATCCACTACCAGCGCCTGCCGTTGGAGACCTTCCTGGGCGAGCTATTGGCCGCAGGGTTCGTGCTGGAGCAGCTGATCGAACCGCGCCCCACGGCCGGCCTCCGGGAGATCGACGAAGCCGCCTACAACAAGCTCCACCAAGCGCCATCCTTCCTCGCGGTGAAGCTAAAACGTCCTTGATACCAGGTTGGGAAATCCATGTCTTCCTCCTCACCGTTTTGGGCCGTTCCCCGCGCGCCATGCTCGGGCCTCGGGCAGGGCAGTTCGGCCGACACTGTAAGCGGATAGCCTCACAGCGTGGACAATGATGAGCCCGCAAACCGGCTCTGGGGCGATACTGAGCTCGCTCTTGGGGCTGGCCTCGTGGTGCTGCTGATTCTCCTACCCAGCATCATCTGGCTTGCCATGACAATGCTGGGCCGCCGCAAATAGAGCCTCCGGCGGGGCCACTCTCCCCACGTCCAGACAGTCACTCAACCGCTTAATACGAAGCATTGCCCACAGCGACCCGCACAATGAGGCATGTCCAAAAATTGGAGCGCTTGTACGGACCCGATCATCTATGTACGATCGCTTCCGTCAAGCCTTGGCGAGACCAGGATCGCCTGGCGTTTCGCATTCGGAGGTGACCCGTGGGTTCGAAGATCAGGGCAAGGAAAATTCTCATCAGTGCGGCGATTATTGCTGCCGGTATCGCCCTTGCGAGCCCGGCACAGGCGGAGGTCGGATCGCCTGGCGGAGGCCAGGCTGCCACCAACGGTTACACTTGGTCCAATTAATACCATGGGATCGTGCTGCCACGCTGTCATGCCGTAGCCAAACGGACGGCGTTGGTTTCACCGGGGCGGGCCCGGCGTCCGCCCCGATGTCTCTTTGCCTCATTTACTGAGGGCGGGTGACCGGAACCACTGTAACCAGGTGGTCAAGCTCCTTGAAGTCCTTGGGATTGCAGGTGTAGAGGGGTAGCTGGTTTACGTCGCCACACAGGCGATCATCAGGTCGGCTGTTCGCGGGCGTGGTTTACGGCCCGAGGCGATGACGGCCGTCCACAATTGGCCGTATTCGGGAGCTGCGGTGTCGTCGAAGGGGAGCGGTTGAATTCAGCTTCGGCGGTCTGCAGAATCTTCATTCGCTGTGCGAGTTCTTGCGCACTTGTCGCCGCCAGGACGCCGGCCGAGAGTTCCGCGGTGGTGATGGCGCTGATCATCATCTCGTCGGGGAGCTCGTTGGGATCGATGCCGGCGCGGAGGATGAGAATGTTGGTGTCGACACCCTTGGGCATGGGTCATCCCTCCTCCTACGCGGACTCGCGCCTGCCGTATGCGCGATCGTAAGAGTCGTATAGATCGTCGTTGACATAACGGTCCATGTCTTCGCGATATTTACGGTCGTCCAGTCGGGGCATGCCACGGGACACGGCGGCGAATTCGGCGCGCGAAACGGCCCGGCGTCGGCGTCGAAGAGGGACCAGGTCCCCGATGTGATGGCCGTTGTGGGTGACGGCGTACCGCTCCCCACGTTCCAGGCCATCCATGATCTCCGCTGACCGGTTGCGGAGGTCGCGTTGAGAGATCTCATGGGAGCGGTCAGGCTCAAGAGTGCTCACATCTGGAGTCTCCGGCGTTGTGCCATGAGGTGCAACGTGGGTGGCACGTCGCGACGCGTCGGCGGCGGCCCGCAGAAGGCGGCAACTCTCAGGATGACACTCCGTAGCGGGTGGCGATCGCGGCGGCGCGGTTGCGCAGCGAGTCGCGCAACCACTGCGGGGCCAGGGCTTCCGCGTTCGTGGTGAGCTGCCACAGCGCCCATTCGGCGTGTCTCGGATCTTGGAAGGTCACCTCCAGCCGCAGCCAGCCGTCTGAGTCGGCTTCTTCGGCCCGGACGGCCAGCGCGGTGCCCACCAGGTCCTCCCGCCGCGCCGGGTCCACCCGTACCAGCACGGTGACTTGGTCGCCGCCGGCCCGAAACTGCGTGCTGCGTTCCTGCCAGGCCCGGTCCAGATCGACCCGGTCTGGTCGCTGTGCGGGTTCGGCGAGTTCCTTGGCGGCCAAGACCCGGGACAGCCGGTAGGTGCGGTCCGCGCCAGACCTCGTGGCCAGCAAGTAGCCCCGGTCGCGTACGGTGACCAGGCCGATCGGGTCCACCGTGCGCCACTTCGGGGTCTGGTCCACAGCCGCGTAGTGGATCTGCAGTTTGTGTCCGGCGAACACCGCGCGCAGGACCTCTGCCGCTATGGCGTCAGGCACCTCCTCATCGACCAGCCGACGCGAGAGGAGGTCGGTCTCCGGGTCGATGAGCAATCGCTCGGCCGCGCCGGCCGCGGTGTCCCGATAGCTTTCGGGTAACGCGTCAACCACCTTGAGCATCGCCGAAGCAAGCGCCGAGCCGAGGCCGAATGCCTGCGCGCCGCGCCGCGATCCGGCGACCAGCAGGGCAAGGGCCTCGTCGGGGTTCAGTCCGGTGAGTTCGGTCCGGAAACCGGGCAACAACGCGAAACCGCCGTGCCGGCCGCGTTCGGCGTAGACCGGGACGCCGGCTGCGGACAGCGCCTCGACGTCGCGAAGCACGGTGCGGGTGGATACCTCCAGCTCGCGGGCCAGCGCGGCCGCGGACATCCGACCGTGCTGTCGCAGCAGCAGCACCAGCGAGACCAACCGGTCGGCGCGCATACGGGAATTTTACCGAAATACACGACACAGGATGTCGTGATTTGTTGGGAGGCTCCTCAACGACGACCGAGATGGCGGCTACCGAGCCGATGGACGTACGTAATGTCGACGAATCGAATGGAGCTGATGTGGCAATGGAGCGAACGGCGGTCAATCCGTGGGCGTGGTCGGTGGAGATGGGGTACAACCAGGGTGAGCTCGTCTCCGGGCACACCCGGACCCTGTACTGCGCCGGGCAGACCGCGATGAGCGGCGACGGCAAGCCCCAGCATGCCGATGACATGGCGGCGCAGTTGGCGCTGAGCCTCGACAACCTGGAGGCCGTGCTCGGCGAGGCCGGCATGTCCCTCGCGAACCTCGTCCGGCTCAACGTCTACACCACCGACGTCGATCGGCTCTTCGAGCACTACGGCGTGCTGGCGTCGCGGTTGGGCGCCGCCGGGGTGGCACCGTCCACCACGATGCTCGGGGTGACACGGCTGGCGATCCCGGATCTGATGGTCGAGCTTGAGGGGACCGCCGTCGCGTGATGCGACCTTGCCGCCTCCGGCAGGCTGCCGGAGGCGGCACGAGTAGTAGGCAGGTGGGTGATTTCCGGTGCTCAGGATGGCGACAATCGGCGTCTGTGGTTTCGGCGGCGAGTTCTTCCTGCAACGACTGCGGCAGGGCAACGCCCCCGCTCCACCATGTCCACTGGCAGGACGCCCGGATCAGAGCGCGTAGTCCACGGCGAACTCCTGATACACCCGCTCCTTGGCCGCCCACGCCTTGGGCGAGTAAGCGGCGTAGAAGGACTTGCCGCACTCCAGGTCCTTCAGGGCCGCCTTGATCTCCTTGTCCAGGTACGGCTTGGCCTCCGCCGGCTTCATCGTCGACCACATGATCAGGGTGCGGCCCTTGGGCGCCTTCGGCAGCGGACCCTTGTGCTGTTTCTTGGCGACCTCCGTGCGCTGCTTCGTGAACTGAGAATGACCGAGTTCGGCCAGGACCGAGGGCTTGGTCTGGCTGACGCCCAGGCATTTGGCGAACCGCTCGCCGAGCTGCGCGAGCTGCGCATCCTTGTCGAGCGCGGCCACGGACCTGTCCAGCGCCGCATCGAGCTTGCCGACATAGTCGTCCCAGTACGAGGTGACGGTCATGCCCAGGTGCTGCTTGACGGCCTTGGAGAAGCAGGCGTCGTCGGCGGCGCGCCACTTCTTCAGCTCGTCCGCCGACATCGCCATCATGTTCTCGTTGTTCGGGTTCTCTCCCGAGTCGGGGTTGACCACCGGGTCGCGCGGATAAACGGCCTTCGACCAGACGCCGAACCCGTATTTGGCCCGGTACGTGCGCAGCGCCTCGTAGTCGCCCGCCAGCCGCTCGCGCTCCCCGGGATGCCACGTGCGCTTGATGACCGGCTCGGCCAGGTAGGTGAAGCCGCTCTCCTTCATGCAGGCCACCCGCGTCTCCTCGATGGCGGCCTTCTTCTCGTAGACGGCCTCCGTCCCTGGCGACATGACGCCGGCGATGAGGACGGCCGCGACGGCCTTCACTGCGATGAACATGGCGATGCTCCTTCATTCATGTGGGCATGCGAAACAGAACGTCCGGCCGGAAAGGCCGGATGGGGAAAGGTCTCAGCAGGGGATCTTCATGCGGGACGCCTTCGGCGACACCTGGGGCAGCCCGGGGACGAGATCGACGGCGAGCACGGCGGTGCCGGTCGTCGCGCCCTTCGGGGTGGTGAACTCGGGGCCGCTGGGCACCTTGACTCTCTGGTCTCTGAGGTTGACCGTGCGCTCGCCCAGGTAGCGGTAGGTCTGCCGATCGAAGATCAGCTCGGACCGGGTGCCGTTGCCCTCGTCCATGGCGACGGCCAGGCCGGGGCGGCCGGCGACGTCCACGGCATCGCGGATGAGCACGATGCCGTCCAGCCCGGCGGCCACCTGGTACAGCGCGGCGCCCAGGCTGGGACGTACCACGGACTCGGCGACCAGGCCCTTGAGGGAGGACCAGATGCGCAGCGGCTCCTCGCCTGTGTCGGCCACTATCTTCGCGCGCACCTGAGCGGGGTCCGTCGGCCAGGCGCTCAACCGGGCGTAGGCCGGCTGGCCGGGGCAGGTTGCCGGCTCGTACACGATGTCCTCGAGGCCGTGGTCCCAGAACTTCCGGGGCGCCGGTCCCGCGGCTGACAGGCCCTGCTCGCGGCTCAGCCAGGGCTTGCCCACGTCGGCGGCCTCCCAGCGCTCCTCGTTGACCATGACCTTGGTGTGCTGCGGCCTGCCCGACTTGTCCTTGGTGTGCAGGCTGCGCTGGGCCAGTCTCTTGGTGTGGACGTACTGGCCGCGGGCCGGCACCGTGTCAGGCTGGTCGGCGGCGGCCTGCGCAGCCAGGTCGAGCAGCGCCTTGGCGTCGGCCGGAGGCGCGGCGAGCAGGTACGCGGGGGTGTGCGGGCCGGAGCCGCCCAGCCCGACCTCGGTGATGAGGATGCCGGCGGTGAGCGTCACCGCCGTCGCGCCGACCAGGGCGACGCGCCGGACCGGCAGCGCGATATGCCACCTGCGGCGCGGACGGTCGAACCGGGACACCAGGGCGGCACGGGAGCCCGCCAGGTCGCGCTCGCTCGCCTCGGGAACCTCGGCCCACACCCGGCCGAGCTCCTTCATCTCATCCATGGTCTGCTCCTTCCAGTGCCTGGCGGACCTTCTTGCGCGCCCGGTTGAGCCGGGATCGCACGGTTCCGACCGGGACGTTCAGCGCCTCGGCCACCTCCTCGTACGTCAGCTCCGCCCACGCCACCAGCAGCAGCGCGTCCCGGTCCCCGGTGCGTAAGCCGGCCAGCGCCGCCACCAGCGGCCTGTTGACCGCGAGCGTGCCCACTCCGTCCTCCACCGGCCCGCCGGTGATCTCCGCCGGGTCCACGCCGCCGCGCACGTACGCGCGGTAACGGGCCACCTCCCGCCGCCGCCGTTTGCCGATCACGTTCGAGGCGATGCCGTACAACCAGGGCCGGACGTCGGCCTGGCCGGGCTGGTAGCGGTGCCGGTGTTCGAACGCCGCCAGAAACGTCTCGGACACCACGTCCTCGGCCGAGTCGTGACCGAGCCTGCGGGCCGCGTAGCGGTGCAGGGCGGGCGCGTGCCGGTCGAACACCGTGGCGAACGCCTCCGGCTCCCGCAACGATCGACGGATCAGGTCGATGTCGGCGGCCTCGGCTGTCGCCGGTTCGGCCATGGACTGGTCAGCTCCTTCGCGCGGTGCCTAGCTGCGGCAAGCGGGCAGATTCGCCTGTACTTACCGCTGCTCCGCCGAAGAGTTCACGCCGGGGCCGATGTTTCGCATCGCCGTCCTTCAAAACCACCGTGTCGCCCAGGCCGCCCGAGGGCGGAAAGGCTCACTGGTGCGCGTCGTCCCGGAACTTGTACCAAGGGCGCCGCACGTGCCGGACATCCCCCGGCCGGCTCACCCGCGTCCACCTCGAACACCTCATGCTCACGACCCTTGAGCGGCTGAGCGGCGCCACCTGAACCAGTGCCGATGGCTCCGGACAAAGGTCACCACGAAGAGCGCCTGGATGGCACCCTCGATGAGGATCAGCAGCCCGGAGTCCAGCGCCGGCAACACCGAGCCGCCGTTGAAACCGTCGACGATGGCGCCGATCGCGCGGAACAGCGCGACGATCGCGATTGGGGCGGCGAACACCGCGAATGAGGTGAGCGAGACCGCCGCGCCGACGACCAGGACGACGGAGTAGACACGGGTAGCCCGCCGTTCGTGAGGTGCCAGCTCGCCGGTCGGATCCTCGATCGGGCAAGGGCGGCGGCGCAGGTACGCGACGGTTCTCGCACGTAGATAGCGGGCGAAGGCGAGTCCGTCGTCGAAGAGGTTGCGGGTACGCAGCAGGTCGCGAAGGACGTAGTACAGGTCCGTGCGCATGTAAACCTGGAGCTGGAAGGGGATGGTCATGAGCACTGCCACGACCAGTGCCTGGAACAGGGCCTTCGTCAGTGACGGCAGAGCCACGTGGGCAACCAACAGCGTCAGCGACGCCATGAGGAAGAGGTCCCATGCCATCCCCGCAAGGTAGACACGGTACCGGGACCGTCTGGGCACGCCCCACACCGCGGTGACGTCGGTCTGCACGACGAGATTGTGAAGCCGGGTGCCGAAGCCGATGCGCCCCGGCACGCCGAGCGACCGGGCTGCCATCAGATGCATCATCTCGTGCGCGCTGAGTGTCAGCGACACCATCACGGTGTTGACCAGCACCGTGAGCCCGACGTACTCGCTCCAGAAGAAGTCCTCGTAGTGCGGCAGCAGATCGGGCCTGACCACCAGCGTGACCAGCGCCGCCCCCACGACCAGCAGCCATCCGAGCTTCATCAGCCGACTGAAGATCCAACTTACGTGCCGGTCGGTCACCCGCCCGAAGTGGCTGCGCGGGGCGTCCGCGCCGGGATCGGGCAGCCGGTGCTCATCCACCGAGTCGACGAAGCCCAGCTCCGTAAGTGCCTCCACGAGCTCGGCGACGTCAATCTCCACGTCCTGCTCGGCGGCCAGTCGCTGCTCCACGGCGCTGACCGGGAGCCTCTCGCGCAGGAGCCGGATGGCCTCGCCGTACACGGCGGGCAGCTCGATGAACTCTCCGATCTCCGCTCTGCCTACCACCACGACCTCCGGGTCGTCGTCGTCCGAGCGGGCGATCAGCCTGTGGAAGCCGATACGGCTCTCGGCGGTGATCGGCACGGCGGTCACGACGGTTCGGCTCCACACGCCGGGCAGTCGTCGTAGTGCGGGATGTCGATGTAGTAGGAGTGGTCCCACATGCCGTAGTTCCAGTGGAAGACGCGGCCGCGGGCCTGTACGGGCAGGCCGCCGAGGTGGTACATCACCTCGAGGGCGCACAGGTGCCCGCTGATGTTGGCGCTGGCCGCGATCACGGCGTTGGGCCGTTCCTCGGTGAGCGAGCGGCCGTGGGCCTTGAACTCGCGTTGGTCCTCTTGGCGCCGCAAGCACATCCAGCACCCGGTCTGGTGCGGGATCAGGGATCCGACGACGGCCATCGGGCCGGTGTAGAAGCTGACGAACCACGGTGTACCTGTGCGCAGCGCCGCGTCATTGGTCCAGAACATGATGTCCGGGTGAGGTTCGTCCGCGCACAGGATGAACACGTCGCACTGCTCCATCAGCCGGGCGATGTCGTCGGATCCGCCGGCCTTGACGGTGCCCCCGCTGATTTTGACCAGGCTGTTCATCTGGCGTAGGCGCGCGACGGCGGTGTCGATCTTGGGACGGCCGATGTCCGCCTCGGTGTAGAGGAGCTGGCGCGTGAGGTTGGCTTCCTCGATGGTGTCGAAGTCGGCCAGGTGGAGGGCCCCGATTCCGCTGGAGACGAGTCCCGCCGCCACCGCCGAGCCCGTCCCGCCGATGCCGAGCAGGCAGACCGTGGCATCCTTGATCTTGGACTGGATCTCGTACGGCGAGCTGCGCGGAACCGGGTCGATCCATGCGAAGTAGTTCCTGGCCGGCTCGTAGCGCTTGGCCTCGCGTTCGGTGAGATTGGCCGGCACTGGCGCGCCGGCCTCTTCGACGAACCCGTTGTCGATCAGCCCGGAGATGACCTCACGTACATCCTGCTCATCGACAGCAGGATGCGTTTCGGCGAAGGCTGCGCAGACCTCGTCGACCGTACGGGTGCCATCCATGAGGACGATCAACCGTGCTATCGAGCCGTCCTCGTCATCCTGGATCTCGGAGGATATGCCCTGCTGCATAAGGCCGATCATGATGCGATCGCCAGGCAGAGCCATGGGCTGGTGAACGCGCTTGATGCGGGGGACGCGCACGAGAACCTTCCGGGTCACAAGACATAGGAGGCCGGTCAGGTTTGCCCTGACCGGCCGGCTGATCCGTCAGAGATCAGCCACCCTCACGCAGCCCAGTGGTCTCGACCTTCTCGAGCCGCTTGATCTCAAGCTTGATCTTCTTGGTGGCCTTCTTGTCGTCGGTTACCTGATCCGGCTTCTCCATACTGCCTCCCAAAGGATCGAGACCGTTGATCGGTGATCATACATGCGTACCAATCCATCCGTAAGATCACATTTGACACCCCTCGAACGCGTACTGTCATCCGATCCGATGTCGGCCGGATCGGGTTGTCATTGGATGGGGTGCAGACCGCTCACGACGTGGCCCGGCTGTTGCCCGACGTTGCGGTGCTTCGCAACCTCTGCCGATCGATGGCGGTTCTCGAGGCCATCCTGAGCTCGAACCGGGAGATCCGCTACCACGCATCGCTCTTGGGGCGGATGAGGCAGAAGCTGATGAACTACAGCACAATTAATGCATGGGACACCCTCGGCAGCCCGACCCGCGGGACTACCCCGGTGTGGTCACCACCCTGGTCACGATCCTGGCGGTGCTGCTGCCGGGCGGCCTCACGTTCAGCTTGTACAAACACCTCAACGCCCCCGATCCGGACACCGCCGTGGCCCTGCCGACCACGGATCCCACACCCGAGCCCGCCCAGCCGAGCCCCAGCGAGAACGAACGCCCGGGCTCACCAATCGACGACGACGAGTTCGGCGACTGGAACTTCCGCCTGGACAGCGTCACGTTCAAGGCCGAGAGGGTAGGTGGCTGGACGTACGACTCCTGTGCCCCGGTCGACAGGCAGGGTGTGCTGGCCAAGAACAAGTGCGAGCACGCCGTCCAGCTGGCCTACTCGGCCTACAGAGGGCATCTCACGGCGGTCCAGGTCATCATGTCCTTCCCCACCGTGAAGGCCGCCAAGGCCACGGCCAAGCACCTGGCGAACTCCTCCCGGGCCGTGAAGTGGCGCCGAGACAAGATCCTCGGCAAGTACGTCTACGGCAAGATCCGATCGGGCGCGACCAAGAGGTACGTCCTCCTCACGGTCGTCACCGCCGACAAGACAGCCCAGGCGAAGGCCACGCGGTTCCACCACTACCTGCACACGGACCACTCGAACTACTTCCTCTTCCGCGACTCGGCCGTCCCGGACTGAGTCCCTGGTTCCGAGCCAAGGCTCCGCGAGCCCGAACTGGACGGCCGGCTCTTCGGGGTCTGTCCAGTGATCGGTGTATCTCAATCTTGACTGGGTCTATCGGGTGGCCGGGGTCAGGCGGCCTTCGAAGGTGATGGCGAAGGCGTTCA
>NZ_JBITMD010000066.1:0-9487 GCF_044465905.1 Nonomuraea sp. NPDC049480
CCGAGTTCGCGCAGGCGATCGCCGGGTTGACCTTCGGTGAGCCGTCGATTCCGGTCATTTCGAATGTGACCGGCCGGGTGGCTGAGCCGGGGCAGCTGAGCACGCCGGGTTATTGGGTGGAGCACGTGCGGGAGGCGGTGCGTTTCGCCGACGGCGTGGTCGCCGCCGGGGCCAAGGTGTGGGTCGAGGTCGGGCCGGACGCCACACTGACCGCTCTGGCGCAGCAGAGCATCGAGGACGGGACCTTCGTCCCGGCCACCCGCAAGGATCGTGACGAGGCGCGCGCGTTCGTCCAGGCCTTGGGCCGGTTGCAGGCCTGTGGCGTGGCCGTCGACTGGGAGGCGTTCTTCGCCCCGGCCCGTCCCGCGCTCGTGGATCTGCCCACGTACGCCTTCCAGCACCAGCGTTATTGGATCTCGGCGCGGGCCGGGAACGGTGACGTGGCCGTGGCGGGGCTCGCGGCGGTCGATCACCCGCTGCTGAGTGCGGCGACCGAGGTCGCCGGTGGCGAGTCCGTGATCTTCAGCGGCCGGCTGTCGGTGGCCACGCAGCCCTGGCTGGCCGACCACGCGGTCAACGGCACGATCCTCCTCCCCGGCACGGCGTTCCTGGAGCTGGCCCTTCAGGCCGGAAACGACGTGGGCTGCCCGCTCGTACAGGAGCTGACGCTGCAGGCGCCGCTGCTCCTGCCCGCCGACGGCGGCCGCCAGGTGCAGGTGCTGGTCGGCGGAGGTGACGAGACCGGCGTGAGGCCGATCTCGATCCACTCCCGCGCCGACGGCGACGCTCCGGGCACGTGGGTGCTGCATGCCGACGGAGCGGTGGCCGCCGCCCCGCTCGTGCCGGTGGCCGGGCTGGAACAGTGGCCGCCGGCCGAGGCCGACGTGGTGGACGTGTCCGGCGCGTACGACCTCCTGCTGGAGATGGGGTACGAGTACGGGCCGGTCTTCCAAGGGTTGCAGGCGGCGTGGCGGCGTGGCCAGGACGTGTTCGCCGAGGTCGCGCTGCCCGAGCAGGCGCATGCCGACGCGGCGCGCTTCGGGCTGCACCCGGCCCTGCTGGACGCCGCGATGCACGCGCAGCTGATCGCCGGGGACGGGCAGACCGTGCTGCCGTTCTCCTGGACCGGAGTGCAACTGCATGCCGCCGGGGCGAGCGGCGTGCGGGTACGGATCACCCGCATTCACGACACGTCCATCGCGCTGAGCATCGCGGACGCCGACGGGGCGCCGGTGTTGTCCGTCGAGTCGCTCGCCGTACGTCCCATCACGGCCGGTCAGCTCACCAACGGTCACGCCGAATCGCTGCTCCACGTGGAGTGGAACCAGATCAGCCTTTCCGACGCCGGGACCGGGGAGCTGCCCGACCTGGCCTCGGCCATGGACGCGGAGTCGGTGCCGGAGTGGGCGTTGCTGAAGGTCCCCGCCACCGACCCGGAGACGGATGCCCCTGCTGCTGTCCGGCGGGCGGCTCATCAGGTGCTGGCGTCGGTGCAGGAGTGGCTGGCCGATGAGCGGTTCGTGTCGTCGCGGTTGGTGGTGGTGACGCAGGGTGCCGTGGCGGTGGGGCCCGATGAGGGCGTGGATGTCGGTGTGGCTCCGGTGTGGGGCTTGGTGCGGGCGGCCGAGGCGGAGAATCCTGGCCGGTTCGTGCTGGTGGATGTGGACGGCACCGAGGAGTCCTGGCAGGCGGTCGGCTCGGTGGCGGCGTCCGGGGAGCCGGAGGCCGCGGTTCGGTCGGGTCGGGTGCTGGTGCCGCGGTTGGGCCGGGTCGCCGGTGGTGGCGATCGTGGTCCGGTGTTCGGGCCGGACGGCGCGGTGCTGGTCACCGGTGGCACTGGTGGGCTGGGTGCGCTGGTGGCCCGGCATCTGGTCAGTGCGCATGAGGTGCGGCGTCTGGTGCTGGTGAGCAGGCGTGGGCTGGATGCCCCGGGTGCGGCCGAGTTGGTGGCCGAGCTGGCGGAGCTGGGTGCGGAGGTGTCGGTGGCCGCGTGTGACGTGGGTGACCGGGACGCCGTCGCCGAGCTGATCGCGTCCGTCCCCGAGCTGACCGGGGTCGTACACGCGGCCGGGGTGAGCGACAACGGGCTGGTGCGGTCGCTGTCGCCGGAGCGGTTCGACGCGGTGCTGGCGGCGAAGGCGGATGCGGCGTGGCATCTGCACGAGCTGACGCGGGATCTGGATCTGACCGCGTTCGTGCTGTTCTCGTCGGCCGGTGGGCTGGTGCTGGCGGCAGGGCAGGCGAACTACGCGGCGGCGAACGTCTTCCTGGACGCGCTGGCGGTGCACCGTCGCTCGATGGGGCTGGTGGCGACGTCGCTGGCGTACGGACTGTGGGATGCCGACACGGGCCTGAGCGGATGGCTGAGCGAGGCCGACTTCGAGCGGATGCGGCGCCAGGGGTTGCCGGCGTTGTCGGTGGACGAAGGACTGGCGCTGTTCGACGCAGGTGCCGGCTCGGGCGAAGCGGCGTTGGTGCCGCTGCGGGTGGACACTTCGGCGCTGCGGGGCCGGGGTGAGAGCCTGCCCGCGCTGCTCCGCGGCCTGGGGCGGAGTCCGGTACGGCAGGTGGCCCGGGCCGCCGGTTCGGGGCTGGCGCGGCGGCTGGCCGGCATGGAGCCCGGCGAGCGGGACCGGATGCTGCTGGAACTGGTCCGGCAGGAGGCGGCCAAGGTGCTGGGGCACGCCTCGGCGGAGGCCGTACCACCTGGGCGTGCCTTCCAGGAGCTCGGCTTCGACTCGCTGACGGCGGTCGAGTTCCGCAACCAGCTGATCACGGCCACCGGGCTGCGGCTCCCGGCCACGCTGGTCTTCGACTACCCGACCGCCGAGGCGGTGGCGGAGTTCCTGACGGACGAACTGGGCGACGGGCCCGCCGAGCAGACTGTGGTGACCACTGCGTCGGTGGTCGACGAGCCGATCGCGATCGTGGGCATGGCCTGCCGGTATCCGGGCGGGGTGGAGTCGCCGGAAGGGCTGTGGGAGCTTGTCGTCTCCGGTATGGACGCGATCGGGGAGTTCCCGGCCGATCGTGGCTGGGACGTGGAAGGGGTGTACAGCCCGGAGCCGGGCACGCCCGGGAAGACGTATGCGCGGCAGGGCGGGTTCTTGTACGACGCGGCCGAGTTCGACGCCGGGTTCTTCGGGATCTCGCCGCGTGAGGCGCTGGGGATGGATCCGCAGCAGCGGTTGCTGCTGGAGGCGTCGTGGGAGGCGATCGAGCGGGCGGGGATCGATCCGGTCGGGTTGCGTGGCAGCCGTACGGGTGTCTTCGCGGGTGTGATGTATCACGACTACGGGCTGGGCACTCCGGCGAACACCAGTGGTGGCAGCCTGGTGTCCGGCCGGGTCTCCTACACGCTGGGGCTGGAAGGCCCGGCGGTGACGGTGGACACGGCGTGCTCGTCGTCGCTGGTGGCGCTGCACTGGGCGGCGCAGGCGCTGCGGTCGGGTGACTGCGACCTGGCGCTGGCCGGTGGCGTGACGGTCATGTCGACACCTGGCATGTTCATCGAGTTCTCGCGGCAGCGCGGGCTCGCGCCCGACGGCAGGTGCAAGTCCTTTGCCGCCGCGGCGGATGGCGCCGGCTGGAGCGAGGGCGTCGGTGTGCTGCTGGTGGAGCGGCTGTCGGATGCGCGGCGGAACGGGCACCAGGTGCTGGCGGTCGTTCGCGGGTCGGCGATCAACCAGGACGGGGCGAGCAACGGGTTGACGGCGCCGAACGGTCCTTCGCAGCAGCGGGTGATCCGGCAGGCGCTGGCCAACGCGGGGCTTTCGGCGGCCGACGTGGATGCGGTCGAGGCCCATGGTACGGGGACCGTGCTGGGCGATCCGATCGAGGCGCAGGCGCTGATCGCCACGTATGGGCAGGAGCGGGAGCGGCCGCTGTGGCTGGGGTCGTTGAAGTCGAATATCGGCCATGCGCAGGCGGCTGCGGGCGTGGCGGGCGTGATCAAGATGGTGATGGCGCTACGCCACGAGATGCTTCCCAAGACGTTGCACGTGGATGAGCCGTCGCCGCACGTGGATTGGTCGGCGGGCGCGGTGGAGCTGCTGGCCGAGTCGCAGCCGTGGCCGGTGAACGGGCATGCGCGCCGGGCTGCGGTCTCGTCGTTCGGGATCAGTGGGACGAACGCGCACGTGATCATTGAGCAGGGGCCGAGTGCGGATGTCGGGCCTGAGCCGGTGGCTGTGCCGCCGGTGGTGCCGTGGTTGGTGTCGGCCAAGTCGGTGGAGGGGTTGCGGGCGCAGGCGTCGCGGCTGGCGTCGTGGGTCTCGGACGAGACGTCGGTCGTCGACGCCGCCTGGTCGCTGGCGGCTGGGCGGGGCGTGTTGGAGCAGCGTGCGGTCGTGGTGGGTGGTGATCGCGAGGAGTTGGTGGCCGGGCTGCGGGCGCTGGCCGAGGGTGCGGAGGCTCCTGGGCTGGTCTCTGGGAGCGGGTCGGGCGGTCGGCTGGCGTTGTTGTTCGCCGGTCAGGGCAGTCAGCGCGTTGGCATGGGCCGGGAGCTGGCCGAGGCGTTCCCGGTGTTCGCCGCCGAGCTCGATGAGATCTGCCGGGTACTGGATCCGCTGCTGCCACACCCCGTGCGTGAGGTGATGTTCACCGACGCCGAGGGCGTGCTGAACGAGACCGGGATGACGCAGCCGGCGCTGTTCTGCTTCGAGGTGGCCCTGTATCGGCTGCTCACCTCGTTGGGGGTGCGGGCTGATGTGCTGGTGGGGCATTCGATCGGGGAGATCGCCGCGGCGCACGTGGCCGGGGTGTTCTCCCTGGCCGACGCGTGCACGCTGGTCACCGCGCGGGCGCGGCTGATGCAAGCCCTGCCGGAGGGCGGGGCGATGCTGGCCGTCGCAGCGCCTGAGGAGCAGATCGTGCCGCTGCTGGGTGAGCGGGTCGGCATTGCGGCGGTCAATGCCCCGAACGCCGTCGTGGTCTCCGGTGATGAGGAGGCGATCGCGGAGATCGAGCGGCGGGTGGATGTGCGGACGCGGCGGTTGCGGGTCTCGCATGCGTTCCATTCGCCGTTGATGGAGCCGATGCTGGCCGAGTTCGCGCAGGCGATCGCCGGGTTGACCTTCCGTGAGCCGTCGATTCCGGTCATTTCGAATGTGACCGGCCGGGTGGCTGAGCCGGGTCAGCTGAGCACGCCGGGTTATTGGGTGGAGCACGTGCGGGAGGCGGTGCGTTTCGCCGACGGTGTGGCCGCCGCTCACGCGGATGTGTTCGTGGAGGTGGGTCCGGATGGGGTGTTGACCGGGCTGGCTCAGCAGAGCATCGCCGATGGGGTGTTCATCCCGGCCGCTCGCAAGGACCGCGACGAGGCCCGGGCCCTGGTCGAAGCCCTGGGGCGGCTCCATGTGCACGGGGTGAGGGTCGAGTGGAAGGAGCTGTTGGCTCCGGCGAAGCACGTCGATCTGCCTACGTATGCCTTCCAGCGGGAGCGCTACTGGGTGCCGGCGGTTGTGGAGGCGGGCGATGTCGGTGCGGCCGGGTTGGCGGCTGTAGATCATCCGCTGTTGAGTGCGGTGACCGAGGTGGCCGGTGGCGAGTCCGTGATCTTCAGCGGCCGGCTGTCGGTGGCCACGCATCCGTGGCTGGCTGATCACGTGGTCAACGGCATGGTGATCGTGCCGGGGACCGCGTTGGTGGAGCTGGCGGTCCGGGTCGGCGATGAGCTGGGCTGTTCGCGGCTGCGGGAGCTGACGTTGCAGGCGCCGTTGGTGGTGCCGGCCGAGGGTGCGGTGCAGGTGCAGGTGGTGGCCGGTCCGGCCGATGAGAGCGGTGGCCGGTCGGTGGGCATCCATTCGCGTCCGGGGACGGCCGAGCCGTGGGTGCGGCATGCCGATGGCGTGCTGGCGGCCGAGGGTGGTGTGCCGGGCTTTGACGTGGTGCAGTGGCCGCCCGCGGATGCGGCGCCGGTCGAGGTCGAGCAGCTGTATGACGATCTGGCGGAGATCGGGCTGGAGTACGGGCCGATCTTCCAGGGGCTGGTGCGTGCTTGGGCGCGGCCGGGTGAGGTGTTCGCCGAGATCGCGCTGCCGGAGCAGGAGCATGCCGAGGCGGCCCGGTTCGGGGTGCACCCGGCCCTGCTGGACGCGGCACTGCACGCCAGCGCTCTGGGCGGCCTGCTCCCGGCAGCGGAGCCGGGTCAGCCGTTCCTGCCGTTCGCCTGGTCCGGAGTGTCACTGCACGCCGCCGGGGCGACCGGCCTCCGCATCAAGGTCACCAAGAGCACGAAGGCCGGCAGTACGTCCGTCTCTCTGGCCATCGCGGACGGCACGGGCACGCCGGTGGCCGACATCGAGGCGCTCACTCTGCGTCCTCTGTCCATCGCGCCTCAGCACCAGGCCCGCCTCACCTCCCTTCACCAGGTGATCTGGACGAGCGCGATCGAGGCTCCGGTGGCGGACACGGAGTCGGTTCTGGAGTATGCATTCCTGAAGGTCCCTGCCACCGACCCGGAGACGGATGCCCCTGCTGCTGTCCGGCGGGCAACTCATCAGGTGCTGACAGCGGTGCAGGAGTGGCTGGCCGATGAGCGGTTCGCGTCGTCGCGGTTGGTGGTGGTGACGCAGGGTGCCGTGGCGGTGGGGCCCGATGAGGGCGTGGATGTCGGTGTGGCTCCGGTGTGGGGCTTGGTGCGGGCGGCCGAGGCGGAGAATCCAGGCGGGTTCGTGCTGGTGGATGTGGATGGCACCGAGCAGTCCTGGATGGCACTGGGTTCGGCGGTGGCCTCCGGGGAGCCGGAGATCGCGATTCGCGGTGGCGAGGTTCGCGTTCCACGGCTGACGCGGGTCTCGGATCTGGAGGAGCGCGGGCCGGTGTTCGGCCCGGAGGGCACGGTGCTGGTCACCGGTGGCACTGGTGGGCTGGGTGCGCTGGTGGCCCGGCATCTGGTCAGTGCGCATGAGGTGCGGCGTCTGGTGCTGGTGAGCAGGCGTGGGCTGGATGCCCCGGGTGCGGCGGAGCTGGTGGCCGAGCTGGCGGAGCTGGGTGCGGAGGTGTCGGTGGCCGCGTGTGACGTGGGTGACCGGGACGCCGTCGCCGAGCTGATCGCGTCCGTCCCCGAGCTGACCGGGATCGTACACGCGGCAGGAGTGGGCGACAACGGGCTGGTCGGTGCGTTGACGGCCGAGCGGCTGGACGGGGTCCTGGGCCCGAAGGCGGACGGGGCGTGGCATCTCCACGAGCTGACGCGGGATCTGGATCTGACCGCGTTCGTGCTGTTCTCGTCGGCCGGTGGGCTGGTGCTGGCGGCAGGGCAGGCGAACTACGCGGCGGCGAACGTCTTCCTGGACGCGCTGGCGGTACACCGTCGCTCGATGGGGCTGGTGGCGACGTCGCTGGCGTACGGACTGTGGGATGCCGACACGGGCCTGAGCGGATGGCTGAGCGAGGCCGACTTCGAGCGGATGCGGCGCCAGGGGTTGCCGGCGTTGTCGGTGGACGAAGGACTGGCGCTGTTCGACGCAGGTGCCGGCTCAGGCGAAGCGGCGTTGGTGCCGCTGCGGGTGGACGGGGTGGCGTTGCGGTCACGCGGTGACAGCCTCCCGGCCCTGCTACGAGGCCTGGTACGCGGTGCCGTGCGGCGGGTGGCGCGCTCGGACGCGTCGGCGCTGGCGCGGCGCCTGGTCGTGATGGATGACGACGCACGGCGCGGGGCGCTGCTCGAAGTGGTCCGGCATGAGGTGGCGACAGTGCTGGGGCACGCCTCGGCCGACGCGGTGCAGCCGGACCGTGCCTTCCAGGAGCTCGGCTTCGACTCGCTCACCGCGGTGGAGCTGCGTAACCGGCTCAACACCGTGTCCGGGCTGCGCCTGCCCGCCACGCTCGTGTTCGACTACCCGAACGCGCGAGCCGTGGCGGAGTACGTGGACTCCGAGCTGACCGGGGCCGCGTCCGCGGCCCCGACGGTCACTCCTGCCCGGACGACGCTCGACGACGAGCCGATCGCGATCGTCGGCATGGCCTGCCGGTACCCGGGCGGCGTGCTGTCACCCGAGGGCCTGTGGGAGCTGGTGGACTCCGGCACGGACGCCATCGGAGAGTTCCCCGCCGACCGCGGCTGGGACCTGGACCGGCTGTACCACCCGGACCCCGACAGCAAGGGCACCTCCTACGTACGCCACGGCGGGTTCTTGTACGACGCCGGCGAGTTCGACGCCGGGTTCTTCGGGATCTCGCCGCGTGAGGCGCTGGCGATGGATCCGCAGCAGCGGTTGCTGCTGGAGACGTCGTGGGAGGCCATCGAGCGGGCCGGGATCGACCCGTCAGGGCTGCGCGGCAGTCGTACCGGCGTGTTCTCCGGCGTGATGTACCACGACTACGGATCTCAGCTCTCCTCGGTGCCTGAGGAGCTGGAAGGGCTGATCGGCACCGGCATCTCGGGCAGCGTCGCGTCCGGCCGGGTGTCGTACACGTTCGGGTTCGAGGGCCCGGCGGTGACGGTGGACACGGCGTGCTCGTCGTCGCTGGTGGCCCTGCATCTGGCGGTGCAGGCGCTGCGGAACGGCGAATGTGAGCTGGCGCTGGCCGGTGGCGTGACGGTGATGGCCACGCCGGGGACCTTCATCGAGTTCTGCCGGCAGCGCGGCCTCGCCACCGACGGCCGCAGCAAGGCGTTCTCGGAGGCGGCGGACGGCGCGGGCTGGAGCGAAGGCATCGGGGTGCTGCTCGTCGAGCGGCTGTCGGACGCGCGCCGGAACGGGCATCAGGTGCTGGCGGTGGTACGGGGCTCGGCGGTCAATCAGGACGGTGCGAGCAACGGGCTGACGGCGCCGAACGGTCCTTCGCAGCAGCGGGTGATCCGGCAGGCGCTGGCCAACGCCGGGCTGTCGGCCGCCGAGGTCGACGTGGTCGAGGCACACGGCACCGGGACGCCGCTGGGTGACCCGATCGAGGCCCAGGCGCTCCTCGCGACGTACGGCCAGGATCGGGAGCAGCCGCTCTGGCTCGGCTCGATCAAGTCGAACATCGGCCACACTCAGGCCGCGGCCGGTGCCGCGGGCATCATCAAGATGGTGATGGCCATGCGCCACGACACGCTGCCGCGGACGCTGCACGCCGATGAGCGCAGCCCGCACGTGGACTGGTCGGCGGGCGCGGTGGAGCTCCTGACCGAAGGACGGCCGTGGGAGCGGCAGGATCGCCCGCGCCGGGCAGCGGTCTCCTCCTTCGGTGTCAGCGGGACGAACGCGCATGTGGTGCTGGAAGAGGCTCCGCCGCAGGAGGATGAGCCCGGCCAGGGGTTGCCGGTGGTGCCGTGGGTGCTGTCGGCCAAGACGCGTGAGGGCGTTGCGGCGCAGGCCGGGCGGTTGGCCGAATGGATGCGGGCGAACCCCGAGGTGGATGCCACTGACGTCGGCTGGTCGCTGCTGACCGGGCGGAAGGCATTTGATCATCGTGCGGTGGTGGTGGGTGGTGATCGGGAGGAGTTGCTGGCGGGGTTGGCTGAGCCGATCTCGGGTGTGGCGGGGCCGGGTGGCAA
>NZ_JBITMD010000067.1:0-7206 GCF_044465905.1 Nonomuraea sp. NPDC049480
GGTCGGGACGTCCTTGCGCCCGGCCTGACGAGCCGCCTCTACCCGGGCCTTCCACTTCTCGTTTCCGAGCAGCCAATCGAAAGACTCGGTCTGCACGGCGAGAAGGTCAGGAACTTCGAGAGGCTCCTGGATACGCGCGAAAGAGACGCGATGGGGACCAGCGGGTACGGCGGAGGCGTTGCGCGAGGCTGCCAACAGATGTCCTTCCGAGGGCTCGCGGTGGACTGACTACACGCACGCCAGGCAACCTCGCAACGTGAACAAGCATCGCGGATCGCCTAAAAGATAGCGTGGAAGAATGAGCGTACTCGCTCTAATTCAATTTGTCCACGCTCACGCCGACCACATCATCCCGGTCGCATTTACAGAATGCCGTACACCGCCCCTGCTTGTCAATTCCCAAGCGCCACCCGTCAGGGATTCCACCTGGCGCTCGGGTTGATGTTGCCGGTCCAGTCGAAGGTGGCCATGTTGTCCCCCTGGTTGCCGGTGCCGTTCATGCCGGCCGGATTTCAGCCGTTTCTCCCTGGACGGCGTACCGGGTGGGCTCCCAGGAGAAGACTCCCCACGCCGTCGCATCGTACGGATTCGCCCGGACGCCCGAGAGCCTGGGCACGTCGCTCGGACCGGCCCGAGCGGGGGTTCTCATCCTCCTCGAAACCCCGAAGACCTCGACACAGCTGGTGGCCATGGCCGGGCATGGCCGGGGATCGGCGGGCCGGCACCTGAAGATCATGCTCGACGCCGGCCTGATCCAGCGACGACGCGCCGGGCGATCCGTGTTCTGCTACCGGGCGGACGCCGGGGAGGTCCTCGTAAAGGCCGCTTGCCGATGGCGGTGATGCCGGCCAGGGCGTCGACCGCAGCGCGGACCGCCGGCAGGGCAGGTCAGGGCTGATCTCGGCGCCCAGGATGCCGGCGTCGTCGACATCCACCGGCAGGCGGCCATCTGCAGGCCATCTCGGCGAGGCCGGCGAATCGCGCGAACAAACCGGACGCACGATAGGCGCCTTGTCCGCGCCAGAACCTTGATACCGGCGTCAAGACAACGCATGGGCGGCCACGCTTGCGGCACAGGAGTACGGACGCTTTAATACGCCGAGATCCGGCTCCAGCATCCCCATGACCGACGAGGAGACCAGATGACCGTCCCCGCAGCTCCGTACCTCATTCCTGCCGCTCCCTTTGCCGGCCCCATGACGTTAGCGCTAACACTCGTCCGCCCGCCCCCATGAAACTTTCTTTTTCGCCCATCGGGAAAGCGCTTACCATCCTCTGCCGAAAGGATCCCGCAATGCGGTTACGAAAGGCCGGCGCGGCCGCCGTCCTCGCCCTCACAGCGACCATGACCACCACCGGCGCCCCCGCCCACGCCGCCCCACCCACCAAGCAGATGGAGGACCTGGACCGCGGACTGATCAGCGTACGATCCGGATCCGGCAACCTCGTCTCATGGCGCCTGCTCGGCACCGACCCCGACGGCGTCTCCTTCAACCTCTACCGGGGCTCCACCAGGATCGCCACCGGCCTCACCACCTCGACCAACCACCTCGACAACGGCGCCCCTGCCGACGCCTCCTACACCGTCAGAGCAGTCGTCGGCGGCGCCGAACAGCCCGCCTCCCCCGCCTCGCTCCGCTTCACCGGCGGCTCCTACCTCGACGTCCCGATCCAACCTCCCTCCGGCGGCACCACCCCGGACGGAGTCGCCTACACCTACAGCGCCAACGACGCCAGCGTCGGCGACCTCGACGGCGACGGCCAGTACGAGATCATCCTCAAATGGGACCCGTCCAACGCCAAGGACAACTCCCAATCCGGCTACACCGGCAACGTCTACATCGACGCCTACCGGCTCAACGGCACCCGCCTGTGGCGTATCGATCTCGGCCGCAACATCCGCGCCGGCGCCCATTACACCCAGTTCCAGGTCTACGACTACGACGGCGACGGCCGCGCCGAGATCGCGATGAAGACCGCCGACGCCACCAGAGACGGCGCAGGCACCGTGATCGGCAACGCGAACGCCGACCACCGCAACTCCAGCGGCTATATCCTGACCGGCCCCGAATACCTCACCATGTTCAACGGCCTCACCGGCGCCGCCATGTCCACGGTCGCCTACGACCCGCCCCGCGGCACCGTCTCCTCTTGGGGCGACAACTACGGCAACCGCGTGGACCGCTTCCTCGCCGGAACCGCGTACCTGGACGGCGAACGGCCCTCCCTCATCATGGCCCGCGGCTACTACACCCGCTCCGTGATCGCCGCCTGGGACTTCCGCAACGGCACACTCACCAGACGCTGGACGTTCGACAGCAACTCGGCCGGCTCCCAATGGACCGGCCAGGGCAGCCACAGCCTGTCCGTCGGCGACGTCGACGCCGACGGCCGCGACGAAATCGTCTACGGAGCCATGGCCGTCAATGACAACGGCACCGGCATGTGGGCCACCCGCACCGGCCACGGCGACGCCCAGCACCTCGGCGACCTCGACCCCGCCCGCGCCGGCCTGGAGTACTTCAAGGTCAGCGAGTCCTCCTCCCAGCCCTCCTCCCTCTACATCGACCCCCGCAACGGCCAGATCCTGTGGTCCACCCCCGCCTCCGGCGACAACGGCCGCGGCGTCGCCGCAGACATCTCCACCGTCAGGATCGCCGCCGAATTCTGGTCCGCCGCCGACGCCAACCTCCGCAGCGTCACCGGCAACACCGCCGGCCGCAAACCCTCCTCGATCAACTTCCTGGCCTGGTGGGACGCCGACCCCCTCAGGGAACTGCTCGACCAGACCAGGATCGACAAGTACGGCACCAACGGCGACACCCGGCTGCTGACCGCCTCGGGCGTGCACTCCAACAACGGCACCAAGGCCACCCCGTCACTGTCGGGCGACCTGTTCGGCGACTGGCGCGAGGAGGTCATCTGGCCCACCACCGACAACCGCGCCCTGCGCATCCACGCCACGACCACCCCGACCGACCGGCGCATCCATACGCTGATGCACGACCCCCTCTATCGCGTGTCCATCGCCTGGCAGAACACCGCCTACAACCAACCGCCGCACACCAGCTTCTTCATCGGCGACCGCATGCCCACCCCACCCAGGCCGGACATCTATGTGCGTTGACCTCCTCCCCGGCGTAAACTCCGGGGACTCCCCCACGTCACCGCAGGAGCCTTACTGCTTCCTCTACCCCGCTTGAGCGCCGTAGCTTTCGGACTGTGCCAGGGTCGGAATTGCCTCGCCTGGTCTTACCCGCCCTCCACAGTCGTTTCCAGTGTCCGCCAGCCCGGCGGCCACTTGCTGCTCACGACCGATCTCGCTGCCGATCTCGCTGCCGGTCCCCGTGTCGGCGCCTGACAGGGTGCGCAGCCGGATCCCCTCCGCGAGGAGGTTCAACGCCGCCGCGACATCCCGGTCGTGATGCTCTCCGCACTGCCGGCAGTCCCACTCCCGGTCCGCCAAGGTCAGCTCGGTGTTGACCCACCCGCAGCACGGACAGGTCTTAGTGGAGGCAAACCAGCGGCTCACCTTGGTGACGGCCCGCCCGTAGCGGGCACCCTTGTCCTCCACCATGCGAATGAAGGTCCCCCACCCGGCGTCGTGCACGCTTTTGGCCAGTGGTCCGCGTGACAGGGCCCGCACCGCCAACGATTCCAGGGTGATCGTTTGGTTCTCACGGATCACCCGGGTCGTGCTCTGGTGCAGGAAGTCCCGGCGCGCGTCGGTGACCTTGGCGTGCTGGCGGGCAACCGGCCGGCGGCAAGCCTGGGAAGAAGCGGCAGGCCCTGTCTTCAGTCGATGGTCTGCGGTGCTGCGACTTTGGGATGAGCCGTGTCCTTGACCGAGAACGTCGACCTGGACACCAAAGGCGCTTCACGTTCGCGGTCCTGGCCGCAGCCGCCGAATACGAACTGGAGCTACGCGCCGAACGCCAGGCCGAAGGATCAGCGCCGCCAAGCGCCGCGAGACCTCCTGGCGCCATGCTGCCCGGCAAGCGCAGCACTCGCGCGACGCTGACCAGCAGCTATCCAATCCGGATCCCGTTTCTGCCCGTCCGCGCCCCTAGCAAGATCGTTCTCGTCGATAACGGCTGTCCGCCGGTTCCTCAACCCCGTCCCTGATCGAGGCGGCCGGGCTGGAGGTCTGGCTGGTCAACTCCCAACACAAAATGGGACGACAGGACGACGGGGAAGCGGACAGCGCCAGGAGGTCCAACAGTCTTCAGTTCAAGCTGTGACGGGTTCAGCTCCGTCGGCGTGAGCTGCACTGCTCAGGCCGACCGGCCCAGCGAGCTTCCACGAGGTCGGAAGAGGGAGGTTCACCCGGCAGGGCGGTTTGGGGCGCACGATGGAGACCGTCGAGGGCGACGGCGATGATGCGGCGGCGCGCGTCCTGTGCGTCGGCCAGGAGGCCCGTCCTGCCTTGCAGGCGGAGTTGCTCAAGGAGCGGCGATCTGCCGAGCTGCTCGATGAGCAGGATGATGTCGACGGCGGTTGCGTCCGGGCGTAGGACACCGGCTTGATGCGCGCGCTGGATCATGTCCTGGAAGGCAGTGTCGGCTCGCTGGGATGTCTCGTCCGGTTCCGGGGCGCCGTCGATTTCGTCGGCCAGCGGGGCCAGGGTGCCCTGGCCGAACTCAACGCATTCGATGATGAAGCCCGCCAAACCCTGCCATGGATCCGGGTCTGCGAGGGCGCGTTCGGCCGCGTTGGCCCACTGTTCGTTGGAGTGGTTGAGCAGCGCGCGGAACAGATCGTCCTTGCTGCTGTATCGACGGTAGAGGCTGCCGACACCGACGCCGGCTTCATCGGCGATCGCCGCGACAGTCGCGTGGCGGCCATCGCGCGCGAAGACGCGTCGCGCTGCTTCGAGGAGCGCGCGATCGTTACGCGTCACTTCAGCCTGTCGTGCCTCGCGATGTCTGGACGAGCCCATGAGGCCATCTTACGTAGTTGCGGATCGTTTTGCTCCGCGCTAACTTGCCTTGTGCGGAGCAAAACGATCCGCACAATGAGAAGGGGGAGGGAAACGATGAGTTCCCCCTGGCGCCTCAACGTCGCCCTGTTCGTGTCCGGTCAGACCATGTCCCTGTTCGGCTCGATGGTCGTGCAGTACGCGGTGATGTGGTGGGTGACGCTCCAGACCCGCTCCGGGCTGGCGATGGCCCTTTACGTTGTAGCAGCCTTCGCGCCGCAGGGCGTGGTGGCGCTGTTCGGAGGCGTACTCGCCGACCGGGTGAATCGCCGGGTGCTGGTGATGATCGCCGACGGTGGGATCGCCTTGGCGACCCTGGTGCTGGCGTTCTTGATGGCCAACGGGATCAACGACCTGTGGATCGTCCTGCTGGCCGTGGCCGTCCGCTCGGTCGGGGCCGGTATCCAGGCGCCTGCCGTACGAGCGATGATCCCGCAGATCGTGCCGGGCGAGCATCTGATGCGGGTGAACGGAATCTTCCACACCATCCAGTCCGCGATGGCGCTCCTTGCCCCGGCCGCCGCCGGCGCGATCTTCGCCGTCTCCGGCATCGTCCCTGTCTTCTTCCTCGACGTGATCACAGCACTGATCGGGATCGCGATGCTCGGGAAGGTCTCCGTCCCGGCGTTGCAGAGGGTGGCCGAGGCGAGCACCACGTATCGGCAGGATCTGGTCGAGGGGATGCGTTATCTGCGGACGCACCGGATCGTGCGCTGGCTGCTCAGCGTGTACGCGATCACCTTCCTGCTCACCGTCGCGCCCTCATACGTCACCCCGCTCATGGTCGCGCGCACGTTCGGCACCGAGGAGTGGCTGCTGACGGTCCTGGAGTTGGCCTTCAGCGCCGGCATGCTGCTCGGCGGCGTCCTGATGTCCACGGTGCTGGCCAAGCGCGGCCGGATAGGCCTGATCCTGGTCGCCACCTACGGCTTCGGGGCCGTCACGGTGGCGATGGGGTTGAGCACGAACGTGTGGGTGTTCTACGGTTTCATGTTCGCCTTCGGCTTGCTGGCACCGCTGTTGGGCGCCCCATTCACGACGCTGATCCAGGAGCGGGTCGAACCCGGCATGCACGGCCGCGTCTTCAGTTACGTCAGCATCGTCTCGGCGCTGGCCACACCGGTCAGCATGGTCGTGTTCGGCCCACTGGCCGATCTGGTCAGCGTGCAGGTCCTGCTGATCGCCGCCGGCCTGACGACCGTCGCCGTGATGGCGGTCGCGACCCGCCTGCCTGCCGGCCGCGCCACCATCGCCGCCACCCGGCCTCCGGCATCCCAGCGCGTCCTCGGAGACGAGGCCCCATCCCCGAAAGGGAGCATGAAGTGATCTCTATGAAAGCCGCGGCCTTGTCATCGTTCGGCGGGCCGGAAGTGCTGACCCTGATGGACGTGCCGATCCCACAGGCCGGCCCGGGACAGGTCCGCGTCCGGGTACGGTCGGCCGGGGTCAACCACTTCGACACGGGGATCAGGCAGGGCTGGGTGCCGCCTTCGGTCGACACCTCCTTCCCCGTGATCCCGGGCAACGAGTTCGCGGGGGTCATCGACCAGGTGGGCGAAGGTGTCACCGGCAACGCCACGGGCGACGAGGTCCTCGGATTCTGCACCTTGGGCGGATATGCGGAGTATGTGGTGGCTTCCCCGGAGCAGTTGGCGCGCAAGCCGGAGAACCTCCCCTGGGACATCGCCGGCGGATTCCCTACCAACGGCATTGGCGCACACCTGTGCCTGAGCGAAATGCGAGTGACGCGCGGGGACACCGTGCTGATCCACGCGGCCGCCGGAGCACTGGGCACTTTCGCGGTTCAACTGGCTCTGGCGTGGGGGGCCGTCACCGTCATCGGCACGGCCAGTGAGGCCAACCACGCCTACCTGCGCTCCATCGGCACGATCCCAGTAACCTACGGCGTGGATCTGAGCGACCAGGTCCGCGCCGTAGCGCCCGACGGCGTGGACGCCGTCATGGACAACGTCGGCGGCGATACCCTGCGCGCCTCAGTTGACCTGGTCAAGGACAAGAACCGCATCCGAACCATGATCGACGACGAGATCGCGGCGGAGCTCGGCATCCCGACCCTGACCCCGAAGCGGTCCTCCGAACAGCTAGTACTCCAGTGACACTTCGCGATCTTGAGCGTTGAGGTGGCATGAAGACGGCCACCACGTGATCATTCGGAGTTTGTGAAGACATCCCAAGATCGCGTGATGGCCGTGGCCGACACTTTAGAC
>NZ_JBITMD010000068.1:0-5890 GCF_044465905.1 Nonomuraea sp. NPDC049480
GCCACCTGACAATCCCGGACACGATCACCACGGCGCAGAGCGCCGCGGTGATGCTGCCGCGCCCAAGTTAGGGTTCTGTTTTCGGGCCAGCCAACCCGCCCACCTCCTTACCCGACTTACCCGACTTGCCGGAACCTGGAGCTGCCCCATCGGCATCGGGTGCCGCCAAGGACCAGCACGAACACCGTCCGCCATCACCCGCCCGCGCGGAGGCCCTACACTCCTGTCGCCGAATTCCCAGCCGGTCCGCGCCCGCGCGACGCCCAGGCTCCTCGCACCCCGCGTACAGCCGAAGGCGACCCGGTCGTACGATCAGCCGACCTGCGCCAGGTAGCTCACCTGCCGAGGCACCAGGGCGGGGACGGCCGCCGCTGGATGGTCGCCGTCCTCGGGCTCAGGCTCGGGCAGCACGGCCACGTCGACGGGTTTGGCGGTGCTCACCTCCACCTCATACCTCCAGATCTTGGCGCCCGCGGGGCCGAAGACACGACATCGGAAGGCGCCCGTCACCTCGATGTAGTCGCGCGGTTTCAGGCTTCGCAGCACCGCGGCCGTCTCGCGGTCGAAGGTGACACACGGAACACTGTCCGTCACAGTGCCCCCTCGCCGATCCGCCCGGCGGCGGCGCACGATGATGCGCCACTTCGTCACGGTGTCGCCGCTCGGCATGGGGTGCTCCTCAACGACCGCGGAGAGCCTCCCCACCAGCAAGACCTCGTTCCGGTCCACTATCGTCCTCCCATCGATGCTCTGGTGGAGATCACTCTTTACGATGAGGGGGAGGTCAGATCGGCTGGAACGCCGTTCTGGGGACAACGGTTGCACGCTTGGGAGTGCCTGTGGACAACATCACCGCTCTAGGCGGCGACGTCTATGAGATCGACACCAGGATGGCCGGGTACACGGGCATCACGGCCGGCTACCTGATTCTCGGCGACCGCCCGTGCCTGGTCGAGACCGGCACCTCGACCTCCGCCCCCGTGGTGCGCGACGCGCTGGCCGCGCTCGGCGTCGGCCCGGAGGACCTGGCCACCGTCGTGGTCACCCACATTCATCTGGATCATGCCGGCGGAGTGGGAGACATCGCCAGATTCTTCCCGTCCGCCCAAGTCGTCGTACACGAGAAAGGCGCCCGCCACCTGGCCGACCCGTCACGTTTGATGGCGAGCGCGCGGATGGTGTGGGGCGACAAGCTCGACGCTCTCTTCGGCGAGCTGTCCCCCACCGAGGCCGAACGCATCGTCGCCCTCGGCGACACCGGCGCCATCGACCTGGGCAACGGGCGCACGCTGAACAGCCACTACTCCCCCGGCCATGCCAAACACCACGTCGGCCTCGTCGACTCCGCCACGGGTGATCTGTACGTCGGCGACGCGGCAGGCGTGTACCTGCCCCAAACGGGCGATCTTCGTCCCGCGACGCCTCCGCCGGACTTCGACCTGCAGACGGCCCTCGACTCGCTCGCCCTGTTCGGGGCGCTCGGGCCGCAGCGCCTCCTGTTCAGCCACTACGGCCCGGTCGAGGCGGTCCAGGAGACCCTCGAACGGTCGGCCGAGGAGCTTCGCATCTGGGTCGATCTGACCCGTCAGGCCCATTCCGAGGGCATGGACCTGGACCACGCGATCGCCATGGTCAGAGATCGCACCAGGGAGCGGTACACCGCGCTGAAGTCCGATGACGCGACGGCCGAGCAGTTCGAGCTGCTGAGCGGCGCCCCGTCGAACGTCGCGGGCATCCTCCACTGGCTCGACCGCGTCTCGCCGTAGCGTCCCGTCTGGGCACCGCGCCGTACCGGATCCTCGCGGTACGGCGCAGATCCGCGGCACCGGATCCGCACAAGACGACGCGACTCCGCCGTACCGGATCGTCGCGGTACGGCGGAGCGTTGCGACGCTGACTAGCCGTCGCTCTTCGGCCGGTCCTGGCGCGGTTCGTCGTCCTCGTCCAGCGTGGTGTCGCCGAAGTCGGGCTCGATGAACGCCGGGGTGATGCCCCGGGTCTCCGTCTGCGCCACCGCCGCAGGAGCCCCCGCCTCGGAGTCGTCCACGTCCGGCTCGTCGGCCTCCGAAGCGTCCCGAACGTCGGCAGGCTTGCTACGGTCGGATTCCTTGTCCTGAACCTCGACATCGGCAGGCTCGTCGGATTGCTCGTCCTGAACCTCGACATCGGCAGGCTCGTCGGATTCCTCGCCTGGAGCCGCGACATCGGCAGGCTCGTCGGATTCCTCGCCTGGAGCCGCGACATCGGCCGGCTCTTCAGCCGACCTGCCGGCGGAGTCGTCCTCCGGCAGGTCGGCCGTCTCCGGCTCGCCCTCCAGGAGGTCGCCCGCCTCGGCGAGGGCCGCGGCGTCGTCCGCTTCCTCATCCGCCGCGGCAACTTCCCCGCTCTCGGCCACACCGGCGTCGTCGAAGTCGTCCTCGTAGTCGAAGTCCTCTTCGACGTCCTCGATGACGGCACCGGTCAGCTCGGCGTACCGCTCAGCCGCGTCTGTCTCGCCGTCCTCGTCGAACGCCATCGCCCTCTCGAACCAGTCGGTCGCCGCCTCCACATGTCCGGCCTCGGCCAGCGCGTCCGCGTACGCGAACGCGAGCCGTGCCGACCAGGGCTTGGGCTGCGGGTCGCGAAGCTCCGGCAGGCGCTGCAGGGTGATCACGGCGGCGTCGTGCTGGCCCAGGTCGCGGCGGGCGCCGGACTCGACGATCGTCAGCTCGATGCGCCCGGCCCGGTCGAGGCGTTCGGCTTCCGGCGAGCGTACGAGGTCGATGGCCCGCTCCGGACGGCCCAGGCCGCGCTCGCAGTCGGCCATGACCGGCAGGTACGCCTCCGACCCCGTCAGCCTCCGAGCCGCCCGCAGGTCGCTCAGCGCTTCGGAGAAGTGCCCGGCACGGTACGCGACGATGCCCGCCGCCTCCCGTACGACACCGATGCGGGCGGCGAACCGGCGCGCCACCTTCGTGTGCTCGTGCGCCCGGTCGGCGTCGTCCTCCTCCAGCGCCCGCTCGGCGGCGACCATGTGCCGGCCGACGAGGTCGGCGAGGTCGCCGGGCAGGGAGCGGAGCTCTTCGAGCACTTCCTTGTCCAGCTCGTCCGCGGTGATGTCGGGCGCGACCTCGGGCAGCCTCTCGCGCTGCGGGGCTTCGCTGTCACGGTCGGACCTGCCGAACCTGGCGCGGCCGCCCGCCGGGGGACGCTCTTCGCGCCCGCCGCGGTCGTCCCGCGAGAACGGCCTGGACGGCCGGTCCCCGCCCTCACGACGCGGCCCGCGATCCTCACGGAATCCGCCCTCACGACGGGGCCCGCGATCCTGACCAGATCCACCCTCGGCTCGAGGGCCACGATCGTCGCGGAACCCGCCCTCACGACGCGGCCCGCGATCGTCGCGGAACCCGCCCTCACGACGCGGCCCGCGATCGTCGCGGAACCCGCCCTCACGACGCGGCCCGCGATCATCACCAGATCCACCCTCGGCTCGAGGCCCGCGATCATCACGGAACCCGCCCTCACGACGGGGCCCGCGGTCATCGCGGAACCCGCCCTCGCGCCTTGGCCCACGGTCGCTGTAGCCCCCTTCGCGCCTGGGGCCGTAACCGCCCTCACGTCGAGGACCCCGATCCTCGCGGAACCCGCCGTCACGACGGGGTCCACGATCCTCACCGGATCCACTCTCACGACGGGGCCCGCGATCATCACGGAATCCACCCTCGGCTCGGGGGCCACGATCGTCGCGGAACCCGCCCTCACGACGGGGCCCGCGATCCTCACCGGATCCACTCTCACGACGGGGGCCACGATCATCACGGAACCCGCCCTCACGACGGGGGCCACGATCCTCGCGGAACCCGCCCTCACGACGCGGCCCACGATCGCCGTAACCGCCCTCGCGCCTGGGGGTGTAACCACCTTCACGCCGCGGACCCCGATCCTCGCGGAACCCCCCCTCACGACGCGGCCCACGGTCGCCGTAGCCGCCTTCGCGCCGATCAGCGTAGCCGCCACCTTCACGGCGGTCGCCAGAGCCGCCCTCGCTGCGCCCTCCACGATCATCGCGATCCCGGAACGGACGACGTTCCTGGCCCTCGGGCCGCCGACCGCGGTCATCGCGGAACCCGCCCTCGCGCCTGGGCCCACGGTCGCCGTAACCGCCTTCACGCCTGGGGCCGTAACCGCCCTCACGCCGCGGACCCCGGTCGTCCCGGAACCCACCGTCGCGACGCGGCCCCCGGTCCTCCCCGGCACCGCCGTCACGCCGGGCACCGCGGTCGTCCCGGATCTCACCCTCAGGACGGGGCGCGCGATCCTCGCGGAAGCCGCCCTCACGACGGGGACCACGATCATCGCGATCGCGGAACGACCGGCGCTCATCGCCGTCACGACGTTGACCGCGGGCGTCCCGATCCCGGTCCCCGTACGGGCGACGCTCCTCGCCTCGTGGCCCCTCGCGGCGGGGTCCACGGTCGTCGCGGAACCCGCCTTCGCGCCTGGCGCCACGATCGCCGAACCGGCTCCCCTCCACACGGTCGCCGGATCGACCGCCCTCGCGGCGGTCCGCGCCGCCCTCCCGGCGGTCCACGCCGCCCTCGCGGCGCGAGCCGCGATCATCCCGGGAGCCTTCGTCGCGCCGCGGCCCTCTGTCCTCGCGGTTGTACGAACGTGCCCTATCGCCGGAACGGAATGGACGGTCGCCGGAGTCTCGCCCGCGAGAGCCGTACCCGCCGCTCCTGCCACCCCCGTTGGGGCGCCCTTCCCCCTGGTCGCCGCGCCCGGGCTGTCCGCCGTCCGATCCGTTTTCTCTGTTCACTTCTGGTCCATTTCGTTGGGCTCACCCAGCGGACTCACAACAACGGTCCACCGTGGCTGGTCGCCGCCCGCCCTCGGGCCTTACGCGACGAAGGCCACCCGTGGGGGGTGGCCCGGTCTCTCCAGCCTAGCAAGCCGGAGAACGTCCATGAGACCGGCTCAAGCCTATAAATGGGTTGGCCCATAAGTCCGTGGCGAGTAAGACTGCCCACCATGTCACTGCGTTTCCACGAAATCGCCGAGGGCCGGCACCGCATACTCAACCCGCTGACGGACGACAAGCTCGACCTGCTCGGTGAGATCTGCCGCATCGCCCCAGGCACCCGCCAACTGGACCTGGCGTGCGGAAAGGGGGAGCTGCTTTCCCGCTGGGCCGCCGATTACGGCGCACAAGGCGTCGGCGTGGACATCAGCCAGGTCTTTCTCTCAGCCGCCCGCGCCCGTGCCCAGGAACTGCGGGTGGCCGACCGGCTCGCATTCGTGGAGGCCGACGCCGCCACCTACGAGGCCACTCCGGAGTCGTTCGACATAGTGTCCTGCATAGGCGCGACCTGGATCGGCGGCGGCCTGAAAGGCACCTTGTCCCTGATGCGCCGGCATCTGCGCCAGGACGGCATCGCCCTCGTTGGCGAGTGCTACTGGATATCGCCGCCGCCGCCCGAGGCCTACGAGACCTACGGCATGGAGAAAGACCTGTTCACCTCGCTCGCCGGTACGAATGAACGCATCGAAGAGGCAGGCTTCGAGCTGCTGGAAATGGTCCTGGCCGATCCGGACAGCTGGGACAGATACGTCGCGAGTCAATGGTGGACGATAAGCGATTGGCTTCGCGACAACCCAGCGGATCCGGACGCTCCGGGGATGCGTGATTTCCTTACCCAGGCCCGCCGCTCACACCTCGAGTACGGCCGCGACTACCTGGGCTGGGGCGTCTTCGTCCTCCGGCCCCAATAACGCAGAAAGGCCCCCGACCGTGTGGTCGGGGGCCTTTCTGTATAAAAGATTGTCCGGCGGTGACCTACTCTCCCACACCCTCCCGAGTGCAGTACCATCGGCGCAGAGAAGCTTAACTTCCGGGTTCGGAATGTAACCG
>NZ_JBITMD010000069.1:0-5851 GCF_044465905.1 Nonomuraea sp. NPDC049480
GCGATCGAGGAGGAGATCGCGAGTCTGCTGGCTCCGATCAGCCCGCGCGTGTGCGAGGTGCCGTGGTATTCGACCGTCCGTGAGACCTGGCTGGAGGGTACCGAAGTCGGCGCCGCGTACTGGTACGAGAACCTGCGGCGGACAGTGTGGCTGGAGCCGGCCGTGCGGGCGCTGATCGAGCAGGGCCACGGGTGGTTCGTGGAGGCCAGCGCGCACCCCGTGCTGACCATGGCCGTACAGGAGACGGCCGAGCAGGCCGGTCACGAGGTGGTGGCCTGCGGCACGCTGCGCCGCGACGACGGCGGCCTGCGCCGGTTGTGGACGAGCGCGGCCGAGCTGTGGGCGCACGGCGTGGCCGTCGACTGGACGCAGGCGCTGGCCACCGCCGACCCGGTGATCGTCGACTTGCCCACCTACGCCTTCCAGCACCAGCACTTCTGGCTCGAGGAGCGCAGCGGGAGCGCGGGCGACGTCGGCGCCGCCGGGGTCGGCGCGGCCGGACACCCCCTTCTCGGCGCGGCGGTCCCGCTGGCCGACGCCGACGGCGTGCTGCTGACCGGACGGCTCTCACTGAAGACGCACCCGTGGTTGGCCGATCACGCCGTCAACGGGCAGGTGATCCTGCCGGGAACGGCCTTCGTCGAGCTGGCCGTCAGAGCCGGCGACGAGGCCGGCTGCGACCTGCTGGAAGAGCTCACCCTCCAAGCCCCGCTCACCCTGCCCGAGCGCGGGGCGGTCCAGCTCCAGCTGGCCGTCGGCGCGCCGGAGGAGGACGGCAGGCGCCAGCTCGCCGTCCACGCCCGCCCCGACGGCGGGGGCTGCGAAGACCCGTGGACCTGCCACGCCATCGGCGTGCTCGCCCCGGGCACCACGGCGCCGCCTACGCAGGAGACGGTCGCCTGGCCGCCCGAGGGCGCCCAGCCGATCCCGCTCGAAGGCCTGTACGACTGGCTCGGCGCGGCCGGGCTCGGCTACGGCCCCCTCTTCCAGGGACTGAAGGCCGTGTGGCGGCGCGACGAGGAGCTGTTCGCCGAGGTCGCCCTGCCGGAGGGCACCGAGACCGGCGGATTCGGGCTGCACCCCGCGCTGCTGGACGCCGCGCTCCACACCATGGCGCTCAACGCGGCCACCGCCGAGGACGGGCCGCGCATGCCGTTCACCTGGACCGGCGTGCGGCTGCACGCGACGGGTGCGACCGCGATCCGCGTACGCCTCACGTCCCGCGACGCCGACCAGGTGACGCTCGCCGTGACCGACACCACCGGCGTGCCCGTCGCCGACGTGGGCTCGCTGATCCTGCGCCCGCTGCCCACCGACCTCGGCACCGAGACCCGCGCCGCGGCGGACGACTCGCTCTACACCCTCGAATGGGCCCCGGTCCCCGTCGGCGACCCCGCCGACGAGCAGCAGTGGGCGGTCATCGGCTCCTGGCCGGACTCGGCCGCGGCCGGGACCGACGCCGTGGCGCACGACACCCTGGCCGAACTTCTCGCCACCCGATCCGTGCCCGACTGGGTGGTCGTCCCGCTGGAGGGCCGGTCGGACGGCGACGTGGCCGCAGCGGTCCGCGATCGGACCTGCCGTGTGCTGGAGCTGCTGCAGATCTGGCAGGCCGAGGAGGACTTCCCGCACTCCAGGCTCGTCCTCCTCACCCACGGCGCGGTCGCGGCCACGGCGGACGAGGAGGTGGCCGGCCTGGCCGACGCCGCGATCTGGGGCCTGGTCAGGTCGGCGCAGTCGGAGACCCCCGACCGGGTCGTCATCGTCGACGTGGACGGCGACGCGGACTCGTACCGCATGCTGCCCGCCGCGCTGGCGGCGGGAGAGAACCAGCTCGCGATGCGGAAGGGCGCGGCCTACACACCCCGCCTGGCCCGCCCGGGAGCCGGCGGGGCGCTGGTCCCGCCCGCGGAGGCGGCGAACTGGCGGCTGGACGTCACCAGCCGCGGCACCCTCGACGACCTCGCGCTGCTGCCCGCGGCCACCGCGCCGCTCGCGCCCGGCCAGGTCCGCATCAGGACCGAAGCCATGGGGCTGAACTTCCGCGACGTGCTGATCGCCCTGGACATGTACCCGGGCGACGCGCCGATGGGCGGCGAGGGCGCAGGCGTGATCATCGAAGTGGCGGACGACGTCACCGCGTTCGCGCCGGGCGACCGGGTGATGGGCATCGTCGACGGCTTCGCCCGCCAGGCGGTCGCCGACCACCGGATGCTCGCCCGCGTCCCCGACGGCTGGTCGTTCGCCGAGGCGGCCTCGGTGCCGATCGCCTTCATCACCGCCTACCACGCCCTGGTCGACCTGGCCGGTCTCCAGGCCGGCGAATCGCTGCTGGTGCACGCCGCGGCGGGCGGGGTCGGCACGGCGGCCGTGCAGTTCGCGCAGCACTTGGGCGCCGAGGTCTACGGCACCGCCAGCGAGGGCAAATGGGACGCGGTACGCGAGCTCGGCGTGCCGGCCGACCGCATCGCCTCCTCCCGTACGCTGGAGTTCGCGCAGATCTTCAGCGGCGGCGTCGACGTCGTGCTCAACTCCCTCGCCGGCGAGTTCGTGGACGCCTCCCTGGGGCTGCTGCGGCCCGGCGGACGCTTCATCGAGATGGGCAAGACGGACGTACGAGACCCGGCCGAGCTGCCGTCGGTGCGGTACAGGAACTTCGACCTCACCCAGCTCGACCCCGCACGTACGGGCGAGATCCTCGCCGAGATCGTCGGCCTGTTCGCCGGCGGCGCGCTCCGGCTGCCGCCGATCCGCACCTGGGACGTCCGCCGCGCCCCCGACGCGTTCCGGCACGTCGCGCAGGCCCGCCACATCGGCAAGGTCGTGCTGACCGCGCCGCCTGCGCTGAACCCCGACGGCACCGTGCTCATCACCGGCGGCACCGGCGCGCTCGGCGCACTCGCCGCCCGGCGACTGATCACCGAACACGGCGTGCGGCACCTGGTCCTGGCCGGCCGGCGCGGCCCGGCCGCCGACGGCGCGGCGGCGCTGGAGAAGGAGCTGACCGGGCTGGGCGCCACCGTACGGGTCGTCGCCTGTGACGCCGCCGACCGCGACGCCCTCGCCGGGCTGCTCTCCGGGATCCCCGCCGAGCACCCGCTGACCGGGGTCATCAGCACGGCAGGCGTGCTCGACGACGGGATGATCTCCTCGCTCACCCCGGAGCGCGTCGAGGCCGTCATGCGCCCCAAGGTCGACGCGGCGGTCAACCTGCACGAGCTGACCGCCGATCTCGATCTGGCGCAGTTCGTCCTGTACTCGGGCGCCGCGGGCGTGCTCGGCAGCCCCGGGCAGGGCAACTACGCCGCGGCGAACACGTTCCTCGACGCGCTCGCCGCGCACCGCCGCGCCCGCGGGCTGGCGGCCACCTCCCTGGCCTGGGGCCTGTGGTCGCCGCAGAGCGGCAGCGGCATGACCGGCCACCTGGACGAGGCCGACCTGAGCAGGCTGAGCCGCTCCGGCATGGGCGCGCTCGCCCTCGACGAGGGCCTCGCCCTGTTCGACCGGGCGCTCGACCTGGACGAGGCGGGGCTCGTCCCGATCCACCTCGATCTCGCCACCTTGCGTGCCGGCGCAGCGAAGGGCTTCGGCCACCCGCTGTTCCGCGGCCTGGTACGGATCTCCGCCCGCCGCGTGCTGGTGGCCGAGACCCCGCAGGGCGACTCCCTCACCGACCGGCTGGCCGCCCTGCCCGAGGCAGAGCGCCTGCCGATGCTGCTCGACCTGGTACGCGGCCACGTGGCGGCAGTGCTCGGCTTCGCGGCACCCGAGGCGGTCGAACCCGCACGGGCGTTCAAGGAGATCGGCTTCGACTCGCTGACCGCCGTGGAGCTGCGTAACCGGCTCAAGACCGTCACCGGCCTGCGGCTGCCGGCGTCGCTGATCTTCGACTACCCGAACTCCGCCGCGCTGGCCGGGCACCTGCTGGAAGAGCTGGCGCCGCCCGCGCACAGCGCCGAGCAGCAGCTGCTGGCCGAGCTCGACCGCATCGAGGCCCAGCTGGCCGTCATGGCGGCGGAGACCGACACCGCCGGGGAGATCACCACCCGGCTCGAACGGCTGATCTTCTCCTGGAGAGAACGGCACCACGAGCCCGATCCCGCCGCCGGCAACGTGGCCGGCCAGCTCCAAGCGGCCACCGCCGACGAGATCATCAGTTTCATCGACAACGAGTTCGGACTCTCCTGAGCAGGCGTCACCGACGGCTAGGAAGGCAACACACATGGCGACAGAAGAGCAGCTCGTCGAATACCTGAAGCGCGTGACGACCGAGCTCCACGACAGCAAGAAGCGGCTGCAGGCGGCCGAGGACAAGGACCACGAGCCGATCGCCATCATCGGCATCGGGTGCCGCTACCCCGGGGACATCGACAGCCCCGAGGACATGTGGCGGGTCGTCTCCGGCCGGACCGATGCGATCTCCGGGCTCCCGGACGACCGCGGCTGGGATCTGGAGTCCGTGTACAACCCCGACCCCGACGCCTTCGGCACCTCCTATGTCAGGGAGGGCGGGTTCATGGGGAACGCCACGGAATTCGACGCGTCGTTCTTCGGGATCTCGCCGCGCGAGGCCACGGCCATGGACCCGCAGCAGCGGCTGCTGCTGGAGACGTCGTGGGAGGCCATCGAGCGGGCCGGCATCGACCCGGCGGCGCTGCACGGCAGCCGTACCGGGGTGTTCGTGGGCGCCAACAGCCCCGAATTCCTCACGATGATGACGCAGGCGCCGCCGGAGCTGCAGGGATACCTGATGACCGGCGTCGCCACCAGCGTGGTGTCCGGGCGCATCTCGTACACGCTGGGGCTGGAGGGTCCCGCCGTCACGATTGACACGGCCTGCTCGTCCTCCCTGGTCGCGCTGCACCTGGCCGTGCGGGCACTGCGGAACGGCGACTGCTCACTGGCGCTGGCCGGGGCCGTCGCCGTCCTGTCGACGCCCGGCGGGTTCATCGGCTTCAGCCGGATACGCGCGCTCGCCAAGGACGGGCGGTCCAAGGCGTTCTCCGCCGCGGCCGACGGCATGGCACTCGCGGAAGGCGCCGGCGTCCTGCTGGTGGAGCGGCTGTCGGACGCGCGCCGCAACGGGCACCCGGTGCTGGCGGTCGTCCGTGGCTCGGCGGTCAACCAGGACGGGGCGAGCAACGGGCTGACGGCTCCCAACGGTCCTTCGCAGCAGCGGGTGATCCGGCAGGCGCTCGCCGACGCCAGGCTCGCCCCCGTCCAGGTCGACGCCGTGGAGGCGCACGGCACGGGGACGCCGCTGGGTGACCCGATCGAGGCCCAGGCGATCATCGCCACCTACGGTCAGGACCGGTCCGAGGACCGGCCGCTCTGGCTCGGCTCGGTGAAGTCGAACATCGGTCACGCGCAGGCGGCGGCCGGGGTGGCCGGGATCATCAAGATGGTGATGGCCATGCGCCACGGCGTCCTGCCCGCCACCCTGCACGCCGACGAGCGCAGCCCGCACGTGGACTGGTCGGCGGGCGCGGTGGAGCTCCTGACCGAGCCCCGCCCCTGGCCCGCGGACACCGAACCGCGCCGGGCCGGCGTGTCGTCCTTCGGCATGAGCGGGACGAACGCGCATGTGGTGCTGGAAGAGGCTCCGTCGCAGGAGGATGAGCCCGGCCAGGGGTTGCCGGTGGTGCCGTGGGTGCTGTCGGCCAAGACGCGTGAGGGCGTTGCGGCGCAGGCCAGGCGGTTGGCGGAGTGGGTGCGGGCGCATCCTGAGCAGGATTCTGCCGATGTGGGTTGGTCGCTGGTGAAGGGCCGGTCGGTGTTTGATCATCGTGCGGTGGTGGTGGGTGGTGATCGGGAGGAGTTGCTGGCGGGGTTGGCTGAGCCGATCTCGGGT
>NZ_JBITMD010000070.1:0-5328 GCF_044465905.1 Nonomuraea sp. NPDC049480
CACGCCGTCACAATCCGTGACGAACATCAACTAAAGCCGTACTATGAAGTCCAACGACCTGGCAATTTCCGCAGAGCAGCCCTGGTCAAAATCACAGAGCGCCATCAACGGGTGCCCTCACGCGCCCGTCCCACACAGATGACGAATGCCGGTCCCGCCCACTTGCCGGCTCTTGCCCTCCAGGGCGTCGGCTCGAGCCCCTCGCCGGCCCTGGCGACTGGCCGCGCGGAGGGGTCGGCTGAGCCGGCCGGTGGGCATGATCGTGATCTGCCGGCTCCCCCAAGCGCAGCCCCCTCAACGCACGCGATGAGCCCCCACCTTCTACTGGGGCCGGTGGACGCTGAAGTCGTCGAACGACACGGTGACGACCCCGCCTCCGGCCTCCGGCGCCCGCGCGACCAGGCCGGCCTGACCGGCCGAGCCGTCGGGAAGCTGCTCGGAGTCGACGACGTCGATCGTCTGGGTTCCGTCGATCCACAGCGTCAGGCGGGTTCCCGCGTCGGCCTGCCGGCAGGCGGCCTCGATGCGGACCTTCTCCCCGGCCCGTGGCGCCTCGGCCTGTACGGGAGGCGTCACGTCGAGATTGGTCCCTCGGGCGGTTCTGATGACGCGTGCGGTGCCGTCGAGGCCGAGCATGAACGCGTACCCGTTGGGCACGTCTTCGTCCCACTGGCACAAGAGGCCGAAGCTCGCCCGGCCCGTCGAGCCCTCCCGCACCTCGGCCGTCACGCCGATCATCACCTGGCGTTCGACGGTGGAGGCATTCTTGGCCGGCACGGGAGACAGGGACGCATTGCTGGGGTAGCTCTTGTCGGCCATGAGCGAGTAGACGCCCCGGTCGATCTCGTACCCGCGCATGGTGCGGCTGTCTCCCTCGGCGTCTGGGCTGAAGGTGTAGCCGTCCCAGTTATCCCGATTGCCGAAGTCGTCGCTGTAGAGAAGCGTGCCACTCGCCGGCGCCTCACGCTGCAGCACGAGGATCACGCCCGTGATGAGCAGCGCCGTAAGACCGGCCGCGACTCCCAGGAGCCACCGCCGCGACTTCGAGGGGATCGAGGTGGACGGTTCTCGGCCGGGCGGCGAGACGGCCGTGACGGTTGGCGTGTCCGCCGAGGATGCGCGGCCGGCATCGTGTGGATCGCTTTCGGTGAAGCTGCGCAGCAGGTCGGCGGCGGTGGGCCGGGCACCGGGGTTCTTGTCCAGGCAGGCGGCCAGCAGCGGGCGGAGCTCGTCCGGCACGCCGGACAGGTCCGGGTCGCGGGCCGTGATGGCGAACATGAGCGCGGGAATCGTCGCGCCGTTGAAGGCCGGGCGTCCGGTGGCGGCGAACGTCATCGTGCAGGCCCAGCCGAACACATCCGACGCCCCACTGGGCGCCTGCCCGATGAACTGCTCGGGGGCCAGGTAGGCGGGGGTGCCCACGAGCCCAGCCGCAGTCGTGGTGTGGTCCACGGCGCGGGCGATGCCGAAGTCGATGACCACCGGACCCTCGGGCCCCAAGATCACGTTGTCGGGTTTGAAGTCGCGGTGCACGACCCCGGCCCGGTGGATCGCGGCCAGGGCCGTCAGCGTGGCGACCACCAGACGGTGCAGTCCGCTGCCGGCACGCGGGCCGTCAGCGGCGACCACCTCGGCCAGAGATCTGCCGGGAATGAACTCGCTGACCACATAGGGGCGGTCATGGAGCGCGCCCACATCGAGCACGCGGGCGGTGCAGAAGAGTGCCACCCGGCGGGCGGTGTCCGCCTCGCGCAGGAACCGGCGACGGCTTTCGGCGTCCATCGCCTCCCTGCGGTGCAGCACCTTGATCGCGACCCGGGCGCCCGACGGCGTCTCTGCGAGATACACCACGCCCTGCCCGCCCTCGCCGAGCACGCCGCTCAGCCGATAGTCGCCAATGCGCTCAGGCTCTTCCGGATGCAGGGGACGCGGGCTCACGGCCCACCTTCGATCATCTCGATGTCGTAGTGCGGAAGCCAGGATAAGAGCCGTTTTCTCCCCGTACAAGCACGTGCACATCACTACGGCAGACGGCACCATCGGACGCCCCCCGCGCGGCGCCACACCCACATCACGGCGACGCTCTCAACGGACGCAGCAGCCCGCATGGGCCGCGCACTCTGGGGATAACTGCAACTAGAAATGCAACCGGGCGGACCTTCTGATCATGGAGATCGGGGAGTCCGCCCAGGTCATTGAGGTAGGGCGCCCGGGGCTCGAACCCGGAACCTACGGATTAAAAGTGGATGTTGCTTTCGTCTGCGGCTTGCGTCGTGACCTGCGGGGGAGCACCGGCGTGATCAAGCGCTCCCCCTCCCGTTCCGCGTATGTTCCGGATCTTGTGGGAGGAGTGGTGCGGTTGGGTGTCGCAGTAGAGCGGTGCGATCAGGTCAGTTCCAGTAGGTGAGCGGTGGGACTGTAGTCGATCTTCCAGTCTGCGTATACGCCTAGGCTTCCGTCCCTCAGGCAGCGCAAGCCAATGCTGATCCAACGCACTTCACCGTCACTGCGGAAGGCGAACCCCACTGCTACAGCGAACTCCTCGCCTCCACATGGGCAAGCACACTCTCCGAGGTCAGCCTCATCCACGTAGTCGGCACTGTCGGCAATATAAGAGGCGTCCCCGCAGGCGACACAGATACGTTGTACGCAACCTTCAACGTCATCGGCCATGACGTTGAAGTGCTTGCCTGCGCATCCGGCGCACACTGCCTCACTCACTTGCTGGACGGCGTAGCCACCCGGCTGGTGCTCGCGGAGAAGGTCGGCGAGATCTTCGAAGTCTTCACCCCGCCAGAGATCGCCCGACGTGTCGATCGCCATGGCGCACGAGTGTATGGCCGTAGGGTTCGGCTTTACAGCTCGTGACTGTTCTTCCGGCGACACGTCTTCTGACCTGGTGGGCAGCATGTTTGCGGCCCCTCGCCATCATGATCATTGCACGCATATTGCACGTCACGGCAGGCCGTGAAGATCTACGCTAGGTCAGTGCCGCCATGTCTCGACGTCTATGTGTGGGTGCCGGAGCAGAGCCCCGCGGTCTTCGGGCGATTCATCGACAGCTACGTCAACGTGGACGAGCCTGGGGACGAGCGGCTCCACGCTTTCACCCGGGTTCATGTCCTGGGCATCGCGGACGACGCAGATGACAATGCCCTCGACGAGTTGCGCTCCGAAGACGGGGATGACGCCTTCACGCTCTACCTCAGGGCTCGCGACCACTACCAGGCCATGATCACGATCACTCGTGACGGGGCGACCGTTCTTGGCCTCAGCGTGGACGCCCCCGACGACCTACAGGAAACGCTCAGACAGGCCGAACAGCTCGTAGAACAGCTTCGACAAGAGTTCTCTGCCCCGGCCGGACGTGCAGGGGTCGAACTGCCCCCGGCCGGCGACCGCTGCGAATGGCACGAAGAAGCACTCGTGCTGCTCCGCACGGGTGAGCTCGCCGCGCCTTGATCTAGACCCACCTTCTGATCCGTACGTCCCCAAACGATCTCCAGGGCCGTTCAGGATCGTTCGCCGCGCTGGCCGACGGTCGCCTCGCCGTTCAGGTTCGTTCGGGTCAATTCATTATCGTCCGTTCGGGTGGCTCCCAAGGTGGCTCCCAGGCCGGGAGCGGCGACCTCTTCCTTATCGGCACGATCGTCGGGCGCGTGGTAGGGCTCCTGCCTCGTACCGGATCGAGTTCGGTGGCTGAGATCATCCGGCAATATTGGGTGCCGCTGCCGTCGGAAGCGCGGTATCAGCGCGATCACTACGCTGCCACTGACAAGGACCGGTCAATAGGCTCCCGACATGCCTCTCACCTTTACTGCTCACGTCGCAGGGGTCGATGAAGACCTTGAGATTGAGTGTCTGTCGGCCGGCGTCGCTGAGAACCTCGACGGGACCGGCCAGAGCCTGATCTTTCAATGCTCGCTCTACGAGGTCGAGGACGATGAGGAGATCGACGACGATTACACCCACTGCCTTGTCGTAGACAATGGGGTGGCTGTCTATGGCTGCGTGAGGGAGATCGTTATGGACGATCAGCGGCTAACGGTGGTGCTCGACGACGCTGCGGCCAGTCTCTACGGCTTCGACGACCACATCATTGACGTCACACTGGATGTTGAGGCTCATGCGCGCGAGGAACTGCGCGGCGCTCTCCGACGCATCTTCTCCTACGGGCGGCCAGATGCATTCCCTCGTCGCATGGAGCTGTAGTCAGGACACAGAGCGTTCCCTGCCTGGTCTTCCCGTCTACCTCGTCCACCTGCAAGGCAGCGGGCCAAGGCCCTGGGGCTGCTTACCCCGGACATGCAACGAGGCCTCTCGAAAGGTGCTCTGAGCTGCACTTACTGCTGGCGGCATATGCAAGGTGCGAACCTGCGTAGGCTGAGCCGACGGTTTTACAGCGGGTCGGTGATTGAGGCCTCGGAGCAGGTCTGAACTGGTGCTACAGCCTTAGCTCACTCACTGGCGTACGGAATCATCCCGCGTATATCCCGGATCTTCTTCGAGTCGTGGCGGCGATACAAGTGGGACCAAACCGCATTAGCAGACTGTTGTGGCAAAGTGTCTGCGTGAATCTGGACGAATTCTGGAGCATTGTCGAGTCCGCCCGCACGGATGCCAAGCCTATCGATGAGGCACTCGTTGATCGACTTGCTGCTCTCTCGATGGAGGAGATCCTTGATTTCCAGGAGCGGTTCGATGAGGTAGAAGGCGCGGTGCATCGGTGGGACGTCTGGGCTGCCGCTTATCTGATCGGTGGCGGGTGCTCGGATGACAGCTTCAGCGACTTCCGGGCTGGGTTGATCGCGTTGGGCCGTGGCTGGTTTGAGAGGGCGGCGCAGTCCCCCGACAACCTGGCCGGCCACCCGGCCGTTATTGAAGCCGCAGCCCAGGGCGACGAGCGTGCCATCTTCTACGAAGAAGTTCAATTTGCGGTCAACGCCGCCTACGAACGGCACACCGATGGCGATGTAGATGCCTTCTACGAGGCTTTGGCGGCTCGCGAGGAAGCAGTAGTAGACCGGGCCACAGGGGACGACATGGGCGAAGACTTCGACTTCGACGACGACGCCCAGCTGCGTCAGCGCCTGCCCCGACTGGCGGCGCTCTTCCTACCGGCCAGTTGAGGACAAGCGCACTAACTACGTGACACCGCTCTAGCAACTGTGGGGCCATCGTGCAGGACAGTCCCACCTCGACCGCTTCCTATGGTCGTCTAATCTTCCGGGGAGGGACTGTACGGTCTTCGGTGTAACTCCTGATCAAGGAGAACGCACCTGATGAGTACTGTGATCCAGGCATCGACGGAGATCGACCTGGAGGACG
>NZ_JBITMD010000071.1:0-4933 GCF_044465905.1 Nonomuraea sp. NPDC049480
ATAGTCGTGCTCACGGTTCGTTGAGATCCTTACTCACCCTCATCACTCAGATGAACTTTAGTGGCATCTGTCTCAATAAACCTTGGCAGAGAGGGTGGGGCTCGAGCCTCATCTCGGAACCAGGGCCCTACACAACAGTCCCGTCATAGGGATAAATGGCACATAATGCCGATGGTCAAGAACGCATGGTTGCTCGGCGGTTGCTCGCGTGTACGCCCTACAACCCGGCACGGGATGACACTGGCCGACACGTCGGCGTGGACGATCCCGATCACAGCGATACAAAACAACACTCGATGACACCTAGTGATACTTACCGAGGATTCTCATAATCCGTGGGTCGTGGGTTCAAGTCCCACCCGCCCTACTCTCCTATCCTGAGCTCTACCTGCGGTTTCCTTGATCCAGCCGAATCCATGGGTCGGCGGTCACTCAATTGGGAGACCGAAGGGAGACCGCCAGTTTCGGACGCCTCCCCCACAGCGACCGCTCGAGGCACCAGAACGGCGCTCGCTTCGGCCGCTTCCCGGGCCACTTCCGGCAGCACCGTCGTATAAAGATCGGCCGTGACCGACACGCTCGAGTGCCGCAGCATCGCCGACGTCGTCTTCATGTCGTTGCCCGCCGCCAGGGACAGCGTGGCCGCGCCGTGGCGAAGGTCATGCAGCCGAATCGGCGGCAGACCGGCCGCAAACGTCAGGCGCTCGAAGTGCTCGCTGACCCAGTCAGGCGTCAGCTCGCTGCCGTTCTCCCGCGTGAAGATGCGACCGGTGTCCGTCCACACCGGCCCCCACACCAGCCGTTCCTCGTTCTGCCGCGCCTTGTGCGCCCGCAAGACGGCGACCGTGACCTTGTCCAGCGCGACCACCGCGTCCGACGACTCCGTCTTGGGCGATCCCTCCTTCACCTCCCGGCCGACGTTGGAGAGTTGCTTGCCCGTGGCCAGCAGACCCTCGTCCAGCTCGCCGTCGACCCAGCGAGCACCGCACGCTTCGCCGCGACGCAGGCCTCGGAACGCGATCAGGTGGTACAGGGCGTACAGCCGGTCGGTCGCCGCGTAGTCGAGGAACGTGCCGAGCTGAATCGGGGTCCACACCATCACCGGCGACGGCCGCGGCGTCGCCAGCCACACCTTGAACCTCTCTAGCGGCTTCTTCGACTGAACCGGAGCCGCCCGCTCGGCAGCAAGCCGCTTCTCGTACGCGACGTTGAACGCCTCCACCCGTGCCTTCGTCCAGACCACGCCCTTGGCCTTCTTCCCCGCGTCCAGCTTCACCAGCTCGGCGGCGTTGAAGGTGACGACGTGCTCCCGTTTCGCGGAGGCCAGCACCGTACGGATCGTCGCCCTGATCCGCTGCTTGGTCACCGGCCCGGTCGGCCGCTTCCCGCGCACCGACGCCCGCACCTGCAGATCGGTGGAGTCGCGCGCGGTGAAAAGCGCCTCATTCTTTTCGTCGATCCGGGTGAATACCCGCTCGACCACAGGCACGAACAGCCGGTCCATACGCACGTCCGCGAGAACCTCGCGGATGTGGGTCTGCCAGTGTGAGATGTAACTGAGCAGCGTGCTCTCACGGATGTCCTTGAGCTTGCGGCGCCGCTCCACCCAGTCGTCCCAGTACTCCCCGAACGTGATCGACTGAAGTGGTTGCCCGGCCTTGAACTTCCGGCGGAGTTCCTCGTAGTCCGGCAGCGGCGCCTGCTTCTTGTGCGCGGCCCGGATCATCGCCAGGATCTCCATCCGCGCCTCGTGTCCCTCCGGGCCGGCGTCGGGGATGTCCAGTAACCGTCCGGCGTGCTGGTAGCGCTCGATGAGGCCGGCCTCCGTGGCGAACCCGCCGAGTCGGAGGTAGACGCGCTTCCCGTCGGGCCTGGCCTGCACTTCTTCCTTGCCGTACCAGCTGCCATGGTTGGGGTTCCACGAGCCGTCCTTGCGGCGTAGTTTGGGGCACTTCGCGCCGAGCTCGCGGCCATCCTGGCGGCACTTGCACCGTTTGAACCCGTTGCCGGTCACCTACGATTCACCTCGGTCCTGTCTCGCGGTAGATTCCGCCGATCTTCTTGGCGTCCGTGTAGTCCCCGGGTGTCGCTCCCAGTTGAGCGGCCAGGTCTTCCTGCTCCTGCTTGGTTTCGCTGCCTTTCCAGCGCAGTCCGATCCGGGCTGCCAAGCTTTCGAGGTAGTCCAATCGGCCCTGGGGCTCTCGGTCGATGATCTGCTGGAGTCGCGGGTTGATCTCGACTATGACGTCGTCAGTGGGGTGCGCCTCGCCTCGTTCATAGGAGTCGATGATCGGGAGGGCCACCTCGAGCATTCCCGTGCGGACCAGGACGCCCGCAAAGTCCTGGACCAGCTCCGGCACCGCCCGCACCTGACTGTCGGGGATTCTCCTGCCGAACAGGTCGCGCAGGCGTAGGAGGTCGGCCACGATGCTGTGGCGCCAGCGATGGTCTTGCGTCGGCGGAGTCAGATCCCGGCCGCTGCCCATCGTTTGCAAGGTTCGTTCGAGTACGTCGTAGCCCGCCGTCGCTTCCCGCCACGAGGCCGCGGCGAGCCATGTCTCGATCGCCCTGCTCGTTCTGTCCGCGTCGACTCTTCTGGTACTCAAGAACTCCTTGTAGGCCGTCTGGTTCCGCGAGGATGTGGTGCTGGAGACGGTGTACTGGGATGCTGGCACTGCCCGGCTCGTGCCGCGCTTGCTCAAGGGCCGCGCCCGGGGCCCGGTGTTCCTCACCCGCCGCCGCCCCGGGCCGGGGCAAGGTGGTCTCCGCGCGCGATGTCTGTCCCGACACTGGGTTTGCTCGCCTGTCGTACGGTCAGGCCCGCGCGCTGCTGGACGCTCACACCGCACTCGGCGGGCCTGGCACAGGGTGGGACCTGCACGAGATGCGGCATTCGGCCCTCACCCACCTGGGTGAGGGTGGTGCGAGCCTGCTGATGCTGATGGCCAAGTCGCGTCACAAGAAGACCGAGAATGTGCGCCGCTACTTCCATCCTTCGCCGGAGGCGATCGCCGAGCTCACCAGTCTGCTGGGGCCCGGCGACCGGTTCCGGTGAGCTGCCGGTCAAGACCGGTGAGAACCGTGATCCGCGTGCGGCGTCAGGGTTCATGCACTGGCCGGACATGCTGCGGGTGGTGGCTCCCTGGCCACCGATCAGGTAAGGGCCTACGAGCTGCTGCGGATGTTCGGCCGCACGGCTCTCAGGGGGTCTCGGCGCCAGGGTTTTTGAGAATCTCGAACAGGGCGAAATAGTTTTCGGTGCCGTGCCCCTGGGCGATCGCTTGTTCGGCGAGTTGCTTCATCAGTTGCGGCTGGGCGGGGTGGACGCCCTGCTCGACGCTGGTGCGGGCGATGTGTTCAAGGGCGTTCAAGTTCATCTGCATGGTCCCCTGGTCGCCGGGGTAGGCCCCCTTGTCCAGGTTCGGTGCTTGTTCGGCGAGGCTGGCGGGGTCCAGCACCACGGGCATGAACCAGCCGAGCGCGATCTCGGCGAACTCGGCCGCGGGCACGCCGGCCGAGTCGGTCAGGGCGGCGGCATGCAGGAAACCGTTGAGGGTCGCGTACATCATGCCGAGCAGTGCCGTGTTGAACAGCACAGCCAGGCCCGGGTCGGCGCCGAGGTGGCGGGGGTCACCCAGGTCGGCCAGAGTCTCCCGGTGCCGGTCCAGGACGTCGCGGGCTCCGCTGTACAGCAGGACCGATCCGTCGTGCCCGATGAGGGGCGGCGGCACCATGATCGCGCCATCGAGGTAGTCGAGGTCGCGCTCGGCCGCCCAGCCGGCGGCCGTGCGGGCTTCCGCAGGGGTTCCGGAGTTGAGGTTCACCAGCGCGTGTCCGCTGAGCGTGCCGGTGGATTCGAAGACTTGGTACATGGTCGCGTAATCGTTGAGGCACACGATCGTGACTGGGCTCGCTGCCACGGCGTCGGCGACGGTGGCCGCGCGGTGCGCTCCCTCGGCTACCAGGCCGTCGGCCTTGCCGGGGGTACGGTTCCAGACCGTCAGGGATCGGCCCTTGCCAAGAAGGGTGTGTGCCAACGCCGATCCCATCGGTCCCAGGCCGATGACGGTGACTGCGGTGTCGCGGGCGGATGAATGCTGATCTGTCATGCCGGATAGGTTGGACCCTCACGTCGGTGTGAGAGTCAACTGGAAGTGGCGGTCGTCACATGCGGATCGGAGAACTGTCCCGGCTCACCGGCGCCAGCGTGCGTTCGCTGCGTTACTACGAGGAACAGGGCCTGCTCCGGCCGCTGCGACGCCCCAGCGGCTACCGCGAGTATCGACAGCAGGACGCGGCCACAGTGCGGGGCATCCGCCTCATGCTCGCCGCTGGCCTCAACACCGCCACGATCAGCGAGTTGCTGCCCTGCATGACCGACGACGGCGAGGCGCTGGCACCCTCCTGCGCCGGGATGCTTCCCGACCTGCACCGCGAACGGGAACGGCTCAGCAACGCCGCGGCCGACCTCCTGGCCGCGCGCGACCGACTGGACACCCTCATCCAGACCACCTCACAACTCGATCCCGCCGACCCATCGGAATGCGACGCGGTAACCGCACCCCGGTAGGCGCGTCTCGGGAGTCACAGCCAGTGAGGCCGTCGGCCAACGAACGTCACGGCGTGGGGTTCAGCGACCTTAGCCCGCCGGGCATCTCCGGGAGTTGGAAGGTGTAGCGGCCCATCACGTTGATGTGGTGCCGCACGAACGGCGACAGCCGGGCGACGTCCTCCTCCCGCACGTCGAACCCGCCGGCGCGCAGGTGGGTGAGGGCGGCGTCCATGTAGCGGGTGTTGAACAGCACGATCGCGTTGAGGACCAGGCCGAGCGCGCCGATCTGGTCTTAACCGAAATGATCTTGAAGCTCTCTGGCATGTCGGATGGCGGGAGCAGCTCACGCTTCGTGACCGGGAAGAATCTTGGTTCTGTGGT
>NZ_JBITMD010000072.1:0-3960 GCF_044465905.1 Nonomuraea sp. NPDC049480
GACCCGTTGACCGAAATACCGCAGGGTTCCCCCTGGTCAACGAGTAGGTCGACGGACAGTGACCATGGGCTCCTGTCGAGGTTCTGTCGGGCTTCTCCGCGGGGGTCGGGGTTCTGCTGTCATCTCGAGTCTGGAGTGATTCGAGGAGGTAGTAGTGGTGGCGGAGAAGGACGGGGAGATCCGGGATGTGGTGGCCCTGGTGGTGCCACGGGCCGGCCGGGTGGAGGAGACGGGCGAGCCGTTGAGGCCGTTCCGGTTGATCGACGGCGAAGGCGTGGAGGTGGCTGCGGTCACCGAGTTTCTGCATCACATGCTCGCCGACGACGCGAGCCCGGCGTCGTTGCGCTCGTACGCCTATGAGCTTCTGGGATGGTTCCGGTTCCTGGCCGCGGTCGGGGTTGCATGGGATCTGGCGGGGCGGGCGGAGGCCCGGGACTTCGCGCTGCGGCTGAAGATGGTGAAGAAGCCAGCCCGGAGCCGCCGCCCGGACGCGCCCAGGCCGGGAACGGTCAATCCGGTCACGGGCAAGGCTTCGCCGGGTGAGCGGTATGCGGCTCGCACGCGTCGTCACGCGAGAGCGGCTGTGCGGAGTTTCTATGAGTATCACCGTGAGATGCATGGCCGGCCGCTGGTCAACCCGTTTCCCAAGAGCCGCAGCGGCGAGGAGGACCTCAACGCCCACCACAATCCGATGCAGCCGTTCCGGCGGCCGTTCCGTCGGGCGGAGTACCAGCCCAAGGAGCCCAAGCGGATCCCGCGCAGCATCCCCGACCGGGCGTTCAACGATCTGTTCGCGGCGCTGACGACGCACCGCGACCGAGCGTTGATCGCTTTCTATATCTCGACCGGCGCCCGCGCCTCTGAGCTGCTGGGTGTGACCCGCCGGCTCGTCGCCCCCGAAGACCAGCTGATCGGCGTGATCCGCAAGGGCAGCCGCGCCCTGCAGCAGCTGCCCGCCTCGACGGATGCGTTCGTGTGGTTGAGGTTGTATCAGCAGGAGACCCGCGACCTTGTCCCTGCCGGACCCGACGATCCGTTGTGGTGGACTCTGCGCCGGCCGTTCCGCCGGCTCGAGTACGACGCCGCCAGGATGGTCTTCAACAAGGCCAACGCCGCCCTCGGCTCGAACTGGACGCTCCATGATCTCCGGCACAGTGCCGCGAAACGGATGCTCGCGGACCCGCATCTGACCCTCGCTGACGTCCAATGGGTCCTTGGGCACGCTCACATCACGACCACGGAGCTCTACACCGCGCCGACCGTCGCGGAGGTCGTCCCGCAGGTCCTGGCGCATCATGCCAGGCAGGCCTCCCAGGCCGTGCTGCCGCGGACGCCAGCACCCGGCTATCGGCCGGAGGTTCTGCAGACCCTGTTCGGAGCGGCTCCGCTGGGAGGCGATCCGGCGTGACGACGGACCTGCTGCAGCTCGCGACAGCTCGTGGCGGCCGGTGGGCGAATGACCATCGCCATGTTCCGGCAGACTCTCAAGTAAGAACCGCTGACCTGGTGTGGTGGCAGACCCGCGAGACGCGTGAGGCGATCATCGAGCGGACCCTGGCACTGCCGTTCTCCGCGAACAGCGACGCCAACCTCAGGTCGCGCGAGCGCGGGCTGATCAAGCTGTTGGACTGGCTCGAAGCTCAGCCCGGCGACACCTGGCAAGAGCGGTGGCTGGCCAGCGGGGTCGAAGAGGCCGGACGGGACTGGAAACGAGTCCCCCTGGAGTGGCTGGCGGCCCGGGACCGCGCTCGCAAATACGACACGATCGACCTGTCCTGCGGAATGATCCCGCTGCTCGGCGGGCAGGTCCTCCGCCCGAACTACCGGTGGCTCCTGCGGCTGATCCCCGCCCAACTCCTGGCCCAGTTCCGCCGAGCCACAGACCCCGACGGATTCGCCGCCCTCCAAGCTCATTGCGAAGCCACCGGCCGCCACGGAGTAGCCGACCGAGCGCAAGCGCTGAACAGGATCACCTGGATCATGATCCGCAAGGGTGGGCTGATCCGCGACATCACGATCGGGGACTGCGTCGAGCTGCAGGATGCGATCGGCGCGCACCAATGCGCCGGTCAGCACGGCAAGCACTTCTACTATGCGCTGCTCGCCGAGACCGGCGTGTTCGGAGCAGGTGCTCCGCCCAGACTGAAGGCCGTCATGGTGATCGGCCAGCTCAGCCCCGCCGAACTCATCGACAAGCATGAGATCGCTTTCAAGCCGATCCGGGACCTGCTGGTCGACTACCTGACCGACCGGACCGTCGACGTCGACTACGTCACCTTGGAGGACATGGCCCGCTCGCTTGGCCTGTTGTTCTGGAAAGACCTCGAACAGCACAACCCAGGGATCAGCTCCCTGCGCCTGGACGCCCCGACCGCGGCGGCATGGAAGGAGCGCGTCAGCGTCGTCCCCGCCCGAGGCCGCAACCCCGCCCGTCCTCGGATCAACGTCCACATCGTGCTCAACACCGTCCGGTGCTTCTACCAGGACCTCGCACGCTGGGCAGCGGACGACCCCGCCCGCTGGGGCCCATGGGTGGCGCCATCACCGGTCCGCGTCAACGAGACCTCCCACGTCAAAGCCCGCAGCCGCCGCAAAGCAGACATGGATCAGCGCACCCGAACCCAGCTCCCCGTGCTGCCCACCTTGGTCGCCACCGTCGAGCAGGAACGCCGCGACGCGGTCCGCCGGCTCGCCGCCGGGCGCGGCATCCCCGCGGGCACCGAGTTCGTCCTGGACGGCCAGACCTACCTGCGCCGCGGCGGAGGGTCAACCGGATGCGTCTACATCCAGAACGTCGACACCGGCCATCGCATCGATCTCGCGAGCGAGGAGACCCGAGTGTTCTGGAGCTGGGCGATCGTGGAAGTCCTGCGACTGACCGGCATTCGCCACGAGGAAATGCTGGAACTGACTCACCACAGCTTCGTCGCCTACACCCTGCCGACCACCGGCGAGATCGTCCCGATGCTGCAGGTCGCACCCTCCAAGCTCGACATGGAGCGCCTGCTGCTGGTCTCCCCGGAACTCGGCGAGGTGCTGACCGCGATCATCCACCGGGTCAGGGCAGGGAAAGCCGCCATGCCCTTGGTCTCGGCCTACGACACCATGGAACGGACCTGGAGCGCGCCGATGCCGTTCTTGTTCCAGCGGCGGCACGGGCCCGAGCAGCGCTCGATGTCACGCAAGTACGTGCAGAAGGCCCTGGACCAGGCGGTCGAAGCGAGCGGACTGACCGACGTCGCGGGACAGCCGCTCAGGTTCACCCCGCACGACTTCCGGAGGCTCTTCTTGACCGATGCCATCCGGTCCGGGCTCCCGCCGCACATCGCTGCGAAGATCGCCGGTCACCAGGTTCTCGACACCACGATGGGATACGCCGCGATCTACCCCGAGGACGTCATCTCCCACCACCGGGCCTTCATCGCCCGCCGCCGGTCCCTGCGGCCCAGCGAGGAATACCGGGACATCACACCCGAGGAATGGCAGGAATTCCTCGGCCATTTCGAGCTCCGCAAGGTCGCCCTCGGCATCTGCACCCGCGACTTCGGAACCCCATGTGCTCACGAGCACGCATGCGTTCGTTGCCCGCAACTTCTACCTGACCCCGCCCAGATGCCCCGCCTGCAGGAGATCCACACCAACCTCCTCGACCGCCTCAACGAGGCCAACGAGCAGGGCTGGCTCGGCGAAGTAGCCGCCATCCAGGCCAGCCTCGCCGCAGCCGAACAGAAACTCACCTCCATGCAGCAGCTGGCCGCCAAGCACACGACCGTCCATCTCGGCATGCCCGACTTCCGGCCCGACGCCGGCCGATCCAGCCCAGACTCCTGAAGGGATCCCGCCACCGAGAAGACACGCCCACCGCGACCACAGAACCAAGATTCTTCCCGGTCACGAAGCGTGAGCTGCTCCCGCCATCCGACATGCCAGAGAGCTTCAAGATCATTTCGGTTAAGACCA
>NZ_JBITMD010000073.1:0-3150 GCF_044465905.1 Nonomuraea sp. NPDC049480
GTGATTTTGACCAGGGCTGCTCTGCGGAAATTGCCAGGTCGTTGGACTTCATAGTACGGCTTTAGTTGATGTTCGTCACGGATTGTGACGGCGTGTCGACGTATGCAGCTGCTGGCGGGAGGAGCATGCTGACCACGGCGATGGGCTCCTGGCAAAGTGGGCAACGGAGCTCGCGGCTGCTTTGGGCCGGTTGCGCGGCGGAGAACTTGCCGCGGAGAGTCTCTTCGCGGGGAAGGTCTTCGCGGGGAAGGTCTTCGGGGAGAGGGTTTGCGCGGCCGGGTCGCAGGCAAGTGGCGCCGGGTGTGGGCGGAGTCAGGCCGTTCTTGCGGGCTTTCTTGATCTCGCGGGCCCAGATGGCTTTGCACTTGGGATTGCAGAAGCGGTGTGTGGGGCGGCTGCTGTTCCAGGTGAACAGGGTGGAGCAGACCGGGCAGGCGCGTTGTTCGGCGTGGCTCATGGCGTGGATGCTTTCGCTGGTGTGCTGGAGGTGCTGGCGGTCAAGCCGCGGCGCAGGGTGTCGGTGTGGGCTTGGTGGGCGCGCATCCGGTATGAAGGCCCGTCGATGGCGGCGATGATGCCGCGGTGCAGGAGCCGGTCGATCAGGGCGGCGGCGAGCATGGGATCGCCGAGGCGTTCGGCCCAGCCGGAGATGCCGACGTGGCTGGTGGTGATGATGGAGCCTTTCAGGTAGCGGCCGTTGATGACCTCGAACAGCAGGCTGCGGCCGTCCTCGTCCAGCCGCCGGTAGCCGAACTCGTCGATCACCAAAAGTTTGGGCTGGGTGAAGAAGCGCAGCCCGGTGGCAAAGCGGTGCTCGGCCAGCGCACGCTGCAGCCGCCGGATCAGGTCCTCGCAGGTGGTGAAGTAGGTGCGGTGCCCGGTCAGGGCGGCGGTGCGGGCCAGGCCGATGGCCAGCATGGTCTTGCCCACTCCGGGCGGCCCGATGAAGATCACGTTGGTGGCGTCGTCCAGGAACCGCAGGCAGGCAAGTTCGCGGATCAGGCTTTCCTCGATGCCGGGCTGGGCGGAGAAGTCGTAGTCGTCGATGCTCCACGGCGCCGGGAGGCTGGCAAAGCGCAGGTTGTTGTCGGCTCGGCGGGTTTGGCTGGCGTGGGCTTGGACGCCCATCAGCCGTTCCAGGGCTTCCACGACGGTGAGGTCTTCGTCGCGGGCGGCGTCCAGCACGGCCGGCAGGGCCGCCGCGGCGGCATTCAGTTTGAGCTCGGCCAGATGGCCGCGCAACCGCTGATAGCAAGCGGCCTGCGCGGGGGTGGCCGGCGGAGCCAGAGAGGCCACCGCCGCGGTGGCGGCCGGCATGGGGCCGGGTGCGGTCATCGATGTGCTTTCCCTTCATAGACGCGGCACAAATCGCCGAGCACGCCGACGGCGGCACCGGTCGCGCGGTCGCTGTGACGCCGGTAGCCGTGGGCGGTCAGCACGTCGAAGACATCGACGATCAGTCCCCAGGTGAATCGGTCGTCGAGCACGGTCTCGTCGAGCACGGTCTCGTCGGTGGTGCTGTCCATCGGGCCCCCTTTCGTGGTGGTGCGGCGCGACCCGGCAGGGGGACCGGGTGCACCAGGGTGTTCCTCAAGCCGGGCCAGGACCGGCCACGTCGCCGCCAGTGCTGGTGCCGGTCCGGCCGGCAGGTGAGGCGGCCGACAGCGGGCGTGCCTGGGCGGCGTAGGCGGCGAAGTCGACCACCGGGGCTTTGTCCTCGGCGCCCGCACCGCGCAGCCGATCCGCCTCGGCTCGCGCGGCCACCGAGGGCGGACGGCGCGTCTTGCGTGGACACGGCCCGCCGCCGGCCGCCTGCGCGCGGGCGGCCAGTACCTTGGCCTCCAGCGCGGCGGCGTGCTCGTCGGCCTGGCAGATCACCCCGGCGTGATCGACCTGGCGGCGATGGCGGGCCAGCACCGCTCCACCCGCGGTGACGATGTCCAGCGTGGCCGCCCCCAGCAGGTGCCGCACCAGCATCATCTGGCCGGCATGCCCGGGCGGGACGGAGTAGAAGTTGCCGCGGAAACTCACCAGCGCCTGCGGCGCGACCAGCCGCTCCACCTCCAGCACCGCCGGGAACGCCGGGTGCGGCATCGGCCGCAACGGCTCGCGCCGGGCCAGCTCAGCCACGCTCACCCGGCCGCCGCCGATCTTCCGGATGCGGATGTCGCCCCGCCGCCGGCACCACTCATCCAGCGACGCCTGCGCCTGGGCGGGCGAGGCGTCATCGCCCAGGGTGCGCCACCAGCGCTGGGCGGCGACGTGGTTGGCCTTCTCCACGCTGCCCTTGCGCCACGAGCGGCCCGGCGGGCAGACGCGCACGATCACCCCGTAATGCTTGGCCACCTGCGCGAACGATGCCGTCACCTCACCCGTGGCTGGATGGCAGACGGTGGCCATCCGATCAAACCGCCACTCGGCGCTGACGCCGCCCAGCCGCTCACACACCTGATGCAGGGCCTCGATCAGGTGCGGCTGGTCCTCGGACTCGGCCAAAACGCCCCGCCAGATGCCCGAGTACGGCAGCGTCCCGACCAGCAGATGCGCGCCGCTACCCCATTCCCACGAGGCGGGCGCCTGCGGCAACTCCAGCCAGTCCCACTGCGTCTCGGCCCCGGGCGCGTGCTCGATCCGGACGTACTCATCCGGGCCGCCCGCGTGCGCACACTTGTCACAGTCCGGGCGCAGTCCCCGCCCCCGCAACGCCCGGGTGAAGGTCGAATACCCTCCCGCATAGCCCAGCTCGACCAACTCGTCGAACAGCGTCGTGGCCCACAGATGCGGATCGCCGGTCTCGGCGTCCAGCCGCAGCCGGCAGTACTCGGCGAACGGCTCGAACGGATCCGGCACGCCGCGACGGCGCTGCCCCGGCACCCGCTGCCCGTTCAGATACGCCCGGATCGTCGGCCTGCTGCGGCCCAGATGCCGCGCGATCGCCGAGATCGACCAGCCACGTTTACGCAAAGCCTGCGCTTCCACGTCTTCCCCCTGTGTGAGCATCGAATGCGGCTCCCCCGACTTGCTTCGAAACGTTGATCATCCGAAGCGTCGAGGGAGCCCCACCGAGACGAGAACGATCTCTCCCGGCGAGTCGCTCACCTGGAAAAATTCAGAGAGCAGGTCTGGTCACTTTCACCTGAGCGGCATCAC
>NZ_JBITMD010000074.1:0-2980 GCF_044465905.1 Nonomuraea sp. NPDC049480
ACTGGTCACAATGGCGCCGCCGTCATCAAGCCGCCGCTCGACGCTGCCACTACCAGCGCAGATCCCAACCATGATCGCGAAATGTCACTGGAGTATTAGACGACGGAGTGGCTCACCTGCCGGTGTAGGTGCTGGCGGCAGCGGCCTCGGCCTGTCCATCGCCGCCACCCTCGTGGCGTCCTGCAATGGCGATGTCGATTGGCGTTCGAACCTCTAAGGCCAAGAACCGATTCAGAATCTCATACATATCTAATTCAATATTTTTGTTGTTGTAGTGAGCACTCGACATCATTTGCCTACGGATGAGGCGTGTCCTCATTGCCGTGGCACAACCCCATCGTCGATCCCGACTGGCGCGAGCCAGACGACCACTACACATTGTGCCTGTTCTATTACCAATTGTCATTATCGTGGCATGAACCTTCCTTGGAGCACTGCCTTGACTCTTCCTAGCATCCACCGCTCCTACCTGCGGGAGCGTGCTCTTGGCGCGAGTATCGCGGCCATGCTCGTGCTCGCGACCGCATGCTCGTCCGGTGACACTGGATCCACTGCGAGTCCGGCATCTTCCAGCGGCACCGCATCTTCCGGCAGTTCTGCGGGGTCGGCTAGTCCGCTCGCTTCCGACGCGTTGACCAGCGCGCTGTCGGCTACCACGTGCCCGGCCAGTTCGGCGGCTGCGTCCACGGGGAAGACCGGCGAGGCCGCGGCTGCGGTTCTGACCGAGACGAAGGCTTTCCTCGGCACGTTGGACTCGACGCAGAAGACCACGGTGGCGGGGGAACGAACGGCGGCCAATCTGGGGCAGTGGTCGAACCTGCCCGATGGGCTGTTCAAGCGCGCAGGTCTTCGGATGGACGCGCTGAGCGCGGCGCAGCAGGCTGCCGTTCTGAAGATCCTCAAGGCGGCGCTGAGCGAGGACGGGTACAAGCAGGTCGTCCAGATCACGACCGCGGACGGCGTTCTTGCCGCTGCGGGAGGCATCAGCCTCGACTTCGGAGCGGATCATTACTGGATCCGGATCCTGGGAACCCCGTCTGCGACCGGAAAGTGGACGGTTCAGTACGGTGGCCACCACCTGGCCGTCAACGTCACGATGGCCGGGGATGCGATGACACTGGCCCCGACTCTGTGGGCGGCCCAGCCGGCGGCTTACGCCGAGGCCGCCAAGGACGTCGAGCCGTTGTGCGGTGAGACGGTGAAGGCGTTCAAGCTCGTGGACTCGCTGAACGCGACGCAGCTGAAGGCCGCCGTGCTGACGACGCCCGTCAAGGAGATCGTGCTGGGGGCCGGGCAGGACGGAAAGACCCTGGCGGCCGAGGGCGTCAAGGCCTCGACCTTCACCGACGCGCAGAAGACCCTGCTGCTCAGCCTGGTGGACGAATGGCTCACCCCGTTGAACGCCGAGCAGGCCGCCGCCAAGCTGAAAGCGGCCAAGGCGAACCTCGACAAGACCACGTTCGCCTGGTACGGATCGACCAAGATCGGTAACCCGATCTACTACCGGGTGCAGGGCCCGACCTTCACCATCGAATTCGCCCACCAGCAGGGCGCGGGCGCCAACGCCGGCGGGATCACCCACATCCACGCCATCTACCGCGAACCCGGCAACGACTACGGCGCCGAGCTCGGTTCGTGACCCTCAGCCGACGTCTGGTCCGATGGGCGGCGGCCTCCATTCTGGGGGCCGCCGGGTCGGTACTGATCGCGATGCCCGCCGCAGCGCACCCCACCGACGAGACCATCCAGCAGACCTACCTCACACCCACCGGCTCCCAGCTCGCCATCCAGCTCGACCTCACCCCCGGCGTGCTGGTGGCACCGGCGTTCGCCCAGACCATCGACACCAACGGCAACCACACCCTGAGCACCACCGAGACGACCGCGCACGCGGACCAGGTGACATCGAAACTCGCACTACGCGTTGACGGCCGGGCCGTACCGCTCACGATCACCAAGCGCACCTACCCCGCCTACGACCTGCTCGCCGCAGCCGGTGGCGCGGTGACCCTCGACCTGACAGCCGATTTGCCCTCCGGCACCCGCAACATCGTCTTCACCAACAACTACAACCCAGGCCGTACGACGGTGCAGATGGACGTGCTGGTCGCGGCCGCCGACCCTGCACCTCTGGACACCATCGCGCACGCCGATGAGGGACGGACGATCACCCTCGCGCTCGCCCAGACCGGGGCGAGCGCTTCGGCCAGCCGTCCAGCGCCCGAAAAGACCACCGCGGCACCAGCACCGAACGGGGCAGCGATGTTCCGTGCGCTCCGCACTCCACTGACCTCACCCTGGGCGTTGCTGGCACTGATCAGCACGTGCGCCCTGCTCGGAGCCTTCCACGCACTGACCCCCGGCCATGGCAAGACCCTGCTCGCCTCCTACCTGGTCGGCGCCCAGAGCACTCCCAAACAAGCGGTCACCCTCGGCGTGGTCATCACCGTCACCCACACGGCCGCCGTGGTCGCGCTCGGCACGGCAGTCCTGGCCGCAGGACGCTTCATCGTGCCCGCAGTCATCGTTCCCGCCCTCGAAGCCACCACCGGAATCGTCGTGCTCGTCCTCGGAGCGCGCCTGATCCTCCGCCGACGGCGGCACCACGACCACCACCACGACCACGGGGATCACCACCACCCAGAGCATCATCACCACGACTCACCCGGGCGCACCCTCCTCGCCCCGGCAGTCGAACACCAGCACGCGCCACCGGCAGTGCCCTCGACCTTGCGTGGCATCGCCGCCATGGGCGTGGCAGGCGGGATCATCCCCTGCCCCGAAGCGTTGAGCGTTCTCCTCCTGGCCATCGGCCTCAACCGCACAGCACTGGGCCTGACCATGATCGTCGCCTTCAGCGTCGGACTGGCCGCAGTCCTCGTCGGACTAGTACTCCAGTGACACTTCGCGATCTTGGGCGTTGAGGTGGCATGAAGACGGCCACCACGTGATCATTCGGAGTTTGTGAAGACATCCCAAG
>NZ_JBITMD010000075.1:0-2670 GCF_044465905.1 Nonomuraea sp. NPDC049480
CTGAACGCCTTCGCCATCACCTTCGAAGGCCGCCTGACCCCGGCCACCCGATAGACCCAGTCAAGATTGAGATACACCGATCACTGGACAGACCCGGGAGACAGGCGTGAAGGGCGGAGGGAGTGAGCTGGTGTTCCGTAAAGGGGATCCTCAACCGGAACACCAGCCCCCGAGCAACGTGGCTCGGACCACGCCCAGTGCAACGCTGGTCCTGTCCATTGGGTTCAGGACAGCCCATCGGCTGCGTCAGCGGCGGTTCTCGGCTGCCCTGAGTGAGGCCTTCACCGTGTCGATTCTCCCCTCGGCGAGGGTGATGGTGGTGGCGAGCAGCGCCAGGACGGCAGCTGGAACGCCGAGCGCGGTGACCGACAGCCAGTCTTGAGCCAGACCGCCAAGTCCACCACCCATCGCAACTCCGAGGTAGATCGCGGAGGAGTTGAGGCCAAGGAGAACTGGTGCCGAGGCGGGTGCAAGGCTCACCAGCCGGTGTTGCTGCACGACGGAGACCATCCCGTCGGTGGCGCCCCAGATCGCGGCCCATACGCACGCAACAACAAGGTGGCTGACTGTGAGTGGGCTGATCGCGAGCAGCACAGTGCCGCCGGCGAGTGCTGCGACCGCGATCCCGCGTCCCGGAAGGTTGTCGGCGAGATGGCCGGCGAGGAAGTTGCCGACCAGGACCCCGACGCCCCAGACGAACAGAATCATGGTGATGGCCTGGGGAAACGATCCGGTCGTGGCGCCCGCGGTCACGGCTCCGATGTAGGTGTAGACGGCGTAATGTCCGGCCATCACCAGCAGCGTCACGACCAAAATGGAGAGCACCTTGGGCTGGCGCAGCGGAGCCAGGCGGGCCACAAGGCTTGTCGCCGGCAGCACGACCTTGGGCAACGCTACCGAGATGCCGATCGCGGCAACGACGCCCAGAGCCGCGACGGCCCAGAGCGTGAGGCGCCAGTCGACGCCGCCGATCAAGTTGCCCAGCGGCATGCCCAGCGCGGTTGACAAGGTCAGCCCACCGATGACCAGCGCCATGGCACGCCCCCGCCGTTCGGGAGGCGTGATGGCGACAGCCGCGCTCGACGCGGTGGCCGTGATCGTGGCCGCCCCGGCTCCTGTGAGAATCCGGGCTGACAGCGCGATCGGGTAGCTCGGGCTGAGCGCGGTCACGACGTTGCCGACGACGAACACGATCAGCGCCAGCTGCAGAACCTTGCGACGATCCAGTGGGCTCAACAGCCAACTCAGAACCGGCGCAGCGACAGCCAGCGTCAACGCGAACACGGTCACCAGCTGGCCGGCGGCCGGCAGACTTACCTCAAGGTCGGCGGCGATGGCCGGCAGGAGACCGGCCATCACGAACGCGTCGGTGCCGACCGCGAAGGCGGCCAGCGCCAGCGGAAGTAGCGGTCCAAGGAGGCGGCCGGATCCCTTCGGCCCTGACCCGGTGGTCTCGGTGCGATTCAATCGCGGTTACCTGCCTGTTGGGACAGGCTGAACTCCACGCCCTGGTCATCAGTGCAGTGGGCGTAGGCACCAGACGGGATATTGACCGGATCTTCTGCCGTGCCACCGAGTTCGCGCACCCGAGCGACAGCGGCGGTGATGTCGTCGACGGCGAAAAAGATGCGCGGGTGTCGTGACGAATCATCGTGCGGCGATCCGCCCATGGGCTCGGGCCCCTGGATCATCGAGTAACCCGGGAAATTGCCCTCATAGAACGTCCAGCCGAACAGCGAGCTCCAGAACCGCTGGGTTGCTTCGATGTCCCTGCTCGGCAGCTCAAAGTAGGTGACCTGCCCACTCATAGCCGATCCCTTCTGTATGTCAGTGCTTCTGACATACAAGCTATGTCATACTACTGACATGACGCAAGAAGAGGCCGTTGGCGACCTTGACCAGTCGGTGGGCTACGTCCTCAAGCAGGTGCAAGCGTCACTGCACACCGCGATGGATGAAGTGCTGCGTCCACTGGGTCTCACCGTTGCCCAATACGCATGCCTCGAACTGCTCGGCCAGCATCCGGGACTGTCCAACTCCGAACTCGCCCGCCGCGCCTTCGTCACGCGCCAGTCGATGAACGTCGTCCTTCGGCGGCTACAAGAGCGGGGCCTGCTCACCCGGCCTGCTCACGCCGCTCATGGGCGTGCACTGCCAACCGAGCTCACCCGAGCCGGACAATCGACGCTGCGCGAGGCCAGCGTCGCCGTGCGCGCCGTCGAACGGCAGATCTTCGCGCCGTTGTCGCAGGAGCGGCAGCGCCGGCTACGCGAGGATCTTGCCTCCTGCGCAGCCTCTGCGGTGGCAAACCAGCCCGTCACACAGCCCTGAGAACCAGAACGTCACGCACCCGATGTCGAAACTCGCCGACACGCCCCCGCCACCGGATCTCGGGTGGTGTCGAAGTGATCGGCATCTGGAACAACGCGGTCGGGCCGTCGCCGGTGTTCCACGCGTGCGCCCGCACCTTGCCCGCCAGCTCGGCCTCGGCCGAGGCGAAGTCGTTCAGACCGAACGCCTTGACGATCTCCCAGGTGTGCTCCAACCGCGTCTTGTCCCGCTCGCTGTAGCGCTTCAGGGTCTGTCCAGTGATCGGTGTATCTCAATCTTGACTGGGTCTATCGGGTGGCCGGGGTCAGGCGGCCTTCGAAGGTGATGGCGAAGGCGTTC
>NZ_JBITMD010000076.1:0-2455 GCF_044465905.1 Nonomuraea sp. NPDC049480
CCCGACAGAACCTCGACAGGAGCCCATGGTCACTGTCCGTCGACCTACTCGTTGACCAGGGGGAACCCTGCGGTATTTCGGTCAACGGGTCTTCCTGGCCTTCTTTGTACTTCTGTCGGAGTTCGCCTTTTTGGCCGTGGAAGATTTTGCGGGCCAGGGTGTGGCGGGATTCTTGCCGGTTGAGCTGGGTGTTGACCCGGCGGCGTAGCAGCTCGTCGTCGTAGTAGCTGGCCAGGTAGGTGGAGCGATCGAGCTTGCCCAGCTCCATCAGGGCGCGCCCGATGGGGGTCGGGGTGCCGCCGCCGGCGAAGTAGCGAAACAGCTCGCTGGCCTTGACCGCGCCGGTGAGCAGCGATCCGGCCACCCGCAGCAGATCATCCCAGGAGTCGTTGATCAGCTTGATGTTGACCCGGCTGCGGACCAGGGTGTCGATGGACCCGTAGTGGGCGGCCAGGTCGGCGCGGAACAGGGTGGCGCTGCCGACATCGGCCAGGCGCGGGGAGAATTGCCACCCCAGTAGCCGGAAGATGCCGAACGCGATTTCGGAGGCGCCCGCGGTGTCGGAGGTGATCTCGGTGGGCTTCAGTGACGTTTCCTGATCCAGGAGCCCTTCCAGGATGTAGTACCAGTCTTTGGGGGTGCCGGGGATGACGATGCCGTGAAAGCCGGTGAACTGGTCGGAGGTGAAATTGTAGTAGGTGACGCCCTTGGCTCCCTTTCCCTTTCCGAAGTATTTGGTGTTGGGTCCGGCGTTGATGGTTTTGACCGGGACCACGAACCGCAGCCCGTCGGCGGAGGCGAGTTCGCCGCCACCCCAGGCTTGGGCCAGTTCCAGGCCGGCGTGGTGGTCGACCAGGGCGGCGTTGGCGGCGGTGAGGGTGGCGGCGCGCAGGTAGTTCTGTTCCACCCAGTACAGCCGGTCCAGGGCGAGGGCGGGTTCGCCTTCGGCGGCCATCGGCCGCATGCCGACGTTCATCGCCTGGGCGACCAGGACGGCGGCGATCGAGGTGATCATGTCCTGTTTGCGGGAGGGCGCATCCCCTGACACGTGGGTGAAGTGGTCGAGGCAGCCGGTCCAGGAGTGCACCTCCAGGAGGGCTTCGGGCAGGTCCACGATGGGCATGCGGGCGTCGATGTCGGCGCGCAGCGTGGTCAGGGAGGCGGGCTCATCCAGGCGGTCCAGGCCGGTGAGCACCAGGTGGTCCTTGCCGTCTTCGTCTTTGGACAGGCGTACCCACTCGTTGCGGCCGTCGTCTTCGCCGGACAGGCCGGCGGCCAGTTGGCGGTAGGCGAAGTCGAGCGTGCCGGCCCACCGCTCCACATCGGCGCCGGGCTGCGGGGACAGGTTCAGCTCATCGCAGATGCGGGGCCGGGCCCGCTCCCATTCGGCGCCCTTCAGCAGCCCGGCGGTGGGGTCGCCCCACTTGCGCAGGCCCGGCACGAACACCTCGTGGCGGCGCAGCGACTCGCGTAGCCGCTCGACGGCCGCCACGGTGTATGCGGCCTTGTTGAAGGTGCCGGCCAGCTCGCCGCGCTTGGGGAAGACGCGCCGGTGCCAGGCCGAGGTCAGCACGCCCGCGGGAACCTCGCGGGGGTCGATGTCGGTGCGGCGGCGCTCGATCGCCTTGAGAAAGTCCAGCGCCGCCAGCACTTCATGGCCGCGCCGCACCCCTTGCCCGGGCGTCTGGTCGGCGCCGGCGTCAAAGTCGAGGTGCTTGAGCAGCTTGGGCAGGAAGCGTCGGACGGTGGCGTAGCGATCCAGCAACTCTTCTTGGAAGTCCTCATCCGGTTCGCGGGCGATGTCGCCGATGACGTCGGCGGCGGCACCGATGGCGGCCAGATCCATCTCATCGAGGGCGGCGCGGATGTCGCCGTCGGGGATCTCGGCCACCGAGCGGATCTTCAGCCACACTTCACGCAGGACGATCGCCGCGGTGTCGAGGTCTTTGAGGGTGCGCATCCGCTCTTTGGTCGCTTTGAACGCCGAGGTGCGCAGCAGGTCGCCGACCGCCAGGTCGAACACCTCGACCGCGTCGTCGGCCGACTGGGGGTCATGGTCGCGGCGAAGGCGACCAGGGTGGCGAGTTTGCGGCTCCCGGCCAGTTCGGCGACGGCCTGGGCGCGGGCGGCGTGGGCGAAGCGGGCCAGTGCGGCGATCTTGCCGGGCGGCACCGCGCTCAGGTCCCAGCCGGCCGCGCCCAGGTCGCGCAGTTCCACATGCCGATCCAGGGCCTTGACCAGGCCGGCGCTGCTGACGTCGGTGGGGCTTTTGCGTAATCGGTCCAGCCGGGACACGCGCCGGCCCTGTTCGACCTTGACCAGGTTCTCCAGCACGGCGGCCTGGTTGGGGCTGGGGGCGGCGGCTAGTACTCCAGTGACACTTCGCGATCTTGGGCGTTGAGGTGGCATGAAGACGGCCACCACGTGATCATTCGGAGTTTGTGAAGACATCCCA
>NZ_JBITMD010000077.1:0-2390 GCF_044465905.1 Nonomuraea sp. NPDC049480
AGGCCGTCCCAGGCGTGGGGAAGGGTCGGCGAGTCCCAGCCGGCGGGGCCGCGGTCGACCTGCACGGCACGCCATCGGTCTGGTCCCTGCCAGTGCCAGCTGGCGTTGGCCGCCGATGGCCGCAGTGCCGGGAGCCCGGTCAGCGGCTGGTCCGCACGCGCCACGATGTAGGTGCCCCAAAAGCCCATGTGTCCCCTCCGGGTCTGCCCGGCATGCCCGCCTGGTGAGTTAGCGCTGACCGTCAGCTGAAGGACTCACATTCGTGGTCGAGCTCCACGACCGTCACCTGACGGTGACTATACCATTACGCTAAGTTGACATGGCGGGCGTGTTGCGGATCGGCGGACGGACACTGGCTGCCCGGCTCCAGGCAGCGCGGCGCTGTTGCCGGCGTGTTGTGCCGGCGTGTTGTGCCGGCGTGTCGAGCCGACGTTGGCAACGGGACCTCTGGTACATCAGGAATCCGCCAAGATCGCCCGAGCCCAGAGGTCCCGTTGCCCGCTGATTCTGCCATCAGTGTCATTGTCCGTACCATCCGGTCGGCCGCCGGCGTGTTCGCGGCCGGACATCTGGGCGAGCTGACCCAGTACCTGCCGTTCGAACTGGTCGATGCCGTGCTGGAGGAGACCCGCAGGGCCGAGCGGCGGCTGCGGGATCTTCCTTCCCGGGTGGGGGTCTATTTCGTGCTCGCGCTGGGTCTCTTCCCGGAGGTCGGCTATCTGCGAGTCTGGGGCAAGATGACCGCGGGGTTGGCCGGGGTGGGCACGTCCCGCCCGTCGGAGAAGGCGCTGCGGGACCTGCGGCGGCGGATCGGCCCGGCGCCGCTTCGAGCGCTGTTCCAGGTCGTGGCCGGGCCGCTGGCCCAGCCGCGCACGCCCGGGGTCCGCTACCGTCACCTGCGGACCGTCGCCTTCGACGGCTGCAACTCGATCAAGACGCCGGACCTGGAGCGGAACCGGGGCTGGCTGGGCAGGATCCGCTCCGGTCCGACGACGTGGGCGGGCTACCCGACGGTGATGCTGATGGCGCTGGTCGAGACAGGCACCCGCGGCCTGCTCGGCGCGGTATTCGGCCCTCATGACACCGACGAGAAGGCCTACGCCTCGCGGCTGCTGCCCCTGCTCACCCCGGACATGCTGGTCCTGGCCGACCGCGGGTTCGACGGCAACGAGTTCCTGACCGCGGTCGCCAGGACCGGTGCCCAGTTCCTGATCCGGCTGCGCGCGGTCCGCCGACTGCCGGTCCTGGCCCGGCTGGATGACGGCTCGTTCCTATCTAAGATCGGCGGGCTTACCATTCGGGTCATCGACGCCGACATCACGGTGACCTGCGCTGACGGTTCGGTGATCCGCGGCCGCTACCGGCTGGTCACCACGCTGCTCAACGCCCGCCGCGACCCCGCCACCGGCCTGGTCCGGCTCTACCACGAACGCTGGGAGATCGAGTCGGCTTTCTACGCGCTCCGTCACACCCTGATGAACGGACGGGTCCTGCGCTCGGGCGACCCGGCCGGGCTGGAACAGGAACTATGGGCGCTGCTGACCCTGTGCCAGCTACTCCGGATGGCCATGGTCACGGCGATCGAGTCCCGCCCCGGCCTGGACCCGGACCGTGCCTGCTTCACCACCGCCCTGCAGTCCGCCCGCGACCAGGTCATCCTCGCCGCCGGCATCGTCCCCGGCGACCCTGCCGACCTCCTCGGCAGCATCGGGAACGCAGTCCTGGCCGATCTGCTGCCCGCCCGCCGGCACCGTCTCAGCGTTCGTAAGGTCAAATCTCCCGTCTCCCGCTACAACGCCCGCCCCGCTGACGACGACCGGCCGCCAACCAGCCAGAACATCACCACCCTGGAGATCGAGGTCCACCAGGGCCAGGTGGAGCCGCCGACCGCCCGCACGGACAGCGGACCCACCGGCCGCCTCGACCGACTCCTGGCCCTGCTCCGCCAAGACCCCCACCGCGCCTGGCAGACCCGCGAGATCGCCACTGCCCTGGACATCGACGTCAGCACCAGCCGACGAAGCCTGTGGGTACAGCTGTCACGCTGGTCGAGACTCGGTCTGATCCGCAAGGCGGGCTGGGGAATCTACACCGCCGCACCCCCGAACCCGTCAACACTCCAGATCGCCCCCAAGCCACCCAGCCGCCGCACACGACTCATGGCCCTGCTCCGCACCGACCCTGACCGCGTCTGGCCGAGACAGCACCTGGCCGAGACACTGGAAATCCCTCCAGCCCAGCGCGAGAGCTTCTATGGGCAGTTAGCCACGTGGACCACACAAGGGATCATCAAACGCACATCCCCCGGGCACTACTCCCTGACGCCAAATACGCCACCAACTGACCGAACGCCCGAATTGACAGCCGACCCCGCCACTTAACTACGTGGC
>NZ_JBITMD010000078.1:0-1862 GCF_044465905.1 Nonomuraea sp. NPDC049480
GGCTCTGGCGATCTTTGTGTGATGGCGTAACTGATAGTGAGCTTCAGCGAGCGCACAAGATGATCTTTCTCAGTAGGTCGAGCTTGGCTCGGCCGTATCGGCTCCTCTTGAGGTTCTTGACCCTCGTCACGTTGCCTTCCACAGCACCTGATGAGTAGGGCAGGGTGAGGCCGTTGACCACGGCGTCCAGGTCGCGGCGGATGCCGTGGGTGAAGGAGTGCAGGGTGGGCAGGTCGTCGGCGTCGACGGCGGCCATCCACGCGTGCAGGCACTCCTTCGTGCCGGTCAGTGTGGTCATCATGGTCGCGAAGGCGGTGACATGGCTGGCGGTGGCGTCCAGGCGGGGGCTGCGGGATCGCAGGTCGGCGAGTCTGGTCTGGTCGTCGGTGGTGAGGTGATCGGTGCGACTGGTGATCCACCTGGTGACCTCGCGAACGGTCGGGGCCGACGACGGGGTGTGGGCGGCTGTGGCCGCAGATCGGAACGGGTGCAGGTACTTGCGGACGGTCTGCGGGCTGCCGCGGTATCCCTGCGCTTGGATCTCGCGGGTGAGGCGGGCGGCGTCGGTGCAGCCGCCGCGGAAGCGTTCCAGCAGGTAGGGCTGGAAGGGGGTGAGTAGGTCGGATCGTCCAGTGGCCTTGGTCAGCAGGTCCTCGACCGCCTCGGCGTGGGCGAACTTGCGGACGGTGTGCCGGTCCAGGCGCAGCTTCCGTGCGATCGCCGAGATTGTCCAGCCCTTGGCGGCCAGTTCCTGCACCGCGGCGTAGCGTTCACGGGTCCGGACGATCAGTCGGCATTCGGTGGACGGCGCCTGATCCGGCATCGGCTCTGGCGTGAGCGCGTTGTCGAGCTGTTGGTCGCCGGGTTCCTCCTGGGCGGGTTCAGTGTCATCGGGGTGAGGTTGACGCAGGTCGGCGCGGCAGGCGATGACGGTCTTCTCGACCGCGTCGCAGAGGTTCTGCCAGAGATGGAAGCGATCGGCAACTTGCGTTGCCTCGGGTGCTCCGGCCTTGGCGCCTGCGGCATAGGCTCCGGCCCTGTCTCTGCAGATCACGTGGACGCCGGGATGGTCGCGTAACCACTGTTCGAGGGCGTCGGCGGTCCGGTCGTCCAGCACGTCGATGGGCTGGTGGGTGTCCATGTTGATCAGCACGGTGGCGTAGGAGTGTCCGCGTTTCTTGGCGAAATCGTCGACCCCGAGCACGGTGACCTGGCCGATCTCAGGGTCGGGCAGGGCGCGGACCAGACCGATCAGCGTGTCCCGGCCGACGCGTACGCCGAGTTGCTCGAGCAGTCGGGAGGCGGCGCGTCCGGCCAGTGCCAGCGCCATCAACTCCAGCAGCCGGCGCAGCAGTTTCGTGCGGCGGGCATAGCGCTGGGTGAGACCGGGCACCGGTTCGGCGAACGTCCGGACGGGGCATGCCGGGTTCTGGCAGGTCAGGCGGCGGATCGTGAGCGCGATCAGGACTGGGCGGCCCGCAGCGGGCAGATCATGCAGCAGCCGGCGGTAGCGGCCATGCACCCGTGAGGAGGATGTGCCGCACGCCCGGCAGGCCGCCGGTCCCCCCTCGGTGTGCGCCGTGACCAGCACGTAGTCCCCGTGATCGGTCACCTCCTCGACGAGGAGTTCGGCCAGGTGGGGGAAGACCATCCGCAGGCAGCAGGCATCGCCCGCCACCGCATGCTGCGCACAGGGCACAATGAACCTCGCGGCCGCTCAGGTGGTGATCACGTTCTTGGTCGAACAAGATCCTCACGGGGCGGCCGCTCCTATACGCGGCCAGTTACACGATTGCGATCAGTCACGGGCGGGAGCCTCGACCACTGCCTGTGACGGCATCACACAAAGATCGCCAGAGCCA
>NZ_JBITMD010000080.1:0-1825 GCF_044465905.1 Nonomuraea sp. NPDC049480
GTGGGGTTGATGGGTAGGGGAGCGTCGTGCAGCCGGCGAAGCAGCAGAGTGATCTAGTTGTGGAGGCTGTGCGAGTGAGAATGCAGGCATGAGTAGCGAATCGAGGGTGAGAAACCCTCGCGCCGAATGACCAAGGGTTCCTGGGGCAGGCTAATCCGCCCAGGGTAAGTCGGGACCTAAGGCGAGGCCGACAGGCGTAGTCGATGGACAACGGGTTGATATTCCCGTACCCGCTTCAATGCGCCCATATCGAACCTCGTGATGCTAAGAGTCCTTAGCTCGGCTGCCTCTTCGGAGGCGGCGTCAGGGTGAACGCTCGATCCGATCGGGTAGTAGGTAAGCGATGGGGTGACGCAGGAAGGTAGTCCAGCCCAGGCGATGGTTGTCCTGGGGTAAGCATGTAGGGAGCGAGGTAGGTAAATCCGCCTCGTATGTATCCTGAGATGTGATGCCGAGCCGATTGTGGTGAAGTGGATGATCCTATGCTGCCGAGAAAAGCCTCTAGTGAGTGTTGTGGCGGCCCGTACCCTAAACCGACTCAGGTGGTCAGGTAGAGAATACTAAGGCGATCGGGTGAACTGTGGTTAAGGAACTCGGCAAATTGCCCCCGTAACTTCGGGAGAAGGGGGACCTCTGCTGGTGATCAGACTAGCTCTGGGAGCTGGTGGGGGTCGCAGTGGCCAGGGGGAAGCGACTGTTTACTAAAAACACAGGTCCGTGCGAAGTCGTAAGACGATGTATACGGACTGACGCCTGCCCGGTGCCGGAACGTTAAGGGGACCGCTTAGTGCACTTCGGTGTGCGAAGGTGAGAACTTAAGCGCCGGTAAACGGCGGTGGTAACTATAACCATCCTAAGGTAGCGAAATTCCTTGTCGGGTAAGTTCCGACCTGCACGAATGGCGTAACGACTTCCCCGCTGTCTCAACCGCAGACCCGGCGAAATTGCACTACGAGTAAAGATGCTCGTTACGCGCAGCAGGACGGAAAGACCCCGGGACCTTCACTACAGCTTGACATTGGCGTTTGGAGCGTCTTGTGTAGGATAGGTGGGAGACTGGGAAGCTCGGACGCTAGTTCGGGTGGAGTCATTGGTGAAATACCACTCTGGTCGTTTTGAACGTCTAACCCTGGTCCGTGATCCGGATCGGGGACAGTGTCTGGTGGGTAGTTTAACTGGGGCGGTTGCCTCCTAAAGAGTAACGGAGGCGCCCAAAGGTTCCCTCAGCCTGGTTGGCAATCAGGTGTCGAGTGTAAGTGCACAAGGGAGCTTGACTGTGAGACTGACGGGTCGAGCAGGAGCGAAAGCTGGGACTAGTGATCCGGCATCGGCATGTGGAAGCGGTGTCGCTCAACGGCTAAAAGGTACCCCGGGGATAACAGGCTGATCTTCCCCAAGAGTCCATATCGACGGGATGGTTTGGCACCTCGATGTCGGCTCGTCGCATCCTGGGGCTGGAGTAGGTCCCAAGGGTTGGGCTGTTCGCCCATTAAAGCGGTACGCGAGCTGGGTTTAGAACGTCGCGAGACAGTTCGGTCCCTATCCGCTGCGCGCGCAGGAGACTTGAAAGGGGCTGTCCCTAGTACGAGAGGACCGGGACGGACGAACCTCTGGTGTGCCAGTTGTATCGCCAGATGCACGGCTGGTTGGCTACGTTCGGAAGGGATAACCGCTGAAAGCATCTAAGCGGGAAGCTCGCCTTGAGATGAGGTCTCCCTCCATGAGAATGGGTAAGGCCCCCTATAGACGATGGGGTTGATAGGCCGGAGGTGGAAGCATGGTAACGTGTGGAGCTGACCGGTACTAATAGGCCGAGGACTTGACC
>NZ_JBITMD010000081.1:0-1649 GCF_044465905.1 Nonomuraea sp. NPDC049480
AACAGGGCTCGTTCGGCTTCTGACCTGGTGTGGAAGGTGCGCCGGTCGATCAACTCGCACTCCAGCGAGGCGAAGAAGCTCTCGGTGATCGCATTGTCGAAGCATGTCCCGGTCCGGCCCGTCGACGGTCGGACACCGGCCTGCTCACAGCGCTGGCCGAAGGCAATGGAGGTGTATTGCTGCCCTTGTCGCTGTGGTGAATCACCCCGGCCTCGGGGCGACGCTGGTGCAGTGCCATCGCCAAAGCGTCGGTCACCAGCTCGGTGCGCATGTGCTCGGCCATCGCCCAGCCGACGATCCGGCGGGAGAACACATCCAGCACCACCGCCAGGTACACGAAGCCCTGCCAGGTCGGCACGTACGTGATGTCGGCGGTCCAGACGCGGTTCGGCTCGGCCGCACTGAACTGGCGTTTGACCAAGTCGGACGCGGCCGCAGCGCGTCCGTCCGCGATCGTCGTCCGGCAGCCCTTACGCCTGCTCACCCCGGCCAGCCCAGCCCGGCGCATGAGCCGGGCCACCCGCTTGCGGCCCACACGAACCCCGTCGAGCTCGCGCAGGTCGGCATGGATACGCGGCGCACCATAGATTTTGTCCGAGGCCTGGTGATACTCGCGGATCCGCTCGGTCAGCTCGGCATCGCGGCGGGCTCGAGCCGATGGGCCGCGTAGTTGGCGGGCCGCCCAGGCGTAGTAGCCCTGGCGCGACACACCCAGCACCCGGGCCAGCAGGGAGACCTCGTGGTGGTCCTTCTCCGCATCGATCAGCCGGAACCTCATCTCGGCAGATCCGTCTCCCGCGCGAAGAAAGCCGCGGCCTTACGCAAGATCTCCTTCTCCTGGCGGAGAATCTTGTTCTCCCGCCGCAGCCGGGCCAGCTCGTCCTTCTCGGCACTGGTCAGACCGTCCTGACGGCGGCCGTCATCCAGATCGGCCTGGCGCACCCAGGTACGGATCGACTGCGCGGAGGGCTGGAACTCCTTGGCCAGCTCCTCCGGCGTCCGTCCCGCGCGCACCAGCTCCACCATCTGCCGGCGAAACTCCGGCGGATAGTTATTCGGCACAGCAGACTCCTTCTTCCGGGAACCAGGGTTCCCCAGAGATCAGGTGTCCACCAAACCGGGCCAGCTCCAATGCGCAGCCTGCTGGCATGCATGGATGTGGTTTCGGCAGGCGCAGAGTTGCGGGGTGAGCGGGGTCGTCACGGTGGTGCCGTCCACGATCTGCGCTGGCGTGATGGCCGGGGCGGAGATGGTCGACTCGGAGGCGGGCCCGCTGGTGGTGATGGTCAACGTGGGCGGGTAGCCGTCCTCGTCGAGTTTTCCGACGAGGTGAACACGCTGCGCGCTGTGGAGTACTCCTGGTCGCTGGTGAGCTAAACCGGCATCACCCCGATGTTCGCTATCGGATCCGGACCTACGAGATCGTGCGGTCGCTGGTCGCTGGTCGCTGGTCGCGCAGGGGCACGGTTGCTCGATACTCAACCAGCGCCCAAGCGCCAGTCAGACCTACTCAGAGAGCGAGGTCGTGTCACTTGAGCTGACCAACGACTATCCTGTCAACGACGGCCGAATTTTGACCCCCTGACGACGTCTGAATCGTGACCCCCTCATGTTGTCGTTGATTACTGCTCGTGCTCGGATCGGGCCGA
>NZ_JBITMD010000082.1:0-1599 GCF_044465905.1 Nonomuraea sp. NPDC049480
CGACTGAGTCGGGGAAACCCGTGTGGGGCGCCGGTTCCGGCGTGAAAATGGGGATCGGTGACCGTCTGTGACGTCGTGTGTGCTTGGCGCCGGTTGAGCCCGTGACTGAGTCTGGACGCTGGGAGCCGGTTTCGTTGAGGGCTGTTCCTTGTCGCTTCGAGCACGCGGGCCAGATTTCGCTCGTCGCCCTCGGTTCCCCGGACGGTCGCCGCCCGCTGGACAGTGAGGAGGTGGCGGGTGGACGAGGTCGAGGACGAGCCGCTGTATGTGGAGCGGGTGTGCGCGATCGATGTGGCCAAGGGGCGGCTGGATGCGTGTGTCCGGGTGCCCAGCGACCGCAATCCGCGGCGGCGGGCGCAGGAGGTCCGCACCTTCGGGACGACCAAGAAGGAGATCATGGCGCTGGCGGACTGGCTGCGCTGTTGGGGTGTCGTTCAGGTGGTGATGGAAAGTACCGGCGATTACTGGAAGGCGCCGTTCTTCCGGTTGGAGGCCGAAGGGCTGGAGTGCACGCTGGCCGATGCCCGGCAGGTCAAGCATCTGCCGGGCCGTCCGAAGACCGATCTGGCCGACTGCGTCTGGCTGGCCCGTAACTTCGAGCGGGGCATGGTCGCGGCGTGTTTCGTGCCCCCGCCGGAGATCCGCCGGCTGCGCACGCTCACGCGTTACCGGCGGCATCTGACCGAGGAGCGCTCACGGGAGAAGCAGCGCTGCGAGAAGCTGCTGGAGGACGCCCAGATCAAGCTGTCGGTGGTGGTGTCGGACCTGCACGGGGTCTCGGCCCGGGACATGATGGAGGCGCTGATCGCCGGTCAGCGCGACCCGGGCACGCTGGCCCAGCTGGCTCGCGGCGCCATGCGCGGCAAGATCAAGATGCTGGAAGAGGCGCTGGACGGCGCTGACACCTTCACCGATCACCACGCGTTCGTGCTGCGGATGATGCTGGACAACATCGACCGCATCACCAGCCAGATCGACAAGCTCACCGCTCAGATCGAGGAGTTGATCGCCCCTTTTGAGCACCAGGTCGGCCAACTGGACGCCATTCCCGGCATCGGCCGCACCGCCGCCCAAGACCTGATCGCCGAGATCGGGATCGATATGCGGGTCTTTCCCACCCCCGCGCACCTGGTGTCGTGGTGCAAGTTCTGCCCCCAGGTCAAATCCTCGGCCGGCAAACGCAAGGGCCGCAACGCCAAGGGCAGGGGGAACCGGTACGTCGCCGGAGTCCTGGGCGAGGTCAGCGTCTCGGCGGGCAAGACCAAGACCCGGATCGGCGCCCGCTACCGCCGTCTGGCCCGCCGCCGGGGCAAACCCAAGGCCCAGGTCGCGGTCGGCAACACCGTCCTGACCATCGCCCACGCCCTGTTATCCAACCCCGAGGCCGTCTACCAAGACCTCGGAGTCGACTACTACGAGACCCGCCTGCACCACCGTAAACAGACCGCCGGCCACGTCCGCGCCCTGCAGCACCTCGGCTACCGCGTCACCCTCGAACCCCTGGAGCCGGCCACCTGACAATCCCGGACACGATCACCACGGCGCAGAGCGCCGCGGTGATGCTGCCGCGCCCAAGTTAGGGTTCTGTTTTCGGGCCAG
>NZ_JBITMD010000083.1:0-1559 GCF_044465905.1 Nonomuraea sp. NPDC049480
GGCGGTGCCTGTCAAGATCTTTGAGACAGCTTCTTGCTATTCGGACGCTATGAGCGCTTGTGGGGTCGGTGGGTTGATCCACGCGGCGGTGGGGAGCGGTGGCGGGCTGGGCCGGCTGCTGAAGCGCGTGGGATTGGCCGCGTAGGCGTCCGCCAGAACCTTGGCCCGTTGTTGCTGGATCTGCTCGGCCTGGCCGAAGTAGACCGAGGCCGGGGTGTGCAGGCCGAGCCCGGAATGGCGATGCTCGTGCCGGTAGTAGTCGAAGAAGTCGGTGCAGAAGACTCGGGCGTGCGCGATCGAGTCGAAGAACTCGGGGAAGTCGAAGCGGTACTTCAGTGTCTTGAACTGCGCCTCGGAGTAGGGATTGTCGTTGGAGACGCGCGGCCGCGAATGTGAGCGCTGCACCCCGAGATCCACCAGCAGCTGAACGACGTTCTTCGAGGTCATCGACGGTCCCCGGTCGGCGTGGATCGCACCCGGCCGTCCGTGCAGGGCGACCAGATCGGCCATCCACTGCTCGGCGATCGCGGCATCCTCGATCTCCTCCAGCCGCCAGCCCACTGGGTAGCGGCTGAAGATGTCCAGCATCACGTACAACTGGTACCAGATGCCGCGAGCCGGGCCGGGTAGGCGCGTGATGTCCCAGCTCCACACGTCATTGGGCTGGACAGCCACCAGCTCGGGTTTAATCTTGGCCGGATGCGCGGCCTGCCGGCGGCGTTCGCGGACCAGGTTCTCCTCCCGCAAGATCCGGTACATCGTCGACTGCGAGGCCAGATAGATACCCTCGTCGAGGAGTTCGGCCCAGATCTGCGCCACCGCCTTGTCGGCGAAGCGCGCCTCGGTCAGGATCGCCAGCACCTGCTCCCGCTCGGCCGCAGACAGCGCGTTGGCCGGCGCTCCGGCCGGGCCGGGCTTGCGCCGTGGACCGACCGGCCGCGAGCGTTCCCGATACAGGGTGGCGCGGGATTTGCCCAGCAGCCGGCACGCCTGGCTGGTGGAGGTTAACGCCTCCACCAGGTCGAAGACCTCGCCTATCGCCGCTTCGACGGCGGCTTTGTGCCCGCGCTCTCGGAGAGAGTCTCCAAGAGCGCGTGTGCTTTTCCCACCAGGTCCAGCGCCGCGTCCTTACGCGCCAGCTCGGCCTCCAGCGCCTCCACCTTGCGCCGCAGCCGTTCCAGCTCGGCCTGTTCACCGCTCTTTCGGGCACGCGAGGTGTTCTTGGACAATCCGTCGAGGGCGCCGGCGTCGGCCGCACGCCGCCACTCGGCGATGTGGGAGGAGTACAGGCCCTCCCGCCGCAACAGCGCGCCCCGGGCGCCGGGCTCGGTCAACGCGTCGTACTCGGCCAGGATCGCCTGCTTGTACTCCGGCGTGAACGTCCGCCGCCGCGGCCGATCCGCACGCGCTCCCTCGTTCTGCTTGCCCGAGCCCACCGTTCCATCATGGACGATCGTCGGCAGCGGGCGCCTGGCCATAGTCGTGCTCACGGTTCGTTGAGATCCTTACTCACCCTCATCACTCAGATGAACTTTAGTGGCATCTGTCTCAATAAACCT
>NZ_JBITMD010000084.1:0-1519 GCF_044465905.1 Nonomuraea sp. NPDC049480
CCCGTCTCACCGCGTGAGGCGATGTTCCGGGCTGCGTTGACGTCGGCGTGCTCAGCGAAACCGCACGACGTACACGAGAAGATGGCCTGGCCAGGCCGGTTGCGCTTGTCCACATGCCCACAGTGCGAGCACTGCTGTGAGGTGTAGGCCGCATCCACGACCATCACCGCCACTCCTGCCCGGACCGCCTTGTAGGCGATGAAAGCTCCGAGCTGGCGGAAACTCCAGGAGTGCAGCGTGACCCGCTGGGGCTTGCGAAGCCGTACCCGTTCGCGGATGCCCTGGAGATCCTCCAGAGCGATCCCGCGCCCGGTGCGTTCTGCCTCGGTCACGATGCTTTTGGCGATGATGTGGTTGACATTCGCGGCGAACCGCGCCTCGCTACGACGCCGCCGTTTCAGCAGCCGCTTGGCGGACTCGGTCTGCTTGGTCTGCAGGCGGCGGCGGAGCCGGCGATTACGGTGGCGGACCGCGTTCAGGCCCTTGCCGCAATGACGGACCCCATCGGAGGTGGTAGCGATGTTGGCGATACCCAGATCCACCCCGACGAAGCCGTCCGGTTCCGATAGCGGCTGGTCGGCCACCTCGACCGTGGCATACAGGAACCACATCCCGTCCCGGCAGATCAGATCCGACTCACCGCGTCGATGGGCGGCCGGCAGCGCCAGGTGCTGCTCCGAGCCGGTGAAGGCCACCCCTTTCAGCCGCCCGGCGGTCGTCCAGATCGACACCGTCCGTGCATCATGCTGCCAGGACAGGCACCGGTCGTCATACGGCTGGGCCGCCGGCGATCGGAAGGAGATCGGCTGGGCTTCGATTTTGACCCGACGCGGCGATCCGGGCTTGCCCAGGTTCCCGGCGGCCAGGTTGGCGTGCAGGGTGCGATAGGCGTCGCACACCTTCTTGATCACATGCTGGGCGGCCTGGGCGGCCAGCCCGAACTCGGCCTTGATCTGGTCGTAGGTGTGCTTGCGCAGGTCGAAGTTGCGGAAACAGCGTTGCTGGAACGCCAGTGCCGCGACCAGATTCGCCGCTCGGTTGGCGGCGTCCAGGGTGGCTTCCAGCGCCGCCGCCTGCTGCGGTGTCGGCAGGAGCTTCACCTGCACCACCAGTTTCACAATCGAACACATTATCATTAGGTCCATGTCACCGCGTTGGGAACCCAACCCCGATATCCGGCAGGGCCGTAGCGTGGTTCACAGCCTGCATGCGCATTTGGTCTTCACGCCCAGGTACCGGGGCAAGGTGTTCACCGACGAGATCCTGCGCCGCTGCGAAGACATCATGATCGAAGTGTGCGACAGTTTCGGTGCCACGCTGGTGGAGTTCAACGGCGAGCACGACCATATCCACCTGCTTGTGCACTATCCGCCCAAGGTGGCGCTCTCGACTCTGGTCAACTCTCTCAAGGGCGTCTCGGCGCGGCTGCTGCGCAAGGAGTTTCCGGTCCACATCCGCCGGTATCTGTGGGGCGGCCATTTCTGGTCCCCCTCGTATTTCGCCGCGTCCTGCGGCGGGG
>NZ_JBITMD010000085.1:0-1395 GCF_044465905.1 Nonomuraea sp. NPDC049480
GGGACTGTACGGTCTTCGGTGTAACTCCTGATCAAGGAGAACGCACCTGATGAGTACTGTGATCCAGGCATCGACGGAGATCGACCTGGAGGACGCCGCGGTGGCGCGTAAGAAGTCGGACCACTCGACGGATCGGGAGCTGGTGGCCAGGCTGGTCGACCAGGCGCGAGTCGAAGGGGTGGAGCTGGTCGGTGAGAATGGGCTGCTGGGCCGGTTGACCAAGCTGGTGCTGGAGTCCGCCCTGGAGGGTGAGATCACCGACCATCTCGGCTACGACAAGCACGAACGCTCCGGCAACGACAGCGGCAACAGCCGCAACGGCAGCCGGTCCAAGACTGTCATCACCGACGTTGGGCCTGTGGAGATCACCGTGCCACGCGATCGGGACGGCAGCTTCGAGCCGAAGATCGTGCGCAAGCGGCAACGCCGCCTGTCCGGCGTCGATGAGATGGTCATCTCGCTGGCCGCCAAGGGCCTGACCACCGGCGAGATCTCCGCGCACCTGGCCGAGGTCTACGGGGCCGAAGTCTCCAAGCAGACCATCTCCACCATCACCGACAAGGTGCTGGACGGGATGGCCGAATGGCAGAACCGGCCGCTCGACGCCGTCTACCCGGTGATCTTCATTGACGCCATCCACGTGAAGCTGCGCGAGGGCCAGGTGGCCAACCGGCCGATCTACGTGGCGATGGCGGTCACCGTCGACGGTGAGCGCGACATCCTCGGGCTGTGGGCCGGCGACGGCGGTGAGGGCGCCAAGTTCTGGCTGCACGTGCTGACCGAGATCAAGAACCGCGGCGTCGCCGATGCGCTGATGGTGGTCTGCGACGGGCTGAAAGGGCTACCGCAGGCCATCGAGCAGGTCTGGCCCCAGGCCGTCGTCCAAACCTGCGTCGTTCACCTGCTGCGCGCCTCGTTCCGGTATGCCGCCCGCCAGCACTGGGACGCCATCGCCAAGGCGCTCAAGCCGGTCTACACCGCCCCGACCGAGGCGGCCGCGCTCGAACGGTTCTACGAGTTCGCCGAGACGTGGGGCGGGAAGTATCCGGCGATCGTGAAGCTGTGGGAGGACGCCTGGGCCGAGTTCGTGCCCTTCCTCAACTTCGACACCGAGATCCGCCGGGTGATCTGCTCCACCAACGCCATCGAGTCGGTCAACGCGCGCATCCGGCGGGCGGTCAAGGCCCGCGGCCACTTCCCGAACGAGCAGGCCGCGCTCAAGTGCGTCTACATGGCGATCATGAGCCTGGATCCGACCGGCAAGGGCCGCAAACGCTGGATCACCCGCTGGAAGGCCGCTCTGAACGCCTTCGCCATCACCTTCGAAGGCCGCCTGACCCCGGCCACCCGATAGACCCAGTCAAGATTGAGATACACCGATCACTGGACAGACCC
>NZ_JBITMD010000086.1:0-1326 GCF_044465905.1 Nonomuraea sp. NPDC049480
GCGTTGAGGTGGCATGAAGACGGCCACCACGTGATCATTCGGAGTTTGTGAAGACATCCCAAGATCGCGTGATGGCCGTGGCCGACACTTTAGACCCTGACGGCTGGATGGTCACCTTCAACGACCTGATGGGCCGGATCGCCGGGCGCTTTGGCCGCGTCGAGCCACGTCGCACCGCCACCGCCTACGTCCGAGGGCTGCTGTCCGACCTCGAACGCAAGAACTGCTGGAATCTGGCCGAGCACGCCGGGCTGAGTGGCCCGCAGGCGATGCAACGCCTGCTGCGCACGGCATGCTGGGACGCCGACGCCGTACGCGACGACCTGCGCGACTACGTCATCGAGCAGTTCGGCCCCGACGGGGTGCTGATCGTGGATGAGACCGGCTTCCTGAAAAAGGGCGCCGGCTCGGCCGGAGTGCAGCGGCAATACACCGGCACCGCAGGGCGGATCGAAAACAGCCAGGTCGGCGTGTTCCTCGCCTACACCACAGCGCGGGGACGCGCGCTGGTGGACCGGCGGCTCTACCTGCCCGAACACTCCTGGCTGGCCGACCCCGGGCGGTGCGCCAAGGCCGGGGTGCCCGAGCACGCCGCCTTCGCCACCAAGCCCGTCCTGGCAGCCGAGATGATCGCCGCTGCGCTGGATGCCGGGCTGCCGGCGCGGTGGGTGAGCGGTGATGAGGTCTACGGCCAAGACCCGCGCCTGCGCGGCCTGCTGGAACAACGCGGGGTCGGCTACGTGCTGGCGATCGCGGGCAACCGGCGGGTGCACCTGGACGGGACCGACCGCAGCGTGGCCGACATCGCCGCCGGCCTGGCCGATCGGCACTGGCACCGCTACCGCGCCGGCCAGGGCGCCAAGGGCCCGCGCTGGTACGCCTGGGCCTGGGCGCGTATCGACGAAACCGGCCCACAGGGCAAGGCCGACGGATATCGGTGGCTGCTGATCCGCCGCAACCTGACCACCGGCGAGCTGGCCTTCTACCGCTGCTACGCGCCCACGCCCAGGCCGCTGATGGCCCTGGTGAAGATCGCGGGCACCAGGTGGGCTGTGGAGGAGTCCTTCCAAGCAGCCAAGGGCCAGGTCGGGCTGGACCACTACCAGGTGCGCGGCTGGCGGGCCTGGCACCGGCACATCACCCTGGCCATGCTCGCCCTGGCCTTCCTGGCCACCATCGCCGCCGCCCAACGGCCCTGCGACGAGAAACACATCGCGCTGACCATGCCCGAGATCCGCCGCCTGCTGGCTGTCCTCATCCTGACCCGCTGCTGCACCACCCGGCAGGTTCTGCACTGGTCACAATGGCGCCGCCGTCATCAAGCCG
>NZ_JBITMD010000087.1:0-1323 GCF_044465905.1 Nonomuraea sp. NPDC049480
CCACGCATCCGTGGCTGGCTGATCATGCGGTCAATGGCCGGGTGGTGGTGCCGGGTGCGGCGTTGGTGGAGCTGGCGGTGCGGGCCGGCGATGAGCTGGGTTGCGGGCATTTGCGGGAGCTGACCATTGCGGCGCCGTTGCTGGTGCCGGCCGAAGGCGGGGTGCACATCCAGCTGGTTGCCGGTCCGGCCGATGAGAGCGGTGGCCGGTCGGTGGGCATCCATTCGCGTCCGGGGACGGCCGAGCCGTGGGTGCGGCACGCCGAGGGCCTGCTCACCGAGGAGAACGCGCAGCCGCTGGTTGACCTGACCCAGTGGCCGCCGGTCGGTGCTGAGCCGGTCGAGGTGGATGCGCTTTATGACGAGCTGGCCGCGTCGGGTCTGGAGTATGGGCCGCTGTTCCAGGGCGTGAGCAGGGCTTGGCAGCAGGGTGGCGCGGTGTTCGCCGAGATCACGTTGCCAGAGCACGCTGAAGCGGCCCGGTTCGGGCTGCACCCGGCCTTGCTGGATGCCTCGCTGCACGCCATCGCGTTGGGCGAGCTGTTGCCGCGATCGGAGCCTGGGCGGCCGTATCTGCCGTTCGCATGGAGCGGGGTGTCGCTGCATGCGGCGGGCGCGACCGGGCTCCGCGTCAAGGTCACCGCCAATGGCAACGACATCACGCTCGCCATAGCCGATGAGAGTGGCGCGCCGGTGGCCGAGGTGGAGGCGCTCACCCTGCGGCCCGTGTCCACCGCCGAGCTGGCCGCCTCGGAGCGTCAGGGCTTGCTGCACCAGCTCGACTGGTCCGCCGTCCCAGCCGTTTCAGGGAACGAGACGTGCCAGTGGGTCGAACTGACTCACTTGGATCTGGTGTCGATCGACTTTGTGGATCTGCCCGAGGCGGTCCTGGTCCGGGGTCAGGATCTGCATGCGACGCTGGCACTGATCCAGGACTGGCTGGCCGAGGAGCGGGTCGACTCGCGGCTGGTCATCGTCACGCGCGGCGCGGTGGCGGCAGGTCCGGGTGATGTCCCGGATCCGGCGCAGGCGGCGATCTGGGGCCTGGTCCGGGCCGCGCAGTCTGAGCAGCCGGACCGGTTGGTGCTGCTGGACCTGGACGAGGATGTGCCGCAAGGGCTGATCGAGCAGGCGCTGGTCAGTGGCGAGCCTCAGGTGGCGGTTCGCGACGGCGAGGTGCGCGCGCCACGGCTGGCTCCCGCTGCGGACCTCTCGGATCGAGGGCCGGTGTTCGGGCCGGAGGGCGCGGTGCTGGTCACCGGTGGCACCGGTGGGCTGGGTGCGCTGGTGGCCCGGCATCTGGTCGCCGCGCACGAGGTGCGGC
>NZ_JBITMD010000088.1:0-1210 GCF_044465905.1 Nonomuraea sp. NPDC049480
CCAGCAGGTCGTACAGGTCCAGGCCGCTGGGCTCGGTGAGCAGGGCGGACGCCGCGGGCTTCAGAGGTTGTTCGGTCCAGATGCATTTGCCCGTGCCGGTGTAGCGGGTGCCCCAGCGGTGCGAGATCGCCGAGACCAGCTGGAGCCCGCGTCCTCCCTCGTCGGTGTCGGCGGCGCGGCGGATGCGGGGCGTGGTGAGGCTGCCGTCGGAGACCTCGCAGGTCAGCACGTTGCTCCGGAGCAGGCGCAGGTGGATGGGGCCCTTGGCGTGGCGCACGACGTTGCCGACCAGCTCGCTGGCCAGCAGCTCGGTGGTCATCGACAGGTCGTCCAGGTCCCAGGTGTGCAGCTGGGTCCGGACGTGTTCGCGGGCCTCGCCGGCGGCTTTGGGGTGCTCGGGCAGCGGCCAGCAGGCCACGTCCCCGCGCGGCAGCGCGTGGGTGCGCACGACCAGCAGGGCGGCGTCGTCGGCCGTGCCCTTCCTGTTCCTGGCGGGCAGCAGGGTGGCGATGAGACTGTCGCACAGGGCTTCCAGGCACTCGGCGCAGTGGACCCCCGTGGTGTCCGGCGTGGTGGTGTGATCCTGGTGCGGGCACGGCGTTCCGGGCAGGGCGCCGGAGCTGGTGCCGCTGAGCACCTTGGCCAGGTTGGCCATGCCCCGGTCGATGTCGAGGGTGGAGGATTCGACCAGGCCGTCGGTGTACAGGACCAGCAGGCTGCCATCGGGCAGTTCCATGTCCACGACGTCGAAGGGCGGGGTGGCGGCGCCCAGGGGTGAGTTCGGGTCGGCGTCGGGGAAGTGGACGGTGCCGTCGGGGTGGACGACGGCGGGCGGCGGGTGGCCGGCGCGGGTCAGGGTGCAGGAGCGGGTGGTGGGGTCGTAGACCAGGTACAGGCAGGTGGCGTAGAAGTCGTCGCCGAGGCCGCTGACCACGTCGTTGAGGTGGGTGAGCAGCTCGTCGGGGGGCAGTTCCAGGTCGGCCAGGGTGCGGACCGCGGTGCGTAGGCGGCCCATGGTGGCGGCCTCGGCCACGCCGTGTCCCATGACGTCGCCGATGACGATGGCGACTCGGTCGGCCGACAGCGGGATGACGTCGTACCAGTCGCCGCCCACCTCCATGTCCTTGCCGGCGGGCAGGTAGCGGGCCGCGGCGGTGACCGCGGGCAGGCTGGGCAGCTCACGCGGGAGCAGCCCGCGTTGCAGTTCCTG
>NZ_JBITMD010000089.1:0-1182 GCF_044465905.1 Nonomuraea sp. NPDC049480
CGAAAGACATCCCAGGAGCTTAGATGTCAAGCAGCAAGCGACTCGGCGTGATGAGACCAAGCGGTTGCTTCGTCGTAGTGCGTTCCGGTCTTGAGGCAGCCGTGCAGGATGCCCACAAGCCGGTTGGCCACCTGGCGCAGGGCGGCGTTGTAGTCAGCGTCGCGGGCACGCTGTTTGTCGTAATAAGCGCGGGCGCCGGGCGAGACGCTGATGGCTCGGGCGGCCTGGGTCATCAGGGCGTCGATGAGCCGGTCGTTGTGCACGAACCGAGCGGCGACGACCTTCTTCTTGCCCGAGGCCCGGGTGATCGGGCTGGTGCCGGCGTAGTTCTTACGGGCCTTGGCATTGCTGTACCGCTTGGGGTCGTCGCCGAACTCTGCGAGCACCCGGGCGCCGAGGATCTGACCCAGCCCGGGCTGGGAGGTGATGATCTCAGCGGCCGGGTGCTGCCCAAAATGCGTCTCAACCTCCCTGTGCAGGGCGGCGACCTGCTCGTTCAGGGTGATCAGGACGGCGATCAGGGCCCGCACGGAAGCTGCGTGGGCGGCGGTGACCGCCTCCGGTTGGCCCAGGTGTTCGGTGCGCAGCGCGGCCTGGATCGGTGCGGCCCTGGCGGCCAGGTCGCCACGGCGGCCGGCTCGCTTGAGCGCTGCGCTGATCTGGCTGATGGTCAGCTTCGCCGCAGCGGTCGGGTCGGCCGCCTTGGCCAGCAGCTCCAGCACCTCGGGGGCATCCAGGTCGTCGAAGGCAATCAGGGCGGCGGGGAAGTAGTCGCGCAGCGCGTGCCGCAGCCGCTGGGTCTGCCGGGTGCGCTCCCAGATCAGCGTCTTATGCGCGCGGGTGACCACCTTGACCGCCTGAGCCTGGTCGCTGTCGCCGGCCACCGTACGCAACTGGTGGGAGTCGGTACGCACCATGTCGGCCAGCACGTGGGCATCGCCGGCGTCGCTCTTGGCACCCGACACCTTATGCCGCCGACGATATTCCGAAGCCTGCAGCGGGTTGACCGCGAACACCCGGTACCCAGCCGCCACCAGCGCCTGCACCCAGGGGCCACGGTCGGTCTCGATGCCGATCAGCACCTGGCCCGCGGCCTGCTCGTCCTCGACCGCGGCGCCGAGGTGCTCAGCAAGCATCGCGTGAAGCCGGGCCATGCCCGCCACCCCCTCCGGCAGCCGAGCC
>NZ_JBITMD010000090.1:0-1148 GCF_044465905.1 Nonomuraea sp. NPDC049480
GCGGGCGTTCAGCCGTTGTCCGTCGAGGACGGGCTGGCCCTGTTCGACACCGCCGTATCGTCCGGCCGGGCCGTGCTGATCCCCGCACGATTCGCACAGACTAGGACCAAGGTCCGCCGCGCCAGCACGGCCAACGGCTTCGCTCAGCGCCTGGCCGCACTGGACTCCGCCGGCCGCCAGTCGATGCTTTCTGATCTGGTCCGTGGCAGCGCGGCCACGGTGCTGGGGTTCGCCGACGGCTCGGCGATCGATTCTCAACGCCAGTTCCAGGACCTCGGCTTCGACTCGCTGACGGCGGTCGAGTTCCGCAATCAGCTCAACGCGGCCACGGGGCTGCGGCTCCCGGCCACGCTCATCTTCGACTACCCGACGGCTGAGGCGGTGGCGGAGTTCCTGGCGAATGAGCTGGTCGGCGGGCAAAGCTCAAAGGCCGTGGCCACCGTGACCGCCGCCGTCGACGAGCCGATCGCGATCGTGGGCATGGCCTGCCGCTACCCAGGTGGCGTGGAGTCCCCCGAGGATCTGTGGGAGCTGGTGGCGCAGGCGAGGGACGCGATCGGGGACTTCCCGGCCGATCGTGGCTGGGACGTGGAAGGGGTGTACGGACCGGAGCCCGGCACACCTGGGAAGACCTACACGCGCCAGGGCGGGTTCCTGTACGACGCCGCCGAATTCGATCCCCAGTTCTTCGGGATCTCGCCGCGTGAGGCGCTGGCGATGGATCCGCAGCAGCGGTTGCTGCTGGAGGCGTCGTGGGAGGCGATCGAGCGGGCCGGGATCGATCCTGACGGGTTGCGGGGCAGCCGGACGGGTGTCTTCGCGGGCGTGATGTATCACGACTACGGGCTGGGCACCCCCGCCTCGACGAGTGGTGGCAGCTTGGTCTCCGGCCGGGTCTCCTACACGCTGGGGCTGGAAGGCCCAGCGGTGACGGTGGACACGGCGTGCTCGTCGTCGCTGGTGGCGCTGCACTGGGCGGCGCAGGCGCTGCGGTCGGGTGAGTGTGATCTGGCGCTGGCCGGTGGCGTGACGGTCATGTCGACGCCCGGCATGTTCATCGAGTTCTCGCGGCAGCGCGGGTTGTCGGCGGATGGGCGGTGCAAGGCGTTCTCGGCGTCGGCTAATGGCACCGGCTGGGGTGAGGGTGT
>NZ_JBITMD010000091.1:0-1025 GCF_044465905.1 Nonomuraea sp. NPDC049480
GGTCCGGCCCACAGACTGCCGCATACCCATCCGCTTCAGCTTCTCACCAAAGACTCCCGACGTGTAGTTCGACCCACGATCGGAATGGAAAATAGCTTCATCAGCGATGCGAACGTTGACCGCGGCCATGTCCATCGCCGCCTCGATCAGCGACGTCTTGTAATGATCGCCCATCGCCCAGCCGACCACCTTCTTGCTGAAGCAGTCGATGACCGTCGCCAAATAGAGAAACCCTTCCCAGGTCGGGATGTAGGTGATATCGCCGACGAACTTCGTCCCCGGCGCCTCGGCGGCGAAGTCCCGCCGCACCAGGTCAGGGATCCGATGGTGCTCATCGGCGTCGGTGGTGACCGGCCGCCACGGCGCCGGCTGGCAGGCGACCAGGCCCAGCTCGCGCATCAGCAGCCGGACCGTCTCCACGCTCACCTCTTCACCCCGGCGCAGCAATGCCGCGTGCACCCGCCGATGCCCGTAAGTCTCATGGCTGTCGTCGAAAACAACAGCAATCAGTGCCTTTAACCGTTCACGGCGTTCAGCGGTCGCCGACATCGGGCGACTGCGCCACTCATAAAACCCCGACCGCGACACCTGCAACCAGCGGCACATGTCGACAATCTTGTAGTCAGCCTTCTCCGCGTCGATCAGCTCGTACTTGGCCGTTATCGATTCTCGGCCGCGAAGAAGGCGGCGGCTTTTTTCAGGAATGCGACTTCCTCGCGGAGCTTGCGGTTCTCACGCTCCAGTTCGAGTTCCCGCTCGCTCTTTTCCCCGCTCTTCCCCGGAGCGGCCGGCGCCACGCCTCCGTGCTCCCGCCGCGAAGCCTTCACCCAGTTATGCAGGGTGGTGTCGTGGATGTCCAACTCCCGGGCGACATGCGACACCGGACGATCCCCATCCAGCACCATGCGGACGGCCTCATCCTTGAACGCCTGCGAGTAAGGGCCCTTACGTCGTGCCAACTACTGCTTCCTTCCGGTCACCCCAACCCTAGTTGGGGAGCTGTCCGGAAGATCTAGGGCACCTCA